>DFYY01000053.1:0-149616 GCA_002383485.1 Bacteroidales bacterium UBA4070 | reverse complement strand
CTGGGGATACTCCTCATCTACAATTTTTGATGCCCCCTACAGCCAAATGGCTATCAGGGCAGGCTCTACGGGCATCTGTTGCCAACACTATTGCCTGCTGCTGAATCCCAGGCCGTGACCCTGACCAATCGTCCAATAGGGTGCTGTGTATACCGGTCCTCCCTTTACGGGACATTCTGTCGCATCAAAGGAGGGATCGAGATCAATGAAGTCAAAACCGCCTACGCCGGCAGCAAAATGAACCGCACATCCCAGCGCCAGGTTGGTCTCAACCATGCAGCCGATCATCAGCTTCAGGTTGGCACTGCGTGCGATGGCGGCGATATCCAGTGCTTCTATTATGCATGACTTCATCAGCTTGATATTTATTGCATCGGCACAGCCGGTACGCACAATATTGATGGCATCAGCCCGGGTGAAGACCGACTCATCTGCACCAACAAGAATCTCGGTATTATCGCGTACATACTTCATCCCTGCAAGGTCATTCTTGTGAACCGGCTGCTCAAACATTACGGGATAGATGTCATGATTTACCACCTCATTGATGAAACGGAGCGCCGTTTTGGGCGAATAGCCCTGGTTGGCATCAATGAGTATTCCGCAGTCAGGGGCGCCGTCCCTTATGGCCAGAATCCTGTCAACATCCTCCTTCAGACTGACACCCACCTTTGTCTTTATCACCCTGAATCCTTCGGCAGCAAGCTGGATAGCTTCCTTCTTAGCCTGTTCTGCCGGCACGATAGCGATCGTGTAATCGGTCTCCACCCTTGTTTCCGTTCCCCCGAGAAATCTGCTGAACGGGATATTAAGGGTTTTCGTGTAGGCATCAAGCAGTGCCATCTCAATGGCACACCTGGCTGTCGCCTGTGCCCAGAATGCACTTTTCAGCGTGTATGAAATTGCTCTGTAATTATTTATATCCTGGCCGATTATAAACTCCCGGCAGCTGTTAATCGTACCCAGAATCGTCTGCTGGTTCTCACCGCTGATTGTCATGATCGGGGCAGCTTCACCATAGCCTTCGATGCCGTTCTCAAGAACGATCCTGACAAAGGCATTGTCAAGATGTGTCATCGCTCCCAGAGCAATCGGGAATGGTTCCATCTCGATGCTGAGAGGTTCAACAAACATCTTGCTGATCTTAATGCCATCGGCTGCGCCAGGGGCCGGGTAGATGTTTCTGCCTGCAGGCAAAACTGCTGCAACGGGTGCCGAGTAGCTGCCGGCACCCGCCGGCATAACGGCAGCTCCCAGTGCTGTTGCCGTGGCAAGACCTCCTGCGGTCAGCCCGCCCTGTTTGATAAATGTTCTTCTTGTGCTCATCATCTGATTCCATTGATCCACTAAGTTAGGCATTTGGATCCGGGTTTTACCGGAATCAGACAATGTTGGGCAGCATATGCTGCCAGTCCGGGTTACGGTCTCATGCTGTCCATCGCACCGAGCAGGAACACCAGCGGGGCGTTCCAGTTTATTGCAATCTCATTTGTGGAGTAGCTGCACTCGACGTCTGAGTAGGACTTAGCCGGGAAGGTTGACCTTTCAACCGGCGGCTGGCAGTCATTCATCACTACCGTGTTCGGACCGCCAACAAGGAATCCCGGCACCGGCTCAGGAACGCCGTCAGCGCCCGAGGGACGGTGATGGATATTCATAGGCGAAAGGGTCCCGAACCCGGTGACGAAGCAGTACCCTGTCGGATTCGTACCCAGGAGCCAGTTCAGGTCAGCCTGAACGGATGGGAGGAACCTGTCACTGCCCGAGAGCTTCATGGCGACGATCTTTATCATGGCCTGGTTGGCAACCCCTGAAGTACTGCCCCAGTCAAACCGGTCGAGGCTGATGCGGTAGGGACAGCTCCGGGATTTTTCAGTCAAAGCGTCAGCATAATCGAGTATCATCTCAACAGCTTCTTCGCGCAATGGTTCAAATGCCTCATCAGTGCTGAGTGCAAGCGAGATGAGTCCCAGCATTTCCGACTGGTTCCATGAAGGGGTTGCTGCCGCAACACCGTCGAGGAAGCCCTGTTCCGGGACCATCCCGGTGGCAATAGCCCTCTCTGTCCGGGCCCAGAAGAGCTCGTCGGAGAGGTTCTCATCGCCGTAGGCGCCAGTGCTCACATCGGCAGGCTGTTTGTAGATCACATCAGGGTGATTTTCAGCCCATTTCATTGCCTTACCGGATGCCTCGAGGCAGCTGGCTGCAAGTGTCCTGAGTTCCTCTGAAGGGTCATTGGCAAATATACGGTGTGCCATGGCGGTGACGGCTGCAAAGTCAAGAGTGGCAGCGGTGCTTTTCATTACGACATATCTGGGATCGGTGGCCTCGTGAGGCATCACAAACCCACAGAAGTTCAGGTTTGTAAGCTTGTGGTACACCCCTCCGTCAGCCGGATCCTGCATTGTCAGGTACCATTTCAGGTTCCAGAGCAGTTCATCTACCAGGTCAGGAACATCATTGCTGCTTTCGGGAATGTTGAGGTTCAGCGATCTGCAATACTCCGGGAACATCTGGTAGAACAGCAGCAGGGTATAGTTTGTGATGCTGCTGTTGACTATGTACTTGTTGTAGTCGCCTGCATCATACCATCCCCCCGGGCTTGAGATGACCGTTCCTGCCGGCCGGCCGGCAGATGCGGCAGAGGCGTGCACAATCACTGCCGTATCAGGGTGGCCTGCAGGACGCGCCCATTTGCCTCCGTGGGCTTCTGTTATCTCAATGCCGGAGCGGTTAAGATAATAGGAGCGTACCGCCGATGCGGTGATCTCGCCATAGACATCATCCCCGATGCGGAAAGGTGCGGAGCAGACATCGGTTCCTGTAAGGCAGATCCTGTAGGTGCCCGGTGTTGTAAAAGATGAAAAATCAGCTGCACGGACCGTATCGCCTGACAGCTCCCAGTAAACCGGTGCACCCGGTTCAGCACCGAAGACATTCTTTCCGGTAACAGCATCGATAAGCTCGAAAATGTCAGTGTCTGTCCTCAGAAGGGCCACCTTTTCGGCGCCGGGCAGATATCCGGCCTGGTTTACCAGGATGAGATCAGTATTAGCGGGGGCTGCAAGCCTTGCCGTTATCAGCGCCTTGCTGCCGCAACCTGCAACTGCAAGTACCATTAAGGCGCCCGGGATTAAAAACAGTCTGTTTATTTTCATGATATCACATTGTTATTTTAACATCGTGTTCAGTCCCTTCGGGGAATACCGGAAGTATGCACGAATCGACTTTCTTTCCGTCAACTGTGATCTCCCAGACACCTTTGGACTTGTGTTCAGGATTGATAATCTCGATGTTGTAGACCGCGCCCCTGAACTTGCGCCTTACAGTGAATCCTCCCCAGTCGGGCGGTATGCAGGGATCAACAAGCAGCCCGTCATAATCAGGCCTTATGCCCAGGATATATTGCGTGATAGCATAGTAGGACCAGGATGCGGTGCCGGTAAGCCAGCTGTTCTTAGCCTCACCGGGACGGAAGGCATCCTTGCCTGCAATCATCTGTGAGTATACATATGGCTCCGTCTTGTGCAGATCACTTATCTCCTCGAGGTAAGAAGGTGTTATCCTGCTGTAGTAGTCAAAGGCCCTGTGTCCGTTTCCGGCGAGCGTCTCGGCAATGATTATCCACGGGTTGTTATGGCAGAAGATGCCTGCGTTTTCCTTATACCCTTCGGGGTAGCTTGATATCTCGCCCAGGTGCAGGTAGTACTTCGTAAAGGCGGGGTTGTTGAGAATAATGCCGTACTCGCAGGCCAGATGCTTGTTGACTGACGTCAGCGCCTTAAGCGCCCTGCCGTCTTCAAGGCCTATGCCCGCCATGATGCACATTCCCTGTGATTCGATAAAGATCTTACCCTCCTCGTTTTCATGACTGCCAACTTTGCGTCCGTAAAAGTCGTATGCCCTCAGGAACCAGTCGCCGTCCCAGCCGTGTTCATTGACAGCCCGGACCATAGCATCAATATGATCTGAGGCCTCATCTGCCATTTGTATTTCACCCCTGCGGCGGGCTATCGTAACAAAATCAGCCCCGTAGAGCACGAACATGGCGGCTATGAAGAGCGATTCCGCCTGACCTCCCTTCTGGTTCTCGGTGGTCTGGAAGCTCTCATCGGGGTTTGAGGAGAAGCAGTTCAGGTTGAGGCAGTCATTCCAGTCAGCACGTCCTATGAGCGGCAGGCCGTGAGGCCCGAGGTGGTTCACCACGTGCATGAATGAGCGGCGCAGGTGCTCGAAGAGGCTTGCCGCATCATCCGGGTTGTTGTTGAAGGGCACCACCTCGTCAAGGATAGACCAGTCGCCTGTCTCCTTGAGGTATGCAGCCACTCCGAAGATAAGCCACAGCGGGTCATCGTTGAAATTGCCGCCAATCTCGGCGTTGCCCCTCTTTGTCAGAGGCTGGTACTGGTGGTATGCGCTGCCGTCGTTCAGCTGCGTCGAGGCAATGTCAATGATCCTGTCGCGCGACTGCTGAGCAATCATCTGAACATATCCCACAAGGTCCTGGTTGGAGTCGCGGAATCCCATCCCCCGGCCAATGCCGGATTCGAAATAGGAGGTACTCCGTGAGAAGTAGTATGTTGCCATGCACTGGTAGGGATTCCAGGTGTTGACCATGCGCTCGAGGCGTGGGTCAGGGTGGCTCAGGCTTATGACCGAGAGCTGGTTGTCCCAGTATTCCTTCAGTTTCGCGAAGGCGGCATCAACCTTTTCGGAAGTGTCATACCTGCCGATCATTGCCTTGGCCCTGACCTTGTTGATCACCTTCGGAGCAATGAATTTTTCATTGTCAGGGTTCTCGATATATCCCAGAACGAAGATGTACTCCTTCACTTCGCCCGGTTCCAGTACGGTCTCGAGGCAGTGCGATGCCACCGGTGACCATCCGTGGGCTATGCTGTTCCGCGGCCGGCCGGAGAAAACAGTCTCAGGGTGGTCAAATCCGTTATAGATTCCGAGGAACGTCTCGCGGTCGGTGTCGAAGCCTGCCACAGGGCTGTTGACCGAATGGAATGCATAGTGGTTGCGGCGCTCACGGTACTCTGTCTTGTGGTAGATGACACCCTCCTCCACCTCCACCTCGCCGGTGGAGAAGTTACGCTGGAAGTTGGTCTGGTCGTCGAGCGCGTTCCAGAGGCACCACTCCGTGAAGGAGAAGAGTTTGATATGCTTCGGCATTGCACCGGTGTTGCGGAGTGTAACGCGCTGCACCTCGCAGGTGTCACCCAACGGAACGAAGTAAAGAATGTCGGCTCTCAGGTTGCCCCTGGCCGAGCCAATCCTCGTATAGCCCATGCCGTGGCGGCACGAATAGTCCTCGACTTCAGCCTTCACCGGTTTCCATCCCGGTGACCATACTGATCCGTTATCATTGATATAAAAGTACTTGCCGCCGTCATCCGCCGGTACGTTGTTGTACCTGTAGCGGGTGATTCGCCGCAGGCGGGCATCGCGGTAGAAGCTGTAGCCTCCTGCAGTGTTCGAGATTATCGAGAAGAAGTCCTTGTTGCCCAGGTAATTGATCCAGGGCCATGGTGTTTTGTACTGTGTGATGACATATTCCCTTGCTGCATCATCAAAGTGTCCGTATTTCATTGTCAGGTAATTCTTGGAGTTTTATTCTTCTGTCAGCCCCCGGACATGCCGGGGCTCTTCTGCCATTATTTCTGAATGATCAGTCTTTGAGCTTATCCCACCATGTGAATTTCAGGGTGATGGTGGTAACGATCATCACCGCCACGGCTACGTAGAACTGTGTCCATTCCCTCATTACAAGGAATACCGGGAAGGCCATGAGTGAGATCTGCCAGATGATACCCACAGCAATATTGAACATATCTTTCCAGAAGTCGCGGTTGGCCTGGAATGAAGGATCCTCTGCAAGAACCATTTTTTCAACCGGTTTCCAGAAGCCCCACGGGCGGACCTGCCTGTAGAACTTCTTAAGGGTGGCGTCATCTTCCCTCTTGGTCAGGAGTGATCCCAGGATGCTGCCTATCAGTGATATAAGGAAAATAACAGGGAATGCATTCATGCTGAAGTTCTCCGTCAGCGGCCAGTTCTGCAGCAGCCCGATATTCAGCGCGGGCAGGAAGAGTGCGGCGATGATGCCTGAGAGCATGCCCCAGAAGTACCCGTAGCCGTTGAATCTCCACCAGTACCATTTCAGGAAGTTAGGGGCGGTGTAGCCTCCCCAGAGGGCGGCGGTGATCCATAGCACCACGTCATTTATTGAAGTCACCAGGAATCCTACAATTATGCCAACGACCACTATGAGCAGGGATGCGGCGTAGCTCATACGTACATATGTCTTTTCGCTGGCGTTGGGATTGATGTATCTTTTGTAGATGTCATTGACCAGGTAGGCGGGGGCAGCGTTAACCGTTGCCGCGAAGTTGCTCATGAAGGCGGCTATCAGACCTGCAAGCAGGAAGCCGAGCAGCCCCACGGGAACATAAGTCGCCAGCACCTCAGGCAGGATGCTCTCGAAGTCTGGGTTGGTCAGTGAACCGGTATACAGCTTGTCAAAGTTCACCAGGGCGAGGATGGTGAGTCCGGCAACCATGAAGTAGCGTGTCGGGTTAAGCACCACGCTCACCAGTGAGCTCATCTTGGAGGCCTCTTTCGGGTTTTTCGTAGCGAGGACACGCTGCATGTCGTAGTTGGGTGCCGGACCGGCTGCCGAGACCAGTATCCCCTTGAAGAGCATCATGACGAAGAAGAGGCCGAAGAGCTCATAGCCGTCAGTCTTTATCCAGTCATTGAAAGAGTGCAGCTTCGGCGAAGCAGTTGTGGAGATAGCGTGCCAGTCGAGTCCGGTGGTCCTCCCGAACCACAGGCTCTTCCATCCTTCGGGGATTACCGAGTTGAGGGCATCGGGGGAGACCTGTTTTATGGCGATTATGCCCACCGCAATTGATGCGATAGTGAGTATTCCGTACTGAATGACCTCGGTGATTACCACGCTGAACATACCGCCCTTTACGACATAGAAGGTGGTTATGGCCATCAGTATCAAGGCATAAAGGTTGACATTGATCTGAGGGTGTGCCAGCAGGTATTCAGGGTTTGAGACCAGTGGCGGAAGGAATGCTGCCACGAATTTGCCAATGCCCTTGAAGCCATAGGAGAGGAAGCCAATCACGCTGACCAGGGCGAAGACCACCACGATGACATGGGAGAGATTTGAGGCCCTCCCGTCGCCGAAGCGGGTCTTGATCCACTCAGCGCCCGTCATTACGTTGGAGCGTCTCAGCCAGGCAGAGAGGTATACCATCAGGAAGATCTGGTTGAAGACAGGCCAGAGCCATGGTATCCAGAGGCTTTTCATACCATAAACGGAGAGCCAGTAGACAAGCAGCATGGTGCCGGCTATATCAAACATCCCTGAGGCGTTTGAGATACCGAGGAAGTACCACGGCAGGGAGTTTCCCCCCAGGAAGTACGACTGGATATTTCGCGAAGCTCTCTTTGATACCCAGTTGCCTATGAAAATGGTGGCCACAAGGTACAGTATGACTATGCCCAGGTCAATGAAGTGTACATTCATGGTTGCGGTTGGTTGTTTGGGTTATATATCAAATAATGAATGAGATACGTGCCTTTCTTGTCTTTTCGTACACCTCCCGGCTGAAGAGGTAGTACTGGGCGGGTTTGTGCGGTACACCCTGCTGTTTCTTCCTCAGTGGGATGACGTAGTGCATCTGTGCCACTTTTTTTCTGAAGTTACGCTTGTCAAACGATGTTCCCAGCACTGCTTCGTATACTTTCTGCAACTGTGATATGGTGAAGTAATCAGGCAGCAGCTGAAAGGCGATGGGTTCTACCTTCACTTTGCGCTGGAGCGCTTCCAGTGCCGTGTAGAATAGGTACTTGTGGTCAAAGGCCATCTCCATGTCCTTCACTGTTGCTACCGGAAACCATGCCACATTCCTGTCTTTCAGCGTAAGGGTCACCTTGGTGTTGTCTATTAGGGCAAGGTAACCGACTGTTATGATACGGTCAGCAAATCCCTTCTTGATATAATCTAGCCACATCTTGTCCTTTGGTGATGAGACACGGTCTAGCTGGCCGAAGGCACCGAACTGTTCCAGGAAAATGTTATCAAGTCCGGTAAGCCCTTTCAGAATCCTGGCAGCGGCACTGTCAAGGTCTTCATCCTCGAAGATATGGTATCCGGCAAGGGTGTGGTCCTTAATCAGGATCTCGCCGCTTTTCTCGTCCTTCAACTCGCGTTCGACCAGCAAAACATTCAGCTTTTCAAAGTCGAAACCAAAGATCACGCAGTCGACAGAGATGTTGGGAACGATTTTGTGAGATATCATTTTATTATACCCTGTAAGTGATAAAATGACTTAGTGTACAATGTAAGAATTCAAAGGTATCTCAAATATATTTTATTATCAACTGTAAAAGAAAAAAAGATGAAGAGTCCTTTCAGACTGATAAAGGGCTATGCCGAAATACCTATATATTAACTATGTGTATAATGTACACTCTGAACCCCTCTTTTTGACTGTTTATTTATTGTTCTAATCAAATTATCACAACAATGAGACAAAATAGTATCAGTACTGCCCTGACAGGATGGTGTAACTTTAAAAACCTAAATCTGTACAGCTATGCAAAACAAACTCTTCAGAAAAACTATTCTTATTTGTCTGGCAGCTGTAATGTCATCTGCAGTTCTCTTCGCGCAGCAGAGAACCGTTACCGGAAGGGTACTGGATGACAGCAATGCCGGCCTGCCCGGAGCCTCGGTTGTGGTTAAGGGCACGACCATAGGAACGGCTACTGATCTGAACGGGAATTTCTCGTTTCAGGTACCTTCGGATGCCACTACCCTTGTGGTAACGTTCGTAGGGATGGATATAATCGAGGTGCCGATCACGGACGGACCGATGAGTATCAGGATGACAATGTCGGCTGAGGAGGTCGATGCTGTTGTTGTGATTGGTTACGGCACCATAAGGCGGTCGGAGGTAACTTCGGCAATCGCCTCCGTAAAGACGGAGGAGATAAAGGATCTCGTTGTGACAGGCATTGACCAGGCCCTGCAGGGCAAGGTTGCCGGCCTTCATGTTATGAACAACAGCGGACAGCCCGGAGGAGGTGTCTCCGTCAGGGTAAGAGGTATCACCTCAATCAACAGCAATGATCCGCTTATAGTGATTGACGGTGTTCCTTTCACCTCCAATAATGTTGAAAACACAGGTTATGACGGACTTGGAGGCTCGGACGGTCAGACGCAGAACAGCTTTCTGGCTACACTGAACCCCAATGACATTGAATCGATTGACGTGCTCAAGGATGCCTCGGCACAGGCTATCTACGGGTCACAGGCTGCCAATGGTGTGCTCCTCATCACCACCAAGAAGGGGAAGGCCGGTGACGGCAAGGTCACGTATGATGCCTCCTACGGGATACAGGATGTTTACAGGACTCTTGATGTAATGAATCTCCGTGAGTTTGCCGCGTATCAGAACGAGGTTATCGCTGAGCTGGGCCCGGGTTACACCGCCACCGAGGAGTTTGCCGACCCGTCACTGCTTGGCGAAGGTACTGACTGGCAGGATGCAATCTTCCGCCAGGGATACACAACGGATCACCAGCTTGGCATATCAGGAGGCAAGGATAACACCAGTTATTACTTCTCCGCTGGCTACTTTGACCAGAAGGGTATCCTTATAGGTTCCGATTTCAAACGCTACTCCACCCGCTTCAATCTTGACAGTCAGGTCAAGAGCTGGCTGAGGGCAGGGGTGAGCTCGAACATCACCAGGAGCATTCAGAATGTTACACTGGCTGATGCTGCAGAGAGTACAATATGGTGGTCAACACTTCAGAACCCCCTCATACCGGTTAAGAACCTTGACGGTACCTGGGCCGGTAACTATACTGTCGGAGGTTACGCCTACACAGCTGACAACCCTGTGGCCACAAGCAGCAGCAGGGGTAACAGGACTGTTCAGAGTCAGATATTCGGTAATATATATGCTGATATCATCTTCATGGAGGGGCTGTCACTCAGGAACGAATTTTCATATCAGATCGGGATGAGAAACAACATCGCATTCCAGTATGAGGCCAACATAGGCACGCGGTCACTGCAGGCCCAGCTTTATGACAACCGCAATAACTCCTACTATTATGCTGTCAGGAACTATCTGAACTACAACAAGACTATTGGAAAGCACAAGCTGGCATTTACCGGCGGGCATGAGGCTCAGTATTCATACTGGGAGCAGATGGGCGGCAAGAAGGTAGACCTGCAGAACAATATCCTAGACATGAATGCCGGCGGTACTGACAAGCTTACCTGGGACCTTACCGGCGGCAAGGGCGACTGGGCGATGGAGTCATATTTTGTCAGGGGCAACTATACCTTTGATGAACGTTACTCGGTCTCCCTGAGCTACAGGGGTGACGGATCGGCCAACTTCGGACCCAACAGGAAATGGGGTTTCTTCCCCGGGGCATCCGTGGGCTGGACGGTGACCAACGAAAAGTTTGCCGCCAACTGGGCCAATGTGATGAACTACATGAAGATCAGGCTTGGTGCCGGTGCCGTGGGTAACCAGAACCTGCCCGGCGGAGCACCCAACCCGCCATATACATCGAACGTCAACTTCTGGCCCGGTCCTACAGGCTTCGGCCAGGTGGGAACGGCATCGACCAATTTTATTGCAGGTATTGCCAACCCTGACCTTGGATGGGAATCAGTCATCACCTATAACGGAGGTATTGACTTCGGGTTCATCAACGGAAGGATTGACCTGACGGTTGACCTTTATAAGAAGATAACCTCGAACATGCTTCTCTTCAGCACCGGTCCTGCACTGCTGGGTATTGGCGATGCATGGAATGACCTCAAGGCTCCGATAGGCAATGTCGGTCAGATGACAAATACCGGTATTGACCTGAGTCTTGTGACGCGCAACATTGTGAAGCCCAACTTCTCGTGGAACACCTCGGTGATCTTTTCCCACTACAAAAACGTGCTTGACAAGCTGATCAACGAGTCCTCCTCAATTGACGGGAAGCTATACTATGACAACTACCTGGTCACCCATACGGTACCCGGCTATGCAGTGGGCACATTCTGGGGTCTGGAGACTGACGGACTCTTCCGCACCGAGGCAGAGCTGGCAGCATCATACCCGCAGTTTGGTGCGGCAGTGGCTGAGAATGAGACATGGCTCGGTGATGTAAGGTACAAGGATCAGAATGATGACCAGGTAATTGATTCAAAGGACCTGACCTTCATCGGAAGCCCGATACCTGACTTCACCTTCGGCTTCACCAACAACCTCCGATACCGGAATGTGGATCTTTCCATATTCCTGCAGGGAAGCTACGGCGCCGAGGTCTTCAACTTCATGAAGTGGCAGCTGGAGAGGATGAACAACGTCTATTACAACCAGTCGACTGCGGTAATGGACCGCTACACCGCAACCAACAGGGACGGTGCACTTCCCAGGTTCACCAACACCAATACCAACAACACGGCTATGTCAGACCGTTATGTTGAGGACGGCTCTTTTGTCCGCATTCAGAACATAACTCTTGGTTACAGGCTTCCCGGAACGCTGATCAACAGGGTGAAGATGAACAGCCTCAGGTTCTACGTTACGGTTCAGAACCTCTATACTTTCACCAATTATTCAGGTTATGATCCTGAGGTTGGTGCCTACAACAACAGCATCAGGATGATGAACGTTGATGCAGGTCACTATCCCAATCCGCGCACGTATATGGGCGGTGTGAGTGTTGAGTTTTAATGACTAAAATATAAGATCATGAAAAACAGATTTATATACTTTATTGCAATCCTGGCCGCAACACTTGCATCATGCAGCGAGTCGTTCATCGAGCGCCCCTCTCTTTCGGGTCTTACGGTGAGCAACTATTACAACACTGCAGACGAGGTGAGGGCTGCGACGAGCACCATCTATTCAGGACTGGCATGGTCTGGCTACGAGGCACGTGCCCTGGACTGCATAGGCGAGATCCTGTCAGGCAACGAGCACACCTGGAACGGTGATGATACTCCGTTTTCTCAGATGACTGTCTCTGCCACCTCGGTGCGTCTTTCCGACTCATGGAAAGCCTTCTACAAGGTCAACGGGTGGACAAGTTCGCTGATTGCCACTTTTGAGCAGAAGAAGGCTGACGGCGGTGACGCCTCCATTCTTGATCCGGCAATTGCCGAGTGTCATTTCCTGAGGGGAACGGTCTATTTCTATATTGCACGCATATGGGGTCATGCCCCCATCGTAACTGACCCGGGTGCAATAGCGCTCACGGGCGACTTCAACATCCCCCGTTATTTCCAGGAGGATGTTCTCCGCTTCGCCCTTGAGGAGCTTCAGCTTGCAGAAGCAGGGCTCCCCGAGACTGATGTTCCCGGCAGGGTGACCAAATACTCCGCAAAAGGAATGATGGCCAAGCTCTATCTCTATCAGAAGGACTATGCCAATGCGAAGGCCAAGGCGTGGGAGGTGATAGAGTCAGAGCAGTATGATCTTTTCCCCGATTACCGTGCAATGTTCAACTCGAGTGCAAACAACAACAATATCGAAACTCTGTTTGCGGTTCAGCATCAGGCTACAATGAACCCCTGGGGCTCGGGCAACCAGCTTAATCCTGACCGCGGACCCTCAAGCCTGCAGACAGATGAGGCTCAGATGTGGGAGCTTTACAGGCCTTCACTTGATCTCAGGGCTGCATATGAGCCCAATGACAAGAGGCGTGCAGGCTCCATCATGGAACACGGATGGACCATGCCGCAGTGGGTACCCCGGAAGCTGCCACAGGCTGACGGCTCCTTTGCAGCCAATGATGCAGCCTACAACGAGTTCATGAAGAACGGGTTCAGGTATGATACAATTCAGCCGACCAACCAGGGAGGCTCTCTCAACGGCACCAGGTCAACGATAGCCAAATACGTTGTCGGCCCGGGTCAGAAGTACGGCGGTGAGCAGGTCATCGGCATGAACACAGGCATCAATTTCATGATGCTTCGCTATGCGGATATCCTTCTGATCTATGCCGAGGCAACCCTGGGAGAGGCAGCATCAACCAGTGATGTAACCGCACTTGAAGCATTCAACAAGGTGCGTCTGCGCGCCGGACTGCCGACAAAGAGTGTTCTCACGATTGATGACATCATGAAGGAGCGCAGGGTAGAATTTGCCTTTGAAGGCGATTACTGGTTTGATATAACCCGCCAGGGCTTCGCCAGGGCAAAGCAGATCATAGAGGCTCAGAACAGGGGAACAATACCCGGCAATCTGGTCCGTGTGACCGATTTTACCGAGGACAAGATGTTCCTCCCGATACCTGCTTCAGAGGTGCTTCAGGACCCCAGGCTTGATGATGATCCGGAACCCTATTACACCAAATAGATGATACCTGATATGAACCCCGCACGTTTCAAGGAAATTTCTGGCAATAGAAAAGTCTGCATGACGTGCGGGCTCCATGTGACCATAGAAATAAATATTATCAACACATGAAAAAGATAATCAATAATATATTACCGGCATTCCTGCTTCTGCTTGTAACGGGAGCCGCAGGAATGGTGTTCCAGGCATGCGAAGGCAATGAGGAAGAGATGCTTATGCCTGAGATCTTCTACATCCGCAAGACAGATCCCGCCAAGTCCGATTCGCTGGTGGCACATGCCTTCATGGGAGACAATATCGCCATCATAGGAAAGAACCTGGAGAATGTTGATGAGATTTGGTTCAATGACCAGAGAGCTGCCCTGAATCCCAACCTGGTGACCCCGGCATCCATCCTGGTTTCAGTGCCGGAAGTGATCCCGGCCACGGTTACCAACTACATGTACCTTATCAACATGAACAAGAAGGATACTCTTAAGTATACTTTCGGGGTAGACGTTCCTGCTCCTTTGGTTGACAGGATGGTATGCGAGTATGTGGCTGACGGTGAAACGGCTGTCATCAAGGGAAATTATTTCGTTGATGACCCGGCTTCGCCACTTACGGTGCTGTTTCCGGGGAACGTGCCCGGAACCATCGTCAGCTCGACAATAAGCGAGATACATGTTACGGTGCCTTCCGGTGTCGGTCCCGGCCAGATTCAGGTTAAGTCACTCTACGGTGCCACCCGCTCACGTTTCTTCTTCCGTGATGACAGGAACATCATCCTTAACTTTGATGACCTGACTGCCGCCGGAGGCTGGCGTTCAGGGGTTATTGGCAGCGCCAACCCTGAAGGAATTGCCGGCAATTATGTCCGGTTCTCCGGTGCAATGGCAGGCGGTGCAGGCTCAACATGGAACGAGGATGGCTTCAGCTTCAACCTTTGGCCCCAGGCCAACGGCAGGCCTGATGTACCCGTTTACACCGGCGAGCCGAAAGACGGCGAGATCAAGTTTGAGATCAACGTGGTTGAACCATGGGAGTCAGGTGCGATGCAGATGATCTTTACTCCTTATTCCATCACGGGATCAAACAGCTACATTGCTGACGGCTCTTATCCAAGGGGTGTATGGAATCCATGGAAGGAGACAGGTACCTACAAGACTAACGGTTGGACAACGATTTCATACCCGCTGTCAGAGTTCAACTACAGCTTCGACGGTTCGGCAAGTGCCAACAAACTGACCCTTGACATGATTCGCGGGCTTACATTCTACGTATGGCACGGCGGCGTGGCAGGCAAGGACTGCAACCCGCACATATGCATAGACAACATACGCGTTGTACCGAGGTAATATAAACTGAAAAACGAATTGCAATGCATAAAATTCAGATAAAATTCCGCACCTGGGCCCTGTTCATCGCGACACTCTGCGTGGTCAGCGCCGGTCTCCTTGTCACCTCATGCGAGGGCAAGGAAGAGGAAGATACCAAGGTGGCTCTCTACAGCTTCGGACCTATGCCTATAGCCAGGGGAGCCGAACTGAAATTCATCGGGGTGAACCTTGACAAAGTGACAGCCGTAGTGCTGCCTGACGACATCACCATCACTACATTCACCAAAAAGGAATCTGGTCTGCTCATCCTGACTGTTCCTCAGGAGGCAATGCCGGGTTTTGTGGTTCTGAAAACGCCTGACGGCAATATCACCACAAAGACCACTATAGGTTATTCAGAACCCATCTCAATTGCAAGTTTCACCCCTGCTACTGTCAAGGCAGGAGACGAACTGACAATTGCCGGGGACTACCTCAACCTGGTAGGAGAGGTTATACTTACTGACCGTGTTACTGTGAACGAGGATGACTTCACCAGTCATACACGCACCGAGATAAAACTGGTGGTGCCGGCTGAGGCTCAGACAGGCAAGATAGCAGTTTCCAACGGAGAGGAGGAGCCTATCATAGTATACTCGGCTGCCACCCTCAACGTGACGCTGCCTGCTTTCACCTCGGTGACCCCGAACCCCGTCAAGGCCGGTACCAGTCTGACAATTGCCGGTACAAATCTTGACCTGGTACTTTCCGTCAAGCTTGGCGGCGGCAAGGTGATTGAGGCCGCAGACTTCGAATCACACACTGCCACACAGATTGTCATTTCGGTGCCTGAAGACACCAAAGACGGTAAGGTGATCATGGTTCCTGCATCAGGTGTCGAGGTATCTACTACAGTTGACCTTGTCATGGTTATTCCAACAGTTACTGTCACTCCCGTTACACTTAAAAACGGACAGGATATAACGGTTACAGGAACCGACCTTGACCTGATTTCCCGTGTCATCTTCGGCGGGAACAAACAGGGTACAATCAAGGCCGGCGGCACCGCCACCCAGATCCTGGTGACTGTTCCGGATGACGCCGTTGACGGTGTTGTGAGCTTTTTCACCAGGGCAGACAAGGAGATCACCGGTCCTAATCTTACTATGATTGTTCCGGTCTTCTCATCATTCAGTCCCACATCGGCCAAAGCCAATACAAACATTACCATTTCAGGCTCTGACCTTGACCTTGTTACGAAAGTCATCTTCGCCGGAGACATTGAGGGAACAATAGGTGCAAGGACTGCCACCTCACTTGCAGTAACAGTTCCCGTCGGAGCCAAGACCGGCAAGATTACAATTGTATCCAAAAACGGGACACAGGTTGTCTCCGCCATAGATCTGACACTGCTGGCAAACCTGCCGACATTCGGTTCCTATACGGAGTTCCGTGGTGAACCCGGAAAGATACTGACCATCAACGGCACAAACATGCTGCTGGTAAAGGAGCTGATATTCCCCGGAAATGTCACGGCAACAGCCTACGGCGTCAAAACTGACACGAAGATCGAGGTTTACGTTCCGATGAATGTCACACGCGGATACGGTACAATCGGAATCCTCACCTACGAAGGAGAACAGGGGATCTTCCCGCAGATATTCTTCGGTGGTACTGACCCTGTTGTTGATCCTGCCCTGATGATCAACGACTTCGAAGTTGGACTTGGCGGTCATGATCTCAGCTGGGATAACTGGGGCAGTGCTGTCGAACTTGGCAGCGACCCTTCAATTGCAATATCAGGCAATTACATGCATGGTGTTCTGCCCGCACTAAACGGATGGACCTGGATCTGGGGATGCAATCACCCTCAGTTGCCCAAACCCTCAGTGACGAAGGCTGACCACTACCTTAAGATGGATGTAAATATTACCAGGCCTTTCGCTGCCGGGACGGGTTCGTTTACAATGAAACTTGCCGGGACGGATTTCGATATAGGCCATCTTGGTATTCAGAATGGAGACGGCAGCTGGTCAACCCCGGGCTGGATAACAATCACCTTTGACCTTGCCACCTACACTGCACTGCCGGCAGTGATTCCTGCCAGCGGCGACTGGGGGATGACCCTCTGGACCGGAGTGAATATGGACCTTACAGGCCTGTACATTGATAATATCAGGTTTGAACATAAATAGTGGTGATTGATTAGGTCAGCCATTTAATTCGAAACAAAGGGTATCTCAGATTTTATCACTAAATTGAGATACCCTTTGTATTTAATATCAGAGTCAACAACCCTGTCATATGAAATTGTTTTTCAGAGTGCTCACGATATTGCTGTTGTCCGGAAGCCTCACTGCTGCAGCGCAGAGCACCAAATACGAAGCAGAAAACGGTACCCTGACAGGGGCACTTTCCGTCCAGACATCCGTGGCCGGTTTTTCGGGAACAGGATATGTCGGTATATTTCAGAATGACGGAGACGCGGTATCTTTATCATTCCCCCTGGCGCAGGGTGGATGGTACCGGCTCTGGATCGGATATGCCGCACCCTACGGCGACAAGAAGAACATCCTCGGGATCAACGGCAGCACCGCAGAGGTCTCATTTCCCGCTTCAGCCGCCTTCACCGAGGTTTCATTCGGCAAGATATGGCTGAAGGATGGCCTCAACACTCTCACTTTAACCAAGAGCTGGGGCTGGTTCCTGCTCGACTACTTCCGGATTGAACCGGACAGTGACCCGGAGGTGACAGTGCAACTGCCCTATAATCTGTCAACACCGTCACCTCACAGTGAGACGAGAAGGCTCTGGAGCTACCTTATGGACAGTTTCACTCACAAGATACACTCAGGCGCCATGAGCCTCAATGCGAAGGAGGAGGCGGAATGGCTTTTTTTACAGACCGGCCGCTACCCGGCTCTCATAGGCCTCGACTTCATGAATCATACCCGCAACTACAGCTGGTATGACAAATCAATCGTTGTCAATGAAGCCCGGAACTGGTACAACAGCAACGGACTGGCGGCCATCTGCTGGCACTGGCGCGATCCGTCCCGCGCAACGGAGGAGTTCTACACCACCGGCACCTCATTTGACATAGCTAAGATCACAGAGACAACATCGGCCGAATACCAGGCAATGCTCAGTGATATCGACATCATTGCAGTATACCTTAAACAACTTAACAACGACAAAATTCCTGTCCTGTTCAGACCTCTGCATGAGGCCTCCGGTGGCTGGTTCTGGTGGGGTGCAAAGGGTCCTGAACCCTGCAAAGCCCTCTGGCGTCTGATGCATGACCGTCTGGTAATCCACCACGGACTGAAGAACCTCATCTGGGTGTGGACCACCGATGCAGCAGCCAATAATCTGGAATGGTATCCGGGCGATGAGTATGTTGACATACTCGGCGCCGATATTTACGCAGCTGACGGAGACTTCAGCTCGCAGGTGCTTACATACAATGCAATTAAAGAGAAGTTCGGGGGCAGTAAGCTTATCACTCTCAGCGAGAACGGTCCGGTTCCCGATCCTGACAACCTTGTTGCTGACAGAGCCCACTGGTCATGGTTCATGCCCTGGTACGGCTCATTCATCCGCGACGGTATAATGAACCCTTTAAGCCACTGGCAGAAGGTGATGGCACATGACTATGTAGTGACTCTTGACGAGATGCCGGACCTGAAAAATTATCCCCTGAGCGATGAGCCTGACTACAGCGCTTATCCCCAGGGCTTCTTCATGGCCGGCTGGAAGCCCCGTGCTGCCGTTGTGCCTGACTATTCTGATGTTCCGGCAGTGACCGATCCGGTTACTGTTGCCGTTACCGTTGACTTTGCTGACACCCTTACAAAAGTGTCACCCTACCTGTTTGGTGACAATGCCAATCTATGGACAGGGCCGATGTCAGACAATGCCACCCTGATGAAGAACATTACCAACCGGGATCAGGGAGTGATGCGAGGTCCCGGCGGCAGCACCTCCGATGCCTTTTTCTGGAACAGGGGTGTCAACCAGCGGCCCCCGGATGTACCGGCTGTCCTCCTCAACGACCCCTCAAACACCACCTGGCCGTGGTACGGGCAGAGGGCAGAGAACTGGACAATGCATGTCGACTCATTCTACAGCATACTCAGCAAGGCAGGCATTACAGGGATGATAACTGTAAACTACGGTTATGCCAGGTATGGCACAAGTGACAATCCCGTGGCACAGGCAGCCCATCTGGCTGCTGACTGGGTACGGTATGACAACGGCAGGACTAAGTTCTGGGAGATAGGCAACGAGGTCTTCGGAAGCTGGGAGGCCGGATATCGTATTGACCGAAGTCTCAATAAGGACGGACAACCTGAATATATTACCCCTGACCTGTACGGCAGGCACTGCAGGGTCTTTATAGACTCGATGAAGGCAGCGGCGGCCGAGACAGGCAAAGAGATAAAAATCGGTGTTGTAATGGTGGAGGCTGCCTCCACAAACAACTCGTGGAACGCGGGTGTGGCGGCACAGGTTGGCGATATCGCAGACTTCTACGTGGTTCACAGCTACTATACGCCCTATAACACAAACTCGGATGTGGCAACAGTGCTGAGTTCTTACAACAAGACTGAAGGATACAAGAATTATGTCTGGGCAACCGTTGAAGCCGCCGGAATGCCGAAGCTGCCGGTGGCTATGACTGAGTACAACATCTTTGCCACAGGCTCCAACCAGGCTGTCTCGCACGCCAACGGCATGCAGGCTGTCCTGGCAACCGGTGAGATGATCAGATCAGGTTTCGGGGCAGCCTGCCGCTGGGACCTCGCCAACGGCTGGGATAACGGCAATGATCACGGGATGTTCGCGTATAACGAACCGTTCATCCCGAATTACACTCCTCATCCGGCATTCTATCATCTCTACTATATGCGCAGACATACGGGAGACGTGCTGCTGAACTCGACTGTCACCGGCGCCCAGGGGGTGGTGATCACTCCCACTGCTTTCAGCTCCGGCCACATCGGCGCATCAATGGTGAACACAACAAAAGTACGCAAGGTTGTACGGCTTAACCTGAAGGATTACGGAGTGGGTGAGAAATTCTATACCTATACCCTGACAGGCACTGAGGGAGTGGACTTCTCAAGAAAGGTTTTCGTCAACGGAACAAGCAACAACCTCGAGGCAGGCGGGCCGGACAACTATGAGACGTTAAAGGCAAATGCCACAGGCACAGGTGAAGAGATAAGGATTATCCTTCCACCGCTCTCGGCTGTCTGCGTGCTTGTTGAACCAGGGACAAAGACACTTGCCATCAACAACGAAGTGACTGCTGTTCACGCGGTCAGGGCTGACGATGACCTGGTTATCCGGCCCAACCCGTCAACCGGCACCATCACTGTTGAAAACCTTCCCTCACATGTTAACCGCCTGGAGATAACCGACATTCGCGGAAACATACAGTTAAACGGGAAGGTTATGAATGACGGCCCGGACCTCACACTTGACACCGGACTGGCTCCGGGATTGTATTTCATCAGTTTTTACGGAGACAGTTATTCTGTGACGGAAAAAATAATAATCAAATAACAGCAACGATATGAAACATGCACGGGTATTATCAGCGCTGACCTTTTCGGCTGCAATCATGACGGTCCTGCTGCTGGGATCGTGCTCAGGCGAACCCTACCAGCGCAATGACAACGGCATTACTGTGAGGCTTAACGGCAAATCGGACTTTCCGGGCCACGCCGTCCGGCTTCAGGTAATCAACGACCGCATAATCAGGGTATCGGCAGTGCCGTCCGGGGAGTTTCCGGAGAGTGTCAGCCTGATGACAATCCCTCAGCCTGACACTGATACGGAGTTTACAATTGAAAAGAGTGAGGGACAAATCACGCTGGGCACCTCCTCACTTACCGCCGAGGTGTCTCTTAAGACCGGGGAGGTGAGGTTCACTGACCGTGTCGGCAATCTCATTCTTTCTGAGCAGGAGGGAGGAGGAAGGAGCTTCATGCCGGTCATGGCAATGAACGAGGAAGGCTACACCGTCAGGCAGCAGTTTGAGTCGTCACCTGACGAGGCCATATACGGCCTTGGCGCTAACCAGACCTCCTTCATGAACCTGAAGGGGAAGGATGCAGACCTGTTCCAGTATAATACACTGGCAGTAGTGCCATTTATTCTCTCCAACCACAACTATGGCATCCTGTGGGACAACAACTCCAGGACCAGGTACGGAGACATACGTGAATGGAACGAGCTGTCGGCCATGAAGTTATATGACAGTGAAGGTACTGAGGGAGGACTGACAGCAGTGTACGCCGACAGGAAGACCGGTAAGAACATCTTTCTCACCCGCACTGAAAAGGATATAAGCTACCAGTTTATTCCCGACCTTGTCAAATTCCCTCAGGACTTCAGCTTGGGTGACGGGATGGTCACCTGGGAAGGAGAGTTTGAATCTGACACCTCCGGGATGCATAAGTTCATGTTCAACTCGGCAGGCTATGCAAAGCTCTGGATTGACGGCAAGCTTCTGATTGACCGCTGGCGCCAGTGCTGGAACGCCTCCACCAACTATTTCACCCTGAATCTTGAGCAGGGCAGGCGGTACCCGGTGAAGATCGAATGGATCCCAGACGGAGGAGAATCGTTCATCGCTTTCAGGTATCTTACCCCGGCCAATGAGGAGGAGCAGCAGCGCATCTCGTTCTGGTCGGAGGTGGCAGACCAGATCGATTACTACTTCATCAGCGGCGAGAGCATGGATGAGGTTATCAGCGGTTACCGCACCGTAACAGGCAAGGCCCCGGTGATGCCGAAATGGGCCATGGGATTCTGGCAGAGCCGCCAGCGTTACACCAACCAGGAAGAGCTCCTCGGTGTGGTCAGGGAGTACAGGAAGAGGGAGATACCTTTTGACAATATTGTGCTCGACTGGCAGTACTGGCCCATTGACAAGTGGGGCGACCACCAGTTTGACCCTGCCCGTTTCCCCGATCCTGACGGGATGATCAGCACCCTGCACAACGAGCTGAATGCCAATATCATGATCTCCGTATGGCCCAAGTACTACGTAGGTACGGAAAACTACGATGCCATGAAGAGCAAGGGTTATCTCTACATGCGTAACGTGGAGAAGGAACGCAAGGACTGGATCGGTTATCTGTCCACATTCTACGATGCCTTCAATGCAGATGCACGCGAAGCCTTCTGGGACCAGATCAACGGCGCGCTCTACAGCAAGGGTATCGATGCGTGGTGGCTTGACGCCACAGAGCCTGACATGCACTCCAACATGCCAATGGATGAGCGAAAGGCAATGATGAATCCCACAGCCCTCGGCTCGGCTGACAGGTACTTCAATGCCTATGCCCTGGTACAGGCACAGGGTGTCTTTGAAGGCCAGCGGGCCACCGATCAGGAAAACAGGGTTTTCATCCTTACCCGCTCAGCCTTCGCCGGGCTCCAGCGCTACTCAGCTGCAAACTGGAGCGGTGACATTGCCGCAAGGTGGCACGATATGGCAGCTCAGATACCGTGCGGCCTCAACTTCTCAATGTCAGGCATCCCCTGGTGGACAATGGATATCGGCGGATTCTCGGTTGAGAGCCGTTATCACAACCCCTCTCCGGCTGACCTCGGGGAGTGGCGTGAGCTGATGACGCGCTGGCACCAGTACGGCGCATTCGTTCCTCTGTTCAGGTCACACGGAGAGTTCCCGTTCAGGGAGATCTACAACACCGCCCCTGCAAACCACCCGGCATATAAAACGATGGTCCAATACAACCAGTTGAGATACAGGCTTATGCCTTATATCTATTCCCTCGCGGGGCATGCCTGGCTGAATGATTATACAATAATGAGGGGGCTGACGATGGATTTCAGCGGTGACACTGCCGTTTTCGACATAGCCGACCAGTATATGTTCGGGCCATCCCTGATGGTAAACCCCGTAACGGAATACAGGGCCAGGTCACGCAACGTCTATTTTCCGGCAGCATACGGCTGGTATGACATGCGATCCGGGAAGCACTTCACAGGCGGCATTGTAGCAGAGGTTGAGGCTCCCTATGACTATATGCCCGTATTTGTCAGGGAGGGTTCGGTTATACCGTTCGGCCCTGATATTCAGTATACCTCTGAGAAGAAGGCTGATCCGCTCATTCTGTGGGTTTACACGGGTGCTGACGGCAGTTTCACACTCTATGAGGATGAGGGCGAAAACTACAACTATGAAGAGGGAGCTTATTCCCTTATTACGTTCAGCTGGAGCGAGAATGACCAGACTCTGACTATCGGAGCCAGGGAGGGCGAGTTCCCCGGGATGCTGCGGGAGCGCACAATCAATGTGGTAAAAGTATCAATGAAGAAACCCGTGAAGCTTGACTTTGAAAGAACGCCGGATAAATCTGTTACCTATACCGGGGCGGAGATAAAACTGCAGTTTTAGAAATAGTTTTGGGGTCAGATTAAGTTAACAGTGAAACAAATAATGTTCTGATGATTATGAAGAGAGTGATTTTTGTTGCGATGGCAGTACTGGTTCTTTCCGGTACCGCATTTTCACAGAGCATCGTACCAGCCGAGTGGAAGTTCCTGCAAGGCGACAAGCAGGAGTACATTGACTCGGCTTTGAACGATTATTGGTGGAAAGATATCTCTCCGCTGACCGTCTGGGAGAGACAGGGTTTTCAGGGTTATGACGGTTTCGCCTGGTACAGGGTGAAAGTGGTCGTCCCTGCAAAGATGAAAAAGATTGCGTACAAGTATGGCGGCCTGATGCTTAACCTCGGAAAGATAGATGATGCCGACGAGACCTGGTTCAATGGGCACAAGGTAGGTGCAACCGGAGTGATGCCGCCTGATTATGCAGGGGCCTATGACGTGCAGCGCACATACCTGATACCCCCTGAGTATGTTCAGTGGGGAAAGAAGAACACAATTGCGGTACGTGTTTATGATGCAGGTGGCGATGGCGGTATATATGCCGGTCCGGCCGAACTGACAAACAGGGGTAACCCTGACCTGCTCACTCTGGGCACTGCCTTCACGGAACAGGATATGATCATCAAAGGATCACCCGATCTGGAGATCCCCGTAACTCTGAAAAATGAGTTTAAGAAGAAATACCGTGGCGCGATCACTCTGAAGATCATGACCGACTTTGGTGAGGAATTCCATAAAGACTACCGTGAAGTGGCAGTGAAGAAGATGAGTACCGGTCGCTTTGTTTTCAGGGTAGGGAACCTTAAGCCGGGCTTTTACAAGGCTACCCTCTCCCTGGAAAGCAAGATGGGGAACAAGAAACACAGTTTCAATTTCGGCTATGAGCCGGAAAAGATTGTCTCTCCGGCCGATCCTCAACCCGATTTCGCGGAGTTCTGGCAGAGGGCAAAAGCTGAACTGGCAACCGTTGATCCGCAGTATAAGATGATACGCATCGACAGCCTCTGCACGGAACAGCACAACGTATACCTGGTGGAGATGAGGTCACTCGGCAATGCACTCATCAGAGGCTGGTACAGGGTACCGGTTAAACCGGGCCGTTATCCGGCAATTATGCAGGTGCAGGGATACAGCTCCGTAATGGTCCCGTCCTATGTCAATTACGGTGATGATATAATCGGATTCGGATTGAATATCAGGGGTCACGGCAACAGCAGGGACGATGTCAACCCCGGCTTCCCCGGATATATACTCACTAACCTGGAGGACAAGGAGAAGTATATCTATCGCGGAGCCTATATGGATTGTGTCAGGGCTGTTGACTTCCTCTGCTCGAGGCCCGAGGTTGATGCTTCCCGCATCGCCGTGGAGGGAGCCAGCCAGGGTGGCGCCCTCACCTTCGCGACAGCAGCGCTGAACAACGACAGAATAGCAGTATGTGCACCGCAGGTGCCATTCCTCTCGGACTTCAGGGATTACTTTAAGGTTGCTGTATGGCCTGGCAATGAGTTTGTCGAACTGATTGACCTGAAGAAAATGCTCACCTGGGATGAGGCCTTTTACACCCTGAGCTACTTCGACATAAAGAATCTGGCACCGATGATAAAAGCGCCAATGCTGATGGGTGTCGGGCTGATGGATGAGGTTTGCCCGCCGCACATCAACTTTGCTGCATATAACCTGGTAACTTCTGAAAAGAGGTATATCGTCTATCCTTATGCGGGCCACGGACTCCCGGGCCATTTCTACGAGGCCAAGTTGGAGTGGATAAGGACAAAACTGGGATTGAAATAACTAAACCAATCTGTTATGGAGGGAAGAAAAAGATTGTCAGGATTGCTGGCCGCAGTCGTTGTTTTTGTTTTGCTGCAGGGATGCTCGCAGCCTGAGCCGCGCACACATGTCAGCTTTAACGACGGATGGAAGTTTGCCCTTGCTGCCGGCAATGACTTATGGCAGCCCGGGTTTAATGACAGCGGCTGGAGGGAGCTTGATCTGCCGCACGACTGGAGCATCGAGGGCGAGTTCAGTGAAAAACATCCGGCATCTCCCGGCGGAGGTGCGCTGCCCGGCGGCATCGGCTGGTACCGTAAGACCTTCAGGGTAAGCAGTGACGACAAGGAGAAGCTGACATATGTCTGCTTCGATGGTGTCTACCGCAACAGTGAGGTCTGGATCAACGGCAACTATCTTGGCAAAAGACCTTATGGTTACAGCTCTTTCAGGTATGACCTGACCCCATACCTGAAATACGGTGAGGAGGATAACCTTCTCGCTGTAAAGGTCGATAACTCGCTGCAGCCCAACTCCAGGTGGTATTCCGGGTCCGGAATTTACCGCAATGTCTGGCTTACGACTACGGGAAAAATAGCAGTTGACCAATGGGGAACCTTCGTCACTACTCCCGAGGTTAGGCCTGAGTCAGCCCTCCTAAGGGTGACTACCCGGGTAAGCAACAGCACAGGGTCAAGGGCTGGTATCAGGCTCGAGACAACGGTTTATGATTCGGACAACAAGAAAGTGGCAAGTACGAAAACTGACCAGTTGGAGCTAAGTGCCGCCGGCACCACGGTTACCCAGGAGCTGACGGTCAGGCGTCCCCGCCTCTGGTCGTTGGGAAACACTAATCTTTACAAAGTTGTAACCATTATAAGGTCAGGTCAGCTGCTGGCCGACAGGTATGAGACTGTGACAGGTATCAGATCGTTTGAGTTTGATGCTGAGAGAGGTTTTATCCTTAACGGTGAGCCTGTTACAATACGCGGTGTATGCAACCACCACGACCTGGGCTGTCTGGGTGCTGCCGTCAACACCCGCGCTATCGAGAGGCAGCTGGAGATACTGAAGGAGATGGGGTGCAACGGTATTCGTACATCCCATAACCCGCCTGCTCCGGAGCTGCTTGACCTGTGTGACAGGATGGGCTTCATCGTCATGGATGAGGCTTTCGATATATGGAAGGTGAAGAAGACTGATTTTGACTATGGTCTCGACTTTGACGAGTGGCACAGGAGGGACCTGGAGGCTATGGTGCTTCGCGATCGCAACCATCCGTCTGTCTTCGTCTGGAGTATCGGCAATGAGGTGATGGAGCAGTGGGAGAGGGACGGCAGCGGAGAAGCCATTGCCACCGAACTGGCAGCCATTGTCCGGTCACTGGATGACACCAGGCCGGTTACGGCTGCATGCAATGACCCTTCACCGCATAACCCGGTCATCGCCTCGGGCGCCCTTGACCTCATCGGTTTCAACTACCGCGACACACTCTGGACCCGTTTCCCGCAGACATTCCCCGGTGGAAAATTCATAGGTACGGAAACGACATCAGCCCTGGCCACACGCGGCAGTTACGACCTGCCCTCTGATGTCGTACGGCGCTGGCCGGCAAGGTGGGATCAACCCTTCAGGGACGGCAATCCTGACCTGACATGCTCGGCATACGACAACTGCTCTGCGCCGTGGGGCACAACACACCGCGACAGCTGGAGGCTGATTGAGGACAACGCTTTCCTCACGGGGATGTATATCTGGACCGGCTTCGACTACCTTGGCGAACCCACTCCCTACTGGTGGCCGGCACGGAGCTCATATTTCGGCATTATTGACCTTGCAGGATTCCCGAAGGATGTCTACTGGTTCTATCAGAGTGAATGGACAGATAAGGATGTGCTTCATATCTTCCCTCACTGGAACTGGAACCCCGGCCAGACTGTCGATGTCTGGGCATTCACCAATTGCGATGAGGTTGAGCTCTTCCTCAACGGTGTCTCACTTGGAAAGCAAAGCAAGGGCGAGAATGACTTTAACCTCGTATGGAAGGTGCCTTATGAAGAGGGTACCCTGCTGGGTGTCGGTTACAGGAGCGGAGCTGAGATCATGAGGAGTACGGTCAGCACGGCAGGTGAACCGGCAGCGTTGGTTCTCTCTCCGGACAGGAGTGAGATCAATGCTGACGGATCAGATCTCTCGTTCATCACGGTGACGGTGGTAGACCGGAATAACAATCTGGTGCCGCATGCCGGGAACATGATTAACTTCTCCCTGGAGGGACCGGGTATTATTGCCGGCGTTGACAACGGCAGCCAGACGAGCATGGAACCCTTTAAGGCCGATTACAGGAAAGCCTATAACGGCAAGTGCCTCATGGTGCTGAAGGCAGGACGTGAAAAGGGTGAGATAAGGATTACCGCCTCATCTGAAGGGCTGCCGGATGCCACATGCACTGTGAAGGCCAGATAAAGATGCAGTCTCGGTATGGGCGCGCGGGATATAAAATCCTGAACATGGGGATCCTCAGATGAACACCCTCGTGCCCTGGTCATAGCTTTCCCGGAGTTCCCGCGGGGTACAGCCCTTCTTTCTCCTGAAAATCCGGTTGAAGTTGGAAATATTGTTGAAACCGCATGAGTAGGCGATCTCGGCAATCGTTTTGGTGGTTGAGATAAGCATCCGCGAGGCATGTCCCAGGCGTACCTCCGTCACGCAGTCGATGAAGGTCATCCCTGTCCTGAGCTTGAAGAACCTGCTGAAAGCCGACTCCGTCATGCTGGCAATCCTTGCAGCTTCCCCGAGGGTGATCTGCTTGTCAAAGGAGGTATGAATGAACTCCATCACCTTTTCGATACGCCTGCTGTTATAGGAGAAAACCTCGGCATCGCTGAATCCGGAGTCCGAAAGTACCCTGTAGTCGCGCGAGATTGAAAGGTCATGCAGGATGCTCATCAGCTCCAGCACCGAATCAAACCCCTGTTTTTTTCCAAGGCTGACGATGCGTGGCTCAAGCCGGGCAGTTGTCTCATGGGAGAAGAGTATTCCACGCAGCGACCTGTGCAGCATGTTACGGATAAAGTTCAGCTGGTTCTTCTGAAGAAACTTCTCATCGAAAAAATCCTTGTGGAACTGGATGGTGACCTCCTCCACCTGGTTGGGGCTGAATCCCGTGCCAAACCACCCGTGAGGAAGCCCGGGCCCCACGAGAGCCAGCTCCATGTCGCCAATCGCCTCAACATGATCACCTATGATCCGCTTCGCTCCCTTCGCATTGCGGATGAAATTGAGCTCTATCTCGTCATGATAATGAAGCGGAAAATCAAACTCCGATTTAGCCCTGTAGAAGTAGGTGAAGCAGTCAGACTGTGTCAGGGGTGTTATCTCCCTCAGTATATTTTCATTCATGGACCGGGTGATTTTGTGTCAGGGAATCAAAGATATAAAATTATGGTCAAAATCATACACTCCTTAATTTGATTTGACGGTTCAGTTAACCATCAGAAAAACAGTATGATGTGTAAATGTTGTTGTTTGCTGGCGGGCTGCAGCAGTATCAGAATGATAAAAATGTACTGGTTGCAGGGGTGGATTTTGCTACCCGGCGGGCGATCAGGTCATTATAGTATCATTATTTAAAAGAATGGTATTACATGTCAGCGGGGTTGATTGATTAATTTTGATTAAGATCGTACGGAACTGCATGATAAGACAAGTTATTCCGGGGCTGTTGCTGATGCTGGCCCTTGCAGGCTGCGGAGGCAGTCAGAAATATGATTATGTAACCGTTGAAGACGGTATTTTCCGCCTTGCCGGCGAGCCATATTACTTCATTGGTGTCAATTATTGGTACGGGGCTATTCTCGGCACTGAAGGCCGGTATGGCGACAGGGAGAGGCTGCTCAGGGAACTTGATCACATGAAGAGCATCGGCATCACTAATCTGAGGGTGATGGTGGGCCCGGAGGGACCTGACAATGAGCCGTTTCGGGTTACACCTGCCCTGCAGGTCGCTCCCGGCGAGTACAGCGATGAGATGCTTGACGGACTCGATTTCCTGCTTTCCGAGATGGGAAAGCGCGGGCAGCACGCCATCCTCTTCCTCAACAATGCGTGGGACTGGAGCGGTGGTTTTTCGCAGTACCTCAGCTGGAACGGTTATGGTCCTATACCCAATCCCAATATGCCTCCAAATACATGGCAGCAGTTCATGAGCTTCTCAGGGCAGTTCAACAGCTGTGAGCCATGCATAAGCCAGTTCGAGGGTTACATCAGGTTCATTCTCGGGCGCACAAACAGCTATACCGGGATAAAATATACCGAAGACCCGGCGATCATGACGTGGGAGATAGCCAATGAGCCGAGGGCATTCTCGGAGGAGAATATACCAGCCTTTGAGGCGATGATTGGCCGCATTGCCGCGCTTCTCCAGGAGCTCGACGAAAACCACCTGGTGACCACCGGCACTGAAGGAAGGCACGGGTGTGAACAGAAGATGGAGGTTTTCGAACGGATCCATGCAGATCCGAACATAGATTATCTGGTGATGCATATATGGCCAAAGAACTGGGGATGGCTTGACATAAAGGACATTGGGGGAACCCTGGATTCATCAATTGTGAAGACCAACCGGTATATCGATGATCATCTTGAGGTGGCTGAGCGGCTGAACAAGCCTGTTGTGCTGGAAGAGTTTGGCCTGCCTCGCGATCTTCACGGCTTCTCGCTTCAGGAACCAACCACCTCGCGGGATGCCTACTATAACAACGCCTTCGGTCAGGTACTGGATCATGCCGGCCGCCTGGGACCGCTGGCAGGATGCAACATATGGGCCTACTCCGGCGAGGGCAGGGCTGCCGGAGGACGGATCCACTGGCAGGCGGGAGATGACTACCTTGGCGATCCTCCTCAGGAGGAGCAGGGCCTCAATTCCGTCTTTGACACCGACTCCACAATTGATCTGATCTCAGACTTCAGCCGCCGGATCACTACCATAAGAAAAAAATAATTGCCTTATGCATAAAACATTGATTATCACTCTTGCAATGTTGCTTTTAACAGCCTGCAACAGCGGAGAAAGCAGGAAAAAGGATACCGCAGATCAGTCAGCCACACCCGAGACGGTCAGAATGCTGGCAGGACTCAAACGCGCAGCCGGGCATGGCATCATGTTTGGCCACCAGGATGACCTGTCATATGGAATCGGATGGGTTTATCCGGGGGGAGAGTCGGATGTAAAAAGAGTCACAGGAGACTATCCTGCCGTTTACGGCATGGACCTCGGTGACATTGAACACCGTTCGCCTGTGAACCTCGATTCCGTTCCGTTCGGTGACATGAAGAAGTTTGTCCGGGAGATCTGGGCTCGTGGCGGGGTGATAACATTAAGCTGGCATGTTGATAACCCCCTTACCGGGGGCGATGCGTGGGATATTTCATCTGACAGGGTGGTGGCTTCGGTGCTTCCGGGAGGAGAAAAACATGAAGAATTCACACTGTGGCTCGATAACCTGGCGGAGTTCATGGCATCGCTGACAGATGACCAGGGCGTTGCCATACCAGTCATATTCCGGCCCTGGCATGAGCACACCGGGAGCTGGTTCTGGTGGGGTCAGAACCTATGCACCAGTGAGGAGTTCATCGCTTTGTGGAGATTCACTTTTGATTACCTGTGCGGCGGGAAGAACATTCACAACCTTCTCTTCGCTTATTCGAGCGGAGGTGATATTGCCAACGCTGAACAGTATCTTGAACGTTATCCGGGTGATGAGTATGTTGACCTTGTGGGCTTCGACTATTACCAGATGCCGGATGCAGGGAACAGTTCGTTCACTGAAAATGTTGACAGGGTTCTGGGAATAGTAACTGAAGCTGCAGCGCAGCATGGTAAACTGGCGGCGCTGACCGAGGCCGGGTACGAGGGAATCCCGGATTCTGCCTGGTGGACAGGGACCTTCTGGACTGCCATGAAGGATCACCGGATATCCTATGCTCTTGTGTGGCGTAATGCCCACAACAGGCCGGGGCATTTCTATGCACCTCACCCGGGACATGTAAGCGAACAGGACTTCATTGACTTTTATGTTCTGCCAGAAACACTTTTCCAGAAGGATGTGACGGCTATGGAAATTTACAAACAGGAATAATCCCTTACCGATAATGGATAATTACAGTTCGCTCCTCAGCCAGCTCACCCGCGAGCATGAGGCCCTGATCACCCGCCCCAACCGTAAGACAGGGTACGGGAACGGGATATATGAGAGATATGCTTATCCTGTCCTTACCGCTGCCCATACGCCGCTGGAATGGAGGTACGACCTCAACCCGGCCACCAACCCGCACCTGATGGAACGCTTTGGCATCAATGCCGCATTCAATGCTGGTGCCATGAAGTTCGAAGGGAAGTACATCCTCGCTGTGAGGGTGGAGGGGGTCGACAGAAAGTCATTCTTCGCCATTGCCGAGAGCCCTGACGGTACCGACAACTTCCGTTTCCGGGATTATCCGCTCACAATACCCGAGACGGCTGACCCTGACATTAATGTTTATGACATGAGGCTGACACCACATGAGGATGGTTGGATTTACGGGGTTTTCTGCACAGAGAGAAAAGATCCCTCCGCACCTCCCGGAGATCTCTCCTCGGCAGTGGCGGCAGCGGGTATTGCACGTACACATGACCTGGTTGAGTGGGAGCGACTGCCTGATCTGGTCTCGCCAAGCCAGCAGCGAAACGTTGTTCTTCACCCTGAGTTTGTAAATGGGAAGTATGCACTGTATACAAGACCGCAGGACGGATTCATCGATGCCGGCAGCGGCGGGGGTATCGGCTGGGCGCTGGTAAGGGATATCACCCGCGCCGTGATTGAACCGGGAGATGAGAAGATTATCAATTTCAGGCATTACCATACGATCAGGGAACTGAAGAACGGTGAGGGGCCACACCCCATAAAGACACCGGCCGGATGGCTCCACCTGGCCCACGGGGTGAGGGGATGCGCTGCCGGACTCCGGTATGTTCTCTATCTCTACATGACAGCTCTTGATGACCCCTCGAAGATGATTGCCGAGCCGGGCGGATACTTCATGGCCCCGGTAGATGAGGAGCGCATCGGCGACGTCTCGAACGTACTTTTCTCCAACGGTTGGATCGCTGATGATGATGGAACTGTTTATATCTATTATGCATCGTCTGATACAAGGATGCACGTGGCGGTGTCATCGGTTGACCGTCTGATCGATTACTGCAGGAATACCCCCTCGGACGGATTTCGCTCTGCGGCATCGGTGAAAATATTGAATGGTATCATTGACCGTAATAAAGAATACCTGGGAAAGAGATAAAGATGGAGCCCCGTAACATTCAACCTGGCAGGGAAATGAGCAAGGACGTTGATAAACTTCTTAGAAGGATTGGTGCCGGGGCCCTGGAGGAGCTGACACGCAACATCATGCCTTACTGGATCAGGAATATGCCGGACAGGAATGGCGATGGCTTTTACGGACGGATTGACGGCCGGGATAATGTTGTGGCGGATGCGCCTCGAGGAGCTATCCTCAATGCACGGATACTGTGGAGCTTCGCGGCAGCATATCTAAGGCAGCGTGAGCCGCTTTACCTGAAGATGGCAACCAGGGCACGTGATTATATCTTCCGGCACTTCTTTGATGACCTGCATGGCGGCACTTACTGGAGCCTTAAGAGCAACGGCGAGCCGCTCGAGACCAAGAAGCAGATCTACTCCCAGGCCTTTTTCATCTATGCCCTGAGCGCTTATCATGCTGCCACGGGCGACAGGGAGTCACTAGAAAGGGCAATCACTCTCTTCAGGCTGATTGAGAAGCACAGCTTCGACAAGGAGCGCGATGGTTATTTTGAGGCCTTCACCCGCGGGTGGGGCGAGCTGGCTGACCTGCGTTTGAGCGAGAAGGATGCGAATGAGAAGAAGACTATGAACACGCATCTTCATCTGCTTGAGGCATATACAAGCCTTTACAGGATATGGCCTGATGAGGAGCTACGCAGGCAGCTCTCGGGTTTGGTACGGATTTTTGCGGACAGGATTGTTGATCCGGCGACCTCGCACCTTAACCTCTTTTTTGATGAGGAGTGGAACTGCAGGTCTTCAATTGTCTCATACGGCCACGATATCGAGGCCTCGTGGCTGCTCTGCGAAGCAGCAGAAGCGCTGGGTGAGGCTGACAGCATCAGTGGTGTGGCTCTCAGAATTGCCTCGGCGGCTCACGAGGGGCTGGCGGAGGATGGCAGCCTTTTTTATGAGCGTGATGATGCAAAGGGACACTTCGACCGCGACAGGCACTGGTGGGTGCAGTCGGAGGGAGTCGTTGGTTTCCTCAATGCCTGGCAGCTCAGCGGCGATAAAAGCTGGCTGGAGCTGTCCGCAAATCTTTTTGAGTACATCATTGCTAACCTGGTTGATTCTGATAACGGTGAGTGGTTCTGGAGCATCCGCGCCGACGGCACCGTTAACCGTGATGATGACAAGGCCGGATTCTGGAAATGCCCGTATCATAATTCAAGGATGTGCCTGGAGATACTGTCCAGGCAATAGGCAGCAGGTAATAGTGTTGACAATAATTGGCAATTGCGCATTAACCTTTCCTTTTTTTACATAACTTCGTAGGAATCTATCAAATGAAAGGGCTTAAAACATGATTTACTGGATTATTGCGTTAGCTGTCATCCTGATTTTCCTGTGGGGTATCAGGATCGTCAGACCAACTCACCGTGCACTCATTGAGCGACTGGGGAAATATCATCATTTTGCCAATCCCGGATTCCACTGGATCATACCGGTGATTGACAAGATCTACAGGGTCAATGTGACCGAACAGATGGTTGATGCGGAACCGCAGGAGATCATCACCAATGACAACCTGAATGCCAGTGTTGATGCACAGGTATATTTCAGGGTCAAGGCTGATGAGGAGAGCGTAAAGGGTTCGATATACAATGTTGCCAACTTCAGGTACCAGATTGTCAACCTCGCAAGAACCACACTGCGTAACATAATAGGTACTATGACACTTAAGTCGGCCAATAGCGAGCGAGGCAAGATCAACGCAGAGCTCTACAACACATTGCATAACGAGACAAAGGGATGGGGTATAGAGATCGTCCGTACAGAGCTGAAGCAGATCGACCCGCCAAAGGATGTGCAGGAGACGATGAACAAGGTTGTGAAGGCCGAGAATGAAAAGATAGCAGCTATTGACATGGCCTCCGCCACTGAAACTGTTGCTGACGGTGTAAAGAGAGCCAAGATCAAGGAAGCTGAGGGCGCCAAGCAGGCGAAGATTCTGCAGGCAGAAGGAGAGGCTGAGTTCATAAGGCTGGTGAATGAGTCTGCAGAGAAGTATTTCATAGGCAATGCTCAGATTCTGAGAAAGCTGCAGGCGCTGGAGACTTCGCTTCAGAATAACACCAAGGTTGTGGTGCCGGGAGGCAGTGATCTTGTCAATGTCATTGGGGAGATGGCAGGGATTGCACCATTGCCAGGGAAGAAGTAGCGGTTAGTAAAAATTTATTATTTTTGCACCCGAATTGGTCGGTTGGCCGAGTGGCTAGGCATCGGTCTGCAAAACCGGGTACGGCGGTTCGAATCCGCCACCGACCTCAACCCCACTAAAACCCCTTGATTTTCAATGGGGTTTTTTTGTTGTGGGACAACTATTGGGACTGATGGGACAAATATCCAAAGTAATTATTTACTTTTTAAACCTGAGCAATCCCATTTTAAGTAACAATTTACTTATTCAATGAACTTGTTATTTCCTTTTCTTTTGCTTCTTCTTTTGACTCTTCCTCTTCAAAGTACTTTTTGACATCATCAATAGTTATTGGAGCAATCTTTTTCATAATGTCATCAAGATTGTCCATTAATTTATTACCTGTTTCACTGTCAGGTTTATCATCCTGTTGTCCTTTGTGATATTTTATAGCGGCACTGGACAGGTCAATTAAATCTGCATTCCTTTTTTCAAGTTTTTGAATAATGCCATATAAAGAAAAAACTGTCTTTACCGCTTCACTGTGATTATGCTCCAATTCAGAAATCTTCTTCTGAAGTTCTTCCACTTCATCCTCATCTGTTAAAAACATTAACCCCTTGCCAAGAAACAGGTAGGTTGGATTCACGTTCAAATTTTCAATCATATTGATGATTGCTTTTGTAGAGACAAGACTGTCACCATCAACTATGCTGTGCAACTGGGAAGTCGTTGTATACCCCATAGATTTTGCAATGTTGGTAGTTTTCATCCCCTTCTCTTCAAGTGCCTTGAGAATGGATGATAAGTTTTGCTTTATTTCAACTGACATTGAAGTAAATATTTACTTCAAATATAATAACAAATTACCTAAGAAAAGTAAAATATTACTATTAAATTTGTGAGTACTTTAACGAATCTCCGTTAAATAGTGTGACAATGCCTTTCAGATTCTTAAAGTGAATGACGATTTCAGATATTTCTATTCGATGTTTTGGATTGGCAAATAATTAAAATATAATCATTTACTCATGGCAATTAAAAAAAGTGAACTCTATTCTTCCTTATGGAAAAGTTGTGATGAATTGCGTGGTGGCATGGATGCTTCCCAGTACAAAGATTATGTTCTGGTTTTACTGTTCATGAAATATGTCTCCGACCGGTATGAAGGAAAGGAAGATGCGCTCATTGAAATTCCCATGGGTGGCAGTTTTTGGGATATGGTTGCACTGAAGGGCAGTAAGGATATCGGTGAAGGCATCAACACAATCATTGCAAATCTTGCCGAAGTAAATGAATTGAAGGGTGTTATTGATGTTGCTGATTTTGACGATGACGACAAACTTGGAAAGGGTAAAGAAAAGCAAGACCGGCTTTCAAACCTTATCGGTATTTTTGAACACCCCAGCCTGAATTTCAGCAAAAACAGAGCAGATGGCGATGACCTTCTTGGTGATGCCTACGAGTACCTTATGCGCAATTTTGCTACAGAATCAGGTAAAAGCAAGGGACAGTTCTATACTCCGGCAGAGGTTTCAAGGGTTATGGCGAAGGTCATCGGCATAAGCAAAGCAAGAAGCCAAGACCAGACAATTTATGACATGACCTGCGGCAGCGGGTCTCTGTTATTGAAGGCTGCTGATGAAAGCGAACGGGGTGTAACTATCTATGGTCAGGAGATGGATAATGCAACTGCCGCCTTGGCGAAAATGAATATGATTCTGCACGATAACCCTTCAGCAGTAATCTGGCAGGATAACACCCTGTCAAAGCCGCATTTTAAAAACCCGGACGGCACACTTAAAACCTTCGATTTCTGTGTTGCCAATCCGCCATTCAGCACCAAAGCATGGAGCAACGGATTTGACCCGGCCAATGATGAATATAACAGGTTTGAGGACGGAATCCCGCCCAAGAAGAATGGCGACTATGCTTTCCTGCTTCACATGTTAAAGTCGCTTAAAAGTACCGGAAAAGGGGCAATCATCCTTCCTCACGGGGTTTTGTTCCGGGGTGGTGCAGAGGGTCAGATTCGCAAAAACATCATTAAGCGTGGCTATATCAAGGGAATTATCGGATTGCCCACCAACCTGTTCTATGGCACTGGTATACCGGCATGCATTATCGTTCTTGATAAAGAACATGCTGGCAACCGCACCGGTATTTTCATGATTGATGCCAGTAAAGAATTTATGAAAGATGGCAACAAGAACAGGCTGAGGGAACAGGATATTCTCAAAATCGTTGATGTATTCAACAATCAGTTAGAAGTGCCAAATTACAGTCGTTTGGTTCTTTTCAGTGAAATCAGCGACCCGAAAAACGATTTTAACCTGAACATTCCAAGGTATATTAACACTCAGGATGAAGAAGAGGAAGATATCCACAACATAGAAGCACATCTTCTGGGGGGTATCCCCGAAAAGGATGTGAATAATCTGAACAAATACTGGAATGCATTTCCAACTTTAAAACAAACTCTTTTCAATCCGGCTGAACGTAAAGGGTTTTTTGACCTGATGGTTGAACCTGCAAGGTTGAAGAAAACAATTGTTGAGCATCCGGATTTTACAGCATATACTTCGAAGGTTGATGAGGTTGTTGCGTCATGGCGTGAAAAGCATGTTCCATATCTTAAACAAATTGAAACAGGTGTTAAGCCAAAAGAAACCATCTGGTACTTATCGGAAGACCTTTTAATTAAGTTCTCTGAGATTCCGCTTCTTGATAAATTTGACATCTACCAGACCCTGTTGAATTACTGGAAAACCATCATGCAGGATGATGTTTACCAGATTGCTGATGAAGGTTGGAATGCAATTATTTCAATGGATGAAAAGAAAAAGACATGGACTTGTGATTTGCTGCCAAAGAATCTTGTTATCGACAAATACTTTCAATCCGAACAGGAGCATCTCGAAAAACTTGAAACCGACCGGGATGCCTTAAAGCAACAATTAATTGAACTGGAAGAAGAACATGGCGGAGAGGAAGGTCTCCTTGCTGATGCGAAAAACGATAAGGATAAGGTCACCAAAGCAGGGGTTCAGAAACGGATGAAAGAGATAACGGGTGATGCTGACTTTGCCGATGAACTGGAAGTTCTTCAGAAGTATCTTGAGTTGTCAGAGGCTGATGCTGCACTGGGAAAACAAATAAAAGAATCGGAAGTTTTGCTGGATAAAAAACTGCTGGAGAAATACAAAAACCTCACACAGGAAGAAATAAAAGTACTCTTGGTGGATGATAAATGGATGACAACCATTGAACAGGAGATTAAAACGGAAGTGGAACGAATCTGCCAGAGACTCTCTCAGCGCATTAAAGAACTGGCAGAGCGTTACGGAAGCACGCTGTCGGATATTTCCGGGAAAGTAACCGAATATGAAACCAAAGTTCGTGAGCATCTTGTAAAAATGGGTTTCGATTTTAGTTTTTGACGAAAATATTTGCTTAATTTACGGCAATATATTGCAATAAACATGACAATAAGCATTGAAGAACAAATACTTAGGAAAATAAGAAAAGCCAAGAGGGGTTCGCTCTTTTTTCCGGAGTATTTTTCTGCATTTGGTAGTGCAGGAACAGTAGGAAAGTCCCTGTTCCGGTTGGTACAAATGGGAGAATTGTACCGTGTGGCAACAGGTATCTATGTTCGCCCGGGAAAAGATGAAGTACTGGGAACTGTCCTGCCTGGCATTGAAGAAATTGCCGAAGCCATCCGTAAGCGTGATAAAGCACGGATTGTACCTACCGGCAGTTATGCACTCTATAAACTGGGACTTACCACTCAAGTGCCAATGAATGTTGTGTATTACACCGACAGCACCGCACGGAAAATTAAGGTTGGAAAACAAACCATCACCTTCAAACGTGCAAGTGCCAGAAACCTTTCTGCCATTGGTGATACAAGCAAACTGGTTATTCAGGCAATGAAAACCATAGGCAAGGATAAGGTAACCGAAGAGGAACTGGGCAAAATAAGAGAACTTTTGAGACAGGAGAAACCGTTTCACCTGCAGCACGATTTAAAGATAGCACCCGAATGGATTAGAAAACTATTAAAACCCTGAAAGATGCAGAAACCCATGCACAACTTTTCACATTTGAACGAATGGTTAAAACTTCCGGATGAAACCAAACTCAGAATACTCACTGAAACAGGTAGGAGTCGTGGTTTGCTTCCGTTTGCTGTGGAAAAGGATTGGTGGGTGGTGCATACACTTGCTGTCATCTATAATATGGATTGTGCCGGGTCACTCGTTTTTAAAGGCGGGACTTCTCTCAGCAAAGGGTGGAACTTAATTCAACGATTTTCAGAAGACATTGATTTGGCATTGGACAGGGAGTATCTTGGATTCTCTGGTGAACTGGAAAACGCTGATGTTCGCAGGTTGAGGAGAAAATCGTATGAATATCTTACTGAAACGTTTACTCCCGAACTTCAAAAGAAGTTCGCTGAGGTTGGTTTTACAGACGTTACAATTAAGTACAGAGAAGTACCGAACCACGACCAAGACCCTATGGTCATTGAAGTGTATTACCCAAAATTAACTGAAGAAGACACCTATTTAAAGCCGGGAGTATTGGTTGAGGTAGGCAGCCGTTCGTTGAAAGAACCGTTTACTGACCGCTCCTTTGCGACCATGGTCGCTGAAAATTATTCCGGACAACCATTTGCAGACAGACCGATTACAATTCCTACTGTAAACCCGGAACGGACTTTTCTGGAAAAGATATTCCTGCTACACGAAGAGTTTCAGAAATCACCGGGAAAGAGACGAGTGGATGGTTTGAGCAGACACTTATACGATATTGAAATACTGAGCCGAACGGATTACGCAGGTATTGCACTCAATAATCCGGATTTATACAACACCATAGTGGCACATCGAAGTAAATTCAGCAGGATTTCAGGTGTTGATTTTGCCAACCACAGTCCCGATAAGATTACATTCATACCACCGGAGAGTGTGCTCCCAGATTGGGAAGCAGATTACAATGAAATGAAGGAGAATATGATTTACGGTGTGGTAATGCAATTCCCAGAACTTTTATCAAAATTGATTGAACTTTAAACCAGAATTAATAAACAAAATAGTGTATTATAAATTTCTCTGAATGAATATAAATGACCTACCAAATGATTGGGTATTAACTAAACTATCAGAAATTTCAAACATGAAGAGTGGAATGACCATTACTTCAAAAGATATTTCTGTTTCAGATAAATATCCATGTTATGGCGGTAATGGACTTAGGGGATTTACTCATGGTTTTACTCATAATGGAACTTTTGCCCTAATCGGGAGACAAGGAGCATTATGTGGTAATGTTCAATTAGTTTCAGATAAGTTCTTTGCTTCAGAACATGCTATAGTTGTAACACCCCAAAAGAGTATCGATATAAAATGGCTTTATCATGTTCTGATAGACATGAATTTAAATCAATATTCTGAATCCTCAGCGCAACCGGGGTTATCGGTAATCAAAATTTTAAATCTTCCTGTCCGTTTACCAACCAAATCCGAACAAACCGCCATTGCCACCGCCCTTTCCGATACTGATGCCCTCATTGAAAATCTTGAAAAACTCATCGCCAAAAAGCGAAACATCAAGCAGGGGGTGATGCAAGAGTTGTTGACGGGTAAGATGAGGTTGGCTGGGTTTAGAAACAAGTGGGTAAAGATTAATCTTAGTGATATCTGTGATATAAGAAAGGGGCAACTTATCACAGAAAAAACTGCAATTGGTGGTGAATTCCCTGTAATTGCAGGTGGAATTAAACCATCATATTTTCATAACAGACCAAACAGAGGTGAGAATACCATTACTATAAGTGCGTCAGGTGCAAATGCTGGATATGTTTCATTCCATAAAAAGCCAATTTTTGCATCTGATTGCTCCACAATTGAAGATGAGGGAACATTTAATATAAATTATTTATTCTTCGTTCTTCAATTAGCGCAGCAGCAAATATTTAAATTACAAACTGGTGGTGCACAGCCACATGTTTATACAGAACATCTAAAACCATTAGAATTACTTTTTCCTCAAGAAGTATCTGAACAAGATGCAATTGCAAAAATTATGATTGATATTGACGAAGAACTTTCTGGTTTGGAAAAACAAATAAATAAGTATAGGTTAATTAAACAAGGCATGATGCAAGCATTATTAACCGGCAAAATTCGATTGGTATGAGTCCCGTTGGTGATATAGAACGTATAGCACAGGACAGGGTCGTTGCCCTGTTCTCCAAGCCTGATGGTTTGGGTTATACATATCTGGGCAACTGGCATGACCGTCCGGATAACAGCAATATTGAAGAGGGTTTGCTCTCGAATTATCTTCAGGAAAATGGTTATACCCCGTCTCTGATTAAAAAAGCCATTTATGAACTCAAGAAGGTTGCCGGGGTTCAGAACAAAAACCTGTATGGCATCAACAAGGATGTATATACGATTCTACGGTATGGTGCAAAGGTCAGGGAAGATGTCGGTGAAAACACCCAGACGGTCAGATTAATCGACTGGGAAAATCCACACAATAATCATTTTGCCATTGCTGAAGAGGTATCCATCAAAGGAGAAAACAGGAAACGTCCTGATATAGTAATCTACGTCAACGGCATTGCTCTTGGAGTATTGGAATTAAAACGGAGTACGGTATCAGTTTCTGAAGGCATACGTCAGAATCTCGACAACCAAAAAAGCATGTTTATCATGCCATTCTTTGCCACGGTTCAACTGGTCATAGCAGGAAACGATACTGAAGGTGTGAGGTATGGTGTTATCAACACCCCGGAGAAGTATTACCTGAAATGGAAGGAAGAAAGTGATGTGGAGAATTTTCTTGACCGCCAATTGCTCCAGATTTGCAACAAAGAACGATTTCTGGAACTTATTCATGACTTCATAGTGTTTGATGCAGGAATAAAGAAAATTTGCCGTCACAATCAATATTTCGGAGTTAAAGCATTGCAAAGCCGTGTAAGAGAACGTGAAGGTGGTATCATCTGGCATACACAGGGAAGCGGTAAAAGCATGATTATGGTCTGGTTGACCAAGTGGATACGGGAAAACATTCAGGATGCCAGAGTGCTGATAATTACTGACCGGGATGAACTGGACAAGCAAATTGAAAAGGTTTTCAAAGGTGTTGACGAACAGATTCACCGAACCACAAGTGGAAGGGACCTGGTTGAGAAACTTAATCTTTCGCTGCCTTGGCTGATGTGTTCGCTTATACACAAATTCGGCAACAAAGAGGAAGCCGACTATGAAGGGTTCATTGAAGACATATCCCGATACCTTCCTCGTGATTTCAGTGCCAAAGGAGATATTTACGTCTATGTGGATGAATGCCATCGTACACAATCCGGTGAACTGCATAAAGCCATGAAGAAAATCCTTCCAGATGCGATGTTCATCGGTTTCACCGGTACGCCACTGCTGAAAGCGGACAAGCAGAGAAGCATTGAAATATTTGGAAGTTACATCCATACCTACAAATTTGACGAAGCCGTAAAAGATAATGTTATACTTGACCTGCGCTATGAAGCAAGGGATGTTGATCAGAGAATTACCTCGCAGGATAAAATCGACCGCTGGTTTGAAGCCAAGACGAGGGGTTTGACGGATTATGCCAAGATGCAACTGAAACAGAAATGGGGTACAATGCAGACCATATTGAGCAGTCAATCACGGCTTGAGAAAATCGTTGCAGATGTTATGCTGGATATGGAAACCAAAGACCGTCTGGAGAGTGGTCATGGCAATGCGATGCTGGTTTCCGGCAGCATTTATGAAGCATGTAAGTACTACGAATTATTCCAGAATTCAGGGTTGAAGAAATGCGCCATCGTTACCTCTTACGTTCCCACCATTAACGATATACGTGGAGAGAGTATTGATGAGGAGAGCATCACCGATAAACTGAAAAAATACGAGGTTTACCAGCGTATGCTCAACGGGAAATCACCAGAGGTGTTTGAAGATGAAGCAAAGAAAACCTTTGTAAACGAACCGGGTCAATTGAAACTTCTCATAGTGGTTGATAAACTGCTTACAGGATTCGATGCTCCTTCGGCAACCTACCTGTACATCGACAAGAAAATGCAAGACCACGGTCTCTTTCAGGCAATATGCAGGGTGAACAGACTCGATGGTGATGATAAGGACTATGGTTACATCATCGACTATAAAGACCTGTTTAAAAGCCTTGAATCATCAGTACACGATTACACTTCAGGTGCACTTGAGGGTTATGACAAGGAAGATGTTGCCGGATTGCTCTCCGACAGGCTTATGAAAGCAAAAGAATTGCTGGATAATGCACTGGAGAGTATACGTGCCCTGTGTGAGCCGGTGAAGATGCCCAAGGAGACCATTGATTACATAAGGTATTTCTGTGCTGAAAACATTGAGAATAAGGAAGAAATAAAGCGAAACGAACAGAAACGGCTTGCCTTCTACAAACAGGTATCACATCTTGTAAGAGCGTATGCAGCAATTGCCAATGAAATGGAAGAAGCAGGATATACTCCTTCAGAGGCTGAGAGTATCCTGAAAGAAGTGCGTCATTACGAACAAGCCAGAGCCGAGGTAAAACTTGCAAGTGCCGATTATATCGACCTGAAGGCATATGAACCGGCAATGCGTCATCTGATTGACACTTACATCAGTGCAGATGAGAGTAAAGTAATCAGTGCTTTTGATGATATGTCGCTGGTTGAACTAATTGTGGAAAGAGGAGAGCGTGCAATAAATAACCTGCCTTCCGGCGTTCGAAGGAACAGACAGGCAGTAGCAGAGACCATTGAAAACAACCTGCGTAAAGTTATCCACGATGAACGACCCATTAATCCGAGATATTACGAGAACATGTCGCAACTTCTGGATGAACTGATTGCACAAAGACGGCTGGAAGCATTGGAATATGAAGAATATCTGGCGATGATTGTGGAATTAACAAGGCAGATAAAACGACCCAACGAAACAAAATACCCAAAAACCCTCGATACAAGAGCCAAACGGGCACTTTATGACAATCTTGACCAAGATGAAGAGCTCGCTATGGTTCTGGATTATGAGGTCATTTATACAAAAAAAGATGACTGGCGTGGCAACAGGATAAAAGAGAAAGAGGTTTTGTTCGCCATTAAGAAACATATCAAAGACGAGGAAAAACTGAAACAGATTTTCGAAATCATCAAGAACCAACCTGAATATTAAAATGCATCAAATCGTTGTAAACGGTATACCAATTGATGTAGTTCGAAAAGGAATCAAGAACCTGCATCTTGCTGTTTACCCGCCAGAAGGCAGGGTCAGGATTGCCACACCATTGAATGTTGACGATGAAGCGGTCAGGCTGTTCGCTATTTCAAAAATGTCGTGGATTAAGAAGAATCAGGCAAAATACAAGAACCAGCAGCGACAGCCGGAAAGAAAGTATATTTCGGGAGAGAGTCATTACTTCAACGGTCAGCGGTATATTTTGAATGTTGTTCATCACACCGGGAATTCCAAAGTTTCATTAAGAAATAAAAAATACATCGAACTTCTCGTAAAACCAGACTATACTCAGGAACAGCGTGAAAATGTACTAACGAACTGGTACAGGAAAAACCTGAAGGAAAGAATACCCGCACTGGTTGAAAAGTGGCAAAAAGTGGTTGGCGTTGGAGTTGCTGATTGGGAAGTGAAAAAAATGAAAACCAAGTGGGGGACGTGCAACCGGGAAGCCAGACGAATATGGTTAAACCTTGAACTGGCAAAAAAGCCGGAGCATTGTCTGGAGTATATTATTGTACATGAAATGGTTCACTTTCTGGAACGCAACCATACGGAGCGATTTGTTGCGTACATGGATAAATTCATGCCCCTGTGGCGGAATCACAAACAGGAACTAAACCAATTCCCTCTTGCTCATGAGGATTGGTTATACTAACTAAAGTATTACTTTATATGTATACCATATTAAACAGCATATCAATACATTAAAGATATATTAAATAATGCTATTATCCGACCCAAACTTGATTTTAAATGCGACCTTAACCGGTATTAAATTGTATCGAGAAACAATCTGCAAAACATCCATATGGCATTGATATACAGCATTATATTACTTGTTACGGTCGCCACACAGGAATGGGTAGTACTTTCCTAAGAATAGGTAGTACTTTCATATTCCTTAGTATAAGCCAACAGGAACTAATGGAGACTTATGAAGTTTTGAGTTTTTAAATATATATAGAATTCTGAACCAGGTTGGGGTTTAGAAACTATATTTGAGTTTAAACATTAGCATATCATAGTCGTTCAGTTTTCCGAATAAATTGTCTCCTTTACCGTTAAAAATTGCGGCAGATAAGGCTATTTCAGCATTATCAGTAGCTTTGCAAGCAATTTCGGGTATGTAAACAATAGCATAATTATCTTTTATTTTGTTCCAGTCAGAAACAATGAAACCTCCACCGATGGGCGCAATTTTTAGCTTTTCATTGAAAAATTTCTTTTCATATCTTAAAAAGAAATAGTCATTCAGGTTTCCCTTACCTCTTTCGTTAATAAATCCATGCATATACTGTAAATTAATATAAGAACCATCAGCGAAATTATAATCTCCGCCTATTATAAATTTTATATAAGGTTTTGAAGAGTCTAAGAGCAGGGAATCCTTGGTTACAGGGACAGGCGACATCGGATAAAATGCAGATAAATCATTAGTCATTATCACATCATTCTCAGGAAGAAATGCAGCAGCTTCTGCCCAAAATCCAATGCCGACAATGCTTGTTGACAAATCAACTCCAAAAATATGGGTTCTTGAAAATGAAAGTTGAGAGTTTATATTTGTACCTCCCATTGCATCAACAGGGATAAAAGTGTTTCTCGTTGCGAATGGTAATCCATCGTATCCCCAAACATAGCTCATGGAAAAATCAACTCCTTTTGCAAAACCTTTAAACTTTAAACCTGCAGTTGAACTTGCACCTAAGCTATATCCTGGCATAAGTAAAGTATCTGAAAATTCATTTAAAACCATGCCTTGTGGTAATTCCAAATCAGGTGTCAGTGCGTTTGCAAAAACACCAATGGGCATATTTGCAGGTTGGAAAATAGGGATATATACTCCCTGCAATGAGAAATCACTGTTAAAATAATAATTAAGGCTTAAAGCATCTGAACCACGGTGACGACCGAAATCCAATACATCTTCAAGGTCATATGGATTAAGATTGTCAGTCGGATTTAGCTTATCAGCAGTACCCCATGTAATTCGCTGGCGACCAATTTTTACATCCAAATTTTTGGTAAGGAATCCAAACAATTGAACATATGCTTCCCTAATTTCAAAATTATGTGGGTCAACAATACCTTTGTTGTATAAATCACCAGATGAAGTAATATTTGGTAACCCTATATTTCGTAACCATACCTCACTATAAAATTTTGAACTATTGGTGATTTTTTTATCTAAATTCACAGTAAGACGATTCTCATTCCATGCCCAATCTTTTTTATCATTGAGCAGGAATCGTTCATCAGTTAGTAATTCACCTGATATTTTCAGTCTGCTTTCATCCTGCTCTTGTGTCGTAACACCATTCTCTTGTGCTTTAACTTGACTGACAGTCACCATTAGCACAATCATTATTGAAAATAAAATTATTCGCTTCATACGTTAAAAATTATTGAATCTATTATTGATGATTTTAAAGATTAAATTAATATTATTGAACACTATAAATGCAATTTGCAGTCCTTCAAACATAAATTCTCTTATTGCCCGTGATTGATTTGTTTTATCAAATTTTGTTGGATGTTTTAATCCTTTCAACTTAACATATTTCACTCTCTTCTCCTGAGACTCATAGTAAAGATTGATTAAGGTCTCTACACCAAATTTTGATTTTTTCATTTCTTCCACTATAGGCAGTATATCATTTTTAAGAACTGCCCGTTGACCTGTTAATATTTTAAAAGGATTTATGCGATAGTTTATTAAGGTTTCAGTTGGCTGTCCTAATACCATTTCTGCCTCATTTTCAATAATTGGTTTTATTAATTGCAGAAAATGTTCACTTCGTAAATTGGATAAATCAGCATCGCAAAAAACAATAATTTCATTACTTGCCTGTTCAATACCCATTGCCATAGCAAACCCTTTTCCCTTATTCTCCGGCAGGTGTATGTCAATCACATTTAATGTTTTTTTACAATCAGAAATAGTTTCTTTAGTGTTATCAGTTGAACCATCATTGACAACAATAATTTCGTCAAAAAGGCTACTTTCATAGATAGAGTGTAGAACATCGCTGATTGTCTTTCCCTCATTATATGAACTGATTATAGCAGTAATTAGCATGGTATTGTTTTTTTATATATTGAGATTGCTTCTTTTGCAGCAATCTCTCCTATTTTTATCAACTCATCTGCTTTATGAAAGTCGAAAGTATCTGATGAATCATAGGGGATATTGATTAATATGTCCGGTTTGAATTTTTCAATATTTTGCTTTGAAATTTTATGGACCATTGCAGAAGTTGTAGCTGTTAACAGTGAATAATACCCTAAACTTCTTTTATCTCCGGAAATAGCTAATTTGGATATGACTTTTATTAAGCCATTAAGTTTGGCTGGAATATGGTTCTCATTTATCAGACCTGCTTTTCCCAATTCAACTTGTTTATCCCCGTATAAATTCACAACAACAAGAATATCATCATCTTTACGTACCACATGCTCTATTGGAATTGGATTTAAAACCGCCCCGTCAACCAATATTGTTTCCTTATATTTTACAGGAGTAAGAATGGTCGGAATTGCTATTGATGCTCTGATTGCATCATAAAAACTACCTGAATTAAAAACGACTTCCTTCTCATTTATTATATCAGTTGCAACTGCAACAAAAGAGACATTCATTTCTTCAATGTTCACGTCAGGAATAAATGTTTTCATTTTATCAAATGCTTTCACCCCTTTTAATAATCCATAGGTTGAAAAGGTGAAATCCATTAACCTCCAAATTGTTTTTCGGTCTAATGTTTTTACCCAAACTGTAAATTCTGGCAATTTACCCATTGCGTAAAGTCCACCAATGACAGAACCTATGGAAGAACCTGATACTGATGTTATTTGGAAACCCTGTTTTTCCAGTTCGTTAATCACACCAATCTGGGCAAGTCCTTTTGACCCTCCGCTTGATAATACTAATGCAACGGGTTTCTTCATATTTTAATTTTCTGAAGAAAGGGAAAAATTCTGCTGAATTTTGCCTGTAACGCTACTATACATCTGATTAATTTGCTTTATTACAGTAACATAATCATTAAGTTCGTATATGACGCCTTTGACTTCCATTTCTTTTTTCTGGTAGTCCAGAGATGTAACCACAATAGGCACATTAGCCTTCTTTGCCATATAGTAAAATCCTTTATTCCAATTTGTTACCCTATTAATCGACCCTTCGGGAGAAATTACGACATGTAATTCATCATTTTCATTTAAAATCTTTACAACCCTATAAATCGCATTTTCATTTTTGACCCCTCTAACTGCCATTGAGCCAAATTTTTTCATAACAATATTCATGGGGAAAAAGAAAAGTTCCTTTTTCGAAAGGAATAAGTATTTGACACCCATTTGAGCGATACCTAATTTCCCATAGAGGGCATCAATATGCGCTGTATGAGGTGCAAATATTGTGATTGACTTTTTTACATCAGGGAATTCACCTTTGATTTTCCAGCCTAATACATTCGTAAGAATATATCCTGATACTGTTCTCATGGTTGGTGGTATTATCTTATAAGTATATTTATTGAATTAATTTTCTGACTGTAAAGTCATCATCTGTTAAACCCGTGTCATATCTGACGTCTGACATTTGCATTTTTGTTTTATGATTTTTCTTAAAGTCAGTCATTTCAATTTCCTGGGCATTCCAGTAGTTTCCTACCTTACTGAACACATATTTTGCTGACTTAATTTTTGTATTTCCTTTATCATAATAGTCCATCGTCTCAGGGTAAAAGTGTGTTTTATTGATGGTTACAACTATTTTGGAATAATCAGTTTGAGCCTTTGGTGTCAGTTCCACCGTAAATACATTTGTACCTGCTTCAATTAATTTAGGTGTGTATTTTGCCGAGAAAGGTTTTGACTCCATATCATCATAAGAGAAATCTGTACCTGCAAAATTCTGATTCTTTGCACTGGTGGCAATTCTTCTTTCCTTTCCAAAGGCAGGCAAATACAAATACATGACATCATTTGGTAGCGATAATACTGATATACCCGCCTGTGACGCTGGTGCTGTAAATCGAAACATTCTTTTATCGTTTCCTTTCTGTTGGATTGTCGCCTCTCTGATTTCTTCTTTTCCACTCTTATCAATAAGAACAATCCTATTTTTACCAGTTAAATCTTTCGGTGAGTACATTACATCATCCATTCTTTTTAGAATTGAAGAAGCATCCTGTGCATTAACTGAATATATACTACATGCCAGAACAGTAATGGTTACTACCGCTGAATAAATTAATGCTTTCATATTTTAATTTTTATTAGTGAATAAATTAATTGGCAATGATTTTACGTTTTCTGTTTACCAAAATCAGTATTACAGGCAAAAGTGTCAATGAGCCAAGACCTGAACCAATCATGCTTATTGCCACGAGCAAACCGAAATTCTGTAATGGGACTAACTGAGAAAATAGTAATACCAGGAATCCTGCTGCTACTGACGTAACATTAATTATTATAGCCTTGCCGCTTGTCATCAATGTTCTTTCAATAGCCTTTTCAGCATCACCATTTTCTTCAAGGTGTGAATTAAATCCTGAAATAAAATGTATCGAATAATCGATGCCTATTCCTAATGCAATACTACCAACAAGGACAGTAGCAATATCAAGAGGAATTCCCGTGTATCCCATAAACCCGAATAAGATTAATATTGTTGCAATTATGGGAATGGTCGCATAGACTCCCTTTGAAAAGGAACGGAAGATTAATCCTACAATCAGAACTACCAGAACTAAGGCTATCATAAGGCTGCTGTACTGACTTTTAATCAGGCTGTCATTTAGTCTGACATAAACAGAAGGCATTCCTGTTAATTCTATTTTGCAATTCTCATTTGAGTTTTCCTCAATGAACAGTTGCATTTTTTTGGTAAACATTTCTATTTCTTTGTTTTCAACCGAGGCAAATTTTGACTGGATAATTCCCCTTTTCAAATCTTCAGAAACGAGCTGATTCATAACATCCTGCCCATCAAGAAGAAACCATAACTGCTCGATTTTAGACCGGTCATCAGGTATTTTTTTCCCTTCCAGCATGGCGTCATTCATTTGCTCAATCAAGTCGCCAACTGATTGTGTTATGCTGATATTCGGGTCAAGTTTCATAAATTGTTCGGTTTTTATCATAAGGTTTAAAACCTCCGGACTTTGCATGTCACCGTCAAAAACAACAAAAACAGGAAATGAACCCCCAAATTTTTTCTGCATCAAATCCTCTGAAACTCTTGTTGGATTATCCTTCTTGAAATAATCAGCCATGTTTGTACTTGTTTTAATAAGGAACAAGCCGACAATACTTATAACCAGAAAAGTACCCCAAATTGAAAATATATATTTGGGGTGTTTAAGAAGCAGATTAGAAAGAGGTAATAGGATAAAATGAGATAAAATGGGTTTCTTTTCTGGTAAATCTTCTGCCACTTTGCCGTCATTTTTTGAAAATACGGAAGAAAGAGCCGGAACAAAAAATATTGCAAGAATAAGGGATACAATCACTCCTATTGCCGTAAAAATGCCAAAATCCTTAATCATTGTCAGGTAAGCACCAAGAACAAATGACACAAATCCTACGGCAGTTGTTAACGCTGCAAGAATTACAGGAATGATTACATAGCCCAGTGCCTTTATTATAGTTTGATTGAAATCACCTGTTCTGAATAGATTAAAGCTGTTTATTACATGAATCGTGTAAGCACTCCCTACTGCAAGCAGTATAACAGGTACAATATTTAAGATAATAGTAAGTTCATGACCTGCTGTAACAATAATTCCTACAGTCCATATAATGGTAATCCCGGCAGTAAGGAGTGGCATTAGTACGCCTCTGAGAGACCTGAAACTTATGAATAAAATCAGTGCAATAACTATGAAAACTATCGGTAAAAGCCATACTATATCTGATACTATTAAATCAGAAACATCATTTATCATAAATGGTAGTCCGCCAAAATAGACTGTTTCAGGTAAATCAAGTGCCGTAACCTTGTTCTTGATTTCATTGGCAACTGCCTGTTTATCAGCATCAGGAATTAAAGTGAACAGTATAACCGTTGCTGTTCCATCCTCTGATACGATTGCTCCTTTATACATCTCTTTTGAGTATACATAGGTTTTCAGACTGTCTAACCGGGACTGCTCAAACGGAAGGTTATACTCGTCAACAAGTTTCCCGATTTCAATTCCTTCTTCAGTGCTTCTGATATCAAGGATGTTGGTAAGGCTTGTGACAGTAGAAACGCCATGAGTAATTTTCAGGCTGTCTGTAATTTGTTTGACATGCTGTAGCAAATCAGCTTTAAAAATATTGTCTGATTCAAGGACTATCATGCCCATGTCATTACCACCAAACTGGCTGCCAATATTTTTAAACATCAAGGCAGCCGGGTCATCGTCCGGTAATGAACTGATTATATCAGAGTTTATGCTTATAAATCTGGTCTGAAGACCAAAGAGAATTGTTATACCAATTACACTTATTATAATTAGCCATCTGTTTTTGAGGATTTTCTGTGCAAATCGTTCCATATATTAAATATTGACCAATATTGTTTTAAAGTCAGTTCAAAATTAAAAATAGATTTTTACTAAAAGTATTTTTTGTTAAAGTTTGAAAAAAAATTGTGATTATTTTCTTTGTGTTCTTAAACTATTGACAATCATTGATGATAGTTCATCAATGGTACTCTCGTATTCTGAATATTTTTCCTGAAGAAATAATGGTATTTCAATCCCATTAATGACCATCATGAAAATATTAATGGTGGAATTTATATTTTTGAAATCAAGATAACCCTCTAACTTCCCCCTTTTAAGTATTATTGTCAATTGTACTCTTTCAAATTCAGTGAAATCTTCGCGAACATCTTTCACAAATAGATATTTATCGAAAAAATCAGCTTTAAGCATTTCGTGATAGTTTACAGCTTTATGTAACAACTTTAGCCTTGTCAGAGTATATTCTTTGAGTGTAATAAGGGAATCATTTTCGGCATCAACAATTTTCTTTAACTCTATTTTAACAACATTTAACTCCTGTTTTAATACTTCATTAAAAAGCTCTTCCTTCCCTTTAAAATAATAATATAACACCCCTTTGGCTTTATGGATATGCCTGGCAATCTCATCCATAGTAGTTTTATGAAAACCGAATTTTGAAAAGTATTTCGAAGCTGAATTTATAATCAGATTTCTTACGTTAATTTCCGACATTATATTTGACTATTTTGATTTACAGGTCAAATTTACAAGTTTTTTAATTGTATTCTCATTTAAGCGATTGGATGTTGACAAATAGAGTGCTTAATGTCATACTGCTGGTATGGCTGGCAGCATGGATAATCACCCTCTTCGGAGCGCTGAGTAACGGTGAGGTGGCAGGCATGCTTGCCGACACCGGCAATGAGTACGTCTACCTGCGAACCATCTACGGCCGCTTCTTCTCTTCCCTCTTTGGATGGTCTCTCTTCACGGTGATCCAGACAGCAGCAATATCAGGCGTGGCTTACGTCTTCACTCAATCACTCAACTGCATCATGTCCATCCCCGATATACTTCCGTCACTTCAGCACCTGACAATCGGAGGTATTTTTTATCCGTTCCGCGATTTCGGGATTAAGCTGACAACCATACTGCTTATTCTGTTTCTTACCTTCCTGAATATGTCAGGACTGAAAAGCGGGGCATGGGTTAACAAGACCGTCCTTCTTCTTGTCGGCGGGGGCCTTCTGGCGATTGTCATAGCCGGGCTTGCCGGCGGCCGGGATACTGTTGCCGGGATCATGGCCGTCAGTGGGACGGCGGCTGGCAATGCGGTGACCTTTTCATCGTTTTACACTGCCATGCTTGCAGCCTTCTGGGCATACCAGGGATGGGTGTCTGTCGGCTTTATCGGAGGGGAGGTAAAAGACCCGCACAGGAACATCCCGAGAGGCATTATCGCCGGTGTAGGCATAGTCATTATCGTATACCTGGTGGTGAACTATACCTTTCTTAAACTGCTCTCAATCAACGAGCTTAAGCAGATTAACAATGCCGGAGACCAGATAGCCGGTATTGAGGCTGTCAGGAGCATATGGGGCAGCGGTGGAGTGCTGTTCATCTCTGTTCTCATTCTTATCTCCACCCTTGGCTGCACCAATGCCAGCATACTGACCGGGGTCCGACCGTACTATGCCATGGCCCGGCAGGGGCTGTTCTTCAATACTATAATAACCAGACCCGGGAGACCGGGATAGGCCTCACCCTGAACCTGCTTGGAATTCCTGTCTATATCCTCCTTGTCAGAAAAGGAAGGAACAGGGATGATTCCACAGGGGAGCCCTCTCAGAACTGAATCTTCATGGAGATCCCGCCGTACCTGATGCGCAGGTTAAGGCTGGTAAGGTCTTTTACGGGCAACTGTATAAACGGTTCGAAAAGCAGATTGCTTGTTTTGCTGAACGGAAAGGAGTAGCCGGCGGAGAAGTTGGCAAGTCCCATGAAATCAACACGGTTTAAAAACTCCTGCTCACTTTCAATCCTGGCGGTTGTTGTCACCGACTCGTATGATATTGCCCCGCTATTGGAATTGTATAATGTCTTTGTATAAGTATTGTCAAAGCTCCCCGACAGGCGCTGGTTCAGATAGAACACAGTTGATGCGCCGGTACTCACAAACAGGTTTGTGCGTGCCCGTTTCCGGACAGAGAAGACGAAATTTACCGGAATCTCCATCGACAGTACTTCAATATCAGCCGAATATGAAGAGATTGTTCCTGACAGGCCGTCCAGCTCCGGTGCAGCGTAATCCAGCGATACTCTACCCGGTGAGGAGCTCTCCATGGAGTAAGCATGTCTTGCCATGGCCAGGCCAGGACGAACCGCTATGTTGCGGGTAAGCTGCTGCTCCAGGTAGAAACCGAGGGAAACGCCCCCGGCAGTCGATGTCGCATTGCCGATACTGGCCATCATACCTGATAATCCGGTCATAATTGTTGTCGTCATCTTTTCCCGGGGCAGCACCAGGTAATCCTTCTGTGCCTTTTTAGGTGTCAGATTCAGTCTGACGTCAGCATCATCAGCCAGTCTTTTTTCTGCGGGATCAGCGGCGAGGTACACCCCTGCATTAAGGCCGGCTGGTATGGGTTCTGCTGCAGTACTGACCGCCAGCCCGGAAGCCCTCAAGTGATCAGCTTTTTCAGGGACTGATGCCGGCATTGCTGTCTTTGCTGCTGCGTCTTCGGCCTTTGCCGTGGTGACTTCAGGTTGTGGTGTGGCACTTTCATCCTTTGCTGCAGCGACTTCAAGTCTGACCGCCGATGTATCATCCTTATAGGTTACAGACTCCGTTTGTTCATTCCGGGTCTCCTGTGCAACCTTAACTAGCGGTTCGCCGGCCTTACGGTTATAAAAACGTGCAGTAAAGAGCACACCGATAGTCACCAGGACAGCTACCGTGGCTGCCCTGGCCCACAACGGAATTATAATTGCCCGTCTACGCCTCCTGGCATTCTTGCTGACATAGGCATTCCACCCCTTCTCTGCGAGGTGGTCAGCATCATAGCTGTCAAATGCCTCCTTTATCTTACGGCTGAATATGTCATCAAACTTATTCATGGCTCTTTTTTACCGGGATAATATGCCTGCAATAAAGATCCCGCAACATCTTTTTAGCCCTGGCAAGGTTGGCCCTTGAGGTGGAGGCGGTAACCCCCAGCATCTGACCAATCTCCTCGTGTGAATACCCTTCTATTTCGAAGAGGTTGAATGTCATCCTGTAATTTGCCGGAAGGTAACTGTACAGTGTCAGGATATCGTTAACTGAAAGTTCAGTTTCTATTTCAGGATCGCTCTCTCCGGTTTCATCTACCGTTTCAAGCGGGAGGAATTCGTTGTTTTTCTGGTTCTTTCTGTAGTTATCAATTGCTGTATTTACGAGGATTTTTCCATACCAGTTCTTAAACGGCCTTGACTGATCGTATTCCTGAAGCCTGTCCAGGACCTTCATATAGCTGTCATTCACTATTTCCATCGCCTCCCCCTCATCCCGGGTATACCTGATACAGATTGACATGGCAAACGAAAAGTATCGCCTGTAAAGGAATTCCTGTGAGCGGATATCGCCACCGGCACATCTTGTAACAAGATAGGAGTCAGAGTATTCATGACCTTTTATTGTTTCTTTACCCATTATACCGCCAGGAATCAAGTTTCCCCGAAATAACTCAATTATGGCGATATTCTGTAAACAATGTCCATATTTCTCTCTTACATAAAGGTAAAACCTAGTTGCAGTTCCAGCCTGTTGAAATGAGTAACAGTCTCCCTGATCGTGTTCCCGCCCCACCAGTACAGATCCTCACGGAAGATGACCTTCTGGTACCTGTATCCCAATCCAATACTTATTGCGGTTTTCCTCCAGGTAAACATTGATATGCCGGCTCCGGTACCGAACAAAAATCCGCCTTCGGAGTTCCTTTTCAATTTGGAATATTCGACAACTGTCACAGCCTGGTCACTTGTTGCAAAACTGTAACCTGCCCTGAGCCACGCATAGGGAGACACACCCGAGTTCAGTGGAGTATATCTCATCTCCGCGTACAGGGGAACAAGAACCAGTTCCAGTTCCTCTATCCCCGATCCTGCACCAATCGCCAGGCCATTACTGAACTGGTAACCGTTCGACAGATTAATACTTATATCTTTCCTGTTGAGGTTTTTGCTTCGCCCCGTGAGGAGACTGGTTGAAAACCGGATGTAATAACCTGAGGTCTTCTGGTTGTTCTTTACCGGGTATTTCAGTCTTTCAAGCGATGACACCTGTGACCTGTCAATTCTCAGAATCTGCGGGGTCAGGATCTTTAAATCAAGATAGTCCGCAGAATCAGCAACGATGGTCCCCCTGATCCGGGAACCATCGTCAAGCACTACAGTATACCTGCGTTGCTGACCTGTTGCGGCGAGTGTAAGCAGAACACAAACCGCAATAGCAGTAAGTCTCGGCATATATTTATTCTTCCGTAATTGTTATATGGCTTATCTGGACTATATTTTCAGGGTCGCTGTAATCATACTGGTAAATGCCTTCCTTGCCTACGAGCATCAGGATGCCATTCATCGGGATAACGTCGTAAGTATCAAAGTCGGGGTAGTAGGCAATCCGGTTGGTTATGATGGCCAGCGGGTCCGATTTGTCGTAAATCTTCAGACCCGCCGCGCCATCGCAGACAAACAGAAGGTCACCATCAGTTCCCAGCCCGTGAGGATTGAACATAGGGTACGATTTTACCAGGTACGGGTTTGCCAGTGAGGATATATCGATTACTTCCAGTAGGTTTTGCGCGTTGTTGCACATGTTGCCTGACCTAAGGGTAACGTACGCATACTGGCCGTCAACCACAACAGGGTCGCAGGCTGTGATATGGTCATAAGATGATATCTGAACGGGCTTTTTTGGATTGACAAGGTCGAAGATCAGCATGCCGGTTGTGGTTCCGATGAACAGTTTATCCTCGAGGCGGAAGAGTGTCTCCATATTACGGGGAACATCGATACTGTCTACCACCGCCATGCCTGACGCGGTGCTGATATCAACCGTCTTGAGCCTTATGGGTACTGCGATTACGTACAGGTAGTTGTCATTCAGCATGAAGCGGGCCATTGAGCCGCCAGTACCGCTGCCCCCGGTCCATTTGGCTCCGGTTGCTGTGTTTGCCATAAAGTCCATCTCGCCGCGGAATATCCATCCGCCCCGGGTATAATCCTCCATTTTCTCGGTAATTTTCTTTACCTCCCAGTCAACTATAACACCTTTGGATTTATCCACCATTGCATATGGGAACCATTCTTCGCCCTCAGGAACGATCTCAGGAAAAACATTTTCAATTCTGTCAATCTCGACGGGATTATCTATGTCTGTAATGTCTATGGCCAGCAGGTCAATATAGCTGTCGGCGAACAGGATGTTGCCCTTTATCGCCATGTCGACGTTGCCCATGATCTCGTAAAAAGCCACTTTTTCAGGATTGGCAGGATCTGAGTTGTCAATCACGTGTATTCCTTTGCCATACTCGTTAACAAAGAGATACCCGTCTTTAAAGTACATTTTCCCGGGGTGGGATATTTCGATCGGAGCACTTTTTTCAAAGCTGGCCCTGAACTCATTAAACGACATGTAAACAGGTACGTTTGCCTCATAGGTTATCAATTCTGTGGTCCTGTCCTGGCAGGCTGTCAGAGCTGTCATCATTACCAGCAGAAAAGTTGCGGACTTGATAAGGGATTTCATTTTCGATTGTTTTTGGCTGTTACGAAACAGGTGAATTCATTTTGCCGGTAATCCGGATCATTAAATAAGAGGATTTACCATCTGTCCGATGAAGAGAAGAGTGTTGGTGGTCCGTTCACGTATTGCAAATACAAATGGTTTGTCAATTTCAAATACCTGCGGCTGGGGCGGCATGCTTGTCAGCTCTATTCCTATGGTGGTGACTGCCGCGGCTTCGGTTCCTTTTTCGTCAACCTCCACGAAGGTGTTCTGCTTCACGAAACTTACAAAAATAGAGGCATCGGAAATACCGGAGAGGTCTGCCAGGTAAGAATCGAAGGCATCCAGCATTCCCATGCTCTGCAGCTGGTCATTCAGGTACTTCTCGTATGAGAATTTGAACTTCGGCATGTAAACAGTCAGTTCACTGAACTCTTCCTGATTATCAAACGCCGATGTGATTGTGTTCCATTTCTCCGAGTCAAATGTTGCATTGAATTCAGTGAGTGTGCCCTCCGGGACAATAACCACCATTGTAAAATTTGTCTGGCCATATGGCATTTCAATCGCCCTGTAACCGGTTCCGTACGCAACCCTGGAACCAACATCCCCCTTCATGGTGCTTACATCAATGGAGCTTGAGCCGTTGGTGTAAAATGCCCTGTCAGAGGTCAGATCCTTGTCGAACTGGTAGCTCCAGTCGCCTTTGAAGTAAAGGGCATTCATGATAAACATAACCGCATCACCTGAGATCTCATTGAGAACTTTCGGAATTTTGCCGTTTGTATTGTCGGCGGCCCATTTGTTAATGGTTGTAAGTGCTGATGGAAGCGAAAAATCAAGGCCGGCAATCTCTGCATTGAAATCGTTATCCATTGTACTCAGGAACGGGTTCTTGACGCTGAATCCCTGCCTGTAGAAAATTGCATTTGCAAGGGCCAGTTTTACCTTAGGATCTGCATCCAGCAACTGGGAGACGAGACTTTTATAAACCTCGTTTATTTCGCTTATGGAAATGTTTTCAGGATATTTCAGCGTCTCCTTCAGCTGATCATAGGTATCTCCGGCACAGCCGTTGAGAAGCATTGTCAAGGCTGCGCTGGCGCTGAGCGGAGAAAGCATAAAATTCTTGTCTTCTTCAAAGGCAACCTTTGTAAAGAGCTCTATGCCAAATTCATTCCCATAGGCTATTACCTCCGCACCTTTGGCGGTCAGCTCAATATTTTCCGGAGTGAGATCGGGCTCCTGGCCGGGATTATCCTTTGAACATGACGATAATCCGGCGAAAGGCAGGAGACACAAAGCTATTAATACGGGATTTTTCATTCTGATCTTTTTAAGTTATGGTTCTATGAAATTCAGGTCTTTTATATCCTAATACGAAAATTGTCGCCGGAACGCTGCAATGAGAAGGGTGGTTCTGATACCTACAGATCCGGGTCCCAATAACTTTATCCTGGCAAATAAAGCTGTTTTGATCAGACCGTCTTAATGATGCAAACACTTCAGACATCTATAAAATAATTGAGATTAAGGTGTAACAGATTGATATAAATCAATTTTTTTGCTGGTTTTACGTTTACTTCTACAACAGAACCCGCCTTCTACGAGACGGAACTGCAGGGCAGGTTCTCCTTTCTCTACGGTCCGGCACAGCCGGTACTGGAGAAGGGCAGAATATATGCATGGCAGGTGATTGCCGAAGAGAGAGAGACCCGGGCGCAATTTTCAAACAATGGCCGCAGTCCCGTCTGCTGGTTGAAAACAGGTATTACTGTAGTCCTGATATAAATATTAAACTCGAACCATAGGTCTTCCCGGATCCAGCCGGTTGGATTCTTAAAAGCAGGTATCTTTTGTGCTTCGCCTTAGGATTGATAAGCTGATAAAAGGGAAGAGCCTTATTGCAGGTCAGTCTGCATAAGGCTCTTCACACTGAAACGGCAACTTTTAAATAGCCTCTGTCTCTACAACTTTTGCGTAGATGTCGGCGTATGGAATGATCAGGTATTTCTTTCCTTCAAATTCGACTTCCGTTCCGCCAAAGGGCTTATAAAGAACATTGTCTCCCGGTTTGATCTCGGCGTTCTCGATAACGGCCATCCAGGCTACTTTCCCGGTCTTGGGCTTCTCTTTTGCCACATCGGGGATGATGATGCCTGATGCGGTACGCTGTTCATCTTTCGGGTCGGTGACGTCAAGTATCACCTGCTGGTTTATTGGCTGTAACTCTTTCATTGTGATATTGTTTGGTTATAATAACATGTTTCTTTCCGTGTTTCAGATACCCAGGAGTTGCTTAAGCCTGGGCTGATTGAATCCTACAATGATCTCACCGTTTATGTCTGTCTGGGGTACTCCCTGCTGACCGGTCCGTTTCACCAGCTCTTCTGCGGCGCGCTGGTCGCGCGAAACATCTATATCAGTGTAGTTTATCCCGTTTTGCTTCAGCCATGACTTAAGTGTGTTGCACCATGAGCAGGCAGGTGTGGAATAGACGGTCACTCTCCGTGCCGGCGCGGTCTCACCCTCCGCTGATGCCCTGAAGAAGGCGTTTCCTGTCATAGCCCTGTAATAGCCGGTTTCCTGGCATCCTTTGACGATGCCGGTCAGCCTCGCGTCTCTGAAAGCCAGCAGCGACGGTACCGTTGTAACGCCGTATTCCGTATGAATATCACGCACTTCACTGACATCTGCTGCAAAGACCTTGAGATCTCCAGCTTTCTCTGTGGCATTCAATAGGTTATGCATGGCACACTCGCTCTGCTCACTCCCCTTGCGGAACAGCATAAGGAAAACCCTTTCGCTTTCTCCCGCTTTAGCGAGGAAATCAGTATGTGAGCTGACATTCACTATATCCATTTTTACCATTTTTCAGGATCAGGGCACAAAAATACCACAGGCATCGATGAAGCTGACTGATACTATTCTGTTATCCGCCAACAATACTATTGAAAGATTTCAATTTTTTTATTGAAATGTCTATGGAGGATTGATCACTCAGCCCGGGGCGGATAGGGTGTCCGGAGATTATTGGAACAGGTAATTGATTGATTTCGTTGAGTTTTGCAGGACGAAATCGGCAGAAATGGTTGTTTGGGCGTCATCCATCTTGTGCAGCAGTATGATATGGCAATTGACCTTTCCGGATGACTTCATCAGGTCAAAAATCTCTTTTTTCAGGTTTGTCCCCTTATCGCCGGGGGTTGCGGCTCCCCTGTTCCTGGTATCTCCTCTTCGCCAGATCTGCCAGTCGGACTCAATGATGTATCTCCCGGCGTTAGCGTCCCATCCCTGTTTAAGATCCGCCGGCTGATGTATGTACAGCTTGGTGCTTTCGTCAAACCTCAAAACAATTGTATGAACTTTATATTCCATACCCACATTATTGTTGAGCAAAAGCTGCCCTGAGATCTGATCATAGGGATTGGCGCCTTTCAGTGTCGTTCCGGATGAGATATCACGCATTATCCTCAAAGTCTCGCCACCGCCTTTTGACACAACAAATGCCATTCTGTATGTTTTGTCATATGTTTCGGCAGTCTGTGCCTTCCACTGTGCGGTAGCGCCGCTGCAGAGAAGCATAGTCACAAGGGAAATAACCGTTTTTTTCATGTTTCGTAGCAAAGATGTTACTTATATTATACGCAGAACTGATGTGAATGTTCTCAGGGAATAATCATCCGGGCTGCAATATTGCATCGCCCTGCGCAAAATTCCCAATCGCAATTTGAATATCGCAATTCTCCTTACATATTTCTTAAATTAGCGTCTTCACCCGCAGAAAGATGACATCCGATGACTGACCAGAGAAGCTTATCCAGGACCCTGGGTCTTGGTTATGTAGTCATTTTTGTAATAGCCAACATAATTGGTTCCGGAGTTTACAAAAAAATAGCCCCCATGGCTGATGAGCTTAATTCATCAGTATGGATCCTTCTGGTATGGGTTGCCGGGGGAGTTATCACCCTATTCGGGGCGCTGAGTAATGCCGAACTCGCAGGGATGCTGGCAGACACCGGCGGGGATTATGTATACCTTAAAAAAATCTACAATCGGTTCTTTTCATTCCTTTACGGATGGTCACTTTTTGCAGTTATTCAGACCGCAACGATATCTTCACTGGCGTATGTGCTGGTGCAATCGCTTAACAGCATTTTTCCGATACCTGATCTCCTTCCAGCGATGCATGACTTTTCAATAGGGGGTGTTTTCTTCCCGTTTCAGGATTTTGGCATCAAGCTGGCGGCCATCATTGTGATCATGCTGCTGACATTGCTCAACATGTCAGGACTCAGAAGCGGAGTGTGGACAGGAAAGGCGATTTTCTTTTTTGTCTGTGCCGGGTTGCTCGTGATTATTGTAGCCGGGCTTTCCACCAGCACACCCAAACCGGAGAACTTCATTAATTTCAGGGAACTGGGAAACGGTTCAGTAACCGTTTCCCAGTTCTATACGGCGATGCTTGCCGCTTTCTGGGCATACCAGGGATGGGTTTCGGTAGGATTCATCGGCGGGGAGATAAAGAATGCGAACAGGAATATTCCGAAAGGAATAGCTATTGGTGTGCTGATTGTGATTGGTGTCTATGTGCTTGTTAATCTGGCTTATATGAGGATAATGTCAATACCGGATCTTGTACAGGTTCATGAGGCCGGGAACCAGATAGCGGCGGTGGAGGTTATAAGGAGTCTGTGGGGAGCAGGAGGGGTCCTCTTCATATCTGTACTTATTCTGATTACCACCCTGGGATGTCTCAATGCAAGTATACTGACAGGTTCACGGCCTTATTATGCGATGTCAAAGGAGAAGCTTTTCTTTTCCGGCATAGGGAAACTGAACCGTCACAGTGTGCCGGGTAACTCGCTGCTGTGGCAGGGGATATGGGCGTCGGTGCTGGTGTTTTCGGGAACCTTTGAGCAGCTGACTGACATGCTGATATTTGCAGTATATATATTTTACGGGGCGATGGCCACAGGTGTCTTCATATTGCGCCGCAGGATACCCGATGCCAGCAGGCCGTACAGGGTATGGGGTTACCCTGTTGTGCCGGCCATTTTTGTAGTCTTCTGTATCGGACTCTTTTTTAATACCATAATTACCCGGCCCCGCGAGGCAATGATAGGTCTGTCACTGATACTGTCAGGCATACCGGTATATTTCATTTTCCGGAGAAAAGACAAGGGCATCAGTGATGCCTGATCATATTCCAGAGTCTTTCAGCCTGCTTTCTTGATTCCTTCAGTATGGCCTGCTCATCGACAGTCATGATTTTTCTCTTTCTGAGGATAAGCTTTCCCCCGGATATAACGTCGGTTATGTGACGTGATGATATCCCGAAAAGTAGATGGGCAATGAAATTCTCTTTTGTGACGGGAGTGGGGGAATGGTAATTCAGGACAACCAGATTATTGGCTCCGTCACCTTTGAATCCGTTTTCACTCAGGTAGCGGTGCATGTTTCTGAAACGCCTGTACGCGGACTCGTATGAGATGTTGTCATGACCCTGCCCCACGAAGAAGGCCGCCTTGAGGCTCTGAAGCATGTCGCTGTGCATGCCGTCAGTACCGAGCATAATGTTCTCACCAAGCCCTGCCCCGTTGAAATAACCGACATTGTTGTTCAGGTTGCTTTCACAGTTTTCAGCCACCCATGCAGGTGAATTTCCTATCAGTTCCCGCTCCCTCTCCTCAAGATGGAGGCAGTGAACGAGGATACTTTTAGGCGAGCTCAGCACACCTGCCCCTGACAGTCGCTCAACCACTCTCCTGCCATATGAGTTAATGCACTGTTCCTGATCATGTTTATCTTCGGCAACATGGATATGAATGCCGCTGTTGTACTTATGCATCAGTTCAACAGCCCGGCCAAGTGTGTCATCGCCAACGGTGAATGAGGCATGAAGACCTACCAGTCCCTGGTGGTGCTTAAGCCATGTCTCTGTCTCCTCAAGACCTTCACCGGCAATAACCTTTCCGTCGCGGTCGGAGGTCTCATAGCACAACAGGTGTGACAGACCCACTTTTTCAAAGGCGCGGGCAATGATTTCAAGAGAACCCTTAACCGCGAAGGGAGAGGCGTGATGGTCTACCACGAATGTGGAACCGTTCCTGGCGCATTCCATGGCTGTTACCAGGGCAGACATTTCAACCAATCCGGCGTCAAGTTTCTTATCGAGGGTCCACCATACGTACTGAAGTATCTCATGGAAGTTGCAGGGGATCTTCTTCGGCGAGCCCATCCCCCTGGCCAGTGCCGAGTAGGCATGATGATGGCCCACGGCAAAAGATTTAGTCACAAGCTTACCGGTGCAGTCAATAACCTCGGTGTCAGGGTATACGATTCCGTCATCATCATGCGGCAGGAGCTGTACAGTGTCGTCATCCGGCCTGACAATAATATTCTTGTTGCTGAAATCGAGCGTTTCCCAGTCAATGTATGTTGCGTTCCTTAGCAGCAGGTTCATGACTTATTGATTTGTGATTTATTTCTTTCTTCTGAGAGGTAATTTTGTTCTTCTTATTCTGTCGTAAGCACAGAAGGCATTGGCTATGGCTGCCGCTGTCGGCACCATTCCGATCTCACCTATTCCTTTGGCGCCATAGGGCCCCACAGGGTCTCTCTCCTCTATGCCGATCACCTCTATCTCAGGCATATCATCTGCCCTGAGTATCCCCAGGTCGTTGAACATCAGGCTCACCGGCCTGCCGTTCTCAAGGGGCAGTTCTTCAGTCAGTGCGTAACCCATACCCATATGGACTGCGCCCTCGATCTGGCCCTCAAAGAGCATGCGGTTCATTATCTTACCGGCATCGTGTGCTGCGATGATCTTTCTGACAGAGCCATCATCGCCAAGTATTGCCACCTGTGTGGCGTAGCCATAAGCGAAGTGGATAGCCGGGTCATCGCTCTTTTCTCCCGGTTTGCAGGTCCAGTCGCACACGTATCTTCCCCTGTAGATGCGGCCGGCAAGTTGTTGCAGTGACCCCTGTTTCAGATCCTCACTTATTCTTGCCGAGGCATTGATGAGGGCGTTGCCCATCAGTGCGGTAGCCCTTGAGGAGGTGGTCATGCCGGTGGGGAGTCCTGCTGCGGTGTCCACCTTCACCTCAATTATCTCAGGGTTGATGCCTGTCTCGTGGTGCAGTATCTGCACGGCCATGGTATGTATTCCCTGGCCCATCTCGCTCCAGCCGTGGCTGATGATGACCTTTTTATCCGAGATGATTTCCACCGATACCTCGCTGTCATCTGTCAGGCCGTTTCCCACGCCGGTGTTTTTGATGCCGCATGCTATGCCGGCAAATTTCGCCGCGGTAAAAGCATCCCTGACAGCCAGCAGGGTCTTTTTCAGTCCCACGCCTCTGAGTATCTGTCCTGTTGCTGTTCTTTTTCCGTCTTCCAGTGCGTTGTCCCAGCGAATCTGCCAGCGGTTGAACCCTCCCATGCGGCACAGTTCATCGATGCAGCTCTCCACGGCAAAGGTCACCTGCGGCACGCCGAAGCCTCGCATGGCGCCGGAGGGGATATTGTTCGTATATACCGTCACAGCCCTGATATCCACAGCAGGCACTGAGTAAGCACCGGTGGCATGGCCCACAACCCGCTCCATCACCTTGGTTCCCACAGAGGCATAGGCACCAGTATCGCCAAGAGCATTAAGCTTTAATGCAGTGAATTTTCCCTTGCTGTCGCAGCCGAGGCTTATCTCCATCCATACGGGGTGGCGCTTGGGGTGCATGATGATTGATTCGTCCCTGTTAAGGTGAACTCTCACCGGTCTCTTCAGATGCCATGCAAAGAGTGACGCATGGCCCTGAACAGTGATATCTTCCTTTCCGCCGAAGCCTCCGCCGTTCTGCACCTGTATCACCCTTACCTTCTCCTCCGGCAGCCCCAGTATCTCCGAGACTGCCTTCCTGTCGACATATGCACCCTGTCCCTGGCTGTATAGTCTGATGCCATCGTTCTCTGGCATGGCTATCGCTGTTTCGGTCTCGAGGAAGGCATGTTCTATACGCTGGGTCTCATATATGCCTGTACTTACCCAGGCGGCCCTGGCGAGTTCCTGTTTCACATCACCGGAACTGATGCTGCAGGTCTCAAGCACATTGGAGCGGCCGTTGTGGACCTCGATGCTGTCCGGCCTGGCGGCCTCATGCATGTCAGTCACCGGATCCAGAACCCGGTAGTCAATCTTTATCAGTCGTGCTGCCGCCCGGGCCATGGCTTCCGTCTCTGCCACCACACCGGCCAGCACATCGCCAAGGCAATGGGTTGTATCTCCTTCGGCCAACATAAGGGGCCAGTCCCTGAAGATGAGTCCCGTTTTATGTTCGCCCGGGATATCTGCAGCGGTGAAGATTCTAATCACCCCTTCGGCCTTCAGGGCTTCGGAGGTATCGATTTTAACAACCGTGGCACGGGGGTGATCGCTGAACCTGAGCGCTCCCTGAACCATTCCGTCGAAGTGCATGTCGTCAACGAAATCCCTTGCTCCCAGCGCTGTGTCTGTTGCCATGTATTTGGGGTAGTGCTCGCCGACCGCGGCAGAGGCTACAGGGATTGATTCCGGTTTGCCATCAGGCTCACCGTTAAGCTCGGCAAAAGCCGAGGCAATGGCATCAACGATTTTTACATACCCGGTACAACGGCACAGGTTGGGCGAAACAGCTTTAATGATTTCAGCTCGCGAGGGTGACGGATTGGCATTATGCAGTGCCTTCGCCCTCATGATCATCCCGGGTGAGCAGAAGCCGCACTGCACAGCACCCTTCTGTGCAAAATGCCTGCTGATCACCTCTCTGAATCTCTTAGGAAGTCCTTCGGCAGTAATTATCTCAGTCCCTTCCAGGCTTCGCATCTTTGTGCGGCAGGCCAGGCGGGCCCTGCCGTCGATCACCACGGTGCAGGCGCCGCATACCCCCTGTCCAGAGCAGCCATCCTTGGCCGATGTGATCCTGCTTTCTATTCTGAGGTGATCGAGAAGCGACTCCTCCGGGTCTCCCTCAAAACTTCCGGGTACACCGTTAAGGGTATAGGTGATCATTGCGTCAGCCTCTCCAGGTTATCAATTGTCGGGTAGACTGACATGGGCATACTGATACGTGAGGAGACAGCCGCAGGGTCTTTAAGTCCACCACCGGTAAGCAGCACGACATTTGATGAGCCGGCAGCGATACGGCCATCAAGGTGGTATGTGAGGAATCCGGCAAACGCTGCCGCCGCTGCCGGTTCGGCAAAGAGGCCGGTGTTGCGTGCCAGCGCCATTGAGGCACTCAGGATAGCATCATCAGAAACGATCAGTGTCTCGCCGTTGTATTCCGTAATAAACTGCCGTGCCAAATGGAAGTTCCTGGGTATGTCAACGGAGATGGAGTCAGCCACCGTCGTCGAAGGAACGATGCTGAATACCTTCCCGGACAAATTCCTTACCAGGTTATCGCTTTTCTCCGACTGTATGACCACGATTACGGGCATATTTTCAATTATTCCCAGGTGAAGCAGATCTTCAAATCCCTTGTATATGCCTGCCAGTATCACGCCATCGCCTGCCGGGATGAATATCCTGTCTGGCACCCGGTTACCAAGCTGTTCAAACAGTTCGAACGATGCTGTCTTCTTCCCTTCAATTGTAAGCGGGTTGAAGGCAGTATTACGGTTATACCATCCGAACGCCTCCGTGGCCTTCACACTTAGGTCAAAAGCCTCATCATAGGTGCCTTTTACGGGTACTATCGTTGCACCGTACATCACTATCTGGGTCAGTTTTGCCAGGGGTGCCGTATCCGGAACGACGATCACTGCTCTCTGCCGCTGCGAGGCGCATATTCCCGCGAGGGAAGAGCCCGCATTGCCTGTTGAAGCTGTAATTATTGTCCCAAGCTCTCTCTCCCAGGCATATGCCGAGACCAGCGCTGAGGCCCTGTCCTTGAATGACCAGGTGGGATTCTGAGAGTCATCCTTGAGGTAAAGACGGAACGGGAACTCCTTTCCGTTCATTTCACTCACCTGGTACAACGGGGTATTGCCCACCTTCAGCTTCGGCATTGAGCCGGTGCTTTCAAGCGGAAGCAGGTCAATGAACCCTTTCGCTTTCAGTGCGTCGAACCCGGAATGAGCCTCCCTGATGGCCTTATAATCATATATTGTTTTCAATACGCCCTGCGGCGGGGTGCCGGGTACAGGTGCTTCACTGCATGAAGGGCAGAGATAGACTGTCTCAGCAGCATCATATTCCCTTCCGCAGCCGGTGCATCTGTAAATGAATTTAGCCTTGGCCATCTTCTGCAGGTCAGTTTCTAGAGGGTGTGCAGTAACCCGGTCCTCTCATTGAACTCTTCTATCAGCTCATCCCACCGTGCTGTCTGCCTGAACATCGTGTTCCAGATATCCCTGTCATACCACAGCTGGTTCAGCTCTTCAACTTCCTTACCCTGCTGTTCCACCCAGGTATAGTACTTCAGGTGATGTATCGCCTTCCTGTCAGTATAATTAAGTTCCTTCATGTTATCACAACGCGTCCCCATGAGGCACTGCTCAAAGTCACGCACGGCCTGGAGTGAGTCATATAAGCCCCTCTGTACCCTAAGCTCTCTGATCCTTGAGCTGTACATCTCCGCCGAGTCTGTTGCTACTGTCACAATGACATCATCAGAAGTCATCTCATAGTACCTGGCCGTCTTTATTGCAGACAGCAGGTTGCCTATTGATGAGATGCCGAGCAGGGGCAGGTTATGTACTTCACCGGGGTCAATCCCCATGTGCGTGAGATGGTCACTGCCCTTCTTCTCATTGAAGAGCCGCAGGAGCCTCATACAGTACTCATCATCGATTGCGGTCACCAGGTCAGTATTTCTGACGTTGTGTATCCAGGGCACATGCTTGTCTCCTATGCCTTCAATCCTGTGACCGCCAAAGCCGTTCATAAGCAGGGTAGGGCACTGGAGTGCTTCGGAGGCAACAACCTTAATGCCTGGTTCTATTGTCCTGAGATAATCGCCTGCCGCTATGGTGCCTGCCGATCCTGTGGCTGAGACATAGGCTGCCAGCCTGCTGCGGTCACTCTTCACGGTGTTGAATACCTCCTCAATGGCCTGACCTGTTATGTTATAGTGCCATGCAGCATTGCCGAACTCATCAAACTGGTTGAATATTATACAATCGGTTCGCGTTCTGCGTATCTCCCAGCACTTATCATAAATCTCCTTGACGTTCGATTCGCATCCGGGTGTTGCTATCACCTCTGAGCCTATCTCATCGCGGAGCCAGGCGAACCGCTCGTTGCTCATCTCTTCAGGCAGTATCGCCACCGATTCGGTGCCCATCAGCTTTGAATCAAAGGCGCCGCCTCTGCAATAGTTGCCTGTCGAAGGCCATACTGCCTTCTGCCATGAGGGGTCAAATCCGCCGGTGATTATTCTCGGTGCAAGGCAGCCGTATGCTGCTCCTACCTTGTGGGCTCCTGTCGGGAACCATTTGCCGATGAGGAGGATGATCCGCGCCTTCACTCCCGTAAGTTCAGGGGAGAGCTCAATGAAGTTGACACCGCCGAAAAGGCTCCCTTTTTCCACCGGCTCATTCTTCCATGTTATGCGGAAAAGGTTAAGGGGATTGATCTCCCATAATCCTATATCCTTCAGCCTGGTCCTTATCTTATCGGGAATAAGTTCAGGGTGTCTCTGCTGTTCGAAGGTGGGAAGGATAATTCCCATTTCCCTGAAACGGTTGACAGCATTCTCCAGGGCTGTCTCACTTGTAATCTTATCTATAGGCTGGATCATAAATCCCTCGGGTTTATCGGATATTCAATGCAAGATAGTCAATATGCCGCTAATTGAATCATGCCGTTTATCATGCATGGAGCAGGCTCTCCGCGCCCTTAAGGAGAACTGCCATCTCTGCGGCTTTCTGGAAATGTGCTTCCCTGATGCAGGGAGTAAGAAACTTCACTTCAGTGAGTCTGAACGTCTTACTGTCAAAGGTTGCCGACACGAAGTCTGTCTCATAGATATATCTGTCAGCCATCTCGGTGAGGGTGGCGAAGCTTCTTTTATGTTTATATATGAGATTTTTTTTGCCCTGTAGCACCGAGAGGAGGAAGCCCTCGGAAGCCTCATTGAAGGAGGCTGTCGTGAGCCAGAACTTCGGCTTCTCCCTGAAAGGAGCTCCCCCTGTGGGGCAGAAGGTGTTGCAGTTGCCGCATTCATTGCAGAAGTTGGCAATGTGAAGTATCTGGTATGGCTGCCTGATCTCGAATACGCCGTCTTCTTCAAAAGCAATCACACCCTCTTCTGTCATGACAGCCTTCTGCAGGTTACAGCTGCAGGGAGCAGTCATGTATGTGCGGTTGGCGAAGTTGGGACAGACGGTTGTGCATATGCTGCAGATCTCATCACACCAGAGACATCGTCCGGCCTCCTCTGTCATGGCTTTGCTGTCCTGTGTTCTGCTCAGGAGGCTGAATGTGCGTCTCTCTTCGTCAGTGGGTTCGTCAGGAGGCCTGGCATGGATCCTTACTGCCCTCTTCATCATCAGGTCATTGTAAGAAAGGTCTCTCCTTAACTCCGGCTTTTTCACGGTGAGACTTATGCCGGCATCGATGATTATCTGTTCAGCAGCTTTCCTGCCGTCGCCGACAGCGTTTATTGCCGTTGATGCTCCGCGCATGGCATCGCCACCGGTGTATACACCATTTATCCGGGTCCGGTAAGGGCTGTTACCGACGGAGAGCTCATCACGACTGGCTATGTCAATGTCGGTCATCTGTCCTATCGCCGGAATGACGGTGTCGCAGCCTATCTCAAAATCACTTCCTTCGATTTTCACCGGTGCCGGTCTGCCGCTGCGGTCAATGCCCTTCAGCTCCATCCTGCTGCAAATGAGTCCTGCAACCATGCCATCCCTTACGATGATCTTCTCCGGCGCCGTAAGTTCCATGATGGTTATTCCTTCCTTCAGCACCTCCCTTATCTCTCCCTGGTCGGCAGGCATCTCGTTTACCGTGCGCCTGTATACGATGGTCACGCTGCCGTCTCTGCCGACGAAGCGGTGAGCAGTACGGGCAGCATCCATGGCAGTATTTCCTCCGCCGATGATGATGACATCTTTGCCGATGCCTGTCCCGGTGCCCGCTCTTGCACTGTACAGAAACTGCAGGGGGTCAATGACGCCGGATGCGTCCTCTCCTTCTATCCTGAGCGGTGCTGCGAGCTGTGCTCCGGGTCCGACGAAAATACAGGGATAGTCTCTTCGCAGCTCACTGAATTTTTGTTTGTCGATATGGCTGTTGAAGATTATGTTCACCCCCAGGCCTGAGATGCGGTCAATGTCTCTCTCCACTGCCTCATGGGTGAGCCTGAATCCCGGTATGGCATACTGTACCATGCCGCCGGCCTTTGGCCTGGCCTCGAAAACATCAACGCTGAAGCCTGCCAATCTGAGATAGAAGGCGCATGACAGCCCCGCCGGGCCGGCCCCGATGATCGCTGCCCTCATGCCGTTGTCAGCGGCGGGTTTCAGGCTGATCTCATTCTGGCATGAGATAAAGCGTTTGACCTCACGGATCTGAAGCGGGTCGTCATAGTTGACCCTGGTACACTTGCCCTGGCACAGATGATCGCATATCATTCCGGTGACGGAGAGGAAAGGGTTGGTGTTGAGGATCACTTCGAATGCTTTGGAAAAATCCCCATGTGAGGTATGCCGCAGGTAACCGGGTATATCCTGACGGGTGGCGCAGGCGTCACGGCAAGGCGCCGCGATGCAGTCAAACAGGCCAAGCTCCCTGTCCGACTTGATGTCGGGGGGCCTGATATATTCCCTCTTATATGCCGATGCAGAGAGGACAGCCTCAGAGTATGCTTCGAGGTTGGAGAAGGCGGCAGCTTTCCTTTCTGTCATGCCTGCACTTCTTAGAATGTAATCGTCAATACTTCCGGCCGCATATTTATCAAGGCCTTTGGTCAACTCGCTGAAGTACTGGTGAAGCCTCATGTAGCCTCCCGGCTTAAGCAGATCACTGCATACGGTGACAGTGGTGAAACCGCACGAGATGAGCGGAGCAATGTTAAATGCATCGGCCCCGGCGGAGAACGAGAGTAATAGTCCACCGCGGAACTCCTCCTGAAGCTTTCGTGCCAGGTTCACCGATATGGGATGAAGAGCACGTCCGCTCATGTACATCATCGGCACGTCACTGCCGAAGATATTTTTGTTATTGACAGATTCAAGCGTGTTGGTAAGCTTCAGCCCGAACTGCAGGTTATTCCCGGCTGCCAGGGACTGAAGTGACCGGATAATCCTCAGGGCATCATCATACTTAAGGTCATGCGCAAAGGCTTCATCAGGAACTATGGTCTTGAATCCAAGCTTAACACTGAGTATCTCTCTCAGCATCTCCGGCCCCAGGAGTGTCGGGTTCAGCTTTACGAGAGTATGCAGGTTCCGTTCCGCAATAAGATACCGGGCGATTGATTCTATTTCATCCGGCGGACAGCCGTGCATGGTTGAGAGGGTTATGTTGTCGGATATGAGTGAAGGGATATCAATCTCTTTTGCTTCAGGATATATATCCGATATCTCTTCAAGTTTCGCACTGAGCTGATCGCCGCAATCGTTCATCATGTCAAGAAACCACTGCACATTTTCCTGCATGATACCCCGGAGGTTGTATCCTGCGCTCATGTTGAACACTACCCCGGAGTCATCGCCCCATCCGAACCTGTGGTTCAATACGTGTATGATTATCCATGCGTTCAGGTACTCATCGAAGCTCTCTCTTATCTTCAGCTCATGGGACCACTCACAGTTATAGCCTTCGTCCTGCATGTCGATGCAGGGTTTTGAAACCTCAAGCTCGTCGAGTGTCTGGATTGTTTTCAGCTCGATATAGCGTGCACCGGTCAGCCATGCCGCAACAATGTTCTGTGCCATCTGTGTGTGAGGGCCGGCGGCAACGCCCACGGGTGAATGGAGAGGGTGTCCGAAGATACTGGTGTGCAGTGCTCTGTTGCTGCCCGGTACAAAAAAGAGCTCCTCCGGTATCCCGAAGAGTGTACCCTCATTGCCGAGCTCCTTCAGAATCATTTTCAGCAGTTGCTTCAGCGGTATAGGACAGAACTTTCCGGACATCATCTCATTTGTTGTTATACAATCTCATCAGGACCTTTTCAGGTGTCAGCGGTGCGTCGTAGTCAGGCTTCCATGAGGGGTTGAATGACCTGATGGCGTTTTGCAGAGCGAAATATGCTCCGATACCGTACATGAACGGCGGTTCGCCAATAGCTTTTGATTTCAGGATTGCCGGCCCCGGTCCTTCCGTCTCCAGGGCGCGGCACTCAAGGATTTCCGGGGCTGAGTATATGTCAGGCACCTTATAGGTGGAGAGGCTGTCGGTAAGCATCCTCCCCCGGCTGTTGAAGAGCACCTCTTCCATTGTCATCCACCCTATACCCTGAATTACGCCGCCCTCAATCTGGCCCCTGTCGATGTCCGGGTTAAGACTGTTGCCAAAGTCGTGCACAATGAGCACCTTTTCTATATTGTAAATACCCCTCAGGCAGTCGAGCAGAACCGTGATAATTGCAGTACCGTAGACATGATATGCAAACGGATGACCCTTCTCCTTCGATTTGTCAAAGAAGATCACCGGGGTGGCGTAATGACCGTTCTCCGTCAGTGAGACTCTTCGTAAAAAGGTTTCACGTACAAGCTTTTCCCATGTAATGTCTGTCGGTGCTCCGTTCCTGAATACCTTTTCCTCATGCAGTGCAATATCCCCCGGGTTGCATCCGAGCATTTGTCCTGCAACATCCTTCAGTCTTTCAATCAGCTTGTTGCCTGCAATCAGGAGTGCGTTGCCGTTCAGGTCGGCGCCTGTGCTGGCGGCTGTAGGTGATGTGTTCGCAACCCGCCTGGTATTGGTGGTTTCGATCTTTACCCTTGCCGGATCAACAGAGAAGAGACCCGCTGCCACCTGTGCCAGTTTGAGGTTCACTCCCTGTCCCATCTCCACCGCGCCGGTGCTGATGCCTATGCTGCCATCCTGGTAGATGTGAACCAGTGCGCGTGCATGGTTCATGGATGTGTTGGTGAATGAGATCCCGAAACAGATGGGCATCAGCGCCATTCCTTTACGGTAAAGGGTATTCCTGCTGTTGAAGTCGGCGATCTCCCTTTCGAGCTGTCCGATATTGAATACCCTGTCGAGCTCTGCAAAGCATTTACCTATGTTCACATCACGGGCAACCTGCCCGTACGGGAACACATCATTATCCCTGAGGAAATTTGCCTGCTGGATGATGCGTGCCGGGATCTTGAGTTCATCAGCTGCCTTTGCAATGGCGGCCTCGATCACGAACATACCCTGCGGCGCCCCGAATCCCCTGAAGGCGGTGTTGGGGGGCAGATTTGTACGGCAGCTGTGAACGGTCACCTCGGTGTTGGGAATAAAATAGGCGTTGGTTGAGTGGAACAGTGTTCGCTCCATGATTGCCGGGGAGAGGTCTGCTGCTGCCCCGCCGTTCTGGTACATCACGGTGCTGAAGGCCTTTATCCTGTAATCACTTGTCAGACCTATCCGGAAATCTGCGTTGTAGGGGTGACGTTTGCCTGTCATTCTCATATCGTCGCCGCGGCTGAGTGTGATCTTTACCGGCTTCTGCAGCAGCAACGCTGCCAGCGCTGTCATCACTGCCACGAAGGTGGCCTGGTCCTCCTTGCCGCCGAAGGCCCCTCCCAGTCGCGCCACATCAACCTCAATCCTGTTCATGGGTACGGCCAGAACCTTTGCCGCTATCCTCTGCACAAGCGTCGGACTTTGCGTGGAGGAGTGTATCATGATGGAGCCGTTATCTGCAGGGTAGGAGTAGGCTCCCTGGGTTTCGAGGTAGAGATGCTCCTGTGCTCCGCAGTCGGCCCTGCCTTCAATAACATAGTCACACTCCTGCCATGCGGTGGTTACGTTGCCCATCCTGAAGGTGCGCGAGGGTATCAGAAGATGCCCCATCTCCTTTGCCAGGCGCGGATCGGTGACAGGCTCCAGCTCATCTGTTTCAATTCTGATCAGCCTCGCCGCTTTCCTTGCATTATGTTCACTGTCAGCGACAACCAGGGCGACGGGCTGACCCCGGTAATGCACCTCATCCTCTGCAAAGAGGGTTTCATCCGATATGATTCCTCCGATATCATTTTTGCCGGGGATATCCCTGCGGGTAAATATCCTGTGGACACCCGGGGTGTCCATCGCCGCTGACAGGTCGAGGCCGGTAATCTTCCCGTGTGCAGAGGGAGAACCGAAGATGACACCGTAAAGGGTGTTCTTCAGGACCGGAATGTCATCAAGGTAGTTTGAACTCCCGGTAGAATGATTTATTGCTTCCGGGTTGTTCATAGCTGAACAGTACTTAGATTGATTTTTTCAGGAAAGAGTTTCAGAAAGTGAGCAAGGATGAGCTGGCGCAGCAGCAGCCTCTTGTACTCTGCACTGCCCCTGGCATCACTTATGGGAGATATCTCTTGCTGCATGACTTCGTAAGCCTGCAACACGATCTCTGCGGAAACGGGCCGGCCGGTCAGAAAGGCGCCGGTCTTTTCAAGATACAGGGGCACAGGACTCACTCCCCCGGCAGAAAGATGGCATCCGGCGATGAGGTCACCGTTCATGACGACATGCATGGCGCTGTTCACACTGGCGATGTCAAGGTGTGTCCTGCGGCTTACCTTCTCAAAGCTGAACAGTGCCGGCTCCGGCTGATATGTGAACGATATGCATCTTATGTATTCTTCAGCGGCAAGGTCAAGCTTCTTGTATCCAAGGAAGAGCTCCCGCAACGGAAGGGTCCTGCTATCCCGGCTTCCTCCGGTTGTGACTTCGGCGTTGAGTGCCAGCAGGATTATGGTTATGTCTCCTATCGGAGAGGCATTGACAATGTTTCCGGCTATGGTGGCCATGTTCCTTACCGGTTCGGACGCAATGAGCCGGATGTAAGAGGAGATCTCCGGAATGTATTTCTTCAGAGTCTCCGATTCTCCCGCCTCGCTGATGGTTACCGATGCCCCTATGATGCATCTTCCCCCTTCGACTCTTATCCCCTTTAGTTCTTTTCTGTCATACAATGTGACAATGTCCGATTCTGCAAGCTCATCCGCATTCCGGACCATCAGGTCAGTCCCGCCGGCAATCATTATGCCACTGTCCTCGGTTTCCGTCAGCCCCGGTATTGACGCCAGTCTTTCAGGAATTGTCAGGAAATATTCAGGAAGCTGCTTATTTTCAACCAGCCATCTTACCGGGTCGGCGGTATCCTTCTCTCTCATGGCATCTGCTATAGCATCTGCCGCTCTCCGGATTGATTTGTATCCGGTGCACCTGCATATGTTGCCTGCTGTTGCTGCAATTGCAGATTCTGCTGTGGTTGTTCTCGCAGATGCGCTTTCAGCCACCAGCGACATCACGATTCCTGGTGTGCAGAACCCGCACTGGATGGCTCCGTTGTCAACCATCGCATGCTGAATGTGCGACAGATGCCCGGTATTGATCCCCTCTATGGTAACGATGTGCTTTCCATGCGCATTGCCAAGCGGCATCAGGCATGAGAGGGTGCTCCTGTAGACGACCGTGCTGCCGGTCAGACTGCCGGCAAGGACCGTGCACGCACCGCAGTCGCCTTCACGGCATCCGGTTTTGGTGCCGGTAAGGCCCATGTCATACCTTATGAAATCGAGCAGCGATGACCCCGTTGGCTTGCCGGTGCTTATCAGCTCATTATTCAGTATGAATGTTACCATGTACAAATATAATTCAAACGGGATTTATTATAACTTTGATTTCCTTCATATAAAACGGATCATGGAAAACATCTATCAGAAAATCAATGACCTCTCAGAGAAATACAGAGATTTTACTGCTAACAATCTCTCAAAGCTTGTAAAAATCAAATCTTTAACATCAGGGGAAAAGGATGTACAGCTCGAGTTGAAGCGCCAGATGGAAGAGGCGGGTTTTGATGAGGTTTTTGTAGATGGACTGGGAAATGTTATTGGAAGGATAGGCAGCGGGAAGAAGATAGTGGCTATTGACGGACATATGGATACGGTTGACCTTGGCGCTGCCGGAAACTGGAGTTTTGACCCGCTGGGCGGCGAGATACGTGACGGCTTCGTGCACGGTCGCGGATCCGTGGACCAGAAGGGTGGCCCGGCTGCGTTCGTTACGGCAGGAAGGATACTTAAGGAGCTCGGCTTTGACAGGGACCTGACTGTCTACTTCACGGGCAGCGTGATGGAGGAGGACTGTGACGGGCTGTGCTGGAAGTATATCATTGAGGAGGATAAGATCAGGCCTGACCTGGTTGTAATGACTGAACCCACAAACCTCGGACTTTACCGCGGACATAGAGGGAGGATGGAGATGCAGGTCCATTTCCACGGAAGGTCATCACACGGCTCTGCCCCGGAACGGGGGGTGAATGCCATTTACATCGCCTCAAGGGCAGCACTGGAGATCGAGAAGCTGAATAAAAGACTTGCCCCTGACGCCTTCCTGGGCAAGGGAAGCATAACGGTAACCGAAATAATATCTCAGAGCCCTTCGCTCTGCGCAGTGTCAGACTATGCCAGGATACACCTCGACAGGAGGCTGACGACAGGGGAGACAGGAGAGAGCGCTGTAAAGGAGATTGAGGAGATTGTCAGGGGGATGAATGCAAAGGTCGAGCTGCTCTCCTTCTCCGAAAAAGCCTGGACGGGACTGGAGTACGGCATGGACAAATACTATCCTACCTGGACGGTGCCGGAGGATCATGAAGCGGTGCAGAAAGGGGTCAGGGCATTCACAGGCCTCTTTGGAAGAGAACCGGTGGTTGACAAATGGACGTTCTCTACAAACGGTATCATGACCTGCGGGACATATGGCATACCTACCATCGGTTTCGGACCCGGTAATGAGGTGCTTGCACACGCTCCGGATGAAAAGGTGCCGGTAAGTGACCTGGTGGCTGCATCGGCATTTTATGCTGCCTTTATTTTTGAGATAGCCGGATAACGTATCGGGATGTTGAACAGTTTTATTGCGACATATGAATAAGGGAAAAAAACAGAGTAACCTGGAAGAGAGGATCGAGGGGATAAAACTACTGAGACCCTCGTTGCACGGTAAAGATTTCCTTCTTACCTGGGAAAAAAGCGACGAAGACCTGAAGACAGTTCTCGAAGTGGCTTCGGTGCTTAAGGAGATGCGTGCGGCCAACATTTCTCCAAGGGTATTTGATTCCGGACTGGCGATCTCGAACTTCCGTGATAACTCCACGCGCACCCGTTTCTCCTTTGCCTCAGCAAGCAACCTGCTTGGCCTCGCCGTGCAGGATCTTGATGAGGAGAAATCACAGATAGCCCACGGCGAGACAGTGCGCGAGACCGCAAACATGATCTCATTCCTTTCTGATTTCATTGGCATACGTGATGATATATTTCTTGGCGAGGGGAACAAATACATGCGAGAGGTTGGCGTTGTCCTCGACGAGGGATTTGAGAACGGGGTTCTGCCGGTACGCCCGGGTATTGTTAATCTGCAGTGCGACATGGACCATCCCACACAGTCAATGGCCGACCTCATGCACCTTTTGTCAGTCTTTGGGTCAGCCGATAACCTGAGCGGAAAGAAGCTGGTGATGAGCTGGGCCTATTCACCAAGTTACGGCAAACCGATGTCGGTGCCTCAGGGGATCATCGCGCTGATGTCACGCTTCGGAATGAATATCGAACTGGCTTATCCTGAGGGTTATAATCTTATTCCGGGGATAGTTGAACTGGCTGAGAAAAATACACTTGCCAGCGGAGGCTCGTTCAGTGTAAGTCACTCGATGGAGGAGGCCATGAAGGATGCGGATATAGTCTATCCCAAGAGCTGGGCGCCGTACCATATCATGCAGCAGAGGACGGGGCTTCTTCAGAAAGCCGACAGGAACGGTTTGAAAGAGCTGGAGCAGGTATGCCTTGCCAATAACGCGAAATTCAGGGACTGGGAGTTTGATGATGACAAACTGAAGCTGACCAGGAACGGGAGCGCTCTCTACATGCACTGCCTGCCTGCTGATATCAGCGGCATCTCATGCGAGAGGGGAGAGGTGAGCGCGTCAACCTTTGAGCGGTACAGGATTGAGACCTACAGGGAGGCGGGATTCAAGCCGTATGTCATTGCGGCCATGATGCTTACAAACAGGTTTGAGAATCCCGGGGAAGTCCTGTCCGCGATAATGCAGCGGAACCGGGGACGCGTCGGAGTAAACTGACAGGCAGTAATTGACAGTTTCCGGCTTCTGGTTGTTTGTAAGAAAATCATTCAGCGGTACGGAACAGGTATTTGCCCGGGCTGGCCGCAGATTCCGCTCTTTCGTTTTCAATCACCACTTTGCCATCTCTGATCACATATTCCACACGGCCCTTTACCGGGAAACCGTCGTATATGTTTATGTCACAGTTCATGCGGTGACTCTTTACAGATATGACACTCTCCGGTTCCGGGTTCCATATAACAAGGTCAGCATCCGAACCTGCTGTCATGATACCTTTCTGAGGCGATAAGCCGAATATTGCGGCAGGCGCAGAAGAGTAAAGATTAACTATCTGGTTAAAAGTTAACCGATTGGTTAATACTCCGTATGTGTAAAGAAGTGACAGTCTGTGCTCAACGCCTCCTGCTCCTCCGGGTATTTTTCTGAAGTCTTCTTTTCCTGTTTCTTTCTGCGCCATGGTAAATGGGCAGTGGTCGGTTCCAACCGTGTTCAGAGTCCCGTCAGCAAGGGCTTCCCAGAGAGCCTGGTTGTCTTCTGTCGTTCTGAGGGGAGGGCTCATGACATAAGGTGCGGTCTGCCTGAATGTTCCTTTATACCTCGAGTCGTCAAGGAGGAGGTACTGGGGGCAGGTCTCTGCATATACTGCCTGCCCGTTTGCCCGGGCCTGCCTGATATGGTTAAGCGATTCCTTCGATGAGACGTGAACAATATAAAGAGGGCAGTCTGCTTTTGCTGCCAGTTCAATAGCTTTTTTCACGGCCGCTGCTTCGAGGTTTGCAGGTCTGGAAAGGGCATGATAGAGCGGACCGGTTTGATTGTTTCTGTAATACCTGTCGCGCAGGTTTTCAATCTCATCTCCCGTCTCACAGTGAACCATGACTATGCCGCCAGATTTACCAACCGCCGTCATTACCTTATAAATATCTTCGTCGTCAAGGCCTATTGTCTTCTTATATGCCATGTAGACCTTGAATGAGGTGACACCCATCCTTATGCATTCATTGATCTCATCCGGAGTGTTGTTTCTCCAACCTACAGGACTGACATGAAAGGAATAATCTGTCAGGGAGATCGCAGCTTCCTTCATTCTTTTTTCCAGGGCAACCGGAAGGGGTTCGTCTTTCTCCGGCGTTACAAAATCTATGATGGTTGTTGTTCCACCGAAGAGTGCAGCGCGGCTCCCGGAGCGAAAGTCATCCGATGAGTATCCGGCGGCAGTTGGGAGGTGCATGTGAACATGAGGGTCAATGCCGCCGGGAAGGATATACATCCCTGCAGCATCAATCACAGTGTCTGATTTATAATTCAGGCTGTGCTGGCCGGCAACTGAGACCCTGCCTCCCGATGTCAGCACATCTGCCGTCATGGTTCCGGCAGGGTTGACCACGATCCCGTTTTTGATTAATATGCTCATGTCAGTCCTGAAGGTTGTACCTGACGTCAAATAATGAAATTGTCAGGAATTCAATAATGCAATTTAGTCTAAACAGTTTTAATGTTATGTCAGCGCCGGATTTGAACAGTAAAAAATATTTTACTAACTTTCTCCATAAATCATAATCAGGTTAATCATGAAAATACTGTTCTCCATTGTTTTTGCAGTACTGGTACTGATTTTTGTTGCGGTACAGTTTATTCCATCCGGAATACCGGCGAACAAACCGGAAGACGGGAAAAGCATTGCAAATGACAGTCTGATGACAGAGCCTGTTATAGAGCAACTGAGAATCTCATGCATTGACTGTCACTCGAACCAGGTAACTCTTCCATGGTATTCAAAGGTGGCTCCTTTCTCCTGGTTACTGGCAAGCCATATTGATGAAGGCAGATCGCATCTGAACTTCTCAGAATGGGGTTTGTACAGCAATCGTGAAAAAATTGGAATACTGGAAGAAATCAGGGATGAAGTGGCTTCCGGAGGAATGCCGCTCAAATCCTACCTGATGATCCACAGAGATGCAAGGCTCGATTCTGCGGCAGTTTCCGGCATACTGACCTGGGTTGACGATGCCACGGCCAGTATATTGGAATAAATTTATCTTTCATCCTTCCGCGAGGTACTGGATTTCCGCCCACAGCAGTACGTGCGGACCAGTGACCTATTGCATGTTCTCTGCCGGTTGGCGGATCCGCCTGCAGGCAAACAAGCTAAGCCGATCTTATGATTTTTGGATGTGGGACGTACTGGATTCGAACCAGTGACCTCTTGCGTGTGAAGCAAGCGCTCTAAACCGACTGAGCTAACGTCCCGGAAGGGAGCAAAGATAATGAAATAATTTATCTTTGCTTTTAAGACAGCGAGCTGGAAATCCTGTTGACTGAGCATTCTGCTACCTCAAAAAAATAGAAGTCACGCTTTGGGCTAATCCTTCATCTGCATCCGCGGAAGGTTAAGGAATCAAAACTCCGTTTCAGCCTTACCTTCGGCCTGGGCGGGATGGCTGCTTTGCTGATGGTGATACAGGTTGTCACCGGACTGTTGCTGAGGTTTCACTATGAGCCATCCCCTGAAAATGCCTATAACTCCATACTTAACCTTCAGAAGAGTCTGCTCTTTGGGAAAATGCTACGCAACATTCACCACTGGAGCGCTCGATCTCGATCTCGATTAAGCATTAAACTGTCATGAATTCATCAGGAGCTAAGTTTCCCTGAAATATTCCTGAAGTGAATTAGCTGGTGATTCAGGTATTGCATCTCCTGTTGGCCTGCATAACATAAAAAAGTCTTTCTGATCTTTTTTGGCAATTTCGTAATTGTCGGGATTCTCGAGTGAAACGTACTTTTTATCCGGAAAAAGGTGTTTTATCATGGTCGTTTTCCCTGATTGGCGGGGACCGGTAATTGTGACAACAGGAAAACCGGACGCTCCTGTCAGTACTTCATGTTCGATTTCTCTCTTGATATACATTTTTATGTAATTATGAAACGCCACTTCAAATTCACATAATATTAATTGGATAACAAAGTCACCGCAAAAACGAGTTGCAAATTTAAAGTCATATAAACCTGTTTAAGCATAGCCTGCTTCGCAGTATATTTAAAGGGTATAATGACCTTAACTACCTGTCAACCGGGTAAGGCAACGGGTGCCGCAGCCGCAGCTGGCTCCTCGTCACTTTTAAACAGCGTCAGTGATTTACCATCCTTTTTTAGGGTAATTGCATAGATGCCTGCAATCTTCTGATAGACCATCTCCCACTCGAGGTCACAGTAGTCCTCCCTGTCTGCTTTAGTAATTGCCTTTGTTGCAGCTTCAACAAACCAGAGGGTGAGTGTCTGGTCTGTCCAGGCTATCTTTTTGCTGTCAGGAGACTATTTCGGGGTGTGGCGATACCCGGCCCCCAGGGAAGTCAGTTTCACCGGCTCCCCGCTGCCGTCAGGAGATATTTCCGGATATGTTTCGCGGCCGTCGCCGAATGTGAGCCTGCAGGCTGTTCCGCCTTCTGCAGGAACTTTCCAGAGGTCACCGCCGCTGGCGAAGACAATAGTGTTACCCTGTATGTCAGGGTATTGCATGAAGGGATCCTGTGCACCCACTCTATATGCGGACGCAAGAAGGATCACTATCAGCAGCCCGGCAAAATGGATTGCCCTGCCGGAAAGGCATTGCTTGTTTTTCATATGATTTGATAATTTAGGATTCAAACTAATCTGTCACCACCATCCACGGCCTGACAGACCATTCGGTGATCAGGCCGTTTTTTACATAAGGATCTCGGCTGACGAATTCATGGGCTGCTTCCGGGGTGTCACCGCGGAATATCAGCACCGCTCCGTCAGCGGGCTCCGCCAATGCTCCGGCCATAAACAGCCTGCCGTCATTGTGAAACTCATTTACCAGCCCCAGATGGTCACCCCGTAAGGGGGCCCGGCGCTCAATGTAATTATCTGCTGTCTTGTAAAATAGAATGTAATACATACGGGAATTATTTATTTGTCAGATTATATGCTTACAACAGACTTCAGTACTGCTGATTCTTTTTGAAGCCACAAGTTATAAATTTCAGAGGAAGTAAGTCAGGCCGGGATTGTTAATCCCCGTACCGTCAGGTTGAATTCTTTTTGAGAAAAATGACCGGATAATTGCAGAAAAATTACTTTTGCACACTGATAATGGTGCCAGATAAGTCTAAAGCTTACAGGAGCAGTTCAAACACAATCAATTCTCATGAAGAAAGCTGAATTCAGGGTTTACGGTTACAGGTGGGTCATGCTGTCTGTTTATATGCTTGCGATAGCTGTCAACCAGATAATGTGGATCACCTTTGCCCCCATTACCAGGGACGCCGCGTTGTTTTACGGAGTTTCCGACCTGAAGATCGGCATTCTCTCGATGAGCTTTATGATAGTTTATCTTATTGTTTCGATACCGGCATCTTGGATTATAGACACTTACGGCATACGTGCAGGTGTCGGCGCCGGTGTTATCCTGACTGGTGTATTCGGTTTGTTGCGAGGACTCTTCGCGAGTGACTATAATCTTCTCCTGATTTTCCAGATAGGTATTGCCATCGGCCAGCCGTTTCTTCTGAATTCAATCACGAAGGTGGCATCAAGATGGTTTCCCGTCAGTGAGAGAGCCACAGCTTCCGGGCTGGGTACACTGGCGATGTATTTCGGGATACTGCTTGGCATGAGCCTCACTCCGTTCCTGGTGAACGGCAGGGGTATAGACGGCATGCTTAAACTGTATGGTACGATATCACTGGCAACCGCTTTTGTCTTTTTTATCTTCGCAAAAGAGCGCCCTGTCACACCGCCCTGCCGTCCTGACCAGGAGGAGCGTGCCCTGGCCATTGACGGTATGCGGCTCCTCTTCCGCAACAGGGATTTCCTCTGGCTCATGCTCATCTTTTTCATCGGTCTGGGGGTATTCAATTCGGTTACCACATGGATTGAAAATATACTGAGCCCGAGAGGTTTTTCTGCAGAGCAGGCAGGCATTTCAGGTGGACTGATGATCCTTGGTGGCATCGCCGGTGCAATCATTATGCCTGTACTGTCTGACCGCTCCGGGCGTCGGATCCCCTTCATAATGATTGCCCTCGCAGGGGCCACGCTGAGCCTCGCCGGTGTCACTTTCGCCGAAAACTACACCCTGCTGCTGGTTTCGGCAGCAGCTTTCGGATTCTTCCTGCTAAGCTCCGGGCCGATAGGATTTCAATACGGGGCAGAGGTGACATTTCCCGTGTCCGAAGGCACCTCAAACGGCTTTCTCCTCCTGATGGGACAGGTATCAGGAATCGCCTTCATCTTCAGCATGGACTGGTTCAAGTCACCGGTAACGGGATCAATGACAATACCGTTAACCGTACTTGGTGTACTGATGTTTATAAGCTTCCTGCTTTCAACAAGGCTCAGGGAATCTGCTTTCCTGACTGATGATAAAAAAGGTGATATGCGATGAAAAACTCGTGCAACAGGTTGTACAGTGTCACTGCGCTGTTTTTTATCTTCTTTTTATTCACTCTCAGCTCCCTGGCGGGACAGGAGATCCGGAGAGATATCCTTCCGGATCATCCGCGTTACGGTTCAGGAGTCGCCTCTGAAGATCTGCCTGAGATTCAGGTGACTGCTCTGAAGGATCTGGCAGCCGCCGAGCGATGGTGGTACGGTTGGCTGACCGGTTACACTGCCGCAACTGCCGGCCAGGGGGTAATCTTTTTTATATCGGATAGCAAAACCCTGCGTCAGGATATGGCACTGGGTGCTGCAACCACCTTTTTCGGAGCGATGGGCCAGGTGATCACCCCGGTGGTCTCAAGACAGGCGGGTTACCCCTCATACCGCGAGTCTGCCTCGGGTGAAAGACCATTGTCATCAGTACAGGCCGCTGAGCTCCTGAAAGCACTGGCAGCAAGGGAAAAGGAGGGAAGGTCATGGAAGACACATGCCATCGCGGGGGTGGTGAACCTCGGCAGCGGGCTCATAACATGGCTGGGATATAATCGCACATTTATGGATGGGCTGGAGAACTTTGCCCTCAACACGCTGATTGCTGAGGCCCAGATATGGACACAACCTGTGAAAGCTGTAAGGGATTATGAAAAATACTGTCAAAAAACCGGTCCCGGGGCAGAAACAATGACCTCCAGGCGTGACGGCGAATGGAGCTGGAGCATGCATCCCGGCGGTTTTTATGTAAGATACGTTTTCTGACAGGCCGGATTCATTGCCTGATCACCGTAAAGAGTTTTGATGAAGCCGGGAAGTTCAAATAACAATTCAGTGCCTTTGAGAGTGAAGACTATCTTCCGTTCACTCCGTCACCGCAACTACAGGTTATTCTTCAGCGGGCAGAGCATCTCGCTGATAGGCACATGGATGCAGAGGATTGCGCTTCCGTGGGTTGTCTACAGGATGACCGGATCGGAGGTGCTGCTGGGGGTGGTGGGGTTTGCAGGTTCAATACCCTCGTTTCTGCTGGCGCCGTTTGCCGGTGTGCTCATTGACCGCTGGAGCCGTTACCGTGTGATGCTTGTGACGCAGATCATCTCAATGATCCAGGCAGGCGTGCTGGCATGGCTCAGCCTCAGCGGAAACCTCGATATCTGGCATATCATTGTGCTGAGCGTGGCACTGGGCATAATCAACACATTCGATATGCCGGCACGACACTCCTTTGTAATCAATATGGTCAACGGAAAGGAGGATATCGGCAATGCCATAGCACTCAACTCTATGATGTTCAACGGTGCAAGGCTGATAGGCCCTTCCGTAGCCGGGATACTCCTGGCTGCGGCAGGCGAGGGTGCCTGCTTCCTCATCAATGCGGTCAGTTACATCTTCGTCATCGCCTCGCTGCTGATGATGAATGTGACGGAGACGCGCGAAAAGAAAGAGCGGGTTCCCATGTTCCGGGAGATGAAGGAAGGAATGGATTACGTCTTCGGCTTTGTGCCGATAAAACATATTATACTGTTGCTGGCTCTGGTCAGTCTCATGGGGGCTTCCTACCAGGTGCTGATGCCTGTTTACGCGAAGGATATACTGCAGGGCGATTCACACACATACGGCTTCCTGATGGGGGGCGCGGGGGCTGGTGCACTTCTGGGAGCAATTTACCTCGCTTCGCGCGATACGGTTCTGCAGCTGGGACGGCTGATCCCTGCTGCGACGGCGTTGCTCTCGGCAGGACTGATAGCAATTTCACTGAGCTCATCCTTCTTTATATCAATGTTCCTGATATTCTTTACCGGTCTGGGTATGATGACCCACACCGCCGCCAGCAATACGATTCTTCAGACTATTGCTGATGAAGACAAGCGCGGGAGGGTTATGAGCTTTTATACAATGGCCCTGATGGGGACAGCCCCTTTCGGGAGCCTGCTGGCCGGATGGATGGCCAAGTGGCTGGGAACGCCCTGGACCATGTTCATCGGAGGTATAGTCTGTCTGCTGGGAGCGCTGGTCTTTTACAGGCGGCTGCCGGAGCTAAGGAAGCTGGTCAGTCCGGTATATGTGAGGATGGGAATCCTCCCGGAAGTAGCTGAAGGAATCCGTACTGCCACCGAACCAGGATCAGGTACTTGATTATCCGGACCCTGCCCGGGGAACTGATTATCCTCTCCCTGACCAGTTGCCACAAGCTCCGTCTCACACAATCCTGCACAAAAACGTCTTGTCATTCCGTCGGTAAATGATCGTCTTCCGTCGGCGAATCCTGCCTGCCGGTCTAAAAGATTTTCAGCCGGCAGCTGCCCGTAATAGTTTTGTCTGATCATATTTCACAAAATGAAAAGAATGAGAACGAAACTATTTATTGTGACTGCACTGCTGTTCTTTGCGGCCCTTTCCGCAGCAAATGGCCAGCAGGAGCAGTACACTGCAGGAGATGATTCACATCAGTATCCGCCGGCCGGACCCGTTCAGCCGAAGCAGTGGTCACTGACAGACTGCATCGGGTATGCCCTGGAGCAGAACATACAGGTACGGAAGGCGGGTGTATCCGTGACCCTGGGCGAGATAAGCCTTCAACAGGCTAAGGACAACCGCTGGCCTTCACTGAGTGCCTCCCTTGGCGAAAACCTGGGCTGGCAGCAGGAGACAGGCATCGGGGGTGAGACCTCATGGACAGGGTCATCACGCACCAGCGCCTCTCTCAGCAGCGGATTGACTCTGTTTGACGGTTTTCAGCTGAGGAACCAGGTCAGGCTTGCCGGTCTTGAATACAGATCACTGCAGTACAGCTCTGACCAGACCCGTGAGAGCATCTCGCTCAGTATCATGAGCGCCTATCTCCAGGTACTCTATGCAGAGGAGCAGGTGACCAACAGCCGTAACCAGTCTGAGTCTACCCGCGGGGAGCTGGCACTGTCGGCAGAGAGACTCTCGCTGGGTGCCGTCGCCAACAGCGATTACCTCCAGGTGAAGACACAGCTTGCATCAGAAGAGTCCTCACTGGCAACAGCGATCAATAACCTGAAGATGGCGAAGCTGAACCTTATGCAGCTGATGGAATATCCTGTTGATGAAACGTTTGAGATCGCACGTCCGGATATTGATGCCATCATCTCAACAGTCCCCGCTGCTGATGCAGCCTCCGTTTATGAGGAGGCTCTGGCGGTAAAACCCCAGGTGAAGATTGCATCATTAAGCCGTGAGAGTGCCGCCATTGACCTGGAAATAGCCAGGGGAGGATTCCTTCCGTCGTTGTCGCTCAGTGCAGGGATGAGTACCGGATTCACTCAGGCGGCGGAGATGGGATCACAGCTTAAAAGCGGATTTTCACCCTCTGTGGGATTGTCGGCTTCGATACCAATATTTCGCAATAACCAGAACAAGACTGCTGTTGCCAGGGCGAGGTACGGTATCACCACGGCAGAACTTGATGAGCTCAATACCCGGAACCAGCTCCGAAAAGAGGTGGAACAGGCCGTACTGGATGCGGAGTCAGCACTCATCAGCTATGAGGCCGCAGTAAACCGGTACGAGGCATCCCTGGAATCCTATTACGTTTCAGAGGAGAAATTCAAGCTGGGTGCAATGAATTCGGTAGACTTCCTTATACAGAAAACCAACCTTACAGCTGCCGAGAGCAACCTGCTCCAGGCAAAGTATGAACTGGTATACAGTCACAAGATAATTGACTTCTACCGGGGAGTCGCCCTCTCATTTTAAGCAGAAACATCCAAACAAGATATAAGATGAAAAGAAAGAACATATTTATCAGCGGAGTAATCCTGACTGCCGTTGTGGTAACGCTGCTGTCAGTGCACAGCTGCAAGAAGAGCAAGACATACAGTTTCGAGACCTCAAAAGTAACGAAGGGTTCTATTGTCAAAACCGTAACTGCCACTGGGGCTTTAGAGGCCATCACTTCTGTTGTTGTGGGAACACAGGTCTCAGGGATAGTTGAAAAACTGTATGTGGACTTCAACACACCGGTGAAAAGGGGGCAGGTCCTTGCAGAGCTGGACAAGACAGCGCTGCGCTCAAGTGTGCAGCAGTCGCTTGCCTCCCTTGACAATGCAAAAGCTGAGATGGAGTACCAGGCCTCGAACTATGAGCGCAGCAAATCTCTCTGGGAGAAAAACCTGATTGCCGAGGCTGATTACGATCAGGCAAAGTACAACTATGACAGGTCGGTGGCCACCCTGAAGAACTCACAGGCGCAGTATGACAAGTCCCTTGTGCAGCTTGGCTATGCCACAATATATTCACCCATAGACGGTGTGGTAATGAACAGGGCTGTGGATGAAGGGCAGACGGTAGCCGCCAGCTTCAACACCCCGGAGATCTTTACAATTGCCCAGGATCTTACCCAGATGCAGGTTGAGGCTGACATAGACGAATCAGATATCGGAATGATCAGGAGAGGTCAGCGTGTTGATTTTGACGTTGACGCGTATCCGGATGAGAAGTTTACCGGCACCGTTGAGCAGATAAGGCTGTCGCCGGTCACTACATCGGGTGTTGTAACCTATACCGTTATAATCAATGCTCCCAATCCTGATCAGAAGCTTCTGCCCGGTATGACGGCCAACATAGTCATATATGCAGAGGAGATAAATGATGTGCTCATCATTCCCTACAAAGCCGTGAAGTTCACCCCTGAGGCTGAATTTCTGGCAAAGTTTGGAAAGGAGATGGCTTCAGCGGGGGCTAAGAATGATCTGGTCGGTGGCACAGGTATTCCCGGAGGGACCGGCAATTCAGGAGGCGCCGGCAGGCCGGCAGCAGGCATGAGTGGCACAGGAGCACCCGGAGGAGCCGGTATGGGAGCAGGCAGCGGAATGCAGGGCATGTCCGGCGGCCAGATGCCGGAAGGTGTTACCATTCCGGAGGGATTCAAAATGCCAACCATGGTGTGGGTAAAGGATGAGAAGGGAATCCACCCTGTACGGGTAGAACTTGGTTCGAGCGACGGAGACAATACAGAAGTAAAATCAGGGCTGGAAGAAGGCACCGAAGTCGTTACAAAGATGACAATCGCATCCGTGAAGGAGAAGAAAGAGCAGGAGGTGACCTCCAATCCTTTTATGCCAACGCCTCCAGGAAGAAGAAATACGCAGAGCACATCAACGGGATCAAGAACAACCACATCTACACGCAACTGACGATGAAGGCAATAATAGACATATCCTCACTGAAGAAGGACTATTACGTGGGGGAGGTGACCGTGCATGCCCTCAGAGGTGTTGACCTGAAGATCAGCCAGGGTGAGTTTGTGGCTATCATGGGTGCGAGCGGCTCGGGTAAGTCTACCATGCTCAACATTATTGGCTGCCTTGACAGGCCTACGGAAGGTGCATATATCCTTGACGGAGTGAACGTGGCAGGGATGTCGAAGAACGAAAGGGCTGCGATACGCAACCTGAAGATAGGCTTTGTCTTCCAGTCGTATAACCTGCTTTCACGCACCTCGGCACTGGAAAACGTTGAGTTGCCGCTGATGTACAACCCGTTGGTAAAAGCCAGGGAACGCAGGGAGAGAGCCATTGCTGCACTCGAGGCAGTTGGCCTGGCTGACAGGATGGGACATATGCCCAACCAGCTCTCAGGCGGGCAGCAGCAGAGGGTGGCCATTGCGCGCTCACTGGTGAATGACCCCGTGGTTATCCTGGCCGATGAAGCCACCGGTAACCTTGACAGCAGGACCTCATACGAGATCATGTCGCTGTTTCAGGATCTGAACGCCAAAGGCAAGACCATAGTCTTCGTGACGCATGAGCCCGATATAGCCCGTTGCATGACACGCAGTGTCGTTTTCCGTGATGGGCATATCATAAGGGAGGAGGAGATAAAGAATCGTATTGTTGCCGGTGAGGTACTTGAAGCATTGCCGGTTGAAGAAGATTAAAAAGAGATCAGGATGAATATTGGAAATTTATTGAAAGTAGCTCTGAACGCGTTGAAGCGCAATAAGATGCGTTCATTTCTGACTATGCTTGGAATAATCATCGGAGTGGCGTCAGTCATAACCATGCTTGCCATAGGTCAGGGATCAAAGAAAAGCATCCAGGATCAGATAGCCAGTATGGGCTCAAACATGCTTTTTGTAATGCCCGAAACAATGAGAATGGGAGGTGTACAACAGGGCAATACTAGTTCGCAGCGGCTGACCGTAAATGATGTCCTTGCCATTAAAACCGAGTGTGATGCCATAATTGCAGTGTCGCCTGAAGTGAGAAGCAGCGGTCAGGCCGTTTATGGCAACTCAAACTGGCCCACGACAATATACGGAGGGAACGAGGACTATCTTGATATAAAGAGCTGGAAGGTCGTCAGCGGACGGAATCTGACCGACAGTGAGGCCAGGGGATCCGCAAAGGTGTGCCTGGTAGGACGGACGGTGGCTGACGAACTCTTTGGCGAGGGGATAGACCCTACTGGGGAGACAATACGATTTAAAAACATCCCCTTTAAGATCATTGGCGTGCTTGATAAGAAGGGGCAGAACAGTTTCGGACAGGACCAGGATGATGTGATTATTGCACCCTATACCACCATTCAGAAAAGAATCCTTGCACAGACCCATATTCAGTCAATACAGATGTCGGCCCGCAGCGCTGAAGAATCAGCACTGGCACAGACACAGGTGGAGGAGGCATTGCGCACCAGCCATAGACTGCGGGAGAATGAGGATAATGATTTCCAGGTCAGAAGCCAGGAGGAGCTATCAACCACCATGACTTCTGTAACTGACATTCTCACCATTCTGCTGGGTGCAATAGCAGGAATATCACTCCTGGTGGGAGGCATCGGTATCATGAATATTATGTATGTCTCTGTCACCGAACGCACCAGGGAGATCGGCCTGAGAATGTCGATCGGCGGGCGGAGTGTGGACATCCTTCTTCAGTTCCTCATTGAGTCAGTTCTGCTAAGTGTCTTTGGCGGACTGATAGGGATACTTCTTGGATTTGGTGCCTCCGCAGTGGTTGAGGCACTCACCTCATGGCCTATCAGCGTAATGTGGGGATCAGTCTTTCTGGCCTTTGCAGTATGTACGGTCATAGGCGTTTTCTTTGGATGGTATCCTGCAAGAAGGGCTTCGGGGCTGGACCCGATTGACGCACTCAGATATGAATGATAATTGAACGGGATTCATTAGCTTTGAGGATGATATGAAGAGTGATGCAATGAGAAGAAAGAGAAAAGGGTTGCCGTTGCTGCTTCATCTGACAGGATGGATAACACTCTTCATCCTGCCGCAGTTCCTCATTTCCGGCGGCCTCTTCAATGATGAGCGAACCACCAGGATAGTAATATTCAATACCCTTGTGTTCGTAATCCTCTTCTATACCAATTATCTTTTGCTTGTGCCCTGGCTGGCACAAAAGAAAAGGTGGTTCCTCTTCCTTTTCCTGGCGGCAGCCTTGATAGTGGCACTCGGCTATGCCTCCGGCAAGTTTTACGAGAGTCTATTTACCCCGCCTCCCGAAGTGAGGGAACGCATCAGGGAGACGGAGCAGGGGACCCCGCGTGATGACCATGGCCGCAGACGCGGGGGAGGAATGGCTCTCTACAACTTCTTCATAACCTCATTCCTTGTTTCAGGCTTTGCCGTAGGGATAAGATATGCCGAGAGCGCCGTGCGGAAAGAGGAGGAGATAAAGGAACTGGAAAAGGAGAAGCTTAACTCAGAACTGGCTCTTCTGAAAAATCAGGTCAGCCCGCATTTCTTTTTCAACACTCTGAACAACATCTATTCTCTCATTGAGATAAACGGGAAGGATGCACAGGAGGCCGTGCTAAGCCTCTCGAAGATGATGAGATACATGCTCTATGAATCAGAACAGGGCAATACAAGGCTGAGCCGTGAGATTGAATTCATGAAGAGTTATATTGACCTGATGAAACTAAGGCTCAGTGACAGGGTAAGGCTGACTGTCACTTTTCCGGAGGAGTATGTTGACCAGGACCTGCCGCCGCTGCTTTTCATTCCGTTCATTGAGAACGCCTTCAAGCACGGGGTAAGCACTGTGGGAAGCTCCTTCATCGACATAGCACTCGGGGTTGAGGGCGAGCTGATCACCTTCCTGGCAACCAACAGCATATGCCACAGTGAATCCGACGGACCACAGCAGGCATCAGGTATAGGACTCGACAACGTACGCAAGAGACTTGCGCTGCTGTATCCCGGCCGCCATGACCTGAGAATCGACCACCAGGAGAAGGTCTTTACCGTGAAACTGACTGTAAGAAGCTGATTCTGTCCACAAATGACAAGGGTCGTAGCCATAGACGATGAGCCCCTGGCACTTCAGCTGGTGAAGGGGTATATTGAAAAGACTCCCTCACTGGAGCTGGCCGGTGCTTTCGACAATCCGATAGAGGCGGCTGCCTTCATACAGTCGGGCGATGTTGACCTGGTGCTCCTTGACATACAGATGCCTGACCTGACAGGAACCGAGCTGGCCAGGGTTATTGCCGGCGGGCCGAAGGTTATCTTTACAACTGCCTATGATAAGTATGCACTTGAGGGATTCAGGCTTGACGCAGTGGATTACCTGCTTAAACCGTTCAGCTATGCCGAGTTCCTGAAGGCCGTTCAGAAGGCAGAAAAGCTTATTGCCGCAGAGCGAAACCAACTGCCGTCACTTGAGGTGAGCAACAATTTCCTTTTCATCAAATCAGAAAGCCGTATCCGCCGCATTAACTTTTCAGAGATACATTATATTGAAGGTCTGAAGGATTATGTCAAGATATGGCTGATTAATGAAAAGAAGCCTGTCCTCTCACTCTCCACCCTGAAGGCGCTTGAGTCCAGGCTTCCCGGTGACCGGTTCATGCGTGTACACCGTTCATTCATTGTTAACCTCGAGACTGTCAAGGTCATCGAGCGCGGCCGAATCGTTTTTGGTGAGGTGCGCATCCCGGTCACTGAACAGTATATTGAAAACTTCCGGAAGTTCCTCGACAGGAATTTTATCTGAGCACGATTATCACCCCGCGGGAATCCGGGCCTGGCATTTTCACCTGAGCACAAATATCACCGGTACCGAGAACCAGACAGGGACCGGATTGCCATCCTGCTTGCCGGGCTTCCATCTGGGAAGAGTGCTGATCACCCTCAGGGCTTCGGTGTCAAGCAAGGGGTTTGCACTGCGGGTGACCTCCACCCTGGTGACATCACCCGTGCTGCTCACCACGAACCTCAGCAGCACAGTCCCCTGTATCCCGTTGGCAGCAGCATCAGGCGGGTAGACTACATTCTCCATTATGTACCTCATCAGCGCATCCTTTCCTCCCGGAAATGAGGGCATCTCCTGGACGATCACATAGGGCTCAGGTTCAACAGGCGCAACCGGGTCTGCCGCAGTGAGATCCCCGGGGAAAACCTCCGTGGCTGCTCCGTCGCTTATGATCTGATTAAGCTGGTCTGCCGCCATTACTCCCTCACCTGATGCGAGTTCATCAATTACCACCTCCGGTGGCACCAGCCGCAGGTTGTTCATCGCCTCTGCAGGAATCTCCGGGGCAGTAGGCGCCTCAGGTGGTGCAGGCGGAGTCAGCAGATCGGGGTCAGGCATTGCAATCACATTAATCCTGCCGCCCGGCTCATATTCCATCGGATTGTAGGCAAAATAGGGCACCAGAAAAAAGGAGGCGCCAATCAGTAGTCCGGCCACGAGTGAGATGCTCATAGTGGAGGCATACCGCCTGCGCAGGTCATAGGCACCGTACTCCTTGTTACGGTCCCGGAAGATAATATCATCAAACCCGGGTACCTTTTCTTTAATCCTCTTCATAATTCAAGATTTAAGTTTATAAATTGAATGAAGAGGCGCCTCTAAGCTTGTAAACATCAAAAATTGTACCACAAATGTTTAACAAAACACAAATTCATGATATGAATCATTTATTTGTGAAGACCGCATATTATCTTTGTCAGCGATATGAAAATAAATGCATAACAGATTAAAACAGAAATTTTATGAAAGCAAGGTTTGCCCTTTTGATTCTTCTGCCGCTGGCAGCGGTGATAATTTCAGGATGTGAAAAGGATAAGGAGGATCCTTCAGTTACCATTGGTGCACAGGCGAATACAACAGTTCCCGGATTCTATTCGGTTTCCCTGGATAAAACATACACCATGAGCCAGGCGGCTGACAATGCTGCTACGATAGATATATTCTGCTTCTATGAGGCCGAGACCGGTAACAACATTGCGCTGGCATCACCGGGCTCAGGCATCAGGGATATCTTCACCGGAGATGATATTCCTGACAACTGGACCATAAAGAACACCACATACTTCTTTCAGACATCCCTGACGGCAACCCAGTTTGAAGCCGTTCAGGACGGTGATGCCCTGATTGAGACATCGTTTGATACTGATAATGCCCGCAAAAAAGCGAAGGATGTTCAGGTGGGCCAGGTCTGGGCATTCAAGACACAGGATGGCACCTACGGACTCCTCCATGCAACGGCAGTTACACAGGGCACCAACGGTACCGTCACCTTCCTCATCAAGACAAAATAGAATGGTTATGTTCTTAAGGGTTAAGGCAGCAGCGCTTATACTCCTTCTGGCCCTGGCCGGCTGTACTGATGAGGAGCAGGAGACCACACCGCTGGTACTGCTAAGAACGGGCAGTGCCTTCACTGCTGACGGCTCAGCGGTGGCACCCGGAGGAACCCTCCGGTTCGGACTGTCAGTCTCCGGCGGGGGCGGAGCCATAACCAACCTCGTTGTCCGGAGAATTTCTGACGGGGTAACAATCACCGAGACTGACCGGGGCATGTTCATTGAATACGGAGGCCTTGACACCACTATTAGCTATACAAGAGGATACGGCCAGGTTGAAAAGTGGGTCTTCTCAGTGATGAACTCCCATCGTGATACTGCCTCTGCATCCCTTACAGTGCTTAAGGGCGCCGGCTCGGCCTGGGGCGAAATCAGCTATCATCCTTCCGTAAAGATCGGGTTGCAGGACAACATCTCACTGCCTCATTTCGTCGACCTGCACACCGGCAATGTATATGATGCCGACGGAGTGGCAGGTCACGAGGCAGAGATTGACATAGCTGCCTTCTGGTACCTTACCTCCGGCATTTCATCACCCACACTCACCAGTCCCGCCTACTCCTCAGCGCTTACATACTATCCACTCTTCGGGTCGTGGAGCGTACGGAACCAGACAATGTATGACTATTATTCGTCTGACAACAACCTGGTCACACCTGCCCAGTTCGAGCTGGCTGCCAACGACAGTCTGCTGGTCAACGCATACCGTACGGGAAGCGTCAGCGGTCAGTCGAAATTTGCCTATACGGGCAAGGTGGTGCCCTTTCGTACCGCTGATGGCAAGTATGGGCTCATCAGGGTCATCCGTGCTGACGAGACACCCTCAGGGGAGATGGAGATAGCGGTGAAGATCCAGAAATAGAATCAAATAAAAAGTCAAAAAGTGAAGATCGCACGATTTATAATATTTGCAATACTCCTTCTGGCTGTTGCCGCCGGTGTCTCTGCCCAGGGTACAATTACCGGGAGAGTCACCGGCGCTCCGGAAGAGCGTCCCCTGGCAAACGCTGCTGTCATCCTGGATGGCACGAGGGGAGTGACTACCGGCAATGACGGGAGGTTCATGATTGACAGGGTGCCTGCCGGAACACATACGGTGGAGGCGAGGATTCTCGGCTATATTGCAGATAGTGAAACGGTGACTGTTAAGGACGGGGGTACGGTGACAATTGATTTCGCCCTCGGGGAGGATCTTATCGATGCGGGAGCCGTTGTTGTCACCGCCAACCGCGGGGCCAGCCGCATTGCAGATGTGCCTTCAAGGGTCACCCTGATCAGTTCCGCAGCAATTGCCTCCAGGCCGGCAGCCACCATTGATGAGTTGCTGTCAACCGTGCCCGGGCTTACCATAAGCCGGTCATTCGGTATCTTTTCTCACAAATCGAGCGTCACCATGCGCGGCCTCAGCGGCAACGAACAGGCAAGGGTACTGGTTATGATCGACGGGGTGCCGGTAAACAAGTCGGACGGAGGATCTGTCAACTGGAACCTGATGGACCCGGCTATGGTGGAACGCATTGAAGTGGTCAAGGGGCCCGCTTCGTCAATGTACGGCAGCAATGCCATGGGCGGAGCCATCAACGTTATCACTCGCAGACCCGGCGGTGCACTATCAGGGAAGGTCACCGCGGGCTACGGCACCTACAACACCTTCATGGGAAGGATCAGCCTTGGACAGAAGCTGAATCCCGGAGAGGATAAGGGATTCTATTACCAGCTTAACGGCTTCTACCGCCAGAGCGACGGTTACATAACGCAGTCGGAGTTTGACCAGGCCGCCAATCCGTATGTGGTGCCATCAGACATGCAGGAGTATTCAGCCAGCTTCAAGACAGGTTATTCGTTCCGGAAGGGGGAGTTCCTTGAGGCCGATTTCATTGCCTATAATGACCGGCGCGGTACCGGCGAGCTGGTCTGGCAGCCTCACGGCAACACCACTGACCATGACACATACCAGTTCAGAACCCGGTACAGCCTTGAACGCAAACGCCTTTCTGCTGATGTGAGCCTTTTCTGGCTTAGTGAGGACTACAGGAAGGTCAATGAGTACCTGAAGGACGATTATACCTGGTACAACGTGCTCTCAGAGAGGGTTGATGCAGGGTTTCTATCTTCCGTGACATGGAAGGCCGGCAACCGTCACAGGCTCTCAGCGGGAATAGACCTGAAAGCGGGAAGCGTGGATGCCGCTGACGTTTATTACACCTCTACTGATATCGTTTATAATCGCGGCAGGATGATCAGCTCCGGGATTTACCTCCAGGATGCCTTCTCATTGGTGTCTGACCGCCTTGCCCTCACCGCCGGCCTCAGGTATGATCTTTCGATGTTTCGCGACGGTGCTTTCTTTATCGATACTCCGTCAGCAGAGACGGCCTTCATGAGGAACATTGAGGACCGTGACATGGATAATGTGACGTGGGGTGCACTCAGCCCGAAACTGGCACTGAACTATACCCCGTCAGCAGGCAACAGAATATACGTTTCTGCCGGACGGGGATTCCGTCCCTCGGTGCTCGATGACCTCTGCCGGTCAGGCCGAATCAGGGGCGGATTCAAGCTTGCCAGTCCCGATGCCTCTCCGGAATACCTGGCAAATATCGAAGCCGGGGCCGACTTCACCCTTGAGGGAAAGCTAAGAGCCTCTTTGTCAGTATGGTATTCTCAGGGCAGAGACTTCCTCTATTATGTAAACACGGGTGACTCAATTGACATGGGCTATGGCCTCAGGCCGATACTTGTACGTACTAACATCCCTCTGGTTGAGATAAGCGGTGCGGAGGCGGAGCTCAGCTGGCCCGTTACCCCGGCCCTGATGCTCAGTGCCTCATGCGGATACAGCTATTCGGTGATATCTGACTACAGGCCGCTCGATGCGGCAGACCCGATTGACCTGACGGGAAACCATCTTACGGATGTACCGTCATCAACCCTCTCCCTTTCGGCGCGGTGGAATAACCGGTTTGTCAACGCCGGTCTTGTGACGAGGTACCAGGGAACAATGTGGGCCAATGACCAGAATGTCTTTGACGAGGTGATCGGAAGTGACCGCTACCCGGCATACATCACAGTTGACCTGAAGCTGTCGAGGGTTTTCCTGGGGAAGCTTACTGTTGACCTGGGGGTGCAGAATGTACTCGACACCAAGTTTTATGACAGCAAAGGGGCTATCTGCCCGGGAAGGTTTATCACACTGGAGCTAGGGTATATTTTTTAACGAGTGTCTGAAGCAGCTTACCAGGTGGTCATTTACCAGGCCGGCTGCCTGCATGAAGGCGTAGCAGATTGTTGAACCCACGAAAGTGAAACCTCTCTTCCTGAGTTCCCTGTCATGAAAAGTTATCATAAGGGGATCGCCTGAGGGCCAGCTGCAGGTATCGTTTATCATAGCCCGAATCTCCAGGAAAACTTTAAAAGAAACACGTTATGAGGTTTGGTGTCGCCAAACAGCCTTACAGCCTGTGACCCGAAGTCGAACAGTCCGTCACCGGTTGAGTATTCACGTGTCTGCGACCAGACCAGGTAGGCTGTCGAGCCTGGCAGGAACTCCCAGCGCACAACCAGGTTATGAAGAAACTCACTTACCGTGAAATCCGGAATACTGAAGGAGTAATCAACCCATGAGTCCATATTCTCATCGATGCCAATATAATTGTCTCCGGCATTGTATTCAATCTGTGGCGGGCTGAAGGTCTCGGTCCTGTCAGCGAACTGATCTGCAACCGGATCGGTTACCCGTTTGAACTCACTGTATTTACCTGATCCGAAGAAAGGCTGGCCCCAATACTGAATTGTAAGGTCCGGGGTTATGTTATAGTCGACTCTGAGGGACATACTCAGGATTTTCTGGTCTATTGAGCCGAAGATGTATCTCGGGGTGTAAACTCCACTGGTCAGTGACTGGGTAGTGATATACTGAAGACGGTTCATTGTCCTGCTCCATTCCGGTTCTATGCTGAATGTCAGTGTGTTGATTGGGCGGTACTCAACTTCCAGGCTGTAGCTGTAAGAGGTGCTCACGTCATTGAATGTCCGGTGCAGTGAGAAGTCGATCTCCCCGCTGAGTTTTTTCCGTGAGTCTGTGTCTATTCCACCGCCGATGTACATGTTCCCCGGCATCTTCATCGTCGGGCCTCCGCGGAGCATCAGGTTGTCTTTCTCCTTGCTGTTGATCTGTCCGCTGATAAATGTGCTCCAGAGGTTTTTGAAACGGGCGGACCATGATCCTGAGATACCCATAACATTGGTGCTTCCCCCGAAATCCATCAGGTGAATGAGGTTTGTTCCGAACTGCATGCTGTTGAATATGCTGAACGGCTTGTAGATATTGTAGTTGATCACACCAACACCAAGGTACTGATCAGCAACCTGCATGTAGCCTGCATCATTCAGTTCCATGCCCGGGGATTTCCAGGCTGACAGGTAGAGAAACTGCCAGTTGCCGCCTATTTTGCCTGCCATCAGGTTGCCACCGGTTCCGGAGAGTGATGTGCGGGTCGGATCATATTCCGTATAATCGGAGCCCGGACGGTTGAAATTGTGGATTACTGAACGCTGGGTCCGTGCAATCATTTCCTCAGTCCCGGTGACGTTGCTGAAAACGGTACGTAACCTGAACATATAGTTCATATTGCCAAAATACTGTGTGAAGTCAAGTCCCCCTGTAGTGGCTGATTTGTGGAAGCGGCCTTCAGTGGTTTCGTCGAGCTGACGGATTGTGCTTGTAACCATTCCGCCGATTATTGTTTTTCCGCCGTTCAGGTCTTTCTGTACCCTGCCGACTGCGAAGTTGGACAATGGCTCCGCGGTGCGGTATGTTGTTTCTCCGGTAATTTCATTATAAATACGGGTATTCACTTTAGCCGTAATTGCCTCTATCGCTCCTATGGAAAACCCGCCGGCTGACTTACCGGTAAGTTTTGCTGCTCCGATAATCGGGGTGAATGATGGAGTCCATGCGAATTCATTGTCGTAGGGTGTGTAGCCCAGTGAAGGCCTTTTACCGATTCTTCTTGAATAAAACAGGTTGTCATTACCCTCGTCACCGTCACCTATGCCCAGGCCGCAGGAGGTTATGTTTCTCCCCTCAATGAAAAACGGTCTTTTCTCACTGAAATAGGTTTCAAATGCAGTCAGGTTCACCTCAGACGGGTCAGCTTCCACCTGGCCGAAGTCAGGATTGATTGAGAGGCTGAGGATCATGTTGTTTGTGACTCCGATCTTGGCATCGAGCCCTGCATTTGCCCTTACATTGCTTCCGTCCTTCCATGGATTCCCTTCCTCTCCCTCATACGTCTCGAGGCTTGACACACCGAAGGGAGTCAGGTCAAAAAGCTTGCGGGGTTTAATATTGTTCAGACCTTTAAGCAAGCCTGCATTGTGTACCACACCGGATGCGTTCCTGGCAATTGGCTGCCACATATGTGTTCCCGCGTTGCGATAGATATTCCTGATGACTTCGAATCCCCATATCTGTTCAGGCTTCTCTGAGAAACGGAGCTGTGTCAGGGGTATCCGCATCTCTGCAGCCCAGCCCCAGTCATATATGGCAGTCTTCACGTACCATATCGGGTCAAAAGTCTCATCCTCGCTCATTCCGTCATCGGTCCAGATGAGATCACCCTTTACGCCGGAGGCGCTCACACCGAAGCCAAAGGCAGTACGCTGATCAAAATATGAATCAAATGCTACGGTTACCTGGTCTCCGTCAATATCATCACGCCTTGTCATGCGCGACACAATGCTGTCAGGTGCGGTGTCGTAGAGCCTGACGGCAATGTATATGTTGTAGTCATCATACAGGAGCTTGAATTCAGTCTTCTGGTTTACAGGGGCGCCTTCGGCTGGCTCATACTGCCAGAAATCGCCTGACCATTCACCTTCGGCCCAGGCAGCATCATCGAGTTCACCGTTTATTACGGGAGGAGCATCAGTTCGTGCTGCAGTGTATACTCTCTTTTCGTACTCCTGGGCGGGCAGAAGGAGAGACACAGTTGACAGCAGTACCAGTAGTACACTTTTCATTGCAAGGGGTTTCAGGACAGTAAGGAAGAACAAATTTAAGAAAAATCTGAACCCGCAATAGTTACTGCTGATAAAGTGCACAAAAAGAGCGGAGGGATTCACGCCCCCCGCTCTCCGGGACCTGCAATCTGCGGTGATTACCGCAAACCAAAACGGTATGTGAACTTTATAAGAAAAACATCATAGGGTTTCTCCGAGGTGTAAAGGTTGTTGAGATTCTGTTCGAGGGAGAATGAACCTGTGGAGTCATTGTAGCTCCGTGTCTGTGACCATACAAGGAACAGGGTTGATCCCGGCCTGAACTCCCAGCGGACAACCAGGTTTGAGAGAAACTGGTCATAGTTGTTGTCCGGATTGTCAAAACTGTAATCAACGGTGCCGTCAAGATTTTCATCGATGTTGTAGCGATTCCCGTCAGCGTCGTATGTTGTCTCTGCGTCCGTTATCAGATGGTACCGGTCCTCCAGCTTCTCAGCCCCGGGGTCGGTGACAGCCTTGAATTTACTGTAGTCCATGGCAGCCAGGAATGGCTGTCCCCAGTACTGGATGGTAAGGTCCGGTGTGATGTTGTAGTTCATTCTGAGGGACATGCTTACAATCTGCTGGTTGATCTGTGAAAGGATGTAGCGGTCTCCGTGGTCAGTTTGGGTAACATATTGGATATCATTGCGGTTTTTTGAATAGGAAGGGTTGATTGAAGCGGTGAACGACTGCCCGGGCTTTACAGTGAAGTCCATCCCTGCAGAATATCTCTCCGAGACATCTTCACTTCCGCGGGCTGCATTCGCCCACACTGTGGCATAGACCTTCCTGGAGCTGTTTGTGCCAAGATTGAACCACCCGTTAACGGATGAAGGCCGGAGCATGGATGGTCCTCCCCTGAGGAGGCTGTTTGAGACGGAATTCCCCTCATAATTGCCTCCGATATTTGTCCACCACAGGTTCTTGAATTGCACATAGACACTCAGGTTTCCGCCCGTGAACATGTGGGTTCCCCCGAAATCCCAGCCTGTCCAGTAGTTCGCATTGGGCCTTATCTGCCTGAAGATACTGAAGGGCTTATCAAACCTGTAGGCAGTCCAGAGCCCGGTGATGATTGCATCGGCACTCTGGAGGTAGCCAACATCATTCAGGTTCAGACCGGGTGATTTCATATACATGAAGGTCATGAAATTCCAGTGTCCGCCTGCTTTTCCCGCCTGGATGTTGCCGCCGAAGCCGTTGAGTGAGGTGCGGTCAGGATCAACTTCCACGTAATCTGCATCAGGCCTTTGAAAATAATGTACCGATGAGCGCTGAAGGTTTTCTATTGCTTCTTTGCTGCCGGTAAGGTTACTCCCGGCTACAGTGGCTGAAACAAACCATTCACGGTCCTTGTCGAGATACTGTGTAAAATCGATTCCCGCCGTATTCGCATTGCGTACCAGACCATCAATTCCGGTATTATCCAGGAAGCGATGGGTGTTTGTAAAGGCACCGCCGATAACGGTCTTGCCTCCGTTAAAGTCTTTCATCACCCTTGAAATAAGGTAATTGGTCAGCGGCTCCACAGTCTGCCATGATCTTTCACCCAGGGAGTCGATCTCTGCCTTCCCTTCAGCAGTAATGGCTTCCACAATACCTACCGAAAGCCCGTCAGGGGTTTTGCCGGTGATCTTGGCGGCGCCTATAATGGGTGTCACCCTTGGCATTTTTGAATACTCGTTTTCCTCGGTATCGGCCCAAAGGTGCGGACTTCGTCCGATTCTCCTGGAGTAAAACAGGTTGTCAAAACCCAGGTCTCCGTCGCCGAGGCCGGTACGGAAACTGGTTATATTGTTTCCCTCAATAAAGAAGGGTCTCTTCTCTTCAAAAAATGTTTCGTAGGCAGTCAGGTTGACCTCGGAGGGGTCTGCCTCAACCTGTCCGAAATCCGGATTGACAGTAAGGTCAAGAGTCATATTGTTTGTGATTCCGAACTTGGCATCCATCCCGGCGTTGTACTTCCATGCCGTACCGGTTGAGAACGGATTTCCTGCTTCATGCTCAAAGGTTTCGAGACTTCCTACAACGAAGGGGGTAATGTCAGCCTGTTTCCTCGGTTTGATACCTGTCAGACCTGTCAGGCTGCCGAAGTTATGTACGATGCCTGATGCATTCCTGTCAATAGGCTGCCATACAGACAACTCCTGGTTCCGGAAGAGCCGGCGTAAAACCTCTATTCCCCATACTCCGTCATCTGTGATCCTGAACCTGAGTTGTGTGAGGGGGATTCTCATTTCGGCAGCCCAGCCCCAGTCATACAGTTTTGAGCCTGTATACCATATGGGATCCCAGGTGTCATCCTCAACCTGCCCGTCACGTGACCAGATGAAATCATTCTTGACTCCTGCCGCATTTGTAGTGAAGGCGAAACCGGTCTGTTTGTCATGGTAGCTGTCAAGACCTATCCCGACCCAATCACCGTCGCCGTTATCCCTGCGGGCGATACGGCGGACGATACTGTCCGTATTGGTGTCCCATGCCTTGATAGCGACATAGATGTTGTTGTCGTCAAAGAGCAGGACGAACTCCGTTTTCTGAGAAGGTGCGGCCCCGTTTCTGGGCTCGAATTGTGTGAATTCTCCCTGCCAGGTGCCTTTCTGCCAGGCCTCGTCTTCTATTGAGCCGTCAATGACAGGGGGAGCGGTAGTGTAGGTGGCACTGTAGGTTCTTTTCTGAATCGTGTCCTGGGCGCCGGCCAGTGTACATGACACGAGCATTGCAATTAATAATGCAGTTCTTTTCATGGCGTAAAAGGGTTTAATTTAAAATGCAAGTCCGGAATAAAGACTGACATCGGTCGCATTATGCTGCATCTCCGGAGGTTTCCCCAGGAAAATTGAAACCTGATTCCGGCCGATGGCGGATTAAAGCCGGTGAATGGCGCAGGAATGATAACAGCCGGAAAGTGATCAGATGAATTCGTAGCTGTTCCCGGTATGCGCCAGGAACCTGAACAATCCTTCCCGGGGGATTATCAGGGATGCCGTGTTGGTGTTTGGATGAAACGACAGACGCTCATAGCCGAGCAGGGTTTTCTCAATAAAAAGATGGACATGGCGGGTATGATCATTTATCAGACCGAAGGGTGAGACTGAACCGGGGGTGAGCCCGAGGTATTGCATCAGTCTCCTGTCGGAGGCGAAGGAGAGCTTCCCCTGACGGAGCTTCTGTTCCAGTTCCCTGATGTTAAGTTTGGATGCGTGGTGGAGAATCACAAGGTAATGCCTGTCGCCCTTGTGGTTTCGGAAGAAAATATTCTTGCAGTGGCCGGAATCAATACCTTCCCAGTATTTCATCGCCTCCTCAACCGTTGGCACGGGAGGATGCTCTATATAATCATATTGTATCTGCAGAGTGTCAAGCAGAGTGTACAGTTCCTCCGGCCCTCTCAAAGGATTCATCCTGCCTTGGGACAATATTTGAAAGGCATCTCACAGAGCAGTGAGAGGTCTTCACCGGCCTCCCGGAGATCAATGTCCTCCTCGTCATAATGCCATTCCACTGTGACAGGGACTCCTTCGTTGTTAAGATCCCTGAGCTGGGAAAAGATGTCAAACAGGAACTTGGCCGAGGATGAGTTGAAGTATTCCAGGTCAAGTTTCAGTAGCAGAGGTGTTTTATCGGTAAAGTTGTGCCCTCTCCTTACTTCACCGGCGAATTCTTCCATCCACTCTATCACAGGGTAATAAAGACCCCTCACATCTTCAGGTGCCGACTTGCCGGAGATGACGAACCTGTTCTCAGCAGGTGCCAGTATTATCTCAGGTGTAAGATCAGTGGCTTTATGTATGAAACTTTTCATTCTCCCCAATTTGAGCGAAAATTACATTATTTTTTAAGAATTTGAAAATGCTTCCTCCCTTTCAGATCAGCTCCTCTGCCTCACTGTCTACCTTGTAGCCTTCATCCTCTTTCAGGTCTGGCCCCTTTGAAGCGGCTACCGCCAGGAGGTCACACCGCTCATTCTCAGGGTTATTGTTATGACCCTTGACCCATATCAGTGTCACCCGGTGCTTCCGGTAAACATCCAGAAAGCTGAGCCATAGATCCTGGTTTTTCTTTTTTGCAAAACGCTTTTGTTCCCAGTTGAAGAGCCATCCCTTGTTGACGGCATTGACCAGGTACTGTGAATCAGTATAGAGTTTTACAGTCAGTCCTTCATGCCGGAGGGCTTGGAGGCCCCTGATTGCCGCCAGCAGTTCCATGCGGTTGTTCGTGGTAAGGCGGAATCCTTCAGAGAGCTCCTTGCGATGCCTTCCGGAAAGCATCACCACACCGTAGCCTCCGGGCCCCGGGTTACCACTGCAGGCACCGTCGGTATAGATGGTTACCTCCTGATTCATTCAGGCAGCGTGATTCCGGTATTGTTCAGGAAAAGCCTGATGGCTATGGCAATCAGGATAATGCCGAAGAACTTCTTGAGAATATGCAGTCCCGTAGGACCGAGTAGTCTTTCAATCCTGGTGGTAAGCCTTAGCACCAGGAAAACAATTACCATGTTAAGAAGAAGGGCAATGAGAATGTTTATTGTCGCGTATTCAGCTCTCAGAGACAGGATGGTTGTAATGGAACCGGCACCCGCTATGAGGGGGAAGGCTATAGGTACTATTGTTCCTCCCCCGGGGGAGTCATGCTTGAAGAACTCCGCTCCCAAAACCATCTCCGTGCCGATGAGAAATATTATAAAGGCACCGGCTATGGCGAAGGAGCCCACATCAATGCTGAAGATGCTGAGCAGCTTCTCACCGAAGATGAGGAAGGAGAGAAATATTGCAAGGGAGACCAGTGTGGCTTTCAACGGATGAATATTACCGCTCTTTGCCTTGATATCCAGAATTATAGGAATTGATCCGGGTATATCGATGATTGCGAAGAGCACCATGAAGCTTGCTATTATGTCAAGAAAATTGAGGTGCATGCGGAAATTTTTGCAAAAGTACTCTTTTTGAGGCAATAGGCAATAGTGAAAAGGGGTTCCGGCATGAAACCCCTTTCTGAATGGTATAATTTCAGGAATAGAATAGTGCAGATCTGACTGGCACAAGGATGCCAGCACTATTGCCTTCTGCCTAATTCCTGATATCCATCTCATTGAGCAGGTATCCTGCCCCTGAGTAGATGTCAATCACCCACAGTACATAGCGGATGTCAACATTGATACACCTCTGCAGGTCAGGCTCAAACGCGATGTTGCCGGTCATGGCTTCCCAGTTGCCGTCAAAGGCCAGGCCGATAAGTTCACCGTTACCGTTGATGACAGGACTGCCGGAGTTGCCACCGGTGATGTCATTGTCCGTGATAAAGCATACGGGAAGGTGACCTTCGGGAGCTGCATATCGGCCGTATTCCCTGCGGCTATTCAGGTCAATCAGCCTCTGCGGCAGGTCGAATTCATAATCGCCCGGCTTGTACTTCTGGACTACGCCGTCAAGGGTTGTGTACCAGTTGTAATGAACAGCATCATACGGATAGTAATCCAGGACTTTTCCGTAGGTGAGCCTCATTGTGGAGTTGGCATCAGGATACTGCGTTTTGTCAGGCTGGTATTCCATTACACCGGCCAGGTAGAGACGCTGTCCCTTTGAAAGATCGGCAGACGAACCCTCCAGATCCTTCTGCAGTGATGCTCTCACGTCGTTGATCGATTTGGCAACGACATATGCGGGATCCTTCTGAAGAACCTTCAGACTGGGTGCATCAAGGAATGCCTTGAGCTTCTCCTGTGAGGCAAAAATCGACTTCGCAAACATGTTATCAACGAAGGCGTCCACGTTGCCCTTGAACTTTGTGTCGATGAGCCTGTAGAACGAAGGCCAGTACACGGCATCAATATCTTCCCTGTACAACTTGATCATTGCCTTTGTCACTGCCTGGTCTGTCGGGGAATTGTACTCTTCGTAGAATCCTGCGAGACCTCTCTTCATCCTGCTGATCAGACCGTCAGTCCGTTCCTTATCTTTTGATGCAAGGGCTTCCTCGAGCATTGTCATCTGGCTGGTGAAGCTGATCAGTTCGGTTGAACCTCTGAATACCTCTGTGATATATTGCAGGGCATTGTATTTTTCGGCTCTTCCCTTAACGGCATTTTCAATCAGCGGCAGTGCATCGCCGTATTTTGCGATGCGTGCCGGGTCTGCATTGACCCACTTCATGAATTCTGCCTCGAAGGCGGCTTTCTTTTCTGCCGTGCGGAGACGGGTCAGACCTTCATTCTGCCCGATGGAGAACTTCCAGTAATTTGATGAACCTGCATATTTGGAGGCATACTGGATATTTACCTTCGGATCGGCCATCATATCCTTCATCCATATCTCCTGGCGCTTCCCGCGAATCTTTATCCTGTTGGCGTTGGTGATCTTCATCGCCTCGTCAACCTCGTATGATGTCATGTACCTGGTGGTGCCGCCGGGGTAACCCATCACCATGGCGAAGTCATTCTTCTGCAGGTTCTTGATTGATACAGGCAGGTAGTGTTTCGGTTTGAGGGGAACATTGTCCTTCGAGTACTGTGCCGGCTTGCCGTCAGGACTCATGTATACGCGGAATACACTGAAGTCGCCTGTATGGCGGGGCCACATCCAGTTGTCGGTGTCATGTCCGAATTTCCCGATTGAGTTGGGGGGTGTGCCCACGAGTCTCACGTCCGAATAGACCTCATATACGAGGAGGTAGTACTGGTTTCCGCTATAGTAGGATGAAACGCGGGCGTTGTAATGGGTTCCCTTTGTTGCTTCTGCGGCGATGGCTGAGCTCTCGGACATGACGGCATCACGACGTGCAGCCTCGGTCATCTCGGTGGTGGTTTTGCCGAGTACCCTGGAGGTTACATCCTCGATACGCACGAGGAAGGTGACGCTCAGGCCCGGGTTGGGGAGTTCTTCTTCCTTTGACATGGCCCAGAAGCCGTTGTTGAGGTAGTCATGCTCAACGGTGCTGTGGTTCTGGATCTGGCCGTAACCGCAGTGGTGGTTGGTAAGCAGGAGGCCCTCCGGAGAGACGATCTCGGCTGTGCAGCCGCCTCCGAAGATAACGATGGCGTCTTTAAGGCTAGCCTGGTTGATGCTGTAAATATCTTCTGCTGTCAGCTTGAGCCCCATCTCGGTCATGGTTCCGATGTTGAGCTTTTCAATCAGCGGCAGAAGCCACATCCCTTCATCAGCCCTCGCCTGTGAGGCAGTGAATGTTACAAGGATAACAAGAATTGCTAAAAATTTTCTCATGGTTTATTGTGTTGTTAATTTTTGCGAAGGACCAAAGATATCAAAATCCGTTTTTACTGAACCTGATTTTAACATTTTATAAGAAAGGGAGTTCCCCGCCAGGCAGTCAAGGCTGGTGCCGGCGGGGGCGGGCATGTTTTTGTCCTTTTACAGGAAAGGAAGTTCTCCCTGACGTTCGATGAGATTGAAGGAGAGGCGGTGCCAGGGGCTGGGGCCGAATTCTGCCAGGGCTTTTCGGTGGTCGGCGGTGGGATAACCTCTGTTGTGGCGCCAGCCGTAACAGGGATAGAGAGCGTCAAGTTCTTCCATCCGGTGGTCACGTTCCGTTTTTGCCAGTACTGATGCTGCGGCGATTGAGAGGTAGGTGGCATCGCCGCGGATTACCGTTTGATGGGGGATGTCTTCATAGGTATAGAACCTGTTGCCGTCGATCAGCAGGAGCAGGGGTCTGACCTCCAGCCCTGTTATTGCCCGGTGCATGGCGGTAATGGATGCGCGCAGGATGTTCATTGAATCTATCTCCGTGTTGGAGCATGAGGCGATGCACCATGCCGTGGCTGCGGATATGATCTCTTCGCGCAGCCGTTCGCGCTGACGGGCGGTAAGCTGCTTGGAGTCGTTTAGTTCCCTGTTGCGGTATCGTTTGGGGAGGATGACTGCGGCTGCGTAGACAGGTCCTGCCAGGCAGCCGCGTCCTGCCTCGTCGCAGCCGGCCTCTAGGATGCCGTCTTTGAAGAACGGTTTGAGCATCAGGCGGTTCCCCCTGTAGCTTTGATGACGGATTTCCACATTTCTTCAGCGGCGGTTTCCCAGGTGTACCTGAAGGAGTTGGTATGGCCTTCGGTGGACAGGCGGCGGCGCAGCGCGCCATCGGTGACGAGGCGTGCCATAGCTTCGGCTATGGCACCTGCGTCAGCGGGGCTGACGCAGAGCGCCGCGCCGCCGCTGACCTCGGGGAGTGATGAGCTGTCGGACAGAATGCACGGTGTCCCGCACCGCTGCGCCTCCACTACGGGTATGCCGAACCCCTCGAGCCACGGCACAAAGGTCAGTGCCTCCGCACCGCCGTAAAGCCGGCGAAGCACATCGCGGGTCACCGAGCCGGTGAAGAGGATGTCCCTGCCATAGGGCGATGCCTCCAGGTGCCTGTCCATCTCCTGCGTCAGATAAAGCCTTCGCCCTGCGAGAAGCAGGACATGATCACCGGCACCGTTGCGCCTGAAGGTCTCAAAGGCCCTGATCACCGCCTCGATATTCTTGCGAGGCGAGAAGTTGCTCACAAAAAGGAAGTAAGGCCTGCCACCGGTGTACTGCCTGCGCGTCTCCTCCGCCTCGCCGGGAAGAGGAGGGGTGAAGATGTCCGCAACACCGTTGGGAACCACATCGATCTTATCCGGACTGATGCCGTATTTCTCTGCAATGTCTGATGCCGAAAAGTGCGAGACGGTTGCCACGCGTTCCGCCTTCTTCGCGAAGAGCGGGAATCGCCGCCGGTAGTAACGGCTCTCGCGGCCGGGGATGTCTCCGGGCCTGTGCTCGTGATTGAGATCGTGGATGACGGGTATGCAGGGCACGTCCGTTCGCAGAGGCATCATCCCGTCAGGAGCAATGAACAGATCCGCCCCAACACGCCGGAGCACGGGTGGGAGCAGGTATTCGTGCCATACATGCCAGAGCAGAGGATGAATTGTCCGGGGCGGGAGAGTCACATACTCAATATTCCCGCCTTCAGCCGGAAACCCTTCGTATTTCCTGTCATCTGCAGCACGCAGATGCTCATCCTGAGTGTCTCCTCTTGCCGGCAACCTTTCATGTATCACGTCATTCGCAGCCGGCAAACTCTCGTCATGCCTCCCGCTTGTCGCCGGCACCCTGTGGTACCTCCTGTCTCCGATAAGCACAAACCGGTGCTCAGGGTGATTCTCAACCATCCTCCTTACAACCTCGAGGGTGAACCACCCGATACCGTCATGGGGCATTGCCCTGAGTGTGCGTGCATTTATTGCAATGATCATCTTTCGCTGCCACTTCCTGATTACAAATGTGGCAATTAATTTATAATTTGGCATTCATTCTTTAACTGAAGGCAGACTGATTTGAGGCGAAAGTTCCTTATCAATATCCTGTTTCTCCTGGCGGTGAGCATACTGGTCAAGGCTTTCTGGGTCCTTGGCATTGACCGTACTGTGCAGAACGTGGTTGGCGAAGCCGCGTATGGGAGTTACTTCTCCCTCTTCAGCTTCTCGGTTCTTTTCACCCTGCTGCTTGACATGGGGCTCTCAGGCTTCAATAACAGGGCCGTTTCCGCTGATCCCTCCAGGGTGAAGCTCTACTTCGGGAACGTGCTGCTGCTGCGTCTGCTTCTTACCGCTGCTTATTTCGTTGTCACCCTGGCCGTCGCTTTTGCCCTTGGCTACGGACAGAGACAGATAACCTTCCTGCTTGTGCTGATGCTGAACCAGGTGATGGCATCGATGATACTCTGGCTGCGGTCGAACATCAGCGGCATGCAGTACCTGTTCCTTGACAGCCTGCTATCAGTGGCTGACAGGCTGCTGATGGTCATAATCTGCGCAGTGCTGCTCTGGGGTGGCGTAGCAGGAGGGGAATTCAGGATAGAATGGTTCATCTGGGCGCAGACGGCAGCATATTTTGCTGTAATGTGCATGGCATTCATAATTGTTGTGCGCAGGGGAGGGGTATCCGGGGTTAAGCCTGATTCAGCATTGTTAAGGAGTATTATCGCGACAGGCCTGCCCTATGCTGCGGTTGTTTTCTCCATGACACTCTACTGGCGCATCGACTCGGTCATGATCGAACGGCTCCTGCCTGACGGAGCCACCGGCGCCGGCAATTATGCACAGGCATTCCGCCTCTTCGATGCACTTGCAATGATCCCGGTGATGTTCGGGGGATTGCTGCTCCCGATCATGACCAGAGGGCTTGCTTCCGGTGCCGGCATACGTCCCCTTGCCGCGATGGCAGGACGACTGCTGCTTGCCCCCCTGGGGATCGGGGCGGTGACTCTTGCGACATTCCCCCGGGAGATACTTTATCTCCTTTACTCCTCTCCGGCAGAGAGTGCCGTTGATGCCTTCAGGTTACTGATGATAACACTGGTTCCTGTAGGGGCGACCTATATCTTCAGCACCGTTCTTACCGCTGCCGGGAAGCTTAAGCTGCTTGGCGCAATAACGGTTGCGGGGATGATCATAAACATAGCGCTTAACAGGATTCTCATCCCTTATGCGGGGCCGGCGGGCGCGGCAATTACCGCCCTTACGACCCAGGCCTTGGTGGCAGCAGGCTGTATGATTGCCGTGGGCAGGACGATGCCCGGGTTTGCCGGAACCGAAGGCAGCGGTGCGGTGTCTGCCGGGGAAGGGATGAACCTGGCCCGTTCTGCCGGCGCCGGGATGAACCTGGCCCGTTTGTCTGGTGCCGGAAGGATTATTACATACATCCTGATGCTACTGCTCACTTTCTCGGCCGGATGGCTGCTGCGCCGGACAAGCCTCGCTTGGATGGCAGCAGGTGGCCTGCAACTGGCGACTGGTGCCGTTCTGGCACTCCTCTTCAGGTTCGCCGAACCGCTCAGAAGCCTTAAACTCTTAACCGACAGGCCCGGTTCTGTATAAAAAGTGTTATTTTTGGGTCTGAAAACAAAAGGACCTTTGATATGAAGCGGTTGTTCGGCGGTGTTTTCCTTTTGCTCATCTGCTCCTTAACCTTTTCGCAGAAGATGTACAACCTGTCGCACCAGGTTCTGGTACCGGCAGGTAATCTTGTGACCTATTCCGGGCTTACATACCAGCAGACAGTTGGCGAGACTGCTGTAGAGGTCTCACTACCCTCATTCTACAATTTGTCGCAGGGATTCCAGCAACCAAGGTTTATTCCGAAGCAGGATCTTCCTGACAGGGAGGGAAACGGGGCCGAAGTCTTTCCCAACCCGGTAACGGAGAGCAGTGCACAGGGGCCCTGGATGGCCACAATAAGGGTTTACGGGGTGCTTGCAAGGCACTATAATATCTATATCTACAGCCTTCCCGGCTCGCTGATGTACACAAAAGAACTGGATCTCAATCCGGATCACGACTGGAAGGAGCAGGTCAGTTTTGCTCATTACAGCAAGGGTATTTACATTGTACATGTGATCAGTACGGACGGCGTTATCAACAGATCATTCAAGATTGACAGACTTTAAATCGAATGGCATGAAAAAACCAATGACATATATATTGGCGGTTACGCTCACTCTGCTGGCCGGAGCTCACGCAGTCTCGGCGCAGGGGACCGTCCCCCTGGGCATCAATTACCAGGCTGTTGCCCGTGATAACAGCGGCAAGGAGCTGGTCAACACTGATATAGAGGTCCAATTCTCCATTAAATCTGGATCTCCTACAGGGCCTGTTGTTTACCAGGAAGTTTTTACCGACGTCACCACTTCGAGGTATGGAGTCTTCTCCCTCGTAATAGGCAAGGGAGACCCCGTACTTGGCACTTTTGGCGAAATAGACTGGTCAACGGCTAACCACTACCTTACAGTGGATATTAAATTTGAGAATAACTTTCTTGAAATGGGCACGCTGCAGTTCCTGTCAGTACCCTATGCTCTGTATGCCGCCAAATCTCTCGAGCGCGGCCCGGCCGGCCCGGCCGGCCTTCCGGGAATACAGGGACCTCCCGGTGACCCGGCAAGCGATGACCAGAAACTCAACTGGGACAGAAATACAAGGGACTTATCTATTATCGGGGGCAATACAGTGAAACTTGATACTGAAGTTGCTTTCAGGGCAGTAAATACCACAGATGTTAGTCTTCCTAATGAGCAGAAAGTAAAAATTGTCTTCGATGATGCTACCACAGCGCCAAATTTCAACATAGGTGAAAACTACAAAACGGCCCTGGGGGAATTCAAACCCCCGACTGATGGTATTTATTCATTTAATGTTTCGCTCAGAATACCTCCTGATGCAACAGTCATATTGAATATAGACGACAGGGAAGAAGTACTCTTCAACTCATTTAACTCAGCTGGAAGATATAATGGCAGCATAACACTCAGACTTTCCTCTTCCAATACGGTCACAGTCTGGGTTGTTCAAACGACAGGCTTTCCTATGTTTGTGTACTCAGGAGGTTATTTCTCAGGCTTCAGGGTATATTGAGAACGATTGGTTTCTGACTGACTCGTTCTGGCTTGCACCTTTGGATTTTGCATCCGGTTGCATTGTAATATCTCAGTCAGGCTGAATAACCGGACCTGGCAGAGCATACTTTATTTTTCCTCAATTTACTGTTAAATCGGAATTTTTATATTTGCAGTTACCCTATTTGGTAAGTTTATTGTATCTTTGTGAAAGGATGAGAATTATTAAGGCAGCAACTCTTCAGAGCTATTGCAGGAAACACAGGTACAGTGATGCACAAAAAGCTGTTCAGGCCTGGATATATGAGGTGAAATACTCAGATTGGAATAATGCGGCAGAACTGAAGTTGAAGTATAAGAATGCCAGTATAATCAGTTCCAAAAGGGTTGTGTTCAATATAAAGGGTAATGAATATCGGCTGATAGTCGATATTGAGTATAAATTAAGGATAGTATTTGTTGTCTGGTTCGGGACACATAAGGAATATGATAAAATTGATGCTGAAGAGGTGAAATATGAATCTTAAGGTAATAAAGACAGAAAAAGAATATCTGGCTGCGGTTGGGAGTATTTATGAACTTATGAATTCTGAGAGCGACCAGATAGAGCCAGGTACATCTAAGGGAGACAGACTTGAAGTTCTGGCCTTACTTGTTGAGCGTTATGAGGATGAGCAATTTCCCAAAAAGGCACCTGATCCGATTGATGCAATAAGGTTCAGGATGGACCAGATGAATCTGATGCAGAAGGACATTGCTCCACTTTTTGGCGGAGACACAAGAGCATCAGAAATTCTCAATGGAAGACGCCCGCTTACACTGAAAATGATAACTATACTAAACCGTTATCTAGATATTCCTTTTGAATCATTGATTGGTGGTAACAAAAGATACAAACTGGATGCCGCCGGGAAGAAAAAGATTATGAGTGTACCGGTTCTGAGAGAATTCCTTGCCGGAAAAACTACCGTGTAACGATTCAAGATGTAAACCCGTTTGTCCATTTCAGAGATTCAGGGAAGTCCGATATCTTCCTGCGGGAGGTGTTACAACGAACAGCCGCAATGAAGGGTCGGGTGAGTGTTGTGCCGGATATGCCGGTTCTACAATAGTTGCAGGTCTATGACCTGCTGAAAGCTGCCAACCGAGACTGCCTACTGCTAACTGGTACGACCTCTTGCCTAAAATGAGTATCTTTGCGAAAAATTTAAAAGGACCATGATAACCAATGACCAGATACAGGACCTCGTTGAACGCCGGGATGCGTTAAGGAGGTATCTTTGACGTCGACAGCAAGTTAAAGATCATCAAGGAAAAGGAAGAGATCACCCACTTGGCCGGGTTCTGGAATGACCCTAAGAAAGCGGAGGGACTCATGAAGGAGATCTCATCCGTCAAAAGCTGGACAACAGCATTCGCAGCAGTTGACACCGCCGTGGAGGATATGATCGTCCTCTGGGATTTCAACAGGGAGGGAGAGGCATCCGACGAAGAGGTGGAGGCTCAATACGCGAAGTCGCTTGCGGCAGTGGAGCGGCTCGAGCTGCGGAACATGCTGCGGCGGGAGGAAGACCGCCTCGGTGCAGTGCTGAAGATCAACGCCGGCGCCGGTGGCACAGAGAGCAATGACTGGGCACAGATGCTCATGCGTATGTACCTCATGTGGGGCGAAAAAAACGGCTACAAGATCACCGAAGCATACTATCAGGCCGGCGACGAAGCCGGCATAAAAACCGTCACCCTCGAGTTCGAGGGCGAAAACGCCTACGGCTACCTCAAGAGCGAAAACGGCGTCCACCGCCTCGTAAGGATATCCCCCTTCAACGCACAGGGCAAGCGGCAGACGACATTCGCCTCGGTATTCGTGGCACCGCTGGTGGATGATGATATCGTTGTTGAGATCAATCCTGCCGACATAACGTGGGAGACCTTCCGCTCCTCGGGCGCAGGCGGCCAGAACGTCAACAAGGTGGAGACAGCCGTCCGCCTGCGTCATGCTCCCACAGGCCTGGTGATAGAGAACCAGGAGTCGCGCTCCCAGGGGCAGAACAAGGAGAACGCTCTCCGCCTCCTCCGGTCTCACCTGTATGAGATGGAACTGCGCAAGAGACTGGATGAACAGGCCAAGATCGAAGGGGCCAAGAAGAAGATTGAGTGGGGCTCACAGATACGCTCATACACACTGCATCCCTACAAACTGGTCAAGGACCTGCGCACCGGTTACGAAGTCGGAAACGCCCAGGCGGTTCTCGACGGTGAGATTGACGAATTTATCAAGGCATACCTGATGGAGTTCGGCGGCAAGGAGTAACAAGTCATGATAAAAAGCATGGTTTACAACCCCTGCAATGATTTAATTTACAACCTTCAGCAACATTGATCCTGATGGATAAGAAAAAGAAATTATTCGGGCAATTTCCGCCCGTTTCCACTGCGGAGTGGATGGAGAAGATCACCGCTGATCTGAAGGGTGCCGACTTCAATAAAAGACTTGTATGGAAAACCCGTGACGGCCTCTCTGTCATGCCTTTCTACAGGCATGAGGACCTTGAGGGACTGCCTCACAGCGCCCTTCTGCCGGGCGACTTCCCGTTTGTCCGCGGAGTGCAGGTCACCGGCAACCGATGGCTTGTAAGACAGGATATCATTGTCACCGACTATAGCACCGCAAATGCAAAAGCCCTTGACATACTCATGAGAGGCATCACCTCGCTGGGCTTCGTCATTGTTGACCCTGAAACAGTCATGCCGGAGAACATCGCCAGGCTTCTCAACGGGATCCACCCGGAGAGCGTGGAGCTGAATTTTTCCGTAGCCGGTAAGGCGAAGGAGCTTCTGGCAGCCCTGAAGGCATGGCTCGGATCATGCAATGCCGACATGCAACAGGTAAGCCTTGTAGTCTCGGCTGATCCGCTGGGCAGGCTGGCCGCAAACGGCAAGCTGTGTGTCTCAGTGGAGGAGGGACTCGATTACCTGGCTGATCTTGTCAGGGAGTGTGCTTCGGAACCGGGACTCAGGTGCCTGGAGCCGGCGGGAACGCTCTTCAGCAATGCCGGAGTGGGTCCGGTGGCTGAACTGGCCTATACGCTGTCACTTGGCAGCGAATACATGGCTGCACTAACTGAAAGAGGCATCAGCGCTGACGCAGCGGCGGGTGCAATGAGGTTCACATTCGGCATCGGTCCCGACTTCTTCCCGGAGATCGCCAAGCTGAGGGCTGCCAGGATGCTCTGGGCAGCAATAGTAAAAGAGTACGGTGCTGCAAACGAAGCTTCGGCATTCATGCAAATTCACTCCGTCACGGGAAGATGGAACAAGACGCTTTATGACCCGTATGTCAACATGCTTCGCACACAGACTGAAGCCATGTCTGCCGCCCTCGGAGGAGCCGGATCGATCACCGTCGAGCCCTTTGACGCTGTCTTCCGCAGCGCGAACGAGTTTTCGGAGAGGATAGCCCGAAACCAGCAGCTGCTTCTGGCGGAAGAGTCGCACCTGGATAAGGTGGCTGACCCGGGCGCAGGTTCATATTACATCGAAGAGCTTACTTCACTCATTGCAACGGAGGCCTGGAAACTGTTCACCGCGATTGAGGAAGATGGAGGCTTTCTTACCGCACTGCGAAAAGGGATCCTGCAGGACCGCATCAGCGCTGCCGCCGCATCCCGCAAGGCTGATATGGCCAGAAGGAAGGAGATATTGCTCGGAACGAACCAATATCCTGATTTCAGGGAGAGCAAGGCAACAAATCACGACACGGAACGGCTCTTTTCGGAGTACAGTCCTTCACCTGACCAGGAGGTCAGGCCGATAATCGCGGCACGCGGTGCCGATGAGTTTGAAAAGCTCAGGCTGGCAACTGAAGGATCAGGCCGCAGGCCGCTGGCATTCATGCTCACAACAGGCGACCTCGCCATGCGCAGGGCCAGGGCACAGTTCTCCTCCAACTTCTTCGCGGTGGCAGGTTACGATGTACGCGACAACAACGGATTTGACAGCGTGGCTGACGGTGTCACCGCCGCTCTCGATGCAAATGCGGATATAATCGTCCTGTGCAGCTCTGATGAAGAGTATGCCACTGTGGCCAGGGAGGCTTTCAGCCTGACTGCAGGCAGAGCCCTGGTGGTTGTTGCCGGAAACCCGCCATGCACTGACGAGCTAAAGGCTGAAGGGGTGGAACATTTCATCAGCATCAGATCAAATGTGCTGGAGACTATGCAGATGTTCAACAGGATACTGGGAATAAACTGATTGCAGATGAGCAAGAGACCAAAATTCACGCAGATTGACCCGCTGAAGGTGAAAGTGCCTTCAAGGAACATAAATAAATGGGAGAAGGAGAATGACATCACTCCCCGGTGGGAAACCCCCGAGAAGATACGCCTCAAGAGCGTCTACTCGGCTGAAGACCTGAGGGATATGGAGCATCTGAACTATGCTGCCGGCATTCCTCCCTTCCTGAGAGGACCCTACTCTGCGATGTATACAATGAAGCCCTGGACTGTCAGGCAGTATGCCGGCTTCTCAACAGCCGAGGAGTCCAACGCCTTTTACCGCAGGAACCTTTCTGCAGGACAGAAGGGACTCTCGGTGGCATTTGACCTCGCAACCCACCGCGGGTATGACTCTGATCACGAGCGGGTAGTGGGCGACGTGGGCAAGGCCGGTGTGGCTGTTGACTCTGTTCAGGACATGAAGATACTCTTTGATCAGATACCCCTTAAGGAGATGTCGGTATCGATGACCATGAACGGTGCCGTTCTGCCGGTGATGGCTTTCTACATTGTTGCAGGGCTTGAGCAGGGTGCGAAGCTGAGTGAACTTCAGGGGACCATCCAGAATGATATCCTGAAGGAGTTCATGGTTAGAAACACCTATATCTATCCGCCCTCTTTCTCGATGCGCATAATCGCAGACATCTTCAGGTATACCTCGGAGAAGATGCCTAAATTCAACAGCATCTCCATCTCAGGGTATCATATGCAGGAGGCCGGCGCCACAGCTGATATCGAGCTGGCCTATACGCTGGCTGACGGGCTTGAGTATCTTCGCACCGGCGTAAATGCAGGAATGAGCGTTGATGAATTTGCCCCGAGGCTCTCATTCTTCTGGGCAAGCGGCATGAACTTCTTCATGGAGATAGCCAAGATGAGGGCTGCAAGGATGCTGTGGGCAAAGATTGTAAGCCAGTTCAATCCGAAAAATCCCAAGTCGCTGGCACTGCGCACGCATACCCAGACCTCAGGATGGAGCCTCACCGAGCAGGATCCCTTCAATAATGTGGGCCGTACCTGCATCGAGGCAATGGCTGCTGCCCTGGGGCACACGCAGAGCCTGCACACCAATGCATTGGATGAGGCCATCGCACTGCCGACGGACTTTTCGGCAAGGATAGCCAGAAACACGCAGATATTCCTGCAGGAAGAGACCAGTATCTGCAAGTCGGTAGACCCCTGGGCCGGGTCATATTATGTTGAGACGCTCACGCATGAGATTGCCCGTAAGGCATGGGAGTTGATTGAAGAGGTCGAGAGCCTGGGCGGCATGGCGAAGGCCATCGAGTCCGGAATACCCAAGATGAGGATAGAGGAGGCTGCCGCCAGGGCACAGGCAAGGATTGACTCCAGGGCCCAGACCATTGTGGGCCTTAACAAGTACAGGCTTGAGAAGGAGGATCCTCTCGAGATCCTCGAGGTTGACAATACCGCGGTGCGCGATGCACAGCTGAAGAGACTGGCACAGGTGAAATCTTCCAGAAACGAAGAAGAGTGCCGTAAGGCGCTGGAGGCCATAACCCATGCTGCACGTACCGGTGAGGGTAACCTGCTGGAGCTGGCCGTGGATGCCGCCTCCAAAAGGGCAACCCTCGGTGAGATCTCATATGCATGTGAAAAAGTAGCAGGGAGGTATAAAGCAGTGATCAGAACAATTTCCGGAGTATATTCATCAGAGTACAAGTCAGACTCTGATTTTGAGGAAGCAAAGGCAATGGCTGCCGAGTTTGCCTCCAGGGCAGGGCGTCAGCCCCGCATAATGATTGCCAAGATGGGGCAGGACGGCCATGACCGGGGTGCGAAGGTAATATCGACCGGCTATGCCGATATAGGATTCGATGTAGATATCGGACCACTTTTTCAGACACCGGCCGAGGCAGCCAGGCAGGCAGTGGAGAACGATGTACACCTACTGGGTGTCTCGAGCCTTGCTGCAGGACACAAAACCCTTATCCCCCAGGTGATAAATGAGCTCAGGAAACTCGGACGTGAGGATATCCTGGTCATTGCCGGAGGGGTGATCCCCCCGCAGGACTACCAGTTCCTCTATGACGCCGGTGTGGCTGCCATATTCGGACCCGGAACCTCAGTGTCGAAAACAGCAAAACAGATATTATCTTTGCTGTTGCAGACAGTATGAGGATAATCGCGACAATAACAATCATCACCCTTCTGGCTGCACTGGCAGGGTGCAGTGCAACCAGGAAAAACAGGGCCGCGGATGCAGACCGCGCCAGGGGCGAAGCTGTTGCTGAACCGTCACACGATGAACAGGTTCCGGAGGTAGCGCCCTACGGCAATGCCGCCCTGGCGGGCAAGCCTGATGAGGCCGCCGCACATGTGTGGGACTTCCGCGATGCCACCACCTGGCTGCTGGGTGAGATCACTCCTGCAATGTTCAACAACCAGCCTCATTCAGAATGGTACCACGCAGGGTTCGCACAATACGAGCCTGACATGGCCGTCATGAAAGAGCTGATTGAGCAGAAGACGGACGACCTGACAATAACAATAGTCATGGGCACCTGGTGTCCTGACAGCAGGAGGGAAGTGCCTCGGTTCATGAAAATTATCGACCTGTGGGGATTCCCCGTAGAGAAAATCAGGTTCATCGGCACAGACATAAATAAAGTGGCTCCCCTGGAAAATTTTTCAGAGCTGGCCATAGAAAGGGTGCCTACCTTTATATTTTTTATAAATAATGTCGAAACCGGACGCATCATTGAAGTTCCTGTGACGTCTTTAGAACAGGATACAAGAAATATCCTCACAGGGGAAAGATGAACAATTAACAATAGAACCAATGGAAGAAGAAAAAACCAGCAAACAGTCGGGTGTGGGCATCGGAGCCCTGGTTACAGCCATAATAGCCTTTCTGATCGCGGTTGTTCCGTGCGTCGGTCTGATTGCGGTTATTCCCGCAGTGATAGCCATAGTCCTTGCAATTGTGGGCCTCTCCAGGCCAAATAATAACCAGGGGATGCTTGTCGGCGGCCTTGTGGTTGGTATCATAGCTCTTATGATCTCCGTCTCCCAGAGTTTCGTTCTCGGAAAGATTGCCGACAAATCAGGCAACTGGTCAACTGATATTGAAAATGTTATCAGGGATGTGACCGATGATCTGGAGAAGGAATTCGGCGACAATGAGGTTACAATCAGGATCAACAACGATGATGAGACCGTGGAGATCAAGGCTTCTGCAAAGAAGGGTGACCTTCAGGACAGGCTTGAGGAGCTTGAGGGAGAGATTGATACCCTGAAGGAAGGTGCTGAAAAGGATACCACACAGGGAGAGTGGTGATACCTGAAAAAACCGGCAGGTCCCTCTTCAGGCCGGGTCAGCCCGGAAATCAGTATATTCTTCTTAATTTGATATTTGCCGGAGTAATCCTTCTAATTATGGGTTACTCCCTTTTTTATTCTCCTGATGATGGGAGATATCCCGTGCCATGCGTACATGAGAAGCTTACCGGAGAGCCCTGCCCGTCGTGCGGACTGTCACATGCCTTCTCGCTGATTGTACGGGGAAGGATTGATGAAGCTCTGGAGTGGAACAGCCACTCGATAAGGATTTTCCTCTTCTTTGCAGTTCAGTTGCTGATGCGTGCCGGACTGGCTGCCGCGGCGCTGAAGCCGGTGAGGTACATCAGGCAGGTGGCTGTGGCAGATGCTGTTGTCTCATCCGTGATGGCCCTCACGGCGTTCTGGCCGTTCCTCAGGCTGACCTGGCTGAGTCTCTTCTGATTCCGGATCCCTGAAATATTTTATCCGGACTCACCATCTGTTGTCCATGCTAACCGGAATCAGTCTCTTCTGCGGTTCACTCACTGATTATCTCATTTATGGCCTCATAGACCATGCTGCTCTCAAAGCCCTTTCCCAGTGCATACCTGAGAAGCTTTCCCTTCAGATCGAGCCTGTTCTTTGCCCTGATCTTTCTTCTCTGGTCTGTCAGTATCTTTTTCAGCAGCTCATGATATTCATCCTCATCAATTGCCTCCAGTCCCGAGGCGATGGCTTCCTCATCCACCCGTTTCTGTTTCAGCGCCATTGTAATCTTTATCCGTCCCCAGTGATCATGCCTGAAATGGTCCAGGACGAAAGCCCGGCTGTACCGGTGCTCATCAATGAACTTTTCGCTCTTCAGCATTTCGATGACCCATTCCTTTGTCTCCGCATCGGCTGCTCCCCAGCGTTCCAGCAGCGCGGTGACGTCACTGATGCAGTACTCCCTTCCTGAACAGGCATGCATGGCCTTCTGAAGGAGTTCCTCTCCCGCTTTTTTTTCAACCATTTTTTTCAGCTTTGATGAATCTTTCTTTTCCCCTCATATCCCGAATCACCCGGACCAGCCTGTAGATAGACGGGTCAAGGAGTGCGGCGGTTTCGTCAGCGAGGTTTTCATTCACCTCCAGCCACAGTATTCCTTCCGGGAGCAGGCGTTCTTTGGCCACCTCAGCTATGGCACGGTAATAGAGCAGAGGGTTGTCGTCAGGTACGAAGAGCGCCCCGTGGGGTTCATGTCCAAGCACATTGTGGTGCATGGCCTCTTTCTCGGTTGCAGTGACATAGGGCGGGTTGCTGACGATTATATTGCTTTCCGGTATGTCGCTGCCGGGGTTTTCACCGAGCAGGTCGCTCTTCAGCAGCGTCACGGAGGCGCCGAGGGTGGTGATATTTTTTTGTGCTATTGTCAGGGCCGCGGCGGAGAGGTCTGTAGCGGTGGTCTTTGCACCGGGGAAGGCCAGGGAAAGGGCTATGGCGATGCATCCTGACCCGGTGCAAAGGTCGGTCAGGGAGCCCTTGAAGCCGCTGTTACCATGTATGATCATCAGGGTCATCTCCTCGGTCTCCGGCCTGGGGATGAGCACGCCCGGGCCTACCTCAAGCCTGTGTCCGCAAAACTCCGTGTATCCGAAGATATACTGAAGCGGCTCTCCGGCCGCGGCCCGGGCGGCGGCTTCAAGGATCCTCTCCGCCGCGGCCTTGTCCGGCCTACGGTCACCGAAGGCAAGCTGCGCAGCCCTGCCCATCCCCGTGTATTCCAGGATGATGGAGGAGGCCAGCGCCCCGGCCTCCTCCCGAGGCCACGACTCCCGAAGCATTCCGAAGATATGGCGGCTTATTTCGCTTACTGTTTGTAACTTTACGGCCATGATTCAAAGATAGGAAATTGCGTTCATGACCACACCCGAAGAAATGACATGGATGAGGCGCGCCATCAGGCTGGGCAGCATGGCGGAGGGAAACACCTCTCCCAACCCCATGGTGGGCGCTGTTGTGGTGCATGACGGATTGATCATAGGGGAAGGATACCACCTCAAGGCCGGAACACCACATGCCGAGGTACATGCAATAAATGCCGTCACCGACCGCAGACTGCTACCTTCCTCCACAATGTATGTGAGCCTTGAGCCATGTTCGCATTACGGACGCACACCGCCCTGTGCTGACCTGATAATAAACAGCGGCATACGGAGGGTGGTGGTTGGCGTCACCGATCCGAATCCGCTGGTGGCAGGTAAAGGCATTGCCCGCATGAGGGAAGCAGGAATTGATGTGGTTACAGGCGTGGCTGAGGATGAGTGCCGCAGCCTTAACAGGCGCTTCTTCACCTGGCATGAGAAGAAGAGACCCTATGTGATACTCAAGTGGGCCCGCAGCGCCGACGGCTTCATTGACCTGCTAAGGAAGCCGGGTGACGCGCCTGAACCCAACTGGATCACCGGGATGGTCGAGCGTGTGCTGGTTCACCGCTGGCGCTCCGCGGAAGATGCTATTCTCGCCGGTGGAGGCACTGTACGCGCAGATAATCCTGAGCTGACCGTCCGTTTCTGGAGCGGCAGGAATCCGGTACGGGTCATCATCAGCCGCAGCGGTGAAATGGATCACGCTTCGGCTGCCTTCAACAGCGAAGCACAGACTATCCTCTTCACATGCAATGAAAAGACAGATTTCCCCGGCGTCAGGGTGATCAGGCTCTCAGGTGATAACAATTTCCTCGGGGAGATGCTGCCGGTACTTTACGAGATGGGAATACAATCACTCTTCGTCGAAGGCGGAGCCTGCATCATAAGACACTTTACGGAAGCCGGCCTGTGGGACGAAGCCCGCCGTTTTACAGGCACCGTCAGATTCAACGAAGGGGTGCCTGATCCCTTCCCGGATTTCACCCCGGCAGAAGCAGTAAAATTTGAGAAAAGTATTCTCGAATACACGTATCATTTTTGAGGGAATTCCGTATAACTAATGTTAATAACTGCTTTTAGTTGTCAGTAAATAAATATTTGTATTTTTGAGACCCTATCGGGAAAGGACCTAACATCATGAAGCGAGGATTCGTTGTTCTTGTTATGTTGCTTGTTATCGCATGCCTGAACCTTGCCGGCCAGTCAGCCCGCAAGTACATAAAGGCCGGCGAGGATTTTGTCAGGAACGGCATGCTGGAGGATGCCATTGCACAGTTCTCCAGGGCCATCGATGAGGATCCCTCCTCACCTGACGGTTACGTCATGAGAGCGAGGGCATATGAGATGACAGGCAATATCGGCCTGGCATATGATGATTACAGGAGGGCAAATAATTTTACCCCCGACGATACCGGCATACTGTACAATCTCGGACGCATGTGCAACATGCTGGGCAGTGCCGGTAAATCCACCCCCGGGGAGAAGACAAGGTTCTTTTCCGAGGCAGTAGCCTATCTGCAGAATGCCATCAGGGCAGAGTTCCGCAACGGAAGGCTCTACACGGAGAAAGTGGTTTCTCTCATTGGCCTGGAGCAGTGGGACAGGGCCCTGGGTGCATCGGACACCGCCCTCCAGATGAGGGATGATGCCGTCAACTACTACCACCAGGGGCTCATATACCAGAAGAAGGGAGATGACAACATGGCTAGACGGCAGCTTGAGAAAGCAGTGACGAAGGATAAATCGTTTTCTGCCGCCAGGCTTGAACTTGCAAGGGTGCTCGTCCGCCAGGGGGATGCCAACAGTGCTCTCGGACAGTGCAACATGGTCATCCAGCAGGACAGCAAAAACGTTGAAGCATACCTGACCAGGGCCATGGTTTATGAGACGAAGCTCGACTACCCCTCTGCAATCAATGACCTTTCCACGGCCATACTGTTGGAACCGGCAGGCCAGACGCACTATGTCACCCGCGGTACCTGCTATCAGAAGTTTAACCAGCATGTTGCTGCCGTGGCCGACTTCACAAAGGCCATAGCCATAGACCAGTACAGCCCGGAAGTCTACCTCATGAGAGCCAGGTCGTACGAAGAGATGAATGATTTCGAAAAGGCGGGTGATGATTACACCAGGGTTGTTGCAATGAACGAATCCGGCTCCGCGGCTAAAAAAATGCTGACCGAGGCAAATGACAGGCTTTTCGCCATCAACCGTGAGAGCAACAGTCCGGAGATATTCATAGAGACCCCTGAGATAGCCGAAGGCGGCAACATTGAACTGGGATATGACAGGAAGTCACTGATGGTAACAGGCAAGGTGAATGACAAGAGCCTGCTTGCCGAGTTCACAATTAACAATAAACCTGTTAAATACGAGGGCAAGGGTACAATACCATTTGCTGCCGAGGTGGATATCCCATCTGATGAAACGCTCCGGATTGTGGCCAGAGACGTCTACAACAACGAAAGGGTGCTTACATACCGCATCAGGCGTACAGAGGTCGATCCCCCGGAGATACAGATACTTGCTCCATACATTGTCGGGGAAAACATGCTCATCATTGACAGTATTACCCAGTCAATTGACATTGAAGGCAAGGTACTTGACCAGAATCTCATCAGGTCGGTCAGGATTGACAACATCAGCGCCCAGTTCTCGCAGGACAATCTCAATCCCTCCTTTATTGCAAGAGGTATTGATGTAAGGAACAATGACAAGGTAACGATCCTTGTGGAGGACAGGTACGGCAACAGGACAATCAGGGATTATGCCCTTAACCGTCAGGGCACAACAATATCGGCCTCCAACCCGATGGGCAACACCCTGGTGGTTTTCATTGAAAACAGTGACTATCATAATTTTGCGGCATTACAGGGTCCCCCCAAGGATGCCAGCCTGATAACCGGGGTACTGGAGGATGATTACCAGGTGCTGCCGGTGAAGCGGCTCCGTAACCAGACAAAGCAGCAGATGGAGAAGTTTTTCTCTATAGACCTGCGTGATGAGGTGAGGGCGAAGCAGATCAAGTCACTTGTCATATGGTTCGCCGGGCATGGCAAGTTCATAAATGACGTGGGTTACTGGATACCCATAGACGCCCGTCGCGATGAGGAGTTCACCTACTACAGCCTGAATACGCTGAGAGCCTCGATGGAGACCTATATGAACTATCTGACACATGTGCTTGTGATTACAGATGCCTGCGAATCGGGTCCCAGCTTTTACCAGGCGATGCGGTCAGAGCTGAAGCCGCGTAACTGTGCCGACTGGCGGGCAACACAGTTCAAGTCGAGCCAGATCTTCTCATCGGCAGGTTATGAGCTTGCCGTTGATGACTCGCAGTTCACGCGCACCTTCGCAAACACCCTTCGGGGTAACCCCAATACATGCATCGCCATTGAGGAGATAGTGCTTCAGGTGACAAAAGCAGTATCGCAGAACAACCAGCAAAAGCCGACATTTGGCAAGATAACGGGATTGAAGGACGAGGACGGAACCTTCTTCTTTGTAAAGAAATAACCTGATGTACGGACGAAGCAGCAATTCCGGCTTAAGAACACCATGTACCACAGCCCTGCTGCTTCTGTCTCTTATTATCCTTGCCCCGGAGCTCAAGGGGCAGAACTACTATTTTGAACAGTACGGTTCCAAGGAGGGTCTCAGCGCTTCCAAGGTTTACACTGTCATTCAGGATGCCAATGACTTCATCTGGCTGGGCACCGGCAGCGGTGTCACCCGGTTTGACGGTCTCCGTTTTGAAAATTTCTCAACATCAGACAGTCTTGCCCCCGGAGGGGTGAAGAGCATCTTCGAGGACAGCCGGGGGCGGCTTTGGCTCGGACACATAGGCGGGGGAATGTCTGTCATTGAGGACAACATAATCAGACGGGTCTCATTCTCCCCTTCGATCTTTGTAGGGGTTGACTCCGCCCGCATCAATGATGCGGTCACTCCGGTTACCAGCCTTACCGGCGATATTACCGGAATAGTGGAGTATGAAGGCTCAATCTGGATCTCCTCATCTCTCGGAGGAGCTCTTCGCCTTGACATACCTGAAAACGGTGCAGGCCTGATGACCGGGCAACAGTATATGGGACGCCAGGGGCTCAGCAATGATGCCTTCGGCTTTTACGCTGACCGTCGGGGTAACCTCTTCTGCATCACTGATATGGGTATCAAGAAGTATGATCATGCAAGTGACAGGTTCATACCGTTCAACCCTGAAGGTCTTACACGTTATTTTCTGACAACCACCATCTTTGAAGACTCGCGCGGCAACATGTGGTTCGGGACCTTTAACGGAGGTCTCTACCGTCAGGATGCTGAGACAGGAGAGATGGGCTTTTACGATACACGTAACGGCCTGTGGGGAAACTTTGTCACCTATATTCTGGAAGACTATCGCGGAAATATCTGGGTGGCTTCGATGGAGGACTGGGAGAGCAGGGGAGGGATAACGGTCTTCTCTCCTGAGGGAACAATGGTCTTCAACAACAGCAACGGCCTGCTGGCACAGCATATACTGTGCATGATAGAGGACAAGGAAAAGAATATACTGATTGCCGACCGTGACGCCGGTCTTTTCATATATAAGGGTGATCACTTCACCTCATTCATGGCCCCTCAGTTCCTTCCCTCCAATGATGTCTTCACCATTGCTCAGGATCCAACGGGAAAGTACTGGTTCGGCACTGGCAAGGGGTTGTCGCTCTACAATCCTGCCCTGAAGGAGAAGGACCGGATCAAGCTGAGCGGATTCCCTCCTGCACTTGAAGGAATACAGGTTAACATCATCAGGCCTGACGGCAATGAGAATGTATGGATTGCCACTTCAGGTGATGAGGTCTACAGGTATGATCTGAATGAAAAGACCTACAGGTATGACCTGGACCTCAATGCCAGCCTCCGTTCACTGAGGATCGGGACCATGACAACCGATCAGCGGGGCAATCTGTGGATAGGCACTGACCGGGCACTCATCATGTGGGATGTACGGAACAAGGTGAGCCAGACCTTTACCCAGATCAACGGCCTGACCGGCAATAATATAACAACACTTTTCTGTGACAGTCGCGGTTGCCTTTGGATTGGCACCGAGGAGCGCAACGGACTGACAAGGCATATTCCGGGAAGCAATGAATTTACCTCTGTGACATTCAGGACTGACGTACATCCGACAGCCATTACAGAGACTCCTGACGGGATTATATGGGTTGGGACGGTTGACGGTCTTTACGGTTTGAAGAATGACGCGGTCATCAAGAAGATATCTGAGGCTGACGGTCTGCTGATGAACTCTGTGAACCTCCTTCAGCCTGACCGCTCCGGCAACCTGTACATCGGTACCAACCTGGGGCTTAACAGGTACGACAGCAATACCGGGAAGATATCTTCCTTCAATGAGAAGAACGGCTTCACCGGCATCGAGACGCGGCCAAATGCATCATTTACGGATGACATGGGTGATCTCTGGTTCGGGACCTCCAACGGGGCCATGAAGCTCACCCCTTCAAAGATACCGCCTGTGGTGACTGAGCCTGTCACTCATATCTGGCGGACTCTGGTCAACTACGAGATATTTCCGATGCGTGACGGGATAAGACTGATGCACACTCAGAACAGGATCATCTTTGATTTCCTCAGCATCTGCCTGGTCAATCCCGGAGCCGTACGGTACCAGTTCATACTGGAAGGCGCTGACGAGGATTGGATTACTACGGATCAGAGCAGGGCTGCATACTCATCGCTCAGTCCGGGGAGGTACACCTTCATGGTCAGGGCCTCGAACAACTACGGTTACTGGAACGAGGTGCCCACGAAGCTGTCCTTCTCCATCAGAGGACCTGTTTATGCCACTTCGTGGTTCATAATTCTCTGTTCCACGGTACTGGCGGCCGCGATCTACCTTTTCATCACCATCCGCGAAAGGACGCTGCGCCGTGAGAAGGAGTACCTGGAGGCAAAGGTCGAGGAGCGAACTGCCGAGGTGGTGAGCAAGAGCCTCGAGCTGGAGGAAAAGAGCAGGGACACCACCGCCAGCATAAGGTATGCTGAGAGGATACAGGCAGCAATGATGCCCCCTGAGAACTACTTCAATGACACCTTCGTACTTTACATCCCCAAGGATATCGTCAGCGGCGACTTCTACTGGATGTATGACAGCGGGTTCAGGCAGTATATTGCGGCAGTAGACTGCACTGGTCACGGCGTGCCAGGAGCCTTCATGTCAATCATCGGCCATAACTCACTCAATAAGATCGTAAGGGAGAGCGGCATTACAAGGCCGTCAGAGATACTTGACCACCTGAACATCGAGGTGGTACATGCCCTTCTTCAGCGAAGCGAAAAAGCTGTGCGGGACGGGATGGATATTTCTATCGTCTCCTATGATATCCTTGAACATACTGTGGAGTATGCCGGAGCCTATCAGCCTCTCTACCATGTGCGCGACGGGGTGGTCACAATCTACAAGGGTGACCGGTTCCCGGTAGGGATGATTGACGGTCAGGCCAGGAAGAGCTTTACGAACAAAAAGGTTGATGTCAGGCCCGGTGATATGCTCTATATCTTCACTGACGGATTCAGTGATCAGTTCGGGGGCGAGCATGAGAAGAAATTCAAGACGGTAAACATCAGGGCACTTCTGTCTCAAATCTATATGTTACCGGTTGACGAGCAGAAACGACGCCTTGAAAATGCAATCAGGAAATGGATGGGCAACGTAACCCAGGTTGATGACATCCTGTTTATCGGTACGAGAATCCCGTAGGCTTTCCCGGAGATACAAATATCCACCCGGATTCGGTGATCAGATCCTTACTGTCACCGTTGATTACTGTTGAATGCCCGGTGATCACCGCCGGGTAGCTGCTCATATCCGTGCAATCACCTTCGGGTCAGCATGCCAACCGGTATAGTTTAGAATGGCCGGCACCACCTCTTCTGCCGTGGTGACTATCTGCCATATATCCCTGTGCTCAAGCCTCATGAAGTGTCCCCTGACCATGTGGTCAAAGAACTCTATCAGGGGGTCATAGAAGCCGTCAACGTTAATAATGACAATCGGCTTGTTGAACTGCCCCAGTTGCTTCAGGGTGATCACCTCCGTAAGTTCCTCGAGCGTTCCCACTCCTCCGGGCAGTGCCACAGCTGCGTCTGACATGGCGAAGATTGTCTTCTTGCGCTCTGACATGTCAGGTGTCACAATCATATCCGATACCCCGTCGTGGCCCCAGCCCTCATCCATCATGAATCCGGGAATCACCCCGGTGACGGATCCCCCGTGAGCCATGAGCGAATCGGCAAAGATGCCCATCAGTCCTATCCCACCGCCGCCGAAAACAGCATGCACCCCTTCGCGGGCAAATGCTACGCCAAGTTCCTCCGCAGCCCTCTTGTAAGCATCATCAATGCGGCTGCTGGAAGCTGCAAAAACACATACCTTCATAGGTTGATCAGAGTAGTGGTGTGAGCTTGCCCTCGAAAGCCGAACGGGCAGCTGCACCCACCTGCCTGTCTACCACCTCGCCGTTCTTGAAGTAGAGAACCGTCGGGATGTTCCTTATGCTGAACCTGCGGGCAACGTCAGGGGAGCTGTCGACATCACACTTAACGACAAGCGCCTTTCCCTTGTATGCCTCTGCTATCTGCTCAATGTACGGGGCAATCATCCTGCAGGGGCCACACCATTCAGCCCAGAAATCCACGATTACGGGTTTGTCTGATTTCAATACAACCTCATCAAAATTGCTGTCGTTAACTTGCTGTGCCATAATATTATCTGTTTCTGTTATTATTTTCCTTAATTTTTTCAAACTTACAAAAATCAACTGACTTTACCGAGCCGCATAATCTAATTTACCTTAAAATCGAGTTCAGGATTGTCCTCAAGCCATCCGATGAGCTCATCGGTAATACCTGCCTTAATGCTTCGGGAAAAGAGCGGAATGGTAATCCTGTTGTCATGGTCTATCAACAGAAATTTCAGCGATTTGTTCCCGGGATTCTCGGTAATGATTGATTTCAGATTCTTGATGAACTCGGTGTTCACCAGTTCAGGTTTGAGTTTGATGGTTATCGACTTGATAAGATCTTCCCTGACGGCTGTAAGGAGGTGTATCTCCCTGATCTTAAACTCGAGTTCATCGGGATTGAAGTGTCTTCCCTGAACTCTTCCCTTAACGAGCAACTGGTAATCGTTCCTGAAGTAGTTGCTGAAGGCAATGTAATCCTTGTCGAACAGCAGGAAGGAGAATGAGTCTGAATAATCCTGCAGAGTGAATCCCCCGAACGGTTTGCCGTTTTTTGTCACACCGCTGCGGGTGTCAGTGACGATGCCAGCCACGCATACATCGCGGTTTGCAAATTCGCTCAGGTTCTGCAGGTCAGCCAGTGTGGCATTGCAGAAGGTGTTGATCTCCAGCCTGAAGTCGTCAAGCGGATGCGATGAGAGGTAGATCCCTATTACCTGCTTCTCCTTGTTGAGCTTCTCCAGTTTAGTCCAATCGGCACATGGTGCCGGTTCCGGGCGCACGAGCTCGAACCCGCCGGTGTCACCGAAGAGCGACTGCTGGCTGCTGTTTTTTATGTTTTTCACGCTGGTGCCGTAGCGTATGAGGCTCTCGAGGAAGCTTGATCCCTTACCGTCTGCCGAGAAGTATTGTGCACGGGTCATTCCCGGCAGTCCGTCGAGGGCTCCCGAGACCACCATCGCCTCCAGCATCTTCTTGTTAACGGTGTTGAGGTTTGCCCTTTCGGCGAGGTCCCAGATGTCCTTGAAGGGTCCGTTTTTCTCCCGCTCCTCTATCAGGTGAAGGACGGCATTTTCGCCTACTCCCTTGATGGCCCCGAGGCCGAACCTGATATTGCCGTTGCGGTTGACAGTGAACTGCAGCAGGCTCTCGTTCACATCGGGCCCCAGAACCTCTATGCCCATGCGCCTTGTCTCCTCCATCATGACGGTGATCTTCTTTATGTCACTGATGTTGCGGCTGAGTACGGCGGCCATGAACTCCGCCGGGTAGTTTGCCTTCAGGTATCCTGTCTGGTAGGCAATGAGGGCGTAGCAGGTGGAGTGTGATTTGTTGAAGGCATATTCGGCGAATGACTCCCAGTCAGACCAGATCTTGTTTATTGTGTTCCGGTCATAGCCGTTCATCCGGCAGCCCTCCATGAACTGCTCTTTGAGGCGGTCCATGATGTCACGCTTCTTTTTGCCCATCGCCTTGCGCAGCGAGTCGGCCTGCCCCTTTGAAAATCCGCCCAGCTCCTGCGAGAGGAGCATCACCTGTTCCTGGTAGACCGTGATGCCATATGTCTCCTTCAGGAATTTCTCCATTGCAGGCACCTCGTAGATTATCTTGTCTTTTCCGTGCTTGCGCCTGATGTACTGGGGGATATAGTCCATCGGTCCCGGGCGGTAGAGAGCGTTCATGGCTATCAGGTCACCGAAGTGGTTCGGTTTCAGCTCGCGCAGATAGCGTTTCATCCCGACGGATTCAAACTGGAAGACGCCGGTAGTCTCGCCGTTGCTGAAGAGCTCATAGGTGCGCTTGTCCTCGAGTCCCAGTGTCTGAAGATCGATGGTGACACCCTTTGATTTTTTGATGTTCTCAACGGCGTCCTTCAATATTGAGAGTGTCTTAAGCCCCAGAAAGTCCATCTTAAGGAGACCTACGGACTCCACATGGTTGCCCTCGTACTGCGTCACGTAGAGGTTTGTATCTTTTGCGGTGCAGATGGGGATGTGTTCACACAGGTTATCCTTGCCGATAATGATGCCGCAGGCGTGCACTCCGGTCTGTCTGATGCTCCCCTCGAGCACCTCTGCGAATTTGAGTGTCTGGGCCACAAGCGGCTCCTTTGACTCTTTCTCCTTCAGCAGTTCGGGCACCTCCTCGTACGCCGAAGCAAGTGTTGTTCCGGGCTTGTCAGGCACCAGTTTGGTCAGCCTGATGGCTTCCGGGAGAGGCAGTTTCTGCACCCTGGCCACATCTCTGATGGCCATCTTGGCGGCCATAGTGCCGAAGGTGATGATGTGTGCAACCCTCTCGTGACCATACTTGTTCACCACATATTGCAGCACCTTCTCGCGCCCGTCCTCGTCGAAGTCAATGTCTATATCAGGCATGGAGATCCGGTCAGGGTTGAGGAATCTCTCGAACAGGAGGTTATACTTTATGGGATCAATGTCTGTGATACGGAGGGCATAGGCGACGGCGCTGCCGGCAGCAGAGCCGCGTCCGGGGCCGACCCATACGCCCATCTCGCGTGCTGCCCGCAGGAAATCCTGCACTATCAGGAAGTACCCCGGGAAGCCCATCCCCTTAATGACGGAGAGTTCGAAGTCGATCCGTGCCTGGAGCTCCGGGGTGATTGTCTCCCATCGTTCGGCGGCTCCCTTCAGGGTCAGATGCCTGAGGTATTCATCCTTGTCAGGGAACTCCTCCGGTATTGAGAATTCAGGCATGATGGGTTCGCTGTTGAGCTGGTACTCTTCGACCGAGGCTGCGATTTCAAGGGTGTTGCTCACCGCTTCGGGCATGTCGGCAAAGATGGCGGCCATCTCCTCCCCGCTCTTCAGGTACTCCTGCTTCGTATAACGAAGCCGTTTGGGATCGTCGATGTCCTTGCCGGTGTTAAGGCAGATGAGCCTGTCATGCGCCTCAGCCTCATCCTTCATGATGAAATGCACGTCGTTGGAGGCAATGATCTTTATGTTGTGTTTCGCAGCCAGCTCACGGTAGGCAGCTATCACTCTCTGCTGCATCGGGAAGACGGTCACGTCAGCCGTGGGGTCCGTGGTCTCATGACGCTGGACCTCCAGGTAGTAGTCTTCACCGAATATCTCCTTATATGAGAGAATAGCCTCTTCGGCGGCGCGGATGTTTCCTGACAGGATCTCCTGTGCCGCCTCGCCGGCGATGCACGCTGATGAGACAATAAGTCCTTCGCTGTGCGCACGGAGAAGCTCCTTGTCAATGCGTGGCTTGTAGTAGAATCCCCTGATCCATGCCTGTGATACCAGTTTGACGAGGTTATGGTATCCGGTTTTGTTTTTTGCCAGGAGAATAAGGTGGTCACCGGAGCGGTCTTCAACGGACGTCTTGTCTTCGAGGCTTGTACGTGCAACATATATCTCGCAGCCTATGATTGGTTTGACGGAAGCAGCTGTGGCGGCGTCGTGAAACTCCTTCGCGCCGAACATATTTCCATGGTCGGTAATGGCCAGGGCTTCCATGCCCAGTTCCTTCGCTCTGCGGACAAGTGATTTGACAGCTGATGCACCGTCAAGTATGGAGTATTGTGTATGTACGTGTAAATGAACAAATGAGGACATGATCGAGGGATTTGCGCCTGCAACGGCTCCGGAAACAAAAATATCAAAAAGCTCCTTTTCCGTTCAATTTATTTATCAACATGAGCCAATCCGGATTATTTTTGCAAATCGGATAAATGTGGTATATTTGCACCCTCATTTTAAACAAGTAACAATTAACCAATTCTTTAAATGTCAGTAAAAATCAGATTAGCTAGGAAGGGCCGCAAGAAGCAGGCCTACTACCACGTGGTGGTAGCAGATAGCAGGTCGCCACGTGATGGCAGATTCATTGAGAAGATCGGAATTTACAATCCGCTCACTGACCCGGCAACTATCGACATCAATTTCGAGAAGGCACTGGGATGGCTGCAAAACGGTGCGCAACCCACGGACACATGCAGGGCAATCCTTCAGTACAAGGGTGTCATGATGAAGAAACATCTCCTCGAAGGAGTTAAGAAGGGTGCTTTTGACGAAGCTGAAGCCGACCGCCGATTTAATGAATGGCTGAAGGGCAAGGAAGAGAAGATCGAGATGAAGAAGTCCGGTCTTGAGAAGCTTGGCGAAGATGCCCGCAAGAGGAGACTTGAGGCTGAAACAGTAATCAGGGAAGCAAGGGCAGCGGAGCTGGCGAAGAAAGCAGCTGCTCTGGCCGCTGAGGCAGAAGCAGCAGCAAAAGCCGCCGCCGCCGCTGAAACACCTGAAGAGCCGGCAGCTGAAACAGTGGAAGCACCTGAAGGGCCGGTAGCTGCAGCAGAAAAAGCTCCTGCAGAGGCAGTTGCCGAAGTAACAGATACTGTTGAAGCAGCAGCAGAAGAGACTGCAGCACAGGCCGATAGCAAAGCTCCCGAAGCCGAAGCACAGGACGAGAGTGCAGATAAGACTGAATAAAGTCTTTATCAGACCCCCTGCCGCCGGATAATGAGAACGATAGGCAGAATAGCAAAAACCTACGGCTTCGAGGGAGCCGTGGTTGTGAGAAGCGAGAGCGGTATCACGGGGGAACCTCAACAGGGAGAACCGGTATTCGTCGTAACAGACGGGATACCGGTTCCCTTTTTTACACGCGAAGCGTACCTGACCACGCCTGACACTCTCATCATTTCATTTGATGATTATCTTACCCCGGAGTCAGTGGCACATCTGAAGGGATGCGAGGTGCGCACTGAGGCAGGCGGGGAGTCCGGAGAGGACCTGGAATCGCTGGAGGGATTTATGCTTACTGACACCAACAGCGGACTATCGGGTCATATAACCGGCGTTATCCGCAATCCGGGCCAGCTGATGGCCGTGGCAGTAATCAGTGGCGAGGAGGTGCTGATCCCGCTGCACCCTGACCTGATCATATCTGTTGACAGAAAGCGCAAGACTATCAGGATGGCTCTGCCAGAGGGTCTTATCAGTCTCAACGACTGACCGTCAGGGCATTGCTCCGTGATGTTGCACTTGGAGAAGTTGAGTGCTCCATATCCGGTTCAGGCAAGGTGCGGATGAGATAATCACCCGCGAAGGATCTTCACTATACCGTTTCCGGATACTTTGATGACCGAAGAGGGCTCTGACCTGCTTCGGTCATCCTGTCTCCACAGGCAGACATAATCAACGGCTGCCTTCACCTCTTCACTTATCTCGTCAAAAATGGCAGGCGCACCGCTTCCGCTGATGTTCGCCGAGGTTGAGACAAGCGGTTTGCGCAGCCCGGTGATCAGCGCATCACAGAAGGGATCACCGCATACCCTGACGCCAACTGATCCGTCGCCGGAGGCAACACCTTCCGCCAGGCTCCTGCCTCTGTCATAAACTATTGTCATCGGCTTCTCCGAGAGCTCTGCCATCTGCAGGGCCACCTCGGGAGGATTGTCAACATATCTCTCCAGCATCGGGACAGAGTTGACAAGGATGATGAGACTTCTGTTTTCAGCCCTCTGTTTGATCTCGTAAATACGGCGGACTGCCTGCGCGTTAGTGGCATCACAGCCCAGACCCCAGACAGTGTCAGTGGGATAGAGAATTACTCCGCCCGAGCGGAGCACTTTCAGGGCTTCCGCAATATCGGTTCCGAATTCGCTTTTCATCCCTCTCTCTTTCATAGACATATTTTTACAACAATGAAAGTTAAAAAACAATAATAGCTCTTATTTGTTTTTACTTCCTGAAATGATAAGATTAAATTTGAGCTTCATCATAAAGAAGTTAAAAAATGCGCAAAATCCTTATCACTTTTATTCTTGCCGGGTCATGTATTGTGGCCGGTGCACAGGATAACAAAGGCTACCAGCTTCCTCCGGAAGCAATTGTATCACTGATTGATGCCCCGCAGACTCCGTCAGTACTGCTCAGCCCTGACAACCAGACGATGCTGCTGCTGTACCGTCCGGGACTTCCTTCCATTGCCGATCTGTCACAGCCCGAGCTGAGACTGGCAGGAATACGTTTCGATCCGTCCACCAATGGCCCCAGCAGGGGACAGGGTGCCAATATGATCACCGCCATGAAGACTGACGGAACTGTCCTGGGTGAGCTCAGGGGCCTTCCTGCAGATCCTAAGCTGGGAGGTGTGTCATGGTCAATGGACAGCAAACGGTTTGCCTTTACAAACACCACCGGCAGCACCATAGAGCTGTGGGTGGCTGACCTTGCTACGATGAGTGCAGTCAGGATAGATGACGGAGTCAACGGCATCTTCCGCAGGACTATGTCATGGATGCCTGACGGCTCGATTATTTACCTCCGTACGCTCAGCAACAGGGGGAAGGCCCCGGTGGCATCGCAGGTGCCTGCCGGACCCTCCATCCAGGAGAGCGAAGGAATACAGGGTGAGTCACGCACTTTTCAGGACCTTCTCAGTTCCGTTGACGATGAGAATATATTCGAATTCTATGCCACTTCAGAGCTTGTAAGATGGGATGGGCAGACGTCCACGCCGCTGGGCCGCAAGGGCATGATCACCAACGTGTCACCGTCACCTGACGGCATGTGGTTGCTTGTGACACTTACTGAAAAACCCTTCTCGTACGTGGTTCCCTATTATTATTTTCCCTCCCGCACGGAGATATGGGATATGTCCGGCAACACAGTCAGGACACTTCTTGTGAAGCCCCTTCAGGAGAACCTGCCAAGGGGTTACGATGTTGTCAATCCCGGTCCCCGTAACTACAGCTGGCGCAGTGACAGGCCTGCATCGCTTATGTGGGTCGAAGCACTCGATGAGGGTAACTATCATGCAAAGGAGATGCAGTTCCATGACCAGGTGTACAGGCTGGATGCGCCGTTTGCCGGTGACCCGGTCCCGTTCATTGCAACGGAGAAACGGTTCCAGGGCATAATGTGGGGGAATGACAACCTGGCCATCCTTATGGAAGGACTGTCAAAGTCGCGCGTAAGGGTCACTCACACCTTCAATCCGGCAGACCCGCAGGCAAGCCTAAAAAAACTATGGGAGCTAAACTCGGACGACAGGTACAGCAATCCGGGCTTTCCCGCCACCGCCCCCAACGCCTGGGGAAGGTCCGTGCTTCTTACTGCCGACAAGGGCAGGAGCTTATATCTCTCAGGACCCGGAGCCTCACCGGAGGGCGACAGGCCGTTCGTGGACAAATATGACCTGAAGACCGGAATGACAACACGTCTCTGGCGGTCGGAAGCACCTTATTATGAGACGGTAAGTGAATTCCTGGATCCTGCACGCGGCCTGCTGCTGACAGTCAGGCAGTCGGTCACCGAGGTCCCAAATTATTATATCCGTGATCTTAAGAAGGGAACCCTTAAGCAGGTAACGAAATTTGAGAATCCATACCCGCTTCTTGCCGGTGTGCACAAGGAGCTTGTGACCTATAAGCGCAGGGACGGGGTTGATCTCTCCTTCACCCTTTATCTTCCTGCCGGGTACGACAGGACCAAGGACGGTCCACTACCGACGATACTGTGGGCCTATCCGCGCGAGTTCAATGATCCGTCCATGGCTGGACAGGTGAGTGGTTCTCCGTATACGTTCACACGCATCAGCCCATCATCGGTTTTGGTTTATGTCACACAGGGTTATGCCGTGTTGAATGATGCCAGCTTCCCGATAGTGGGTGTTGGCGACCAGGAGCCCAATGACACATTTGTGGAGCAGCTTGTGGCAAATGCAGAGGCAGCAATAAACAAGGCAGCCGAGATGGGAGTCACCGATCCGAAGCGTGTGGCTGTCAGCGGTCACTCTTACGGTGCCTTCATGACAGCTCACCTTCTGTCACACTCGCGGCTCTTCGCTGCCGGTATAGCCCGCAGCGGTGCCTATAACCGCACTCTGACACCCTTCGGTTTTCAGAGTGAGCGCCGCAGCTTCTGGGAGAATCCGGAACTTTACCTGGTGATGTCTCCGTTCACCCATGCAACAAAGGTGAAGGATCCGTTGCTGCTTATCCATGGAATGGCCGATGACAACCAGGGGACATTCCCGATTCAGAGCGAAAGATACTATGCTGCACTCAAAGGTGCCGGAGCTGTGACCAGGCTGGTGCTGCTACCCCATGAGGCCCACGGTTACTCGGCCCGGGAGTCGCTGCTCCATATGCACTGGGAGTACCTGAGATGGTTGGATAAATATGTGAAAAACAAAAAGTGATAACTGCGGGGCGCGGTTAGGTTATGTTAAAAATCTAATTAGTTTTGTACCTCAAATCTTATAAAACCTAAGCTTATGATCAGTAGTTTGTTCTGGATAGCACCTGTCGCAGCGGTGCTGGCATTGCTCTTTGCATGGATATTCTACAGGAGCATGATGAAGGCACCTGCCGGTAACGACCGTATGCAGGAGATAGCCGGTTATGTCAAAGAAGGTGCGATGGCCTACATCAAGCGTCAGTACAGCGTGGTGTTCAAGGTCTTTGTTGTTCTTGTAATTCTGCTTTTTGTACTTGCTTACATGGGGGTTCAGAATCCCTTTGTGCCGGTGGCATTCCTGACAGGCGGATTCTTCTCCGGCCTCTGTGGGTACCTGGGAATGAGAACAGCAACCAACGCATCGTCGAGGACAGCCCAGGGGGCTTCCGAATCACTCAACAAGGGACTTAAGATTGCCTTCCGCAGCGGTGCCGTGATGGGACTGATTGTAGTCGGTTTTGGACTGCTTGACATTGTAATCTGGTTTCTTGTCCTTAATAACTGGGTATTCAGCCCTGAGAATATGCTTGAAGGATGGAAATGGGCGGGTCTGACTTTTGTTCACCCCGGTACCACTGACCATCAGAAGATGATCGAGATCACTGCCACGATGCTTACATTCGGGATGGGCGCCTCTACACAGGCTCTCTTTGCCCGCGTGGGCGGCGGCATCTTCACAAAGGCTGCAGACGTCGGAGCTGACCTTGTAGGTAAAGTAGAGGCAGGCATCCCCGAGGATGACCCCCGCAACCCTGCAACCATTGCTGACAACGTTGGTGACAACGTGGGCGATGTGGCCGGCATGGGCGCTGACCTTTACGAATCCTATGCCGGATCGATACTGGCCACGGCGGCTCTGGGAGCAGCCCTGCCACTGATATCGGCAGCTGACCAGATGAAAGCTGTGATTGCACCGATGATCGTGGCTGCAATAGGAATACTTCTTTCTATTGCCGGGGTCTATATGGTACGCACCAAGGAACAGGCCACTCAGAAGAACCTCCTCAATGCTCTTCTGCTCGGAACAGGTGGCAGTTCGGCCCTTATACTTGTGGCGATAGCAGTCATGGCTTTCACCGGATGGATCACATGGGGCATCTTTGGCGCCGTGGTTGCAGGTCTTGTAGCAGGTGTGATAATAGGACAATCCACAGAGTATTTTACTTCGGATGAATACAAGCCTACCAAAGGCATCGCAAAACAGACACAGCAGGGTCCTGCAACAACAATTATCGAAGGTATTGCCGTGGGTATGCAGTCGACCTGGATTCCTGTGCTTACAATTGCAATTGCAATCATAGCAGCCTACGGCTTTGCCGGAGGTTTCCAGGACTTCTCCTGGGGTGTGTACGGTATCGGTTTTGCAGCAGTGGGGATGCTCTCCACCCTGGGTATCACTCTTGCCACTGACGCTTTCGGCCCGATAGCTGACAACGCAGGCGGTAACGCCGAGATGGCTCATCTTCCCAAGGAGGTGCGTGAGCGTACTGATGCACTGGATATGCTTGGAAACACCACCGCAGCTACCGGTAAAGGATTTGCCATCGGATCAGCCGCTCTTACGGCCATGGCCCTTGTGGCAGCATACATGGAAGAGGTCAAACTATGGCTTGGACGTCTTGCTGACGGAACAGCAGAGGGTTACAAGCAGATAGGTGATGTGTTGTTCTACAAGAGCACTGTGCCTGCAGTAATCCCTGAAGGGATGACAGCCATCAACGTAAGTACGGCTCATATTAAAGACTTTGTGGGTGCATATGACCTGTCACTGTTCAACCCGCTGCTCATCGGCGGTATCTTTATCGGTGCCATGATGGCATTCCTCTTCAGCTCGATGTCAATGAAAGCTGTGGGACGCGCAGCAGGAAGCATGGTTGATGAGGTGAGGCGCCAGTTCCGCGAGATCCCTGGTATTATGGAAGGGACAGGCAAGCCTGATTATGCAAGGTGCGTTGCAATATCAACCAAAGGTGCACAGCGCGAGATGATGCTTCCGTCGTTGCTTGCTATCGCCGTTCCGCTTGTGATAGGTCTTACCCTGGGCGTTCCGGGTGTTGTTGGCCTTCTGATGGGAGGTATGACGGCAGGGTTCACCCTGGCCAGCATGCTCAACAACTCAGGCGGTGCATGGGATAACGCGAAGAAGTTCATTGAGAAGGGCAATTACGGCGGCAAGGGCAGCCAGGCTCATAAGGCCGGCGTCGTTGGTGACACCGTTGGTGACCCGTTCAAGGACACCTCAGGGCCGTCGCTGAACATACTTATTAAGCTCATGTCAATGGTCTCCGTGGTAATGGCCGGTCTGACCGTGACCTGGAGCATAATGGGATAGACTCTTAAACTGATTTTTAGCGGCGGCGCCTCTTCGAAGGGCGCCGTTGCTGTTTCAGAGCAGATCAGTATACCCTTTCGGGTATGATCCGGTGATGAAATTACTGCCCGGGCGGTAAATATCGTCATTTTTGATGACTCTTCGGTACTATAGACATTAAAATACTGCCTTAGCGGCAATAATTAATAAATTGCTTGGTTCTTTATTGAGAAATTCTTAAATTTACCGCTAAAGAGGCAAAGAGTATAATGGCAAAACAATTGGCTGAAGTTATAAGGTTGCACCGAAAGGCTGCCAGGCTTAGTCGTGTGCAGTTAGCAGAACTTTCAGGAGTGGGCAAGACTGTAATTTATGACATAGAAAAGGGGAAGGAATCTGTTCAGCTCAATACTCTTGTAAAAATTCTCAAAGTTCTGAATATTACCATCTTATTAAAGAGTCCGCTGATGGATAACCTTAAACATGAGGGAAATGAGAAAGGCTAAGGTATATGTCAAGGGAGTCGAAGCGGGTATTCTGACAGAGATTATTAAGGGTAAAGAGTACCTGTTTGAATACCTGGAAGGTTACTATGGTTGTGAAGTATCCCGTACAATGTCAATTGCGGAGAAGATTTTTACATTTGACCGGTTCCCTTCATTTTTTGATGGATTATTGCCGGAAGGGATTCAATTGGAAGGCTTGTTGAAAACGAGAAAAATTGACAGGTCTGACTATTTCTCGCAGCTGATTGCGGTAGGAAATGATATGGTAGGTGCTGTCACTGTAACAGAAGTTGAGGAATGAACCGATGTCCGATAACATATGAGCCATGCGGAGATAACCGTTACAGTCAGACCGGGCTCAGGCAGATATCCCCCGGACTTGCTTCCCTGACAGACCTTGAGTATACTGCTGCTGAGCAAAGGCGGGAGGCCTTCAATCGTGCCTCACGGATGTCAATTCAGGGAGTTCAGCCCAAGTTAAGTGCAAGGCTTAACATAAAAAAGGGCAGGTTTGAAGTAGTGGATACGGGTGGGAGATACATACTCAAACCTCAGCATGACTATTTTCCGGAGATGCCGCAGAATGAAGACCTGACGATGAGGCTTGCTGATGTGATCGGGCTCAATATTCCATTACACGGTTTAATCTGGTCAAAAGACAATTCACTGACTTACTTCATCAGGAGGTTTGACAGAAAAGGGCAGAGTGAGAAGATCCCTGTCGAGGATTTTGCACAACTTGCCGGCATGACCAGGGATTCGAAATATGACTACAGTCTTGAAAAGATAGTCGACCTGGTAAATAAATTCTGCACTTTCCCGGCAGTTGAAAAGGTTGTGCTGTTTAAACTGATTATATTCGGCTACCTCACGGGGAACGATGATATGCATCTTAAGAATTTCTCGGTGATTACCGAGGACAGCATTACCAGGCTTTCGCCATGCTATGATCTTGTAAATACTACAATAGAGTACAATACTCCGGATGAAGAGACTGCCTTGCCAGTAAGGGGTTGCAAAAAAAAGCTGACCCGGAATATTCTTGTGGATTACTTTGGGATGGAAAGGTGTGAGTTGCCGGTTAAAAGTATTGATAAGGTACTCGAAACCATGGGTTCAGCCGTACCTCGCTGGAAGGAGCTGATTGCAATAAGTTTCCTTTCACAGGAGATGAAGGATAAGTATTTCGAGCTTTTGCAGACCAGACGTGATGTTTTAAGTATCTGAATGACAAGAGTATACGCTAATTATCATTTATTGAATTATAATTCCGGGTAAAAAATGTTATTCATTCCTGAGTTTAAAGATATTGAGTCAGCCAAACGGTTGATAGCGGCGGAAGTGCACCGCACGCCGGTGCTTACCTCGAGGCAGCTTGATGCAATCAGCGGGGCGAAGCTCTTTTTCAAGTGTGAGAACTTCCAGAAGGTTGGGGCTTTCAAGTTCAGGGGAGCTACGAATGCTGTCCTGAATCTCACGGACGGCCAGCGCGCCGCCGGCGTGGTTACGCACTCGTCGGGCAATCACGCCGCCGCCCTGGCACATGCTGCCGTGTCACGCGGGGTGAAGGCATACATAGTGATGCCCTCCACGGCGCCAGAGGTAAAGAAGAGGGCGGTGGCGGGTTACGGTGCGGATATCACCTTTTGTGAGCCCACGCTGGCGGCGCGGGAGGCCGCCGCCGCGGAGGTGATTGAGCGGACCGGCGCGACGATGATTCATCCCTATGACAACTTTTTCATTATCGCCGGTCAGGGGACCGCGGCGATGGAGCTGCTTGAAGAGATGCCGGAGCCTGACGCGGTCCTGGCCCCGGTGGGCGGCGGCGGCCTCCTCAGCGGCTCGGCCTTAGCCACACGTCACCTCGCCCCGAAAGCAAAAATATACGGGGCCGAGCCGCTGCTGGCCGACGATGCGGCCCGATCACTCCGTACAGGCGCCATACAACCTGCACTCCCACCCCGCACAATCGCAGACGGACTCCTTACATCGCTCTGCGAAAGAACCTTTACAATCATAAAAAGTAACGTGGACGACATACTCACTGTCACCGAGGAGCAGATAATAGAGGCTATGGCACTGATGTGGACCAGGATGAAAATAGTTGTGGAACCCTCATCAGCCGCTCCCCTTGCGGCCGTACTGGCCAACAGGGAACTGTTCTCCGGCAAAACCGTGGGAATTATTGTTTCCGGCGGGAATGCTGACCTGTCGAAGCTTCCTTTCGGTCAGCACGCCTGAAGTAGGCTATCACCGGGTAGTGATCCGAATACCTCGCCTTGACAATATCAAAATCAGTGCATTCGATCTCGTCACTGTACAGGACGTAATCTATCCTGTTGGGCGGGTACTTGCCGCGATAAGTGAAGCCGGCCCCGTACCCGGCCTCCACAAACGCATCACGCAGCCCTCGCCGCATCACGCGGTAAGTGTATGAAACGGGCGTGTCATTGAAATCGCCGGCAACTATTACAGGATAAGGTGATGACTCCATGTGCCGCCTCACCCTGTCAACCTGAAGGGCACGGCTGGCAAAACCCTTCATAAGGCTTTGATATATCCCTGATATCTTGTTCACTGAACCTCCCTTCTCTTCGCCGGTGATCTCGCTCAGAAGCGTGCTCTCTACACGTTGCAGGCGGAACGACTGCAGGTGATTATTGTAAACCCTGAAGGTGTCAGAGTCTACCACAATATCAGAAAAGATAGTTAGTGAAGATGACCCCGGGTGAATGACATCGCCCCTGTAAATGACAGGGTAACGGGAGATGGTAGCTATTCCGTACCTGCTGATGGCACCGCTCTTGACAAGCTTGAAGTGAGTATATCTGTTCCCTCCAAGGCCCTCCTGCAGCTTCCTTTCACCTGTTGCCGGATCACCTTTGACAAAATACTCCTGCAGGCAGAGAATACCCGGATCCTCCTTCCTTAACAGCTGGATCATCTTTGAGTGGGTGTTCTTCTCGCTATTCTCGTAGATGTTGAAGAGTCGTATGTTGTAGCTCATCAGCTTCAGCTCGTGGTGCTCCTCCTTACCCTGGTTGGTGAACCTGATGAAGTTATGAATGTAACCGAAGCCTGCTGCCAGGGCCAGCGCAGATAAGAGTGCATACCACTTCCTGAAGAGGATCCACAGGATGACCATCGCCACGTTCGCAGCAGCGATGTATGGGTAAGCCAGTCCGAAGAGTGCGGGAAAAGCCGTTGTGGCAGGGTTGATGTATATTGACAGGTATGCCAGTACCAGCAACAGGATCAGAAAGATATTAAATACCAGCAGAATATTTCGCGTAAAGCGCTTTATCCCGCTGCTATTTTTTCTGACTCTCGCTGAAGAGGATTGCTTTTTCTTCCTTTGTGAGACTGTCATAACCTCCTTTTGAGATCTTGTCGAGTATATGATCTAATGTCTTTTGCCTTTCAGCCTTTATAGCATTGTATTCATGATCATCCTTAACCTTTGTCGCATCAAAGGCAGTCCCGGTCTTTTTGTAGGTGACCTTCATCTTCTTACCCGGTTTGAAGAGATTAACAAAGAAGTCGATGATCATGTTTAACCATGCCCCGATATCCTTTCCGTTTCTGAGCCCGTAGCCGTATGCCAGTCCCATCAATGCCCCGCCGATATGCGCAATCTTGCCGCCTGTATTCACTGAAAAGTCGAACAGGGATGTGATGAGGAAGGTTGCAAGGGCCAGGTACTTCATCTTAACTCTCCCGATGAACAGGAGATTCAGCTCGAGGTTAGGAAGATACACTGCTGTACCGATTACGAGGGCCATCACCGATGCTGATGCACCGAGGGCGATTGATACGTTAACCGTGCCGGCAAATGCCGGGAAGACATTGAAGACCGCGATGTAGAGCAATGCTCCGGCCAGACCGCCGAGGAGATACAGCGAAAGAAGCTTGCGCTGGTCGAGGTATGCCAGGAAGATCTTCCCGAACCACCAGAGCCAGAGCAGGTTAAAGAGCAGGTGAATAAATCCCTGGTGGGTGAACATGTAAGTGACCGGAGTCCATGGCTTGAGAACCAGGGCCCCGGCGGAGGCGGGAACTGCAAGGTTCGATATAACCGTGGTTGCCAGCATGGGACTGGCGGAGAGCACCCCAATGACTTCGATGATCTTTATCAGCAGGAAGACGGCACCGTTGACATACATCAGCCGCGTCAGGACAGTGCCGTGTTTGAATGACCCCTTTATCTCATCCCAGATGCTCATCAATAGAAGGTTTTAGTTGTCTTGCGCCAGTACCTGATCAGGATGTACCCAAAGATCATGCCGCCGAGGTGTGCCGTATGGGCTATTCCGCTTCCCGGGCTGGTGATGGCAAGATAAAGTTCGATTGCTGCATACCCGATGACGACATACTTGGCTTTGACAGGTATAGGCGGGAAGATAAACATCAGCTGCGTGTTGGGGAAGAGCATCCCGAAGGCGAGCAGGACGCCGTAAACGGCTCCCGAGGCACCAACGACAGGAACATTCAATATCGAATTCAGTTTTCCCATCTGGCTGTCGGTGAAGTTCTTACCCTGGCTGACGGCATCGCTGCCTGCGTCGTATACATACTGCAGCTGTTCCGGTGAGAGGATGCCCATCACCTTGTTGTACTGTATCCACTGCACAAGCTCGAAGAAGAAGGCTGCGCCCAGTCCTGTGACAAGGTAATAGATCAGGAAGCGCTTCGGTCCCCACACCTGTTCAAGAATCCTTCCGAACATCCACAGTGCGAACATGTTGAATAGCAGGTGGACGAACCCGCCGTGCATGAACATGTGAGTCACTATCTGCCATGAACGGAAGAACTCCGATTCCGGGAAGTAGAGACCCAGGATTCCGTTCAGGTTAATGCCTGCGGTGATCCTGAGAAGTTCGGTAAGGAGGAGCATGACCACATTGATGATGATGAGGTTCCTCACCACCGGTGGCGTGCCTGGTAATATTCTGTTCATCTCTGTTTTCTCTCGGGTTTCAGGTCGCAAATTTAGCTATTCTGACCGAAAATCAGCTGAATCTCCGGTCAAGCTCTTCGAGGGTGATTATATTCATCACTGTTTTGCCTGTGGGAGAGTAGTTTGGCATGGAGCAGGCGAACAGCATATCGAACAGTTCTTCCATCTCAGTATGTGTCAGCGGCGTGCCGTACTGGATGGCTGACGCCCGTGCCATGGACAGGGCTACACGTTCGCGTGCCCCGATGGACGGGTCGTTCAGGGTATGCCTGTATTCCGAAATGATGGCCTCCAGCATAGTGAGGGGACTGGTGTTTCTGGTGTCGGCCGGATGGCCGGTGATCGTAACGTTGTTGCCCTTTCCTTTTTTTATCCCGAAGCCGAGCAACCTTAGCTGGTCAGCTATCTCCTCAAGGATAGCCATCTCGCCGGGATTGAGCTCCGTCTCCACGGGGAAGAGCGACACCTGTGCCGGGCGTGGTCCGTCGCCCAGTGAGGCCAGGTACCTCTCGTAGAGCACCCTCTCGTGGGCCCTGCGCTGGTCGATCATCATTATTCCCGAGATTACGGGACACATTATGTAACGGTTCTTCACCTGGAAGAAGCGGCGCTGGGCGGTGTTGCCATCTTCGCTTTGCGACTGCCCGCGACCCTTGCGCTCCCCGTTCTCTTCACTGCCGGCCTGTGCCCCGCTGCCCTGTTCAGAGCTGCGGGCGGTGATTGTGAAGAGCGACTCCCAGTCGCGGGGCGGGTTGTGATCTGCATCCCACTTCCATTTCGTCTCCGGGCGATTGTATTCGGTGCCTTCGAAGGGATTGAATGTATGATCGACCTCAATATGCGGCGGCGAGGGGGGAGGTGTGCTTCCCGTGATGACCGGTATCTCCACGGCGCCCTCAGGCCCGAAGTCGAGCGACGGCACCACGTTGAACCGGCCCAGCGCCTCGCGGATGGAAGCGAGCATGATCTGCCATACCGACCTCTCATCCTCGAACTTGATCTCAGTCTTGGTTGGATGAATATTGACGTCGATGGAGGCGGGGTCGGCGGTCATGTAGATAAAGTACGCCGGGACAGTGTCCTGCGGCAGCAGTCCCTGGTATGCTTCCATCACTGCCCGGTGCAGGTAAGGGTGTCTGATGTACCTGTTGTTGACGAAGAAGAACTGTTCTCCGGCGGAGCGGCGGGCGTTCTCGGGCTTGCCGGCGAATCCGGTGACAGAAACTATCGTGGTGGCGGTCTCCACCGTGACGAGGTTCTGGTTGTAGTGTTTGCCGAAGAGCCCCACTATGCGCTGGCGGTGATTGCCTGACGGCAGGCGGTATATCTCCTGGTCGTTGTGCGTAAGGTTGAATCTTATCCGGGGGTGGGCCAGTGCCACGCGCTGGAACTCGGTGATTATATGCCTGAACTCGGTGGTGTCAGATTTGAGGAACTTGCGTCGGGCCGGGACGTTGTAAAAGAGGCTTCTTACGCTGAACACCGATCCGACGGCGCAGGAGCATGGTTCCTGCCTTGTCACCCTCGAGTTGTTTATCTCCACCAGGGTGCCTGCCTCGTCCTCTTCGCGGCGGGTGCGCAGCTCGGTCATTGAGACGGCGGCGATGGATGCAAGGGCTTCGCCGCGGAATCCTTTCGTGATGATTGTGAAGAGGTCGTCGGCCGTTGATATCTTGGAGGTGGCATGTCTCTCGAAGGCCAGGCGGGCGTCGGTCTCGCTCATGCCGGTGCCGTTGTCGATGACCTGAACCAGGGTGCGGCCGGCATCGCGTATGACGACGCTTATCTCCGTCGCGTCTGCGTCAACGGCGTTCTCCGTCAGCTCCTTGACCACTGAGGCCGGGCGCTGTATGACCTCGCCGGCGGCAATCTGGTTGGCGACGGAGTCGGGCAGGAGCTTGATAATGTCAGTCATCTGTGCTTTTAAAAACGGAGGTAAAGATAGACGACAAGCACGATAATGAGAACGATAACGATAAGTCTTATTGTTGTCTGTTTCTGTACTTTTTCCTGTTTTCGGTTGAAGTAGTTTTTCATGTCGCCCCGCATTATTTTCGAGCGGTATGGTTGACGGGCTCCGTCTCCTGTAGATTCAGCGGGAGAGGGCTCATTACCCTGTGTTTCCTGCCCTGTCTCCTCCGGATCTTTCTCTGCTGCCCATCTTCTGCGTCTCTGTTCCATCTCCTCTTTTACCGGGTCATAGTAACGTGGGGTATAGTTGAAGCCGCGTGGTTTGTTCTGTTTGAAGAAACTCGGGATAGCCATGATGTACTTTTTGCAAAAGTAGCAAGAAAACCCTTACCGGCGAATTGGTAATGGCTCAAGGTGGTCTTTGGATTGTCTGCTTTTTATTACTTTTGCTAAACTTAACCTGACACCTGAGCAATGAAGATTTTAGTCACCTATGCCGGGATGACCGGGCCGGCGGCAGATGCTGCAGGGCGTGTTGTCAGGGTGATGACGGGACTTGGAGCTGAGGTGACGCTCAGGCCGATGAGCGGGGTGACTACTGTAAAGGGTTTTTCTGCTGTTGTGGCGGGTTGCCTTGAGCAGGGTGGAGGATGGGTTCCTGAGGCGATGGAGTTTGTCCGGAGGAATCAGTCGTTACTGAACAAAAAGCCATTTGCAATCTTCACGGTCATTCCCTCGCTGGCAACGGACAAGGGTGCCGAATCGCGCATGGTTATCATGCAGTATACTGCTCATGTGCGGGGTATGGTTCACACTGTGAGTGAAGGGTTTTTCAGCGGTGTGAATGACAGGAAGGAGATGGCCAGGCCCGGTGAGCGATCGCGGTTCAAGTTGAGTTTGTTGCTTGGGTTGCTCCGGGAGCCCGAGGGTCGCAGTCAGTCGGAGGCAGAGACCTGGGCTGCTCAGCTGCATGAAAAGCTGGTTAAGCTGTTAGCCAGGTGATCTGGTAGACCTTCAACAATTGTATCCGGAAATACTATGATGCCCCGCAGGTCGTAGATCTACAGGAATTGTACAGAGGCGTATCTATGATAATACGAAGGCCGTAGACCTTCAGGAATTGTATCACGAACACCCATGGTACTCCAAAGGTAGACCTTCAGGAACTGTATTATGCAGGTCATTCCCAAATCCCGGGCCGCCGCCCTAGGGGCACATATTAAATGCAGGAATCCTCTGACTCCTATTTCACCCTTACATACTTTTCGCTGTGGTAATTGCTTTTATCCACCTCCCCCGTTTCGTCGGCCGGCCAAACCTGTATCAGTGTATCATTAGCCACCACGATGCGCATTCTGAGGGTTTCTCCTATATAATTTTCATTTACATGGTATTTGATGGTCTCCTTGTATACGATACCCTCGAGCGTATAGGATCCGCCTCCGTAGTTTTCGACTTTTACTGTATCCTGGCTGTATTCACCGACGAACATCCAGTAGTTGTTGCACCACATTTTTACCTGGCTACCCTGGTAGGTACCCGGGTATGTGGCGATGGTCGAGTCATTTTCCACCTGTTTGGCATAGATAAGGTCCCATGCACCTATAACAGGGTTAACCGGCTCCTGTTTGCAGGCTGAAATCATAACCAGGAGTGCTGAGCATAGAATGGCAATTTTTTTCATAGGCGATCAGGTTTAGATTAATATGCGTTATGGCTTTATAAATTTACGCTATTTGGGAACCCAAGTCAAATTAAAGCGCATCTCAGGGCGGATAAAAATCCTGTTACCGTCATCTTTCCATTCAACACAGATTTTCACGTCAATAA
>DFYY01000011.1 GCA_002383485.1 Bacteroidales bacterium UBA4070 | reverse complement strand
TTTACAGAAAAATAGTTGCACAACTAAAAAACGAGGCTTGACATAAAAAAAAGTGGACTTTACTTGACAACCTTACTCTTCAATAGTAATTTCACCAGTGAAATAAAATCACAATCATGGCCAACTCTTCCCAAACCCTTGAGGACATTAAAGATCAAGGCTTCGTCGGATTCATAAAGGTTTCTGACTTGATGAGAGATTCGTCGAAGATTCCTGACAGACCTGGAGTATACATGGTTCTCTACAACGGGTTGAGTACTCCAACATTTATCAATCCAGGGACTGGTGGATTCTTTAAAAATGAGGATCCAAACAAACCCGAGTCATTCTTACAACAAAACTGGGTCAAGGATACAGTGGTTGTATACATCGGAAAGGCTGGAGGAACTGGCAACAAGGCAACACTTTCAAAGAGGTTACGATTGTACCTCATATTCGGACAGAGAGCTCCCGTTGGTCATAAGGGGGGAAGGTTAATCTGGCAAATCAAGAACTCTGGGAACTTACTATTTTGCTGGAAAACAATACACTCTGGAGAACCAAGAAATGTTGAATCTGAATTAATCAGTGAGTTTGTTGAATATTACACGAAGAAACCATTTGCAAATCTTGTTAACTGAAACTAATTGAAGTTGCCTTATGTCAAAAAAGAATCTTTATTACAGTCTATGGCGGAATCATCTCAATGACATTGAGTCCAAGATGAGTAATGCTACTATTGTGGGACAATCATTACTGCTCAATAAGCAGGAATTTGAAATTTACGGTAACAGAAAGGCCTCTGGTTATACCTTCACGCTGGAAATAATACATGGGCGTGTCGTAAATAATATTAAGGGTTCAGCTGTCGCCAGAGATTTATACGATATCCTGATAGGAAGTGAGAAGGTAAAGTCCATGTTTAATGAAAAGAATTTCAAGATAACCCTTGGGAAGGCCTACATTCTTAATATCAGGACAATATAAAATTCCTCTAACTTTATTAAAACCTTTCACGATGCAGTATTTTTCGATATATAACAGCAGACTATCAAGGAAAAATGAAATGAGTGATTTTGACCTTGATATAAGAATGAATCCTCATCAATCAGAGCCATATAATGAGCGTGGAAATAAGAGACTTTCCGTCGGTGATTTTCAGGGAGCTCTGGAGGACTTCTCAAAAGCAATTGACCTTGACCCTAAGTACCCAATACATTTCTGTAACCGTGGAATTGCCAAATTCTACCTTGGAGATTATAAAGGGGCAATTGATGATTTTACCCAAGCAATTAATATAAAACCCAAAAATGCCTGGTTCAATTTAAATAGAGGTTTGGCAAAATGTTTTTCTGGTGATTTTAAAGGAGGTATCGATGATTTTACTACAGTTATTGAATCTGAACCTAAAAATGTTAAAGCACATATTTTAAGAGGAAAGGCAAGAGGTGGTTTTAAGAAGGGGTGTTATAATCCATTAAATGACAACGAACTAATATCTATCTTTCAAGGAGATTCGCAAGCATTAGAACAGGAAATTACTGAAATTGAAAAATCTAGGTTGTGCAGGATGTTAAATAATAATTAATCACATCCGAGCTACTCATTAAAGGGGCGAAAAATACAGTATTTCTTATGCTTCGAATCTTATAAATAAGGAAATGTTGACTTTTAATCCCAAGCTATAAGACTGGAGAATTACATATATAGAGTGTCATTCCTTATTCTTTGTGAGCAAGATTTTAAGAAAAGTTCAATAACTAATAGAAGGTGTATTATGGTAAAGAAAAAGGACATAGCCTTTAGTGCATCCGTTTTAGCCTATGGGCTTGGATGTTCAGTTCATGATCTGAAGAATAGACTGTTTGAACAATTCGATTCCGAGCCTCCACAACCAGAAGAACTGGAGTTGCTTTTTTATTACAAAATATATAGTGAAGCAACGTCTTGGGGCATGCACCCGTACGATACACCCGCGGCAATAAGGTTAATTATGATGCATGAATATCTATCAATACATTGCTATTTAGCTAGAGATAATCCCGACTTATTTGATGAATTTTATGTAGGTTCAGGTATCGGTGATACAAAGTATATCAATGAATTAATAACTGATCATTTAGATATTCCCGACAGATCCCATGGAAGCTTCACAGACGATTGTAATGAAATGAGTTCTAAAATATTTATAAATATAGATGAATTAATAACATCCCTCTATCAATTATGCCAACAGGGAATTGATAAGATTAATAAGTATGAGCAACTCTCCAAAGATGGCGAGTTTGAGGCACTGATATTTATGTCTTCAATAACCTTGGATCCCGAATTATTTTTTGAAGTACCGTTCACTGAAATCCGCCATAAATTTCTTGAAAGAATAAAAAACTATTTAATCGAAAAAGGAATAAATACGGATGCTTCAACTTTACATGAGTTCATTCATGGAAGACAAATGTTCTATTTTATTGAAGCAGCCAGAGCTCAATATCCTGAATATCTCTTAAATGAAGTGTTTGCTACTTTTTATGAGGGGCCATTACTTTCAAAGCGTGATCGTATCGCCAACAATTTGGATCGAACTTTAATCTCAGAAAGTGAGCGTCATAAACCTGTAATGGTTGATTTTACCAATTACTTGAAGTCTGAGGTAATTCATCCTGTTAAATCCGAAGTCGAGAATATTTTGTCTAGATACAAACAGCATTGATTAAAAACTAATCTCAGCTAAAATCAACAAAGGAAATTTGTGCCTTTACCCCCCATATAGCTGGACATAATCTTAAACCATCCCCAACCTCCCCTTTCCTAGGTCGGTTTAAGGTCTCAATCCTGACCCCCTGGGAGATGATCTCCATGTTGGATGGGGTCTGGTTAGGGTCGGGGGAGGATCGCTTACTTGAATACACTTGTGTAATTTGGACGAAAAGAATTATTCCCGTCCTTCAATACAAAAGCCAGACAGGCTGCCCACTTTCACCTAATGAGTTGTTTAAAATTAAAACTTACATGTTAACAGCCCGTTAAGGCAGAAAACAGGTAATCAATTTGACCGATTTATGCAGTGAAAGCTTATTTCTATTAGTTAGATCTAGGCATTTGTTGGTTTTCACAAAATAAAAAGCAAACTCTTTGCAAATTTATTATTTCTGGGATTTATAAAAGGTTATTTCAGTATTGACTTGGAGCTGTTTGAATTTTTAAAGATTTTATACCGAACCAAAACTATGCTATATGAATATGAAAATTTTGTTTTTCTCTCTCTTGATGCTTTTACTATCCGTTAAATGTGAAGAGGACTGTATAAATTGTGATCATGAACCAGGAATATTCGATTCCATTGAATTAAGGTGGACCATTTATGTTAAAGATTTGAACACAAATCAACCTATTGCAAATGCAACTGTTGAGTGGGATCAAATAAACCTTGGAGCAGGAAGTATCGTTTATCCAAAATCAGGCACTACTGATTCTAACGGGACAATCTCAGTTACAATTACAGTAGATTCCAGATTTACATCCATCAACGTAAATATTAGAAGAGTTTTTGTTCCAAGTGGTGCATATTATGCTTTTACTGGATTAAGGACTATTACTCCAAGAGAAAATAATCCAGCAACAACTACTTTTTACCTTACTCATATTATATAACATGTGGCTTCTTTTAATAGAATCTTCTGAATACTTGCTGGCAGAAGAGCCACATTAGGAGATTTGGGTGGCATAATAAAGGTTTCCTGTTTCTGATCATCATAAGATTGGGAAAGGGCTGAGCAAAAAAATAGCATAAACTCTTATCTCTTATAGTATAAGCTGTATTAATTATTCAAATTTATAATTTGACACCGAGCGATATTGATTAATTGAAACGGATGCAAGGTGACTACTTCCTCACCCAAAACAGAATATATGGCTGCGGCGATTTTTAATTGAATACCTGTCGTTCCAGAAAGCAATTATGTTGGTTGAATTACACGGTTTATAATGTCTTGACAAGACAAATTACATAAACTAGTAAATTTAAAACACGAGAGTACTCTTATGACACCTTTTTACATCTACATTATAATAAGAACCATTTAATCCAGAAAACTATGAAGCTCCTACTTGCCATTTCAGCCATCATCTTTCTAAATTCTTCCTGCATAGATAAACCACATTCTTGTGAGTCAAGCAACACTGGTTTCTTAAAAATTACCAATAATACCAGTTTTACAATGGAGGTGTATTACTATGTGCCCTCATCCTATTATAATCCAGCTACCCTTGGCCCAGGCCAATCTACGACTTTTTCTGAAGTCCCAGTTGGAGAAGTAGAGCCTAACGCTAAAGGAAGCTTTGGAGATAAATGGGGAACAATTACAATCTATCAATGTCAAACATCTCAGTATGTCTGGGACTTTTAATGTTTTTTGAATGAGATTTATCCTACATGCAAGAGAATAGGTTGTTTTGAATTATCCTGGGTCCCATAAGATTAGTTTTTACCCAAAATAACTGCATGCTTAAGTATCAGACATTTAAGTTCGTCAAAAATCCTTAATGAAAAAGATATTATGAAGATAATACTGGTAATTTTATGAAAATATCGGATTATGAAAAAACTCTTACTCATATTTTTTGTGGCGACTAACTCTATTATTGCTGCTGCGCAGATAACACTTTATAATTCATCAACTCGTGAAATGATTGGTGAAAATGAAGGTGTCACTATTACATTTGAGAGGAAAGTACTAGAATTTAGCGATGTACAAAGACATTTTAACGCTTTTTTGAATTGGGGATGGATTGAAGGGCAAAAATACTCTTATTCCACAACTGATCAGTACACATATAATGGTTCAAGAATCTATTTGCCATGTGAAATTCTGATCAAGTACACACTTACAATTAGGAGTCCATATTATGAAACCTTTATCCTTTCGCAAGTAGTTATTGACAATTATGCAGGAGATGGGTATTTTAAATTTAACAATTACAATGGTGAAGTATCAGCTGATTTTTTGGAACAAATGCGTATTTCTGCATGTCCATCATATGATTTCAATCTACAGTCAGAAATATACCTCGTGCCCAAAAAGTTAGTTGTGGAAGGAAGTATGGATGTTAATTTAAAAACCCCCGATCAGTCAACCTCTAATTTAGGACTTCTGAGTACAAAATCAATTGCTGAAGGATTGGCTATTGCAGAAGAAGAAGTGATTAAATTGATTACATCTGGACAGTTAAAAGGTAAAAAGATCGGAGAGAAATATTTCGTGAGAAAAGAAGACTTTGATCTGTTTATGAAAAAATAAACCAAGTTAATCTAATATGTATGAAAACAATTAAGCTCTTTTTGTTTTTAGCATCGATCTGTGCTCCTATCTATTTATTCGCTGAAGGTCCTAATGAACTTCTTACAACAAAAAGTAATTTCACTGTGGATGACACGAATTATCAATCCGTAATTTTTATGGAGAATGGGGCAAAAAGTGAAATTAAACCAGGAGACTTGTTAAAAAGGGTAACTACTGACAACTTAGTTTTTGAGAATAATAATGAACCTTCTCTTTCCTTAGCTACTTTAAATGATAGTAAACTGTCTACATTACATAGTGTAGTTTACATTGACCCAAACCTAACTGCATCCAATCTAAAGCTGAGCTCATTTAATACAAACCCCAAACCGTCCTCCGCATTTGAACTAGATGAATTGTTAATTTGGGGAGGTCTTGGGGCAATAGTTGGTGCTATTGCATATAAGGAAAGTAGACTAGCTGGAGCTGCCCTTGGGTTTGCTGGTGGAGGTGTAGCACTTGCAATTTCAAATCGTTCATCACAATCTTATTAGATTTAATAAATTGATTTAATCGAACCATAGAATTTGCATATTTATTCATAAGTGATCAAATTTCTGGTTCTAACATGAATTCACTTTGTGGATATGTTGTTAGTCTAACTCTGCTTAGTGGTATTCAAAACGATGGAAGAAAATCATAAAATTGACAATAGTTGGGAAGTATTAACAGCTGATTTCGTTCTTCAATTCTTAAGACATAAACTGTAGAATCTTCGAGATCCTGGCCCAAAACTGGCGCAAAAATAAAACCGCTTACATGAAATCTCACATAAGCGGTTGATAATCTTCGCTCCCCAGCTAGGACTTGAACCTAGGACCCCCTGATTAACAGTCAGGTGCTCTAACCAACTGAGCTACTGAGGAANNCAAAAATTTCCGAATGAAGAAAATATTGGGCATCGGCAACGCCCTCGTCGATGTTATGACAGTAATTCCTGATGAGTCCCAACTCAGCCAGTTCAACCTCCCTAAAGGCAGTATGACAATGGTTGACGCCACACGCTCAGGTGAGATCAAACAGGCAATCAACGGCCTTAAGAAAACACTCGCATCAGGCGGATCAGCCGGAAATACAATATACGGCCTCGGCGTTATGGGCGTACACTCTTCATTCATCGGAAAAGTAGGCCGCGATGAATTCGGCAACTTTTACGAAAAAAATATGGTTGACGCCGGACTCACCCCCGTCCTCATGCGCTCTGCAAACTCTCCTACAGGCACCGCCGTCGCACTGGTGACCCCCGACTCCGAACGGACATTCGCCACCCACCTCGGCGCCGCAACCGAACTTTCAGCAGACGATCTGAATGCCTCCCACTTCAAGGGTTACAATATTCTGTACGTCGAGGGATACCTCATCTATAACCTCCCCCTGGTTGAAAGGGCTTTCCGGATGGCAAAGGAGAACCATATGTGCATCGCTCTCGACCTGGCAAGCTTCAACGTGGTGAAGGAGATGCTGCCGGCCTTTGAAAGAATCGTAAACGAATACGTAGACATTGTCTTCGCCAACGAGGAGGAGGCCAGGGCCTTCACCGGCCTCGGCCCGGTGGACGCACTCAACGAAATATCAAAGAGATGCAAGATTGCCGTTGTAAAGACCGGCCCCGACGGATCATGGATCAAGCGCGATAACGAGGTTGTCAAGGTGGATGCACTGAAGGTGAAGGCTGTTGACACAACCGGCGCCGGCGACCTTTACGCTGCCGGTTTCCTGTACGGCTTCTCCAACGGTTTCAGCCTCGACAAATGCGGGCTGTTCGGATCTATCCTGGCAGGTAAGGTGATTGAGGTGATCGGGGCCCGCATGCCCGAAGAGAAATGGGCTGAGGCAAAAAAAATGATCCAGGAAGTTGCTTCCGAGTAATCTGACCTTTTCAGTGCCTCAGAGTAATCTGACCGGAACATCCTCTACAGGCTGGCTGGCTAAAATAACAAATCCGGAATGGCTGCCCTGAATTCCATATCTGTCGAAATTTTTCAGATTATCACGCCCGGTTTGGCTGTTCATAATTACCCCTCCGGGTGCCGGGGTCACCTCCGCGGCCTGTTGTCATCCGGACAGTTGCATTTGCCCAGCCTGATAAACCGGTACCCCACCCCGGCCGTCACACCGCCGTTCGTCAGCGTCTGGGGATGGTCCTCAGGCATGAAGTGCAGCAACCCGTATTGCGCGGCATAGGCTCGCACCCTGAAGAAGATATCCGATTTGAAATTGTACTGGAACCCCGCACCCAGCATCACCCCCAAACCGGTCATGTTGTCAATGTGCGACTGCCCTGTCTGAAAGCCCACAACAGCTCCCGCATCGGCAAAGAACCACTTCATGAAATCAACCCTTGCCGTCAGCGGCAGGGATATAATACCGAAGTCGCCAGGACGCTCTTCCCCAGGAATACCCGGCGCAGGACCTGTATAATAGTACTGATGTGAATATGAAAGGCCCGTTTCGACGCTGAAATGATCTCCGAACAGCCTCCGGATGTCAAATCCTGCCGTCCAGACCCCCGTCCCTGTCACCGAACCTGCCCCGTCCAACTCCTCAAATCTGAAGATTTCATTGTCACCCCCGCCTGCAAAAACTGAATATTCTCCCCACCAGGTGTTCTGACCACTGCATACGCCTGAAGCTAAAAGCAACGTAAAACAGGCTATAAATGTTTCATTTCTAAAGATGCGAATATTCATTGTTCAGAATTTTTTTAGTGCTCTTCGCCCTGAAAAAGGCATACCAGGCGATGAAAGCAAAGCATAAAAGCGGCACAATAAAACCGACTGCCATCCCGGAAACATCAGCTATCCGGCCCATAATCACCGGGCAGATAGCTCCGCCCACTATAGTCATCACCAGTACTGAAGATCCCTTCTTGGTCATACCTCCCAGGTCTTTTAATCCTAACGCAAAGATTGTCGGAAACATTATGGACATGCAGAAATAATTGAGGTAGAGGGCAACGAGCGACGGCCACCCGAGGCCCAGCATCACCAGTGCCATGGCCGCGGTGTTGACGAGGGCGCAAATCCCAAGCATCTGCCGCGGGCTGAACCAGCTCATGAAGAGCGACCCGATGAAACGGCCTGACATGAAGAAGACAAAACCCAGCGACAGCAGGTAGGCTGCCTTCTCCGGTGAATAGGCGGGCATGGTTTCCACAACATAGTTGATGAAAAAGCTGTTGATGCCTGTCTGGGCAGCCACATAGAGGAACTGCGCCACAACAGCATACCGGAAATGCCTTACTTTCAGCAGTCCCCTGTACGTTCCCCTGTCACCGTGGTCGTCATGCTCACCCTCATGGATGTCAGGCATCCGGGTAATCACAAACATGAAGGCTATGACAAGCACCACCCCTCCTATCAGCATATATGGCAGCGCCATTGAGGAAAACTTGTTTGCATCCCCGGCTCCGTCGCCGCCAAGGATCAGCATCCCGCCCAGGGCAGGACCGATTATCCAGCCAAGACCGTTGAACGATTGCGAGAGGGTGAGCCTCTGCTCGGAGGTGTCCTTTGGCCCCAGGACACTTGAATAGGGGTTCGCTGCTGTCTCCAGGAAGGTCAGCCCGCATGCGATAACAAACAGCGAAAAGAGCGTGAATTCAAAGGTCTGGATATAGGTGGCAGGAAGGGACAGGAACGCCCCCGCTGCATAGAGCAGCAACCCGGTAATGATTCCTTTCCTGTATCCCAGCCTGTTCATGAAAAGCCCCGCCGGAATGGCCATGAAGAAGTAACCGCCGTAGAGCGCCGCCTGAACCAGCCCGGACCTCGCCCTGGTGATCCCCAGTATATCCTGGAAATGCTTGTTAAGAACATCCAGGAGACTGTGAGCCACGCCCCACAGGAGGAAGAGGCTTGTCACCAGTATAAATGGTATTATGAATTCCCGGGTAACCAGTCGTCTCGCCGGCTTGGGAAGGGTTTCGTTTGTCATCTGCCTGGATTTTACCATGCAATATTTATCATAATCAGTGAATTATACAACGTCAGGCATCAGCGGTTTTGTATCCCTATAAATTGTTTGTAAACATTATCAATTATGTTCTCTGAGGCAAAACAATATATTTGTAAAAGTTAACGGCGTATAGCCATAAACAGAAATCCCGTCATGCGAACGCTTTTTCTTGTCACAGTCCTGTCAGTCCTGACTGCCTTTTCGAGCCAGGCCCCCTCACAACAGTCAGATGAACAACTGATACTCAAATACTTTCACTCCATCAGCAGCGAGGAGATCGCCGGCTGGATGGCAGAGCTCTGTTCCCCGAAATACAACGGCAGGCTGGCCGGCACCCCGGAGTATATTGCCGCTGCCGAATGGGCTGCTAAACAGATGAACGGATGGGGACTGAAGCCGGCCGGCGACAACGGCTCATTCTTTCAGTGGTTTGACCATCCCTACACGGTTGTAAACGACATCGGCTCCCTGCAGCTGCACATCCCGCAGAAGGACGGGTACGTAATCAGAAAGAACTACTCCGCACCGGAAGACTTCTATCCCGGAATGAACTCGGGCAACGGTGAGGTGACCGCCGAGGTTGTCTGGGTGGGCTACGGCACCACCGCCCCGGAACTGAATTATGATGACTATAAAAATGTCAACGTAAAGGGAAAGATCGTCCTGATGAACCGCGATGTGCCTTTCAAGGATGTGCAGGATCCGGAATATGCGAAATGGGTAAAATATTGCTATCACCAGTACAAGGCAGAGAACGCCGCACGTCACGGCGCCGTGGGGATGCTTTACATTGACGGCAACAGCGCCAACCCGAACATCTCATATCATGAGGGTCTGGTCGTCACCGGCATCGGGCCGGAGCCACTGGCGGACATCCTTGCCGGCCTGGAAAAGAATAACAAGACTCTCCTGGAGCAGATTGACAGGAGCTTCAAACCTGCCTCCTTCGCAACCGGAAAGATGATGACGATGAAAGCGAACACGACGCGTCATCCGGAAGGAAGGACCTGCAATGTGGCCGGGATGATCGAAGGCACCGATCCGTTGCTGAAGGATGAAGTCATAATTATCGGGGGGCACCTGGATGCAGTTGGCAATGCCGGAGGCCTTTTCGTCGCCGGAGGCCTCGACAATGCAAGCGGCTCGGTTGACATTATGGCTGCTGCAAAGGCACTGGCAACCTCGGGTATCAGGCTGAAACGCACCGTCCTGTTCCTGCTGATCGGAGGCGAAGAGGTGGGTCTCCTGGGCAGTATCCACTATACAAAGAATCCGCTGTTCCCTAAAGAGAAGACGGTTACCTACATCAATCTTGACATGGTGGGCAACGGCACGGGTCTGGCCGTAAGCGCCCCGGAATCATGCCAGGGACTGATGAAATATTTTACCGGGGCAAACGAGAAATATATACACAGGACGATGAGGACATCAACCTCCCGGGGCAGTTTCTACGGCAGGCCGCGAAGCGACGGACTGGTCTTCCTTGCCGACGACTACAGGACCATGAACCTGTCAACTACCGATGGCGTCAAGCCCGTCTTCTATCATCTCCCCGGCGACGACGAAACGGCAGTCACCCCTGAGATAATGGAGGATGTGGCCAAGCTTATTTACCTGGCGTTCATTGACATGGCTAATGCCGATACGCTGGAATACTGACAAAAAAAGGACCTCAGAGGGTCCCTTGATTCTGTCTTTTAAACTGAGGTTTTATTTTACAACAAGCTTCACATTGAGCTTTATCTCGTCATTGATAGTGTTGTCACCAAGGTTGGAAAAGAACTTTCCCGAACCGAACCGTACGTCGTAGAGTGAGCGGTCAAAAACGATTTCAGCCGAGTAGATGAAAGCAGCGCTCTCTTTGGATTCGGTTACAGTGAATTCCACCGGGTGGGTGGCTGACTTGATTGTCAGGTTACCTTTGACCAGCGCCTTGCCGCCGTCAAATTTAGAGCTGCCGGTTATGACAAGCTTCGAGACCGGGAATTTCTCAACGCCGAAAAAATCGTCCGACTTAAGGTGACCGATAAGCTTCGCGCGCATGTTGTCATCTTTGACATCACTGTTTTTAATGCTGTTCATGTCAACTACAAACTCACCGCCGGTAAGAGCATTGCCTTCAACATTCAGCCAGCCGCTTTTCAGATCGATTGTACCCACATGAAAACTCCCTATCTTCTTGTCGCCCTTCCAGTCAATGACTGTGGCCGAAGGGTCAGCCGTGTACTTCTTCTGAGCGCTCATCAGTGAGGCCGCAAAGACGGATGCCAGTATAATCAGAAATGTCTTTTTCATTGTTTCAGCGTTTATGTTTCCATTAAAACCACTGCCAGCCCTGTTTTGTTCAACAAAAGTTGCTCAAACAGCCGCCGGATCGCAATGAATAATTGCCAGAACGCTGATTTTCAGATGCTGTGTATATTCATCCCGCCACTGACCTCAAAGACGGTACCGGCAGAAAAAGACCAGTCGCCGCGTGCCAGGGAAGCCACGGCCTTTGCCACGTCCTCGGGGGTGCCCCAACGCTTTTGCGGGATGAGGCCTTCAGTTATCAGTCTGTCAAACTTAAATTTGCTTCTTGTGGTAAGTTCGGTTTTAATGAGGCCGGGGCGTATTTCGAAGACATTTATCCCCTCTTCGGAGAGCCTGTCGGCAAATACGAGAGCCGCCATGCTGAGTCCGGCCTTCGCGATGCATACCTCAACGCCGTGAGTAAATGACGTATAGGCAAGAAATGATGTGACGAACATGATTGACGGCCTGTAACCGGTGATCTTCTCTTTCATCCAAATCATCTCCCTGGCAACCCGCCTGGCAAGAAAGACCGGGCCCCGGAGGTTTATGCTCAGCACACGGTCAAAGGTCTCCTCATCCATATCAAGCAGGTCCCTGCGTTCGATGGGAGCGATGCCGGCGTTGTTCACCAGTATGTCTATCCTGCCATAGCGCTCAAGAATATTCGAGATGGCCTCATCATGCAGGCCGGTATGAGCCACATCGAGCCCTATGGGAAAGAACTGTGCACCAAGGCCTTCTATCTCAGGTTGCAGGGAAAGCATGCAGTCACTGTCAGTGGTCCGCGCGACAGCTGCTAAATCATAGCCCTCGGAAGCCAGCGCCAGGGAGATGGCCCTGCCTATTCCCCTGCTTGCTCCGGTTATCAATGCTACAGGTTTTGAGTTCATATCCAGCCTTTTTTTACAAGGTCAATGCTTCTTCTTCAGGTTGAGGATGATCTCACACTCGCCCTTTACATCGGCATCGGCAATCAGGTAGTTGCTCTGGTTGATGGATGCCATGATGTATTTCTTCTTCCTGCCGCTGAAAGTCAGGTCTCCCGCAACATAGTTACCGGGAACGGGCAGGGAAAGCTGAACATACTCGTAGCTTCCTGTCAGTTTTATTACCAGTTTATCAGCAGTATGTTCATACTCATACCTGACAAAGGCGCCTGAACTCTTGTAATCGATTTTCACTTCAGCCTTTTCCACTCCGGCCGTTATCCACTTGGGACAGAGCCGAAGGCTGCGGAAGAGCTTGTCCTTGTCCTGGACGCCTGCCAGTCCCTCCACGAGGGCGTAGAGCATCGCCGAGGATCCCCAGCCGTCAGTCGGTTTGGCTTCCGGCGAGGTACTTGTCTCCACCGTTGAGGGTCTTCCGTCAGGGAAGTACCACAGGTAGGTCTCTCCGTTGCGCGATATCAGGTCATAGTAGCGCATCAGTATGTCAATACCGTACTGTTCATAACCGTATTCGAGGGCGGCTCTTGCAAGTTCGCCGCCGGTGAGTGGCATGATGCCGCCGTTGCAATAGGCCCCTTTCGACAGCTTGTAGTCACCAAATATCCCTGCAGGGAATGGCGGGTCAATGGAGAACCACTCGGCAAAGGCAGTGGTTGTCTCCCTCCTCTTCATGTACTCACTGATAATTGCAGTGGCGATGCGCGGGGAGGCTGCACCCCTGTTGATGGCGGCGGGATTGCTCAGGCTGAGCTGCGATGCCTCGTCGACCCCTTCGATTGTCACCGGGGTCTGCTTCACAAAATGGGTATAAAACGAACCATTGAAGCAGTGAGTATTCAGGCTCTTGCGAAGCCTCAGTGCACGGTCACGCCAGAGGGCAGACCTGACCTTGTCACCGAACATGCTGTACCAGTGCGACATGAAATGGAAGACCTCATAATAACCGCTGTTGTCACCGTGAAAGTAACCCCAGAAGGTGTTATCATCAATCTGGAACTGCAGCCAGTCATGATGCCCCGCTGTATAGGCAAAATCCCACGTATCTATGGTATAAGGCCTGCGGAAGAGGTATTTCTCCCTGTCGAAATAGCGCCCGTCCATTACATATGTGAGGGCTCTCTCGAAGGAGGGCATCAGGTTGCGGATGAAGGCGTCATCACCAGTGGCCTGCCAGGCCAGCCAGGCTGCCTTGATGAAGCGGAACTCCGTGTCAGCCTCCACCGGAGTCCTGACATACTTCGTCCAGTTCTCCCGCTCGCAGGGAAGCTTCTCCGGGAAAGTAGTGAAGTAATCAAAGATCCGGCCGTTGCGCGCCTGGTTGTCGGAAAAATGCTTAACAACGCTGATCAGGTCTTTCTCCGTATAACGAAGTGCCCTCATCATGTCCGAATAGTTTCTTATCCATACGGAACGCGCATCAGGCGACCTGTAGCCATTTATCTTTTCACCATCAATATTAATTTCAAGGAGATCCTGTTCGAGGAACCTGCTTATCCTCGGGATAAGCTCATCAAATGCCGGAGTTCCAGTTCTGATGTACATTACCGGGCTTTTAGGTTAGTTTTGCGGGTTTAAAAATAGCAATTAATTTGCTCGATCCTGCGGTCCGGCCTCTTTTTCTTCTTTCACCGGCAGGGCCTCATCGTCATAGTCCTGAACCTCCTCCTCTTTTTCATAGAAGGGAACGGGTTTCTGTGGCCCCTGGGCACGATACCAGACAGCCAGGATTATGCCGGCAGCGGCACCGAGCATGTGCGACTCCCATGAGATGTCAATCCTGAAGCCCGGGAAAATACCCCATACCATCTCGCCGTAGACGAAGGCCACCAGCAGTGAGAGTCCCATCAGCGGGATATGCCTGCGGATGATGCCGCTCAGGAACAGGAAGGAGGCAAGGGCGTAGACTAAGCCGCTGGCTCCGATGTGCCATGACGGCCTGCCGGTCAGCCAGACAGCCAGCCCCGTAAGCAGGGTGGACCAGATAAGGACCCTGAAGGACACCTGCGAGTAAAAGTAAAAGAGAGCCGTGCCCAGGATAAACAGAGGTATTGTGTTGTTGAAGAGATGCCTGGCTCCGGAGTGAACAAACGGAGAAGTGATGATTCCTGTAAGGGATGAGACCTTGCCTGGAAAAATGCCCAGGCTGTGAAGGCTGATGCCGAAGAGCTTCTCCACCGCCAGGCTCAGCCACATAAAAGAAATGAGCAGGAACGGAATCAGCATGCTGAGCAGCAGCTTCCGCTTTTCAACATCTGAGGGAGTGTCGGTCATGGCCTGTGAAGGGATATGGATGTCACTTGTCTCGTCCCGGATACCTGATGCCGGCCTTGCGACGCACCTCATCAAGGATCCGGGCCAGCGAGAGACTGAAGGAGAGGGGAACCACCGGGCTCTCTGTCAGCCCTTTGTCAAGGCAGCTCATCACCTCGGCAGCCTCATACTGGTAACCCTGGGCAGGGGGAGTGAATATGCGGTCATCAACATCACCCTGCAACTCTATTAACAGATGCTGGTTGCGGTCACGGCCACGGGTGAGGATGAGATTGCCCTTCTCACAGAAAAACTCGGTTGATACCCCGCCCATGTTTGCAAATGAGCTGTAGGCTTCTGCCAGTCGCCCGTCAGAGAACCTGAAGATCATTGCCGTGCTCTCGTCAGCACCGGTAGGGGCAAACAGTGATGTGGCAACAATATTTTCGGGCTCACCCAGGTACCTGAGAATATCCATCACGGGATAGATGCCAATGTCAAGCAGTGAACCGCCACCCAGCTCCAGGTTATATGTGCGCAGCTCAGGGTCATAGGGAGAGATGAATGCAAACTTCCCTCTCATGTGCAGCAGCTTTCCCATCTTGCCGCTCTTAAGGATTTCGTCAGCCTTGAGATACGAGGGCTGGAAGGGAGGCCACAGCGCCTCCATCAGAAAGAGACCTCTCCTCTTTGCCTCATCAGCCATCCTTGATACCTCTGCCGCAGTGATTGACATTGGCTTCTCGCAGATGACATGCTTGCCGTTCTGAAGTGCCATCAGCGTGTTCTCCAGGTGCCGGGTATGGGGAGAAGAGATATATACCACATCCACGCCCGGGTCAGCCAGCATCTCCTCATAACTGCTGAAATGCTTCACAAACCCGAACTCGCCGGCAAACTTTTCAGCCCGGGCGGCATCGCGTGACCCCACCGCATAAAGATGCGCATTATCAAGCAACATCAGCGCCCGCGCAAACTTATGCGCTATGTTTCCGGTTCCAAGTATACCCCAGTTGTAGGCTTTCATATCAGTAAATTTTCATAAAGTTAGTCATTCCTCCTCTATCTAACCCCAACCCCCCGTAGGAGTTCAGTACTTCTGCAAAAAAAATATTTTATTATTTTTACTACTATGTATTGCATGGTATTATTTTTTATTTATATATTTGCATTACCAAATTAACTTGCATTAACAGGTACCTTATAATAAAGACAATGAAAATGACTGTTAACATCAATCTCGGGGGTTACGCATTCAACCTGGATGATGACGCCTACGAGAGGCTCCGGCAGTACATGAAGCGACTTGAGAAGGAGTTTTCAGGCGAGCCGGGGGCATCTGAGATAATGTCCGATATCGAAGGCAGGATATCGGAGTTGTTCAGGACGAAGCTGAACGCCTACAAGCAGGTCATCACCCTGAAGGATATTGAGGAGGTGATGGCCATACTGGGTTCACCGGAGGACATCAGCGGCGGCGAGCCTGCCGGCGAGGTGCCGCCGCGATCGCAGCGCAGGATTTACCGTGATCCGGACAGGCGTGTTTTCGGCGGGGTGTGTGCGGGCATCTCCGCATATCTCGACTGGAATCCGCTTATAATGAGGATCATCTTCGCGGTGCTGATCTTTGCCGGCGGCTTCGGCCTCGGGCTTTACCTGATCCTGTGGATCGTCCTGCCTGAAGCAAGGACCACTGCCCAGAAGCTTGAGATGAGGGGTGACCTGGTGACAATCGAAAACATCAGGGAGACCGTCAGGCAGGAGTTCAACACTGTTAAGGAGAAGATGAATCTTTGAACTTCGCCGAAGGGATAAAAAGCTGAAAAAAAAGATAAAGCCATGAATACGGACAACACAAGAGCACAAATGCGGAAGGGGATACTCGAGTACTGCATACTGGCAGTATTGTCGAGGAACGCCTGCTATGCCGTGGACATCATCAATGAGCTCAAGAAAGCACAGGTGATAGTAGTTGAAGGGACACTCTACCCCCTGCTTACCAGGCAGAAGAACGCCGGCCTGCTCAGCTACCGCTGGGAAGAGTCGCCACAGGGTCCTCCAAGAAAATATTATGAACTCACCGAGCTTGGGAAGATATATCTCAGGGAGCTTGACAAAGTATGGGACGAGCTCGTGGAATCGGTTAATCAGATACGTGACAGGAAATAGAGGCAGCCATGAAAAAAACCCTTGACATCAACATTGCCGGGCAGCTCTTCCGAGTGGACGAGGATGCCTGGGAGATCCTGAAACACTACCTTGATCATGTCTCCGCCAGGTTTAAAACAGAGCAGGGAGGAGAAGAGACCCTGGCTGATATCGAGGCGCGCATCGCCGAGATTTTCGGAGGCGGGAATGAGCCGCCCACGCTGGTCTCGAAGGAGATGGTTACTGACATGATCAACATCATGGGAGCCCCGGAAGACTATTATGAAGAGGGTCCGGCGGCTTCGGACAAAATACTCTACGTCAGGAAATCGATGTATGACCCAAACAGTCCCTCGGCCAGGTTCGGCCGGGCGCTTTCGGGATTCTTCCGGGCTTTCGGCAGGATGATGTCTGCAATACTGAGGGTATTTGCCGTAATCCTGGGAGGGCTGTTCACCCTGGTTGGATTCCTTTTCTTCTTCACTTTCGTGATACTTATCTTTTTCAACAACGTCCCCTTCTTTGCCTCGGTAATGGAGCCGGAGATGACAAACGTTCATGACCTGCTTGGCATTGTGCTCAGCACCAACACTGTATGGCCTATACTGGTACTCACGGCGCTGGTGACACTGCTTCCCCTGGCAGCCCTCATCTGGGTGGGTGTAAAGCTTATATTCAGAATCAAGGAGAGTTACAGGGCAGTGAACATCGTGCTCTTCCTGGTCTGGATCGCTTCGCTCTGCGCGCTGGCAATAATTCTGAGCCTGCAGCTCTCGGTCTATTCAAACAGCGAGTCTGTTGAGAAGAGGCTGACGCTTGACCCGGCTCCGAAGACACTCTGGATAAACACTATGAAGAAGCAGGCAGATCTGAGTTATGACAAGTATGCCTCAGTGGAGGATTTCAGGTTCTTCAAAGAGAGCCAGGAGGGCCTGCTGAGGGTATCGCCGGATCTGAGCATCTACGGCAGCGAGAACGGAACAGGATTTATCTCCGTGGAGAGAAGGGCAAGCAGCAATTCTGATACAGAGGCAGTTCAGAACGCCCGGAAGATAGATTACAACTGGAAGCTGTCAGGAGACACCCTGTACCTCGACGAGTACTGCACCCTGCCGGCCGGGGCGCGGTGGAACGGTTCCCTGGTTGATATTGACATAAGGCTGCCCGAGGGGACGGAGATCAGGTTCGTGCCGGGCGTATCACCCGATGTGCTCAACTTTCATGTTTTCTCCGGAGAGACGCCCGTGTGGCGGATCAGGGAGGGATACCCGCAATCAATAGACGATTATACAGGGCAATAAATCTGCACCTGCGTATTTTTACCCTTCATTATCCCGGCCTGAACAGCCGGGATTTTTTTTGCCGGGGAAACCGCATTTATATATCTTTAGATCCTTAATTCAGGCGCCCTTGACCGTTACTGCAGAAAATATCCTTCTTATCGGTTCCATACTGATTTTCATCAGTGTGCTGGCCGGTAAGACCTCGTTAAGGATTGGCGTTCCCACCCTGGTGCTGTTCCTGGTCGTAGGCATGCTGGCCGGTTCGGAAGGGATCGGCAAAATTCCCTTCAATGACCCGGGGCTGGCACAGTTCATAGGAATCGTTGCACTCAACTTCATACTTTTCTCCGGGGGTTTCGAGACCGACTGGGGTTCTGTGCGTCCCATCCTGTGGCAGGGCATCACCCTCTCCGTAATTGGAGTATTGCTGACCACCGTCACCCTCGGTCTGTTCGTGTGGTGGATTACAGACTTCTCCATTTATGAGGGGCTGCTGCTTGGCGCTATAGTCTCTTCAACAGATGCAGCAGCTGTCTTTTCCATTCTTCGCTCCAAGAGCCTTGCGCTCAAGGGGCACATCCGCCCCACCCTGGAGTTCGAGAGCGGAAGCAACGACCCGATGGCTTACATCCTCACAATCGTCTTCATCGGCCTTGTGCAGAACGGCGAAAAGTCGCTATGGTCAGTGCTGCCGATGTTCTTTATGCAACTGTTGCTGGGAGGAGGACTGGGGTATCTCTTCGGGCTGGGGAGCAAGTTCGTGATCAACCACATAAAACTGGATTACGAGGGGCTTTACCCGGTGCTCTCAATAACACTTATGCTGCTTACATACTCGGTCACCACGGCCGTGGGCGGGAACGGGTTCCTTGCAGTCTATGTTTCAGCCATATACCTCGGCAACCAGTATCTTCTGCACAAGCGGACAATCATGAAGATGTTCGACGGGCTGGCATGGCTGATGCAGATTGTTCTCTTCGTCATACTGGGGCTCCTGGTCTTCCCGAGCCACATCGTACCGGTGATAGGCATCGGGATGCTGATCTCCGCATTCCTTATCTTCGTGGCCCGTCCCTTCAGTGTCTTCCTGACCCTGTTGCCGTTCAGACTGCGGACCAGGACGAAGCTGTTCATCTCCTGGGTGGGACTGCGCGGCGCCGTGCCCATTGTCTTCGCCACCTTCCCGCTGATGGCAGGGCTGGAGAAGGCGGAAATGATTTTCAATATTGTCTTCTTCATATCTCTCACCTCGGTGCTGCTACAGGGAACCACCATACCCATTGTGGCGAAATGGCTGCACGTCTCACTGCCGGCTCGGGTCAAGACGGTCACCGCCGCCGATATACTGCTTTCCGAACCAATTAACTCGGAGCTGGCAGAATTTACTATTTCGCCCGAGAGCGTGGTTGCCGGCATGAAGATCATTGATCTGGGGTTTCCGAAAAACGCGCGCATAGCGATGATCAAAAGAGACAACCAGTACATAATCCCTGACGGAATGACTGTCATCCACACCGGCGATAAGCTAATCGTGCTGGCCGGAAGCAAGAATGTCCTGGAGGCAGTGACGGAATGCCTCCTCTCTGACAATCCGGTATGCAGCGATAAGGCAACGACTGTCTGAAACATCCGGTCACATCTTTTCATATCTTTAGGGCACTAACCTGATCAGACAATGGAACCCGGTGTTCTTAAGGATATCGTTATCATTTTTGCCCTCTCCACCTTTGTGAATTTCATATTCACACGGATCCGTGTCCCCGCAATCATCGGATACCTGCTGACCGGGATCATAGCAGGCCCTTACCTTCTGGGACTTATCAGCTCGCCCGAGAATGTAGAGGTGATGGCCGAGATCGGGGTAATCCTGCTGATGTTTACAATAGGTCTGGAGTTCTCGCTTAACCATCTGCTCAATATCCGGCGAATTGTATTCCTGGGCGGGTTCATGCAGTTGCTCCTTACGGCCGGGGTAACGATGCTCCTGGCCAGGGCATATCACCTCGCATGGAACGAGGCCGTTTTCGTCGGCTTCCTGACTGCGCTGAGCAGTACTGCAGTAGTACTTAAACTGCTTCAGGAGAGGTCAGAACTGACCACACAATACGGCAAAACGATAGTCGGAATTCTCATTTTCCAGGATATCATCCTGATTCCGCTTCTGATCTTTATGCCGATGCTGGGAGGCGGCTCTGCTGATGTTGGACACAATATACTGCTGATGATGCTGAAGGCTGCCGGCATCATGATCTTCATCTGGGCCGGAACGCGATGGCTGGTGCCCTGGCTCCTTCACCTGGTTGCGATGACACGCAGCCAGGAGCTCTTCCTGATGAGCCTCCTGCTTATCTGCCTTGCAGTGGCTATGCTGACGCACGAACTGGGGATGACACTTGCATTTGGCGCCTTCCTCGCAGGACTGATGATTTCGGACACTGAATACAGCCACAGCGCCTTCGGGAACCTCATCCCCTTCAAGGATGTCTTTACAAGTTTCTTCTTCGTATCAATAGGCATGCTTCTAGATCTGGGGTTTGTTGCCGGACACCCGTGGCTTGTACTGGCCACCGTACTGCTCGTGATACTTGTTAAGACTGCTGTTGCCGGATTTACGGCTTTTGCCCTGGGTCACACTTTCTTCGGGACAGTGGTGGTAGGTCTTTCACTGGCGCAGTTAGGGGAATTCTCATTTATCCTTGCAACAATAGGCCTGACAAATGAGATTATTACGCCGTATCACTACCAGCTCTTCCTGGCAGTGGCAATAACATCAATGGCCCTTTCCCCTTTCCTGATACAGGCATCCAGGCCGCTTGCCAGGCTCATCCTCAAACTGCCTCTCCCGCCAAAGATGGTTAACGGGCTCTTCCCCATGAAGCAGGTGGAGATACCCGAGATCAGTAACCATACCGTACTGATAGGAAAAGATTCAAGGGCAATCAACCTGGCCTCCATGCTCAGGTCGATGGAGCTGCCGTTTACCTCGGTAGTCTTTGACACCGACCTTGCACGTCGTGAGATGGAAAAGGGCAGTCTGACCGTTTTCGGTGATGCCACCTTTGAGCCCGTGCTGCGGGAGGCTTTTGTGCACACAGCCGAGCTGGTGGTTGTCTCGGTGGGAAATCTCATTACCGCCCTGGCCATCGTGGAGCATACCAGGATGATGAACAAACATGCTCATATCATCGTGCGAACGAGACATGTGACTGACATCGAGGAGCTTTACAGGCTTGGCGCCAACCAGGTCATACCCGAGGAGTTTGAAACTGCAATCGACTTCTTTGAAAGGATCCTTGGGAAATACCTTATCCCCCGGATGGATATCGAGCGTGCCATAGCCAGAACAAGGGAGGATAACTACGGCACATTTAGGGACAGGGGCAGATTGGGAGGCTATTCGCTTCTGAAGGATATACCCGATATCGAGATTGCCGCAGTAAGGGTTGGGGATAAATCGGTCTTTGCCGGGAAGACGATAGCCGGGACGGCCATGCGCAAGACATGCGGGGTCACAGTGGTAGCCATTAAGCATGGAGAAACGGTGATACCAAACCCCGAACCCTCCATCACAATTCACATCAATGACATTGCCTATCTCCTGGGCAAGCCGGAGATGATTGCAATAGCAACTGACCTCCTCACCAAGGAGATAGAATAGTGACCAGACGTTCTGCCGTCACGCTGCAGCGGGAACAATCAGTGCCCGTTTATTGTTACAACTGTGCGGCCGGGCATTGAGTGGCGGATTATCCGGTCTGCCCGCCAGCCGGACGAAGCCGGCTTTAGAGAAGCAACTAAATGAGTTTTACGATATGAATAATGCAATCTATGCTATTCACAGGCCTGAAAATGAGCCTGTACTGACATATGCCCCCGGCACTCCGGAGAGGGCTGAGCTTGAGAAGGAACTGAAGAGGCTCTCATCTGAAACGGTGGAGATTCCGCTGATAATAAACGGACGTGCGGTAAAAACCGGCCGTACAGGGAAAGTTGTAATGCCTCATGACCACAATCATGTACTGGCCACCTATCATTTGGCCGGGGAGAAGGAGGTTTCCGATGCCATCGTTGCAGCCACACAGGCCAAGGAACAGTGGATGACGATGTCATGGATCGAGAGGGCCTCCATTATGCTCAAGGCTGCTGAGCTTCTTTCGCGCAAGTACCGTTACACAATCGTCGCGGCCACCATGCTCGGCCAGAGCAAGACGGTGCACCAGGCCGAGGTTGAGGCGGCCTGCGAGACAATTGATTTCCTGAGATTCAACGCTTACTTCGCCGGACAGATCTACCAGGAACAGCCACGGTCGGCCGCCGACCAGCTGAACAGGGTGGAATACAGGCCGCTGGAGGGTTTTGTCTATACTATTACCCCGTTTAACTTCACGGCAATTGCCTCCAACCTGAATATGGCGGTGGCCCTGATGGGCAACACAACGGTATGGAAGCCCGCAACAACCTCCCTCCTCTCGAGCTGGAACCTGATGAAGATATTCCTGGAGGCAGGGGTACCGGCAGGTGTTATCAACTTCCTTCCCGGTCAGGGATCGGTCATCAGCTCTGTGGTGATGAATCACCCCGATCTAGGCGGGATACACTTCACCGGGTCAAACAGCACCTTCAACGGTTTGTGGAAGACGGCAGCTGCAAATCTCGACATCTATAAGTCCTATCCTAGGATAGTCGGCGAGACCGGAGGCAAGGACTTCATCATGATACACAGCTCGGCCAACCCGCTGGAGGCTGCAACAGCAATCATCAGGGGCTCGTTCGAGTACCAGGGGCAGAAGTGCTCCGCCTCCTCACGGGTTTATATCCCACGGTCACTCTGGCCGGAGATATCGGAACACGTACGGCGACAGGCCTCGGAGATCAGGGTTGGTGATCCGGCTGATTTCAGGAACTTCATGAATGCAGTGATTGATGAGAAGTCGTTTGACAATATCATGAAGTATATTGACCTTGCCATCAAGTCGCCCGACTGTGAGATCGTCCACGGCGGCAAGGGTGACAAGAGCAAGGGCTATTTTGTGGAGCCGACAATCATTCTGACGAAGGATCCGCAGTTCATAACCATGAAGGAGGAGATCTTCGGCCCGGTGGTAACGCTGTATCTCTACGAGGACGACAAATATGAGGAGACTCTTCAGCTTGTCAACAAGACCTCGCCATACGGGCTGACCGGTTCGATCTTCTCGGCTGACCGTCCGGCCATGGTCAAGGCGTGCCAGGTATTGCGTTTTGCGGCGGGCAACTTCTACATCAATGACAAGCCCACCGGAGCAATGGTAGGGCTTCAGCCCTTCGGCGGGGCCAGGGCATCGGGCACGAATGACAAGGCGGGAGGCCGTCTGAACCTTATCAGGTGGGTTTCGCCGAGAACCATCAAGGAGACGTTCCTGCCGGCGACGGATTTCAGGTATCCTTACATGGATAGGGAAGTCGAAAGTCGAAAGTCATAAAGTCATAAAGTCGAAAGTCGAAAGTCTGAAAGTCATAGAATAAGAGAATCGGGAAGGCGGGGGCAGATCATTCGGGTTTGTGGTTTTCAACAGTCAGGGGTGATGGTGTTAATAAAAGTTAACGAAGGAGTGATAATGTAATCAGGTTTTAGATAATTTAGGGGATTGTTAATCCCAAGTTAAACCTAAACCTGTTCAGATGAAAAAACTATTTCTTTGTGTTGCGGCAGCTGCATTGCTGCTGGGAGCGTGTGAAAGAGCCCCTGAACCCGTCACTCAGGAGGACGATTACATCAAGACATCACTCGAAGTAATACCAGGCCAGTATGTGGTTCTGCTCAAGGGCGATTTCGGCTATGTCAAGTCGGGTACCATGAGTTATGACGATTCCCAGCTGGCAATGACAGTTGTGACAAAAGACATTCTTGCCAAGGCAGGCATCTATGACCAAGAGCCGCTGCATGTCTATTCAGCGGGGATTCCCGGGTTTGCTGTAAAGATGAGTGAGAGTGAGGCTCTGGCTCTTGAAAAACATTCAAACGTAAGAGGAGTATGGCAGGATATGATGTTCATACTTGCCAGGCCGGCACCGTCACCAGTGCCTCTGCCAACTCCTGAAGTAATGCCTGCAGGAATTACCAGGGTAGGCGGAGGAGAAACCTACAACGGCACAAAAAGAGCATGGATAATTGATACCGGCATTGACCTGGACCACGGTGACCTCAATGTTGATGTGGCAAAGGGGAAAACTTTCGTTCTACGCACTACCACCCCCAATGATGACAACGGCCACGGCACGCACTGTGCCGGTATCGTTGCTGCCAAAGACAATGACGGAGGTGTAGTAGGTGTGGCAGCCGGTGCATGGGTCGTTCCGGTTAAGGTCCTTGACAAAAGGGGTTCCGGAGCAATATCGGTTATTATAGCAGGAGTTGACTGGGTGACCGCCAACGGTGTTGCCGGAGATGCTGCCAACATGAGTCTTGGTGGTGGCATTATGGAAGCTCTTGATCTGGAGGTAATAGAAATGGGAGCCAAGGGTATCTTTGTTGCTCTTGCTGCCGGCAATGAAAGTGATGATGCAAACAATCACTCGCCGGCCAGAGCTAATGGCCTCAACATTTATACCATCTCGGCCTGCGACAAATATGACGTTTTCGCCTCCTTCTCAAACTACGGGAACCCGCCCATTGACTACTGTGCTCCCGGCGTAAGCATTCTCTCGACTTACAACAACGGCGGCCTCGCTACAATGAGCGGCACCTCAATGGCTGCACCGCACGCCTGCGGCGTGCTGCTGGTCACAAACGGAAATCCGAAAACCTCCGGGTATGTCCTGAATGATCCGGACGGCGAACCGGACCCAATCATACACAACTAACCCCTCACCTTACATCAAAACCCTCCGGCCTGACCGGGGGGTTTTTTATTTGCAGGCCTGCCGTTTAATATTTACTGCCAGAAAGGCGCCCGGAATCAACAGGCTGGCGCGATTTTTGAGGCAATCACTATTTGATTATCCGTCCTGCCATATGAAAAGAGTACTCCTTCTGCTGCTGCCGATAATGCTGCTCACCGCATGCGAAAAACAATACCTCGTACCCTCTGATGAGGTGCCATCATGGCTTAAGGAGATGATCCGTGAGGCCGAAGAGGGGGAAAGCAATCCGCCAATGTACGGCTCTGACTTCGGCGCCTGGGTGAGATATAAATATGATGGAAACTATTTCTTCGAGTGGATAAACCCGGTCTCGTCATCATTCCCTCCGGTCTATAATCTGGAAGGAAACCCGGTGATGGAACAGATGGTAGATGCCCCGTACCAGAACGGCAAATGCTGTAAGAAATATATCTGGAAAGGCTCTGCCTTCCCTGATGACTACGATGAGTGGTAGGCCGTCTGCCACACATATTTTCTTTCTGCCTCCGGCGTCGTTTTATCACGGCAATTTGACCTTCCGTCTATTTTTTTCGTATAGTAATCAAAAGATTATTAAACAGATGTGATTATTTCATATATTTGACTTAATCAGGCAGTGAGCGGGGACCGATTTATCTGAGACCTTTTTGTACAGGAAACACTGTCGGCCAGACTTAATCAGCAAATCATCATGAAGAGACTTCTCGCTCTCATCCTTGCACTCGGCTTGATTGCAGTCCCTGTCACTCTCAACGCTCAGCAAAAGACCTTCAAGGCTGTCTGTGACAGGAGCTCCGGAATTGTAAAAATTGTTGCTACCGAAGACCGTTCACCTGAAATGATTCCTCTGAAAGGTGGATTCCCCTTTTACCAGGTAGCTGAAAAATGGGTAAAGGAGAATTACCCGGACGGCAAATGCGATCCGGATGCAGAAATCAAGAAAAATCAGGCTGCAACTGACGCCGTCAGCCGGCAGAAAGGCATCCCTGACCAGATGCCGGCAAAACAGAACAACAAAACAGATCTGAATGAGTTTTTCAACACTCCCCCTGGTCAGGCCCCTGCTCCGGTTCAGGCGCAACTGTTCAAGTTCAGGAACACATCACTTCTAATGGGGCTGCTCTTTTCAAACCTTGGTAAGGTCTACGGCACCGATCCTCCGATGATCCCGGGATTCAGCATCGGACTGGAACAGTTGTTCGGATCAGCATTGTACGGCGGAACCGGGATACATATGATAGCACTGACAGGGAAAATTGACGGGTCAACCGGGATAAATTCACTGTACACCATAAGGATACCACTGTTTGCGGGATACCGCAAGGTTAACGGCAGCCGCTACTGGGGCGTGGATCTGGGATTGGCAGCCAACGCCATGCTCCGCCCTGTCACAACAGAGTCTGACCTTGGCGGTGAGATAGCAGCTGACCGATCATTCAACACTATTACAAGGGTGAGGACGGGCACTGAACATTCGGCCTTCGAATTCGGAATCGACGTATGGCTGAATGACCTCCTGCTGACTGAATCAGGATTTCAGATGACGGTTTTATCCGTTGGCTATCGTTATTCATTCTGAAATGGACAGCCACATGAACCAGCATTATCTCCGGACCATTGGGCTGACAATAATACTCCTCACACTTTCTGGCCTGACTCTCCGCAGCCAGCCTCTGCCGGCCGGGGAACAGGAGAGATTGAAAAGAGCTTATGACCTGGTCGGTCGCTCATGGAGCCTCTCCGCCGATCTCCTGAAAAAACTGGATGACGAAGCCGGTGAAGTAAAAGTTGCAATCGGTGATGTGTCGGATATCTTCACCATAATTGATGTCCTGTCCAAAGTCAGCGAGGCAAAGGACTTTGAAGCGTTTGAGGCAATAGTGCTGCTTGTTGAGGATAAGCTTCTCTCGGAGATGTTCGAGAATGTTTTTCCAAATGCAGCTTCAGCGCTGAACTGGGCCGGCAAAGCCAGGGCAATGATGCAGCTTCTTATTGATTTCGTTATAAACCCGGCTCTTATTGAAAACGAGATCAGTCAATACATCGCCCGCCGGGAAATACCGCTTGATCCGGATGATGCCGTGGCAGGAATACGTAGCTGGGGCAACATCAAACAACAACTTCTTGGCGAGTTCCGTAAACAGTACGGTGACCTTCCCTTCAGGGAGATAAAGCCGTCAGGAATGTTCCTTCTTCCGGCATGGGACCGGAAATTTGACGATTATGTAACGGGCTGGTTTGAAGAGAAGTATCAGGATCATAAAATTAAGGAATTCAATGCTATAGCCCGCAGGGAACTTGCCGGCAGAAAAGAGCTCCTGGAAGAGAAGATAGTCTGGCTTGAGTACCTCATTGAGAAAGAGCTTGAGTCAACAGACAAACTGATGATTGAACCTTCAGCCACCACTGTAAAAGTTTCCGGGTCTGTCACCTTCAAAGTGATCGCGGTGAACTACAGGGGTGAATCAAAGGATGTGACAGCCATTGCCCTGGCTGACCCGGTATTTAATGCCATTACTCCAGGAATGTACTCAATACTGGCACAATATGACGGAAAGGATGCACTGGCAAGAGTCACCGTGGAAGAGGAGACTGCCGGGCCTGACACTGATGATCCGGATAACCTGCCTCCTCCTCCTGAGGGTATGTGTGACGCCTATTCCAATACAGAACCGTTCTGGGATCCCGGCCGCGAAGAATATTACTGCGACTGCCTCCCGGGCTATCTCTGGCGGCCCGATCTGAAGGGTTGCGAGGAAGAAGGCAAACTGCTTGCAGCTCATGCTGACTGCTCAGGATATCCCAATACACAGCCGGTATGGGATGATGTAACCAGAACAGTAATGTGCGACTGCCTGCCAGGTTATGTTTGGGATCAGGACTTCACCCGCTGTTACCCGCAATCCGTAGCCGGCCTGAACAGCCTGCGGTGCGATGCATTTCCGAATACTATGCCTGTCTGGGATCCGGAGCGTCAACAGCCATACTGTGATTGCATCCCCGGATACCGGTGGCGTGATGATTTCAGCGGTTGTGACCGGATCACCGCCACACAGATCGTACATGCTGACTGTTCTCATATTCCCAATGCACACCAGGTATATGACCCGGTGAATGACATAATGGTTTGCAACTGTATGCCGGGGTTTGTCTGGAATAACTCATACACCGGCTGTGTGCCCGAGAGAAAAAAACCCGTGCTGGATATGAATGACATAATAAACTTCATGGCTATTCTCTCCGGCGCAATGAACAATAACACACAGGGGGCCGTGAGCCCGGGGAACCTTCCGTCCGGTCAGCAGCAGCCCGTAGTGCACCAGAGCCGATGCAATGACACACAGAAAGCAGGTGGTGACGCCCCGGAAGTCCATATGATTGACCTGGGTATAACTGGAGGAGCGTTCCGTTTTGACTACCAAACCTTTGACGTAAAAGACCAGATAATAATCTCGCAGGGCGGCATGACAATATTCAACTCAGGGTGTGTCGGCGAAAGCAGGTCAGTGCAGGTGCAGTTCAGCGGCTACACCACGGTCATTGAAGTGAGGGTCAATCCCAACTGCTCAGGATCAAAGGGAACTGCCTGGAACTTTACAGTTCATTGCCCTTCTTTCTGATTCCGGGATAATTTTAACATAAAATAAAAAATGAAAAACACAACACTAACCACGATGGCCTCCATCCTTGCTGTCATCCTTATGATTGACGGCTGCGCCCTGTTTCCGGACACTGATGATGAATGTCTTCAGAATAACTGGGAAACAATCCAGGAACCAATAATTAACGTCAGAATGACCTCGGACCTGGTCACATTCACCGACGATATGACACAGTACGACTTAACACAGGCCAGTTCTATGACTGTCACCGGCACTATTACCAAAATTTATTGCACAGGCAAAGAAAGCGGTACCTTCCCTGTTGAGTCACTGATTATGCCATCCGGCGGTGCCATACCTCTTACAAATGTAAAGATAGGAGGCCCATACCAGTACAAGTTCCAGAACGACGAAGACAAGGTTGAGCTGAGATTTAAAATACGATTGGCCTTCCCTGACGGGAAGATATTTGAAACCAAAGATTTGTGGGATTCCTTCACCTATTCTAACATCAGGCTGAATGCAAACAATCTGGAATATTATGTGCTTTATACTCTAAGCGGTTCTGCAACCTTGACTAAAGTAAGCGGCTGATCAGATTTATTCATTACTTTTAGCGTCTTATCTCCGGCTTACTAAAAAAGGAGAGTCAATGCGAACACTTACTGCTGCTGTTTTTTCTTTCCTGCTGCTTTCCTTTGAGATTCAGGGACAGGACTTCAGGGGATCTCCGGAAGATTCCCTGAGAAGGAGGATTATTGAACAGATACTCACTTTCCCCCAGGAAAAGATCCACGTTCACTGCGACAAGCCGGTATACCTGGCCGGAGAAAAAATCTGGTTCAGGGCCTATGTCACCGATGCCGTACTGCACATCCCCTCGGCAAACCAGTACGTAATCGCCGAACTTATAAACCCGCTTGACTCGGTCGTCAACCGAATCAAAATACGGCCTGACTCCGGAGCATTCCACGGACACATCAGCCTCGACCAGGCTCTGCCCGAGGGCGACTATACCCTGAGGGCCTGGACCGAAAATATGCTTAACCCCGGCGCAGATTACTATTTCATGAAAAGAATCCGTGTGGAGGGCCCCCGGTCAGCCTCAGTGAATACCGTGGTTGCCCTGAAACAGGAAAAGGAGGACCGGTTTACGGCAGAAGTATACTTTGCAGATATAAAAACCGGCCAGAAGATCCTTCCGCAGAACCTGCGGATGAGAGTCAACCGTCAACCCCGGGATGACATAAAATCAGACGCTGACTCGGTTGCGCGGTTCAGCTTCAGGCTTCCTGCAGGCTCGGACCAGGGTGTCCTCTATATCGAGACTTCCAAAAGCAGGGAGTATATTTCCCTGCCTCTTCCGGAAGATGATTTTGATGTCTCATTCTTCCCCGAAGGCGGATACCTCCCCTCAGGCACGGAATGCCGTGTAGCCTTTAAGGCTCTGTCTTCCGCCGGCATGCCGGAAGATGTCAGGATGAGCATTGTCAATGCCTCCGGCAGTGAACTGACCCGCACCCGCACACTGCATGAAGGTATGGGGCAGTTTTACATAACTGCCCATCATGACAGTACATACTATGCCGTCTGCACAAACAGCAGGGGAATTGAGACGCGATTTCAGCTGCCTCCCGCACGCAGCGGGATTGTCACCCTCACCACAGAACAGTCCGGAGACACCCTCCTGGTCAGCGTGCTGAAATCCGGGGACATTGATCAGGAAAAGGAGCTCTTCCTTCTGCTCCATACCAGGGGAATAATTCATTACGCGAAGCCCTGGAACAGTAATTTCAGTGCCGTTTCCTTCGATACGGAATCGCTCCCCTCCGGCGTCCTGCAGATAATCCTTTTTGATTCTGCAATGAACCCTCTCAGTGAACGCCTCGTTTTCTGTATGAGAAATGACCAGGCCCGGACCGGTATTGCTACTGATGCACCGAATTATGCAAAGCGAAGCCCGGTTAAGGCTTCTGTACAAATCACCGGACCTGACGGAAAACCAAGGGCAGGCAGCTTCTCGGTCTCAGTAACCGACGACAGCGACCTGGTGCCGGACTCTTCAGTCACAATCCTTACAACACTCCTGCTCACATCCGAACTGAAGGGATATATTAACAACCCGGGATTCTATTTCCGGACAAATAACCCCCGGGCATCCGCAGGTCTTGATCTTCTGATGATGACCAATGGCTGGCGCAGATATGATCTTCCCGCTGTGCTGGCCGGCAGGTATCGCACAATGAAATATCCGCCGAAAACAGGTATGGAGATAACGGGTAGCGTCAGAAGCCTCATCCTTGGTAAGCCCGTGAAAGAGACCGAAGTAAATGCGTTTTCATGGGGTACGGACTATATCGAAATGACCAGGACGGACAGCCTCGGTCGCTTTGCGTTCAGTGGGATCGAGTTTCCCGACAGTACCGAGTTCGTTATCCAGGCTCTTAACAAGGCCGGCAGGCCGACGGTTGACCTGTTGCTTGACAATGAAACATTCCCGGCTGCGGTAAGCATTCCCGGCACACCACTGTCCCTTACGGCCGGGACAGAAGCTGACACCCGGCTCAGCAACTACCTGACGCGCGCTGATACCCGCTACACTATGGAGAACGGCATGCGCACCGTCTACATCGAGGAGGTTGTAATTACAGCAAAGGCGCCGGAAAAAGGCAAATACAGCTATTCGTACTACATGCCTAAAGCCGGTCAGGAGTCGCTGAACATGCTGGACTATGAGAAGATTGACGAGCTTCATCCTATCACGATGACAGAGGTCATCAACCAGATCCCCTTTACCAGGGTGGAGGGGGGAAAGGTGATCATCGATCGGATGCGCTTCAACCTGAATGAACAGCTTACTGCCGTTCTGGTCCTGGATGATATGATCATACATGATTACAATATAGATGATATTGACCCCTACAGTGTTGAAAGAGTGGCAGTTCTGAAAGGTGCCCAGACTACTATCCTAGGTGGTGCCGGGGCGGGCGGTGCCATTGTAATAACTACAAAGAAAGGCATGGGTCCCTATAAAGAGCCTCCAAAGTTCAATATCAAGACAATCATGCCGCCTGGCTACCTGAATCCGGCGGAATTCTACTCGCCGCGCTACGAGACCACCGACAGCAGGGAGATCGGTCCTCCCGACCTGCGGACCACTGTTTACTGGAACCCTGACGTAAAGGTTTCAGCTGACGGGGAAGCTCTCTTTGATTTCTACACGGCTGATAATCCGACTGACTACACTCTCTTCATTGAAGGAGTAACCTATGACGGCCTCATAATCTCCGGCCGGAGCCGTATCAGCAGAAGATAAAGGCACCCCGGGATTTCTTATTTTCCTGACCTGACAAACCGGACAGCTCTTCCGTCACCGGTAACAAGTATATACATTCCTGCCGGGAATGCGCTCACATCGATCTCCGTCACTTCGGTTCCCGAAAACATCAGTATTCCCGAGATACCGTACACCCTGCAGTCTGCAGTCTCGCTCAGCCATAAAGTCTCAGCGGCGACAGGATTGGGATAGATCCTCAATGCAGTGACTTCAGGTGCGGGACTGGCTGAGGTGAGGTTATTTGATCTTCCAGGCGTTGACGCAGCCAGGAAGATTATCTCTTTCGCCCCGTCACTTCTCCTTCCCATGCTTGCATCCTCATATTGTAAACCAAATGTAACAGTGTCTACAACAAGTTTGTAACGGTTATAGATCCCTATCTCCTCTCCATCCTTGTCAAGCTTGAAAGATGCATGCCGCTCCCCGAGCCCGGGAGTGCCATCAGCCCAGAGAAGGATGAATCCCCCGGCAGGAAGAACCGTTCCGGGCATCTTCCACTTAAGCGGATCATTGAAATTATCAGTCAGATAAAGATTTCCAAGGCTGACCGGTTCATCACCGCCGTTGTATATCTCAATCCAGTCGCTGAAGAAGCCATGCTCATCGCTAATTGTCTGCTCGTTGTCAGCCATGAACTCATTGATGAAGAGCAGGGGTGTCTCGCCGGAAATCGGTGCTATCAGGAAGGGATTACATGGCAGTAGTGTTGTTGCTCCGCTTGCTGATGATGCAAGCACCTGGCAGGTGACCGGGTCATCTTCAGGTATACCTGTAAGGGTGACAGAGAATCTGCCGTTCCCATCACCGGTCATCTCCGCCTCGCGGGAATCGCCTCCGGACACTGAATACACAAGCTTTACGGTTAACGGCCGTGATGCCGCCTCCACGGTGCAGCTGACGCGCAAGGGTTCTCCTGACCTTCTGTCCCATGCATAATACTTAATAACAGGCGCGGCATCACCCTCCTCGATCTGTGATGCCATGGAAGCACTCCTCGCCTCCAGGTACGGGAAAATACCCCACTTGACATGAGCACCTGTTGCGGAGGTATAGGAGTTGAGGAAATCCGCCTGGTCATAGCCGTAGTCCAGGGGATAAAAGGGATCGTTGACGATAAAGGGATATATTAACTCCTTCCTGGCCTCGACTGCCGCTATCAGGGAATCGATGTCCAGGGTGTTATCTATCAGCTCCCGGGCGTAAAAGCTGAACTGATCGCGCAGCACCGGGTTGTTAACGATACGGTCATACAGGGGCCTGACCTGGTCTCCTCCCGGCTGCCACCCGTAGATGTTCCTTTCTGCCCAGTTGATGCCGAACCAGTCAATGCCGAAGGTGTTGTCAACATCATAGGGGATATACTCAAACCTGCCTGTCTGAGTGTTGTGGTAGAGGTAGAAGTTGTTTTTATTGTAGAGATATCCGTCCCAGTCGCCACAGAGGATCTGTGCAGTCATGATCTTCAGATAATCCTGGACATTGAACACCCCGTCAAGTTCGCAGACAAGGTTCTGATCTTCTGTATTATGCAGTATGCCGATCTGCTTTGCAAGATCAGAAAAGTCGTTCTCCTCCAGGTTGGTTTTCAGCTCATAGGTCCACCTGGTACCGTTCCATAACTTGTAGCTGTCGGGGTCAGTACCCCGGTATGCCAGGTCTGCAGGGTAGAGGCATTTGTAGAGGTTGCCGTCCTTGTTGCCGAACCGCGAGAGAGCAAACTCTTCGTCGATATGTTCCACGTTGATATAGAGTCCGAAGTAGCTGCCGTTGATATGGACCCTGACATGGTTTGCCCGCGGGGCGGGGATATTCCATTTTCGAAGTATATCCCACATGATCTTGGACCGCATAACAGAGGGATCATTGTGTTCACCGTTCAGGTTCATCTTCTCCACCCCGAAGTATTTCCTGCCCGGGGTGAAAGTGTTGAAGGAAACCTTGAACGATTTCTTCTTTGAATTGCGCGAAGTGTTGCCCCTTAATCTGAATCCTACCTGCTCCAGGGTATCGCGCACCGCTCCGTTATCGAAGACGAAAACCGCCCGGAATTCCCTGTCACTGTCGGGGTTAGCGTAGATCCAGGCCAGTGTGTCAGGGTGAATTGAGATATAAACTGCAGGCACCACCGTGTCGACATAAAGCTGCCCGTTGTCAGGGAACGAGGGCTGCGACCGGGTTAGCGCGGCAGTGCTTAAGAGAATCAATATCAGCGACAGTGCCCTTCTCATCTCACAATATTACTCAATTTAATACCTTTATGCTCCGTATTTAATTCCTGCAAATAATGAAAACATCACCTCTGACATTCACAGACGGAGTAGTAACCATTCGCAAGTTCCGGCGCAGCGACAAAATCCGTATGGCAGAAATCGCCAATAATGAGAAGGTGGCAGTTAACCTCCGGGATGCATTCCCTTTTCCCTACACCCCGGAGCATGCTGAAAAATTCATATCAATGTGTTTCATAATGGAGCCATACCAGGTATTCGCCATTGAGTACGGCGGTGAGTATGTGGGTAACATCGGGCTGCACCCTCAGGATGACGTCTACCGCAAAACGGCCGAGTTGGGGTACTTCATCGGTGAACCCTACTGGCACAAGGGAATAACTCCGAGGGCTGTGAATCTGATCTGTGATTACGGATTCCGCGAACTGGGTGTAATCAAGATATACTCAGGCGTCTTTTCTTTCAACACAGCCTCACAGAGGGTGCTTGAGAAGTGCGGGTTTGAGAGAGAGGCAGTGTTACGGAACGCCGTAATAAAGAACGGCAGGATCTGTGATGAGATAAGGTACGCGAAGCACCTGGTCAACGAGGATCTCGAGATGCTGGCCGAGGCATCTGATAGGGATTGACCCGCTACAGCCTGTCCAGGGCTTTCTGAAGATGTTCGCCCACCTTGACGGCCACCTCTGCCACAACATCGTTGTGCACAGCAATCATGGCATCAGTGGGGTTGACCGCAGCAATTTCAATTTCATTTTCACCCTGTTCAATCACGAGAACATTGCAGGGAAGCATAACCCCTACCTTGTCTTCGGCCTGCAGGGCCCTGTAGGAATATGCCGGGTTGCATGCCCCAAGGATGCGGTATCTCTTGAAATCGACACCAAGCTTGTTTTTGATTTTTTCATGAAGATCGACTACCGATATAACACCAAATCCCTCTTCGAACAGAGCCGCGGTTACCTTTTCAACTGCCTCATCGAATGAGGTACTGAGCGTTTTGGAGAAGTAATATGCCATAGTTGCCTGTTTTACTGATGTCAATGGTTGAACAAACAATAAACAAAACGAAGGGGATTTGGTTCGCAATAAGAGCTGTATTATATTTTGGCATAACTTTATAGGCAATCCGTGATCACTATGAAAGCATAAATTGAAATTATGCAGGCCAAAAGCCACTTTGGAGTTTAACGAATAGGTAACCAAAATGAGAATCCTGATCCTTTCGGCACTGATCCTGATAACGCTGAACCTTAAATCACAGACAATTCAGGTATCAGACCTCGATTCAGCAATAGCAACAGCAGACAGGCTCATAGAGACAAATCCAAAGATTTTCTTCAGGAATGTGGAAAGCCTTATCGCCTCTTATGACGGACAAACAAGATTTGAGAAATATTATAACGGGATCCACGGGGATTCCCTCCATCACATTCAGTCTCAAACCAAAAGCATCGTATCCCTGCTAATGGGCATTGCAATTGACAAAGGATTCGTTAAAAGCGCGGATGAACTCGTAAGCAGCTATTTTCCCGGATATTTCAGTCCCGCCGGCAGTATAAAATCTGAGCTGAGGATTAAAGATCTCCTGACAATGTCAGCCGGTTTTGAATGGGAGGAAATGATCCCGCTTGATGATCCGGAAAATGATAATATCAATATGTTCAACAGCGGCGATTATCTGAAATATATTCTGTCAAAACCGGTGTCAGATTCGCTGTATGGCAGATTCAGATACAACAGCGGCTGTCCGATGATAATTGCAGGTATAATTGAGAAAACTGCAAAAATGAGGCTGGACAGGTTTGCGGAAAAATATCTGTTCAATCCTCTGGGAATAACTGATTACGGATGGATTAAAGATTCCACGGGATTCTGTCATGCCGGCGGGGGACTTTATCTGAAGCCGGTAGATATTGTGAAAATCGGACATCTGGTGATGAACCACGGGACGTGGAATAATCAGCAGATTATTTCCGAAAAATGGATCAGCAAAGTCGTTCATCCATACATTGCGACAAATTTCGGGAACAGCGAATATGGGTACTTCTGGTGGATCAATGAATATCCTTTGAGCCAGGGCAGGACGGTGACGGTTGTTTCAGCCGAAGGGGCCGGAGGACAGAAGCTTTACATTTTCCCGGAATACCAGCTGATTATCGCTTTTACCGAACGCAACTATACCACCCCGCAGGTCAGCCCGCTGTTCATCATGGAATCAATTCTCCCTCTGCTTAATTAACATAAACCCGGGAACTTTTTTATGTTTGGATAATCAAAATAATGTAATAACTTTGTAATTACATAATGATGATTCTATAATGGAGGTATCTGTTGTTAAAATAGGAAATTCCAGGGGTATACGGTTCAGTAAAACGATTATTGAGAGGTACAATATCCGGGATAATGTAGAACTGATACTTGAAGATGGTCAGATCATTATCAGACCACTGCCCCAAACCAGGAAGGGATGGGACCAGGCATTCAGTGAAATGCATGCCAGTGGTGACGATAAACTGACTATGCCGGATATTTTCGATGAAGAAGAACCGGAAGAATGGAAATAAAGCAATACCAGATTATCCTTGTAAATCTTGAACCTGCCATCGGCAGTGAGATCAAAAAAACAAGACCGTGTGTTGTTATCTCACCGGATGAGATGAACAACCACCTCAGAACAGTTGTAATTGCTCCTATGACAACAAGTTCCAAAAACTACCCTACCCGGGTTGAAATCAGGCATGAGAACAAAGCCGGTTGGATAATCCTTGACCAGATAAGGACAATTGATAAACATCGTATTATCAAGGATCTGGGAAAACTGTCTAGAGCTGAGATCAGGGAGCTGAAAGCGGTGCTGAAGGAAACCTATGTAGACTAAAAAAAGCCGGCATTTCTGCCGGCTCCTGTTGACCCACAGGGGGTCCGAGCGTTAAAAAAATGCCCGGTGGGCATTTTTAGCGAAGGGGCCGGGATGCGGGGGAGGGGGTTCGAGCCCTTAGCAAAAAAAGCGAAGCCGGCATTGCTGCCGGCTCCTGTTGACCCACAGGGGCTCGAACCCCGACTCTTCTGAACCAAAATCAGACGTGAAAAAAGTCTAATATATTCAATACCTGATACTTGCTAAAATTGCCAATTTGACCATTTTGGGTCATTTGGGGTATTTTTTGTCGAGTTCCCGTACTCGGTTTTATGCAATTTTTGGTATTGAGTCATGGCAACAATTAAGATCAGAAAGTATGTTAACTCCGTCTATGTAATCTACAGTCACGGTAACAAGAAATTCAAATTGTTCACCGGAGCAAAGGTGGATGATAAGTACTGGGTTAACAATTCATTAAAGAAGCATTGTCCGGATTATGATCTCCTGAAGAGTCAGATAGACTCCGTTCAGAACCAGGTGCTGAACGCATCCATTATCATACGGCAACGGGGAATCGAACCTATGCCTGAACTGGTAAGGAATGAATGCAGGTTAAGGGCTGCATCCGTACTCGGAAACACCGATTCAGACTCAACCTGGTCAAAATACAGGAAATACCTTGATCGGCTGGTCTGCCGGGAGAGCACTCAAAAAAGAGTACGGATAACTTATAATGTGATGACATACTTTTGTCAGTGGAGCGGATACGACTTCGAGGCGTCCACCTTCAATAAAATGATTTTGAATCAGTTAATTCAATACATGTTGAAGGATCAGAAGCTCGCGGACGCAACAGTTCTCAAACATGTAAAGACCCTGAAGACATTCTTACGGAACGCTTACCCTGAAATGGACTGGAGCTGGATGAAATATTCCATGCTTAATGTTGAAGGGGAGGTATTAGCCTTAACCGAGGATGAGTTGCACAGACTGATTGACGCTGAGTTGACCGGCTATTTGAGTAAAACTCGGGATCTGTTCGTATTCATGGCAACCACCGGGCTTCGCCATTGCGATAGTCAGGTGTTTGACCCGTCGTGGGAGACTCCTGAACAGGTCTTGGAGTTCATTCAAGTAAAGACCGGGGGTAAGGCTTATCCTCCATTGTATGGCATCGCAAAGGCAATCCTGGAGAAGTATAACGGGGTACCCCCAATAATCAGCAACCAGAAATTCAACGAATACCTGAAGGTGCTTTTCAAAGAGCTGAAGATGGACAGAAGTATTGTTGTGCAGTCAGTAAGAGGCAAGCAGGTTTTCCGTGTTACTCAACCATTATTCGAGGTAATCTCAAGCCATACTGCAAGGAGAACGTTTATATCCATCTGCCTTCAAAAGGGAATGCCGATACAGGATGTCATGAGAATGTCAGGACATTCAGATTACCGGGGGATAAAGCCATATATAAAGATAACCCGTCAGCACCTCCGAAATATTGCTGACAAGTGGGACATTTAGTCAATTCTTCACGATGTACCGGTCCTCCAGGTATTGTAACCATCTCAGGTACTCCGGGTAATTAGCGAGATCTCTTGCTACCGAAATGAACTCCTCATAAGTAATACCCATGAATAATTCCTCCCTCCCGTAGCTGAGCATCTTTGAAATGACAGGAACCAGATTTCTAAAATGATCGTTACCTTCCGGGTACAAAATAATTGACGTAAAGTGTTCAAATATAGAATCCTCCTTATCCATCCTTGTCATAGATACGCCAAGAAGTAGATTACGCCATGCCTGTCGAAATTCATCAGTCGGTAGTTGATCTAAATACTCTTCTTTAAAAAGATTATGCTTCCGTGTAAGCCTGTTGTATATCGAGTTAGGGTCCTGCACCTCCCTTGCCTCTTTTGAGTTCTCTTTCAGTTCGTATGCGCCCTCCGTATACTTCACCTCAATGCCAAGTATACCTCGGGTACCATCTATATGGTTAAATTCAACGTAAACATCAAATGATGTCCTGTCCTTTAACGCTTTTTCTGGATCGGGAGCATGCTCAATTTTGATGAGGATTATTTCACCTATTACACCACACATGAACTTATTAATCACATCACGGGCGTATTTCAGGTCATTTGCGAGAGGTACGAAGAAGTTGAAGGGTATGTGCTCACTTCGTAGCATATTCCCGTAGCAGGCTTTATTGTGCTCAAAATTAGGGTACCTGACACGAGCAGCTTTCAGGATATTACATCCTTCGAAGAAAATTAACCCACGACGAGCATCAGCATCACTAAGATGGTATTCCTGGTCACCTTTACCAGCCTTCAGAACCTCTTCCCTGAATCGAATCTGATGCTGTCTTGCACGTGCTTTAAAACCTATTAGGGACATATCTTACTTATTAGGTTGCATTCAATATAGACATCACAAGCCCGATCCCTATTGGACTATCATTCCCCCCACACTTTCGCTATCCGGTCTTTGATCTTTTGCCCGAATAAATCAATTAAAAGCTTGTTAGCAATGATAAGTTGCTCCTCTTGTTCAATTTTCTTGACTATTTGATCTTGAATCTCTTTCGATGGAATGGGTGCTTGAATGCTTGTAACCGTTTTTTGGGAGATTGATGGCTGTCCTCCAACCTTGGAATATTGATTAAAATTTAACTGCCGTAGGATTTGCGCTAAATATTTGATATTGACTTCTTTTAAGAAGTTTGTAACAAAAAGCCCATTATCAGTTATCCAAGACTTCGATTCTGTTATATGGATAGAACCGCAATATGCACCTACCCGCCCTATTACAATAGTTGGCTCATCTACTAAAAATTGATCATGATATCCGTTTATCCCATTACCACCATAGACCGGGAACGGACCCTTTGTCATATTCTGCGTAGTTAATCCGCTTCCACTGGAGAGTTTAATTACATCTGCTAACTCCACCATCTCCCACTCTGGATCAATATCAATCCGAGGCTTGTAGTTCTCTACCACCTGCTTTGCACCATCAATGATCTTCTGGTAGCTACCAATCTCCGATACAATCTCTTCCTGGACAGGGAGCGGTGGTAGAGGAATCTGAATTTTCTCAATCTGCGCTTTAGTAATGCTATCAAAAACAGCACCACCAGAGCCCTTTATCTCCCCTTCTTTGTATCTTAAAAGGTAAAATAGGTACTCTTTCATAACGATCCCCTTTGCCCTAATCGCGGCTAAGCCACGACCAATGCAGATATGATTGGTCGCAAAATTAACTGGACCCACGGGTGCTCTTACTGACATCAGAATATCACCTTTAATAGCTTCCTTGGTTATTGAGGTAGTCCATTTCTGTGGTGCTCCTAAGTGCCATTCACCAAATTCTGTTTTACCTTGATAAAATGGCATACCTTCACCATGTTCATTATAATATTTCCCATCTGGTGATTGACCGGCAATGTGAAATGGCCCCTTAAGATTTCG
>DFYY01000043.1 GCA_002383485.1 Bacteroidales bacterium UBA4070 | reverse complement strand
CAATTCTTCCACCTCTACGAGGTGGGTGTTGGTGCCCGGCATGTTGTTACAATGCTTCCACCTCTACGAGGTGGCGGAAACAGAACTTGTAGAAAATAATATGATAATAAAAAATGGTCGGAGACCATTAAGAATTGTAACCCTGGCCATCGCCGCTACCCTCCTCGCCATCCTCGTGGCGCCGATGCCCTCATTTCGCGCACCCCTGTCGACCGTGACGGAGGCGGCCGACGGCACACTCCTCGGCGCCCGTGTGGCTGCAGACGGCCAGTGGCGTTTCCCGCCTCCAGACAGCCTGCCTGACAAATACATCACCTGCCTAATCAACTACGAGGACCGCTGGTTCCGCTGGCACCCCGGGGTCAATCCCGTTGCCGTGGTCAAGGCGCTCACAGACAATATCAGGGCGGGAGAGATCGTCCGCGGTGGCAGCACTATCACCATGCAGGTGGCGCGGCTCGCACGCGGCAACCCGGAGCGCACCTACGGCGGCAAGATCATAGAGATGCTCTCAGCCATCAAGCTGGAGATATTCAGATCAAAGAAGGCTATCCTTACTATGTATGCCGCCAACGCACCCTTTGGCGGGAACACCGTCGGCATAGAGGCAGCAGCCTGGAGATATACCGGCAGGGGCACCGCTGACCTGACCTGGGCCGAGGCGGCAACCCTCGCGGTGCTGCCCAATGCTCCGTCGCTGATCTATCCCGGCCGCAATTCCGATCGGCTCAGGGAGAAGCTCGACAGGCTGCTGCTGACGCTGGCGGAGAGGGGTCATATTGACAGCCTGACCTGCGAGCTTGCCATGGGGGAGCCGCTTCCCAGGGCAGCCATAGCGATGCCCTCGCTGGCGCCGCATCTCACAGCCAGGCTATGGCTGGAGCAGCCGGGCGCCAGGATACGTACCGATATTGATCCGCAGCTGCAGACAGAGGTGGCCAGGCTGGTCGACAGGCATGTGGCTGCCCTGGAGGGCAACGGCATCCATAACGCCGCCGCCGTAGTCATTGAAGTGGCCACGGGCAGCGCGGTTGCCTGGGCAGGCAACAGTGTCCTGCCGGACACCACCGGCCGGCACGGCCGCGATGTTGACATGGTGACAGCGCCGCGAAGCACAGGCAGCATCATGAAACCGTTTCTCTACGCGGCGCTCCTCTCCTCGGGCCAGATGTTACCCAACGCTCTAATCCCCGATATCCCGACGCGTTTCCAGGGCTTCCGTCCGGAGAACGCCGACTTCACCTACAGCGGCGCCGTGCCTGCCGGTGACGCGCTTGCCCGCTCGCTCAACATCCCGGCGGTCAGGATGTTACAGATGTACGAGGAAGAACGTTTTCTGATCCTTCTCCGCCAGATGGGCTTCACAACCTTCACGAAGCCCGCCTCGCACTACGGCCTCTCACTCATCCTCGGCGGCGGCGAGGCTACCCTGCTTGAGCTGGCGCAGGCATACGCTGCCATGGCCCGCACCCTTGGGACCAGTCCTCAGCTTGAGACTCCGGCGAAGTCGGAGGATCAATCCCGCACACGTAGTGTCGGGATGCCAGTTGTCAATCAGAATTCTCAAATCGCAAATCGCAAATCGCAAATCGCAAATCGACAATCGCAAATCCTCTCCCCCGCAGCCATCTGGTTAACATACGAGGCTCTTCGCAGGGTCAACAGGCCCGAGACGGAGACAGGATGGCAGTATTTCGGCGGTGCGCCGGAGGTGGCCTGGAAAACAGGCACCAGCTTCGGCTACCGCGATGCATGGGCCATAGGCACGACACCATCGCACGTCGTTGCCGTATGGGCGGGCAACGCCGACGGCGAAGGTCGCCCGGGACTATCAGGCATCACCTCGGCAGCACCCCTACTCTTCGACATAATAAGACTCCTCCCGCCATCAGCATCGTGGTTCACGAGGCCCGAAGAGGGGATGACCCTCGCTTCGCTCTGCGCTGCCAGCGGATTCAGGGCAGGACCCGACTGCCCGGAGACGAGGGAAGAGTGGATCCCGGAGACGGGGCTTCGCAGCAACGCCTGTCCATACCATACCGTAGTGACCCTCGATACCACGGAGACATACCGGGTCAACAGCACCTGCGCTTCGCCCCGCGAAATTGTAAAGCGCTCCTGGTTCATCCTCCCTCCGGCTATGGAATACTACTATCGCATGCGCAATCCCTCCTACCGCACCCTGCCCCCCTTCCGCAAAGGCTGCTCCGATGATATGCAGGTCCCAGCAATGGAGTTCATCTACCCGCCCCGCGATGCGCGCATCTTCATCCCACGCAGCCTCCAGGGACAGATGATGTCAATGCTCCCCGAGATCGCGCACAGGCGCAGGAATGCCAAAGTTTACTGGCACCTCGACAATAATTATATAGGTATGACTGATTATTTGCACCAGACGGAGATCAGGGTGGGCGAGGGTGAACACGTCATAACGGCCGTTGATGAGGAAGGAATGACGGTCTCACGCAAGTTTTTCTGTATTGGTACGTTATAATTATGCAAACGGGTAAAAGGAATAATTGAAAACCGCATACCAATATAACGTCAAGGAAAGGTGATCACAGTGTCTTCGGGGGGGCTCTTTCAGCGCATTATTGCCCGCGCTACATTAAACAGGTACAGGGAGGTGTTCGACAAAGCCGGCTACGCCATCATGCTGATTGATAATGCCTCCAACCGCTTTATCAAGGTCAACAGGGCCGCCGCCGACCTCTTCGGATACACGGCGGAAGAGCTCCAGAGAATGACACCGCTTGATCTCTCAACCGCGGCAGATGAGCTGGAATCTTACGAAGGTAAGACAGGGGAGCCTCTTATCAGACCCGCAAGGCGAAAAGACGGCAGGATCATAATCATTAAGGTTCAGACGAGCTACCTTGAACGATTCAAGGTCAGCCTTATCAGCGATGTAACAGAGGAATATCGTATACGGCGGGCCCTCGAGCTCAACGAGGAGCGACTGAAGGAGGCGCAGCGAATCGGACGGTTCGGATGGTGGGAATACCGTCCCGAGACAAACATGTACCTGGGTTCCGAGGAGATCTCGAGAATCTTTACCGATGAAGCCACCAGGCGCTCGTTCACCTACCAGGAAAACATCTCGTTTGTCCATCCCGAGGACCGTTCTTACCTGATCTCATCAATTGAGGATGCTATTGAGAAAAAGAAAGAGGCCTTCTCGATCACCTACAGGATCATAACTCAGCAGGGCAAGGTGAAAGCCATCACCGTCAACTCCAACATACGGTATGATGAGAACGGCCGGCTGCTCTACCGCTATGGCACCTGCCAGGACATCACCGATACGCAGCGGATCATGGATGATCTTATCGCAGCGCGACGTCAGGCCGAGGAGTCCGACAGGCTGAAGACAACATTCCTTGCCAATTTCAGTCACGAGATACGCACACCGCTCAATGCGATGCTGGGGTTCCTGAACATCCTTACCTCGATGGACACCACCGAGAGCGAGAAGGAGGAGATGGTGAAGCTCATCGAGGTAAACTCGCAGAGGCTTCTGAGGCTGATCAATGACATGATTGACATGGCTCGCATCGAGAGCAACAACATGGAGATCAAATACACGAATGTGGAGATCAACGGGTTTGTCAACTCCATGGTTTCATCGTTTGCGCATGAGCTGGAGGCATCGGGAAAGAAGCAACTGGTGCTGACGCCTGTTATTGACAAGTCGAAAACATCTGTTTACCAGTACATTGATGAGCTCAGGCTGAGTCAGCTCTTCAGCAACCTTGTGAGCAACGCAATCAAGTTCACCGATGAGGGGGAGATAAGATACGGGTATAAGGTCTCGCGAAGCGAAAACAGGTATATAATCACCTATTTTGTCACCGACACAGGTGTTGGAATCCGTCCCGAGAGGCTTGATGACATCTTTCTGCCCTTTGTGCAGTACTGGAACGAGGATGTTCCTAAGGTACAGGGGGCGGGGTTGGGTCTGGCCATCTGCAAGCGCTTGACTGAACTGATGAAGGGTCGTATCTGGGTAGAGTCATTGCCAGGCAAGGGCTCCTCGTTTTTGTTTACGTTCAGCACGCCGGTGATGGTGGAGTAATTGTAAAATCCAAAAAATATTTATCTTTGTCCCCGCCCGGGACGTTAGCTCAGTTGGTTTAGAGCGCTTGCTTGACAGGCAAGAGGTCACTGGTTCGATTCCAGTACGCCCCACAAATAAAATGGGAAAGTCGGCAGGGTGCCGGCTTTTTTCATTTCAGACAGTAGTGTGATTGGTCGATCAATAAGAACTGCAGATGTGCGAGTTGCATCCCGACACTTCGTGTGCGGGATTGATCCTGCTCCTTCGTCGCAGGCTCAAATTTGCGAATTGTTACTGCGAGGGTCGTAGACCCTCAGGAATTGTAACAGGATGGATACCAGAATACCCCACCGTCATCCTGTATTGTGTACCCCTGTTTCGCCCACCCACCCTTTTGTTTCCGGGCACCGGGCTTATACAATAATTCGTTGGACATTGCCCGTAGGGCAATAAGAATTGTAAAAGGTATGTCACCCATACACGCACCTCACCCCTGCCCCGGCGTTCCATGTAAGCTGTCGAGGAATTCAAAGAGAAACCTCGGATCATAATCCGCCTGATTCTTGTCCAGCAGGGCCATGTATTCCTCTCTGAACGATTTCCGGGCGTGATGCTTGTCCTGGTCCCTTATATACCTGTAGACATTGTCCAGCTCCGAACGGCTGTAGGAGAAGGCCCCATATCCCTCCTGCCACCTGAACTGGCCCATAACCAACCGGTTCTGGTTGATAAAAAGTGTTGAATTTTTCTTGATGCCGGCCACTGTATCCGATATTGATACAGCCGGATTCAGGCCCAGAAGAATGTGGATATGGTCCATCGCGCCGTTCACGATCAACGGCTTGTGCTTCATTCCTCCGACGATCCCGCCGATATACTCAATTACTTTTGGCCGGCTCCTGTCGGTTAATGCATTGTCCCTCATGTACACGGCTATGACAAGCTGTACATACAACTGTGTGAATGATCCAGGTTTCATGTTGAACTATTTTAGAAATGCAGCACATCAAAGTTATGAAAACCGGGAAATATGATGATCAGGGATCAATCAGTTTTTTTACAGAAAACCAAAGGAAACTGTAAGGGATGAGGCTACCCGCCAGGAGCTGGTCATTTTGACGTTAACAGCCAGACGTCAGGGAAATATGTCTGCTTCAGGGTTTCAAGCGCTGCACGAATCTCACCGGCAGTAGTGTTTCTTCCTTGGCTGAACCTGTAGTACCCGTTTGCAGCAGGGGGAAGGACAAACATATCAGCATTGTATTTGCCGGCAAATTCTTCCGCCACCCGGCTTGCCTGTTCAGGGTCGCTGAAGCCTGCCACTATCAGAAAGCTGTATCTTACCGGTTTGCTGTCATTTATGGGGGGATCCGGATTGTTAGTGGCCGGTGATGCAGGATTATCCATTACCGATAATGTTCTTACCGGGACAGATGGATAAACCACGTCGAATGCATTCTCCTTCGGGGAGAATGTGTTCACCCAGAAGTAAACTACCAGGAACAGGAGTCCGCTAATGAGGCAATTTTATTTATTCACAGTTGTCAACAATCTCAGGAAGTTACGATCCCTGGTTGGGGGCGGCGGGGTAGTGGGATGTCATGCCTTTTACAATTCTTGTTGATCCGACCAATCTCATGGTGTACAATATTGGGTGGTCAATGATTCCGCGTAGCGGATAAAGAATTGTATAGACATGCCACAACGAAACGAAAGGGTGGGCGGGCGGAACGGGGGTGCTCAATACAGGATGGCGGTGCGGTATTCTGGTATTCACCCTGTTACAATTCCTGAGGGTCTACGACCCTCGTGGTTGCAATTCCTGATGGCCAGCCGCCATCCCCCCTGCCTTCATCCAATTGCCCTTTCTTTTTACCCGTTAAAAAGGTATATTTATACGCGGAACGCTGATAATGAAGCTTCAAAAGAGAGCACACCGGGTGATGCGCCGGATTGTCATTATGACACTGGCCCTTGCAGCAACAGGCATCACCCTGCGCGCCCAGACATACCCGTTCAGGGAATATACCTCCGACGACGGACTGCCACAGACCCAATCAACGTCAGTGATGCAGGACAGTCGCGGGTACATCTGGATCCCGACCAGGAACGGCCTGGCACGATTTGACGGCCTGACCTTTGTCTCATATCTGAGAAAAGACGGATTACCGTCAAACCTCATAAACAGGGTGGTGGAGGATAAAAACGGAGTTATCTGGGCAGTGACAACCAACGGCGTCGCCAGATTCAACGGCAAGAACTTCGTCAGCTATCCCCTCCCGGATTCACTGGGGATGAAACAGATCGGGTGGGGCTGCTCCAGCCGCGATACGGCATCATTCTTCCTGAGCGCATCTATCGACTTTGATAACCAGATAATACTCCTGTTTGAAAATGGCATGTATCATGATTTCACTGCCAGGCATCCGTCGCTGCAGAACCGATCGTTCACTCCCGTCGCAGCCAACCCTGATGATTCGATACTCTACCTGACTGACCCGGAGCATAATGTATATGCGTTCGACAAGGGAGTCCTGAGGTTTTATCAGAAAGGCCCGGTATACTATGCATCCATTGCAGACGGGAAAGTGCATTTTACAGAGCACGATATATATCATGGTGTTGCTGTCCTCCCTTTCTACTGGGAAGGGGCCAGCCGTGCCTTCAACTTCACCGACAGGGAGGGAACCACCTGGACAGGCACTGAAACAACAATCTTCAGGCTTATGTCTGAAGCATTCGTGGAGTATGACAGGGAAAACGGGTTACCGGAGGAGACCTGGGCGGTGGTGCCAGATGCAAAGAAGGGAATATGGACCGGATCGGTCAGCGGGGACCTTAAATACTTCGACGGAGAGGAATTCATACTGCGGAACGATTATCAGAAGCTCTTCGGCGGACCCGTAGCCTTCTTCAGGGGCAGTACCACCCTCAGCAACGGAGAGACCTGGTTTTCCACTATAGAAGGGGTACTTATATGGGACGGGAAAAAGTTCCGAAGACCTGATATTGTACCCTTCAGCTACCAGGTCTGCATTATTTATGAGGACCCTGCAGATAAAAGCATATTTGTCGGGGCTGACGTGGGCCTATTTCATATCCGCAACGATTCAGTGGTCATCCACTCCGAGATGTCGTGGCCGGAATACGGCATTGTCGAGGGTATTGCACGAGACCATGAAGGAAATTACTGGCTTGCAGGGCATTACGGTATAGTCTTTTTTGACGGTAAAAACTTTGTCCCGTTCCGTTCAGCTCCGGCACCTGCAGAAATGATGTGGGCAGTTATCTGCGATCACAAGGGAAACATCTGGACCGCAGGATCAGAAGGGCTGTTTATATGTAACCCGGACGAACCCGTGTTCAACGAGGCGCTTCCGGACGAGGTAAACCTGCCCGCAAATGTCATACGTGACCTCGGAGACCACAGGCTGATCATAGGAAGAATGATGGATATCTGCATAATCGACCTTGATAAATACTACTCCGGACAGCCTGATTACTACACTATTATAAACCGAAACAGGGGCTTTCTGGGGAACGACTGCCAGGATAACGGCATCGTAAAGGACAGGGATGGCCACTGGTGGATCCTTACCACTGACAAGCTTATTCGGTTTGACCCGGACAAGCTCGAAAAGAACCTGCAGCCGCCAATGAATCACATCACCAGGGTGGAGATCCCCGGTGACAGCACCGAATGGGAGACGACGCTGGAAGCATCACTGTTCTATGACAGTTCGAGCTCACTGAAGATCCGGGGAAGAAGAAACAGGGTAAGGATTACATATACCGGTATCTCAACCAGAAACCCGGAGAGCATGCGGTTCCAGTACCGGATGCTTGGTCTCGATGAGAACTGGTCAAAGCGGACAGCAGAGCGGTCAGTTGTCTATACGAACCTGCGGCCCGGCAACTATACTTTCGAGGTGCGTGCAATCAATGCCGACGGTGTGATATCCGAAAACCCTGACAGACTGGACCTGACCGTTGTGCCAACCTTCCTGCAGAGCACTTTCGCCATCATCACCGGGGTGTTGCTGGCCCTGGCGCTGATAGTGTTTCTCTCATTGCAGATACGCAGGAAAGTCCTGATGCGAAGGGTTGAGTCAGCCCGGCGCGAGGCTGAGACATACAGGTTGCAACTCAACTCTGTTATCAGGCAGTTTGACCCGCACTTCACCTTCAACGCCGTCACCTCAGTCGGATCGCTTATAATGAAGGGCGAAAAGGAAAAGGCTTACAATTACTTCATCAAGCTGTCAAACCTGCTTCGATCCGTCATCAATGACAGCGGCGTGCTCCTGCGACCGTTGCAGGAAGAACTCGAGTTCGTCACCCGCTATTGCGAGATGCAGAAACTGCGCTTCGGGAACAGGTTCGAATACAATATTAATGTCTCCCCCGTTGTAAGCCTGACCACGCCGGTGCCGAAAATGATCATCCAGTCCTTCGCGGAGAACGCTATAAAGCACGGGCTGGAGAACAAAAAAGGCCAGGGGATCATGGATATCAGCGTCAGGAACCTTAAAGAGGGTGTAGAGGTGACCGTCCGCGACAACGGCATCGGGAGGGCTGCCGCGGCAGGCATGCACACCCAGGGGGCCGGCACGGGACTAAAAAACATCGCCAGCATTGTTGAAGCCATCAACAAGACCAACAGGGAGAAAATCACCTTCAGCCTGACCGATTTGTACGACGACAACAAGGCTGCAGGAACTGAGGTGCGGGTATTCCTTCCATACAACTATACACTTAATTTCCCGACAGATCTATCATAAAAGACTAACCTGAACCTGAAGACTATGGATAACCCGAAAATCAGAGCAATTATCATCGAGGATGAGCCCGAGGCGCTTGACCTCCTTACCGGACTGCTTGAGGCCACCGGAATGGCAACGGTCACAGCTTCCACCACCGATCCCGCGGAAGCAATTGACCTGATAGTCGTGCATGAACCAGACATGCTCTTCCTGGATATAAGAATGCCGGGTATGTCAGGATTTGATATTCTAAACGAGCTGAACAGCCTGGGGACGGTAAATCCGCATGTTGTTTTCACCACCGCCCATGATGAATACGCCATAAAGGCGTTTGACTACGCCGCTTTTGACTATCTTCTGAAACCCATCGATCCTGATCGCCTGAAAGCAACACTCATAAGGTATAACAGCGGCAACGGCAGGAAGCCCGAAACAGATCGCCATAAGCCTCTCTTCAACAACGAAAGGATACTGATCTTCCGCGGTGTCACCGGAGTCACCTTCATAGATACAGACGACGTGGTTTTTATCACAGCCGACGGTAATTATTCCAGCTTTCATTTCAGTTCAGGAAGAATGGAGACCGTGACTGCCCTCATCGGAAATGTGGAGATGCACCTCGGCAAACAGTTCTTCAGGACAGGCCGGTCTTGCATTATCAATACCGCCTACCTGTCCAGGATTGACATGAAGCAGATGACATGCGTATTCATCAGGGGTGAAAAGGAATATCGCTGCGAGATCTCACGTGACAAAGTAAAATCACTTATGGATTACATGAAAAACGGCGTCTCCGAAAACTAAATTTTTAACTTTTTTTCACAAAATACCGGAGAATCTCCAAAAAGGTCACTCCATACGTTAGAACCGGCCATTCATACAATCGGCACATTTTTGCATTGGAGTTTATAAAATATATGCAATCTTTTCGGCAGTTATTTCAATTGACGGCATAATAGGGTTTAATTGAAAACAATGACAGGTGGTTCTTCCCCCCCATTTCCCTGTCAAGCCACACAGATCACCATCATCAGAGGTCTGTGTGGCGCGTTTTTAGGGGCAGGGGATCTGATATCCCCCGTTACCTGCCATGCACCTGATCCCGGCAATCGCAGCAGAGGATCTGATATCCCCCGCTACATGCCAGGGACCAGATATCCGGTAATATAGCGTACAGATTACAAATCAATCCTGAACACCCATACATATTCCGAGGGCGGTTTGTTACGCACCTGCTGCGGTACCGTAACGGTAAATGATCCGTCGCCATTCTTCCACCTGCACACCGCTCCGGAACCGACCACCGAAACCTTCGCCCCCGCAGGAAGAGTCACCCGAAGCGCCAGAGGCTGCCGAAATAAGAATCATCAGTAAAGCAGCATAGATCTTTCCGCAAAGCGATGAAACATGTGCAGACTCCTCCCGCGTGGCCGCTCCACCAGGGCCGGAGGTACTCTTTGACCTCGAGGGTGTGCCGTTGCCCTGGTAGCCCCAGGAGTCGTTGATTGTCATGCACAGCTCCCAGTATTTGTCTTTCGGCCGGTGCGTTGGCAGTCCCTGTTCAGGAGCATGCGGTCAGCCTCTTTCTGCAGGGCAGGTCCGGCAGTCGCCTGCGAAGGCAGGGCAGCCACCGCAGCCGTTACAGCCTGGGCAGACTGTACTGTCGTGGCTGACTGGGCGGTCGGCGGAGCCCCGGCCGTTGAAGGAGTCAGCGAAGTCGGTGCAGTCTGGGCTGCCGGGGCAATCTGTACAGCCGGGGCTGCCCCGGCAGTCGGTGCAGTCTGGGCTGCGGACGGCACAGAGAAAGCAATCAGCAGAGCCACTGCCAGTATTGAAACTATTGACAGAGCAATAAATCTCCTCATAATATATTGCTTTACAGGTCTTTACGAAAAATCGAACCCGGAGATATATGCAGGGGAGTCATAAAACTTTTCCGTCTCTTCGGGAGTAAGTCCGGAGAACAGTGCATATACCAGGCCCGGCTTCGCGTTGAGCATTCTGTTCAGTGCCCCCATCCTCCTGTTTGTGCGCAGGGTCTCAAAGAGCCATGAATGGTCATCAAGCCAGGTCAGCGCAGTATGATATCCCTCCTCAGTGCATACGGCCTCGAACAGGTCAGGCAAAAGATCCTCACTGCCCTTGCGGCAGTAGATGGCATTCAGGATGACATACCTGAAGGCCTCCGGCTGAAAGAGCCTCCGGAAGAAAGGCGTGCGTGGCAGCGCTTTCATCATCAGCCAGCCCCACAAACCGGGCACATTGACCACCCTGTAACGGGCCGGGATGGCGCCGGCACCGGCAACAATCTCACCGTTGCGCCGGAGCACATAGTATTTGTGGTCAAGAAAGGAAAACTCATCGGTATAGAAGCAGTAATCGCGGTACTGTTCATCCAGCAGCGCTGCCATTGCGGGCTCCTCTTCAGGCTTCAGGCGAGTGACGTCAGGATTGGGTTTCGGGTTGAACCTGCTGAAGGCTACTGTCAGGAAGGAGCGGATATATTCGTAACCCGACTGGTTAATCATATTCCTCGACCGCTCATTGCGGCTCTCCACATAGGCATACATCACATGTGGCCGGCCCGGTGCCTGTTCCGGTTCACGGATAAGGGAAAGAATTCTGCCCTTGAAGCTTTCGGCAGCGCCGGAGAGTCTTTCGGCGGCGCCGGCATGTCTGTTGCCACTCCCTGATGATCTTGTCCCGGTCCCGGAGTGTCTCTCACCCGGACCTGACAATCTCTCACCCGGACCTGACAATCTCTCCCCCGCCCCGGGATATTGCTCTCCCTTGCGTCCGGGAGCCCGTTCTGTCTGGAATGCGCTCTGTACTGCCAGGTAACGCAGGTAAGTGGCATCGCTCTGCGTACCCCTGTTGCGGATTACTCTCCGGCAGAGGCCAATCACGCCTTTGAGGCTGTTCCTCTTGTAGAGCGCCAGAAAAGAGAGACCGTCGCCGTAAGTGGCGATCCTCTCAGGGGTGTTTTGCATGGAATAGCGCATGCCCCCCTCTGAACCCAGCACCGTGTCCTTCAGCAGTGCAATGACATCATCATTTGCCCTGCTCAGTTTCCGTATTTCAAGCTTCTTATAGTCTATCAGTTTCTCCTGGTCCATGGTCTCCCCTGTTCATTGCCTGAGCATCGGGGCCAGCGTGGCTGCAACCGCCAGATCCTCAGGTGTGGTTATCTTCAGATTCTCTCTGTTGCCGTGGGTGAGGTGAATTTTTATCCCGTCAGCCTCTGCCACGGTGGCATCATCGGTGAATGAGGGATCAAAATCCCTCCGGTATGCATTGATTATCACGCTTCCGCGAAACACCTGCGGTGTCTGTATCAGGCGCACCATGCTTCGCTGTACAGGCCGGCTGTCATCGCCCCCGAGCACCCTGACCGAATCGGCCGGCTCTATAAAAGGAACCGCATTGCCGAACTCTCCGGCATCGGAGAAGCAGCGCCATATTGTATCATGGCTCACCAGCGGCCTGACGCCGTCATGTATTGCAATCAGAGTTTCGGCCGCATCCTGCATGTCAGCCGCCACCCGTTCCAGTCCCGCCTTTACCGAATGAAATCTCTCCTCCCCGCCGGCAACCACCGTGTGTGTGACGCCAAAGGAGTGCTCCGCGCACAGCTGCCTCCAGAGATCATGATGCTCAGCCGGCAGCACAACAATGATGCTAATAAGGGGATCAAACGAGCTGAACCGTTCAATGGTGTGCATCAGCACCGGCCGCCCGGCAAGCAGCATAAACTGCTTCGGGAGAGCCGCCTTCATCCGCCGCCCGCTGCCACCCGCAACGATTATACAATACCTTTTCACCGTGCTTCGCACATTACGGGAGAGGCCCCCTGCGAGGCCCCTCCTGATAATAAGTTTCAGCTCTTCATGTAGAGATAACGCTTGACGCTCTTCTTCGGCGTCTTCGCAAACTCTTCGGGATGAACCCTGAACTTCGTCACCACCATGTAATCCGGCAGATGGCCGTTCAAATCCTTCCTGATGTTATCAAGAGCGGCTGCCAGCCCATCCTCACCGATGCCATCATTCCTGAGTGCCTCATAATCGGGATAGATGAGCCCTACCAGCTTGTCGTCCTCCGAAATGATAACGGATTCCGTGACATACTTGTAGTTGTTTATACGCGATTCAATCTCCTCGGGATAAATGTTCTTCCCGGAAGGACCCAGAAGCATATCCTTGCTCCTGCCCTTTATGTAGATGTAACCATCCCTGTCTATCACCCCGAGATCGCCCGTGTGCATCCATCCGTTTTCATCAATCACCTCTTTGGTGGCCTTCCCGTTCTTGTAATATCCGAGCATCACGTTGTCACCGCGCAGTATTATCTCGCCAACCGTATTCTGAGGATCAGGAGAATCGATCTTAACCTCCAGTGTATCAACAGCCTTGCCGCATGACGCGAACCGTGCCGTTCTCCAGCCGTCATAAGCAATGAGCGGTCCGCATTCAGTCATACCGTAACCAACGGAATAACGCATCCCGATCTTCCTGAAAAACTTCTCGGCATCAGCATTGAAGGCCGCACCGCCTATCACTATCTCCTTGAAGCGCCCGCCAAAGCTTGTCTCAAGCTTCTCCCGCACCTTCTTGAAAAGTATCTTGTTTATGCCGGGAATCTTAAGCAAAACCTTCATCGTGGGCTTGCTGATCACCGGGAGCAGCTGCTGCTTATAAACCTTCTCAATAACTAACGGCACCGACAGTATCAGACGCGGCTTGATCTCCTTGAATGCCTGTATGAGTATCTGCGGCGAAGGGGTTTTTGTCAGAATGGTTATATGACAGCCGTAGGTGAAGGGAAACAGGAACTCGAAGGCACAGCCGTAGGTATGCGCCAGGGGAAGGAACGAGACCACCGGGTCACCCGACTCCAGCGGCATGTTCTTCTGAGCATAGCGGATGTTGGCAGCGAGGCTCCTGTGAGGAATCATAACCCCCTTTGAGAACCCTGTGGTGCCCGAGGTATAACTGAGAACCGCCAGCTGCTCGTTATCAACATCGGAAAATTTGATATCATCCGGACTGAACGAGGGATGGTCTTTCGCAAACTTCTCCTCAAGGTTTTTATAAATCTCCGTGATCTTTTCTGAACGGCTCAGGAGCATATCAAATGAATCAAGGCTCCTGACACACTGTATCTCCTTTATCTTTTCCGGCTCAAGCGACTCCCACAGCTTGTCGTCAACAAACAGGGCCTTTGAATCAGAGTGATTGATTATGTTGTGCAGGTCGTCAGGCTTGAAGTCCGGGAGTATCGGCACCACCACAGCACCGTATGTCACCACCGCGAGGTACATGGCACACCAGTTTGCCGAGTTTCTGCCAAGAAGCGCAACCTTGTCGCCCTCCAGGATACCATACTCCCTGAAAGCGATATGCTGCCTGACCATCATCTCTGCAATCTGTTTGTAGGTATAGCCTTTCTCACGGTAATTCGAGAGCGCCTCTTTTTCCCAGTTCTTCCTGATGCTCTCCTCAACGTAGGAGATAAATCTTTCCTTGATCATGATTTTGGAGTTTTTTTTATTGTTATTAAGCAAATTTAAGCTTTTAAAACAATGTAATGTCAGAACCTGTAAAGCACCAGCGCAACCGCCGCCATCACCAGGTTTACTGCCGTGAAGATAATATTATACCTGACCCTCTGTCCGCTGAATCGTTCAATTTTCCGTGAAAAGATACCCGCGGTGGGAACGAAGAGCACCACCAGGAAGACAAAGAATTCAGGACCGTCAAACACCTGGCTCACTCCGCCTCCGCGAAGACTGGCCAGGTAAATCACCACAAGAATTGCCAGTAGATAAATCAGATAGCTGCCCTTCAGCGCGAGGGTCGACAGCGGCCTGGCATGATGCATCTTGTGGGGCTTGAGATATGCATACGCGATGGAGAAGACAATCACCACAAAGACAGCGCCTATGATATAGTTCATCATCTCCGGCAGGTTTAGCTTACTCATTCACTCTTTCACACACAGTAAACGATTATGCCATCTCAAGTGATGACCATACAAGTGAGCTGGCGCCCAGAACAGCAGCGTTCTGAGTGCTCAGTTCAGAAGGCAGCAGCTTCACCTTGTCACGGTAGATATAAAGCAGGTTCTGCTCCATATGCCTCTTGGCCGGCTCGAAAATCAGCTCCTTCGCCAGGGCGAGTCCGCCGAAGAGGAAGATAGCCTCGGGATTGGTGTGCGCCACCACATCGGCCAGCTTGAACCCGAGCATCGCCCCGGTGTGCTCGAAGGCTTCCAGTGCAATCGGATCTCCCCTTCGCGCTGCGTCATAAATCATCTTTGAATCCAGCTCCTCGAAGCTGTGCTTGCGCAACTCACTATCATCCAGCCTGTCAGCCATTATCTTCAGGACAGTGCGCTTCAGTCCGGTGGCTGAGACGTAGGTCTCAAGGCATCCTTTCCTCCCGCACCCGCAGTCGCGGTTCGACTGCCCCGGCCTGATGACGGTATGACCTATCTCGCCGGCAAATCCGTCGTGCCCGTAGACAAGCTTGCCGTCTACAACGAAACCGCTGCCGAGGCCCGTGCCAAGTGTGATCACCACGAAGTTCTTCATGTTCCGTGCACCGCCGTAGATCATCTCACCCACGGCCGCAGCGTTGGCGTCATTTGTCACAATCACCGGCAGCGACGTGTGACGTGCGAAGATGTCTGCCAGGGGGATGATACCTTTCCAGGGCATGTCCGCAGGGTATTCAATGGTTCCCTTGTTGATGTTGCCCATTGGCGCCCCGATACCAAAGCCGAGTATGTCCAGATCCATCCCGGCCTTCTGCGCGGTAAGCATCATCTTTTCATAGAGAGCAGCAACAAACACCTCAGGCTCATCATAGTGCTTCGTCATGATCTGGTCCTCGGCCAGTATCTTTCCTGACCGGTCCACAAAACCAAAGATGGTGTTCGTGCCTCCTATATCAATCCCGACAACTGCCTTGATCTTATCCATTTTGATTAACAGGGTTAACTAAACGTAAATATACATTATAGATCCAACCGGAGAAAATAATTCGCCGGCAGGTATTGTCAACCTGGTCTATTTTCCGGCGGGGACGTACTCATTCCCAACCTTCCTTGCGCGCACGGGATGATCAAGATCGATGCTGAGGGCGATGCCGGTCTCAATCAGAACATTCCATCCGGCCGCCAGCTGCAGGTACTCGGCATAATCGCCTCCCTTCGGTATGATGATTGTCGGGAATATTGTCTTTTCCTCAGCTATCGCGATTACATGCACCCCGGCACCCTTGACGATACACTCCATGAACTTGTCATGATCATGCTCGAACGGGCCCACCCAGATCAGAACCTCGTCGCTGTTCATCACCTCCTCGATACCGTGCAGGGCGAAGGTGCCCTCAAGAAAGGCTGACTTTTTGCGGGTGATCTCGTTGGTCTTCAGCGCCAGCTCGGCAGCTACGCCGTTATCGCGTCCCGCGAACCAGATCATGCCGGCATTGCGGACCCTGTCGATTATCTTTTTGTCAGTCTTCGCCGTCAGGACCTCCTCCATCTGCTCCGCTGCCTTGCGCAGGCCGGACATCTTCATGCCACGAAGGTTTCGCAGCAGCGAATCATAGAAGAGAGCCTGCTCAACCACTGACTTGGTGGCGGCGACGGCGTTCTCCTTGCCGCACCTTAGCACGTGTGTCGCATGGGCTGTCTTCTCCAGCCTGGTGCCGGGATTGGCTGTAAGGCCGAAGATGGCGTCATGCTTTTTCTTCTTCAGCGCCTCAACCAGCCTTATCACCTCTTTTGTCTGGCCGGAGTTGGAGGCGGCGAAGACGACGAAGTCCTTCAGGTTGTACTCCAGCGACTGCGTGCAGCCCTCTGTCAGCACCGGCAGGAGAAACTCCCGCTTCAGGTTTGCGAAGATGGCACGCTTTGCCGGGAAAAGACGGCTGCTGCCCTCTCCCGTAAGAAAGAGTCCCTTTTTATTTTTGAATGCAGGGATAAAAGGAATGGATGACTCGGGCCGGAACGATTTCACGATGCCGGGCGTCTCCATCATCTCGCGCACAAGCGCAAACTTGCTGTATTTCTTCTCAGTCAGGTTCATGATCAGGTATATTACAGTTTAACAATGAATTCTTTAAGGTCACGCTGCACCTGCGGGTCCTTCTGAAAGCCTCCGCCAAGATGCTGCCAGTATGGCTCGGCATACTCCACGCCCGCCAACTTGCCGTAGTTCTTGTTTCCCTCCAGCACATAGCCGAAGAAGTCGTCAATCTTGTGCATGTGCTTCATGAGGTCAAGCTGCGACTGATGCTTGCCAAGCATCTCTATCTTGGTCTGCACTGCACTTGTCACATCCACGAAGAAGTGCGGCGGGGTGAGCTGCGAACCAAGAGGATCACTCAGCGTCAGCGGAGAGGTGTGATACAGCAGGGGCGTCACCTCCAGCGGTTTCTCCGGCACCGGCACCGGGTCAAGGGAGGCGACCATGGCAGCGGCCTCCACGATGGCGGCCGTAGCACGGTGGTCAGGATGATAGTCGTTGGGCAGGTGAGTGAAGACAATGCCCGCTCGCACCTTTCGCATAAGCGAGATCAGCTTCAGCCGCATCTCCGGGCTGTCAAAGAGAGAACCGTCAGTGCCTCCCATAGTATAGTACTCTGCATCAAGAACCGCGGCGGCAGCCTTCGCCTCACCGAAACGGAGACGCGCCGTCTCCTCCATACTCATGTTGCACCCCCCGAGATCACCCCCGGTCATCGTTGCAATCACTATTTTGTAACCCCTGTCGTGAAGCAGTTTGAGTACGCCGGCATTCCATGCTTCGGCATCATCCGGGTGTGCGTTGACGGACAGAGCCACCCTGTTGAATTCAGTTGCCATTCGGTATCGTTTTACTTTAGAACCATTATCTTTTTAAGCCTTACAAAATCAGGAATCTCTCCGGTCAGCGGCTTCATGTATTTTATGAATGCGTCAGAGACGAAATTGCCGGCAGCATTGAAGTATTCCATAGGCATAGGTTTGGCGGCGATTGCCACATTGCTCAGAGGCACCCTGCCATAGACAACCTCATAGGGATTATCCGATTTTCTCTCAATTGTTACCATGTATCCCGACTCCCCCTGTTCGGCAAGGTGCACGGCCTCTATACCGCAACGGTAAGCCTCCTCAAGGTCAACCGGGATTGCCCTGACGAAATCGCTCATTATCAGTGACTCAGGCACCTGGAACTCACCCCTGAGGCCAAACTCCGAAGAGAGCATGCTGTGAAGCGTGATTGCAACGCTGGCGCCGCCCATGGCGCCAAACTCCGTGTTGCTGAACTTGTCCTTTACTACCGATGCGCTTACAGGGGTGCCATCTTCGTACCTGATCCCCTCTCCGGCGACGACCGAGACCCAGCCGAACCTCCTGATGCATTGATCGGCGGCAGCCAGGAATTTATCCCTGTCGAAGAAATGTTCAGGGGCATAGATAAGGTGAGGGGCATCATCCTCATCGCGCTTCGCCATTGCGGTGGCTGCTGCCAGCCAGCCTGCATCACGACCGATAGTCTGATAGATGACGAACTGGTCTACCTGCTTCATGTCCCGCGCAAGCATCCCTGCCTGCTTGACATTCAATATGTTGGACCATGCTGCCGAGGCGAAGCCGGGGGTATGGTCAGTGCCGAAGAGGTCATTGTCAACTGTCTTCGGGATTCCCACACCGGTGAGTTCGTAGCCCTGACTGCGACAGTAAGCCTCCACCCGATGGATTGTATCCATTGTATCATTGCCGCCGATCAGGAAGAAGTACCTGATGTCATATTTCTGAAGCACGCTCAGGATCTTCGGAAAGTCCTCATCCTTAAGCTTATGGCGTGACGATCCGAGGGCCGAAGATGGCGTACGGCGCAGGCCGTGGATGATCTCCGGCGGCTGTGCCATCAGGTCAAAGAGCCATTCGTTCATGAACCCCTCGATGCCGTAGTTCATGCCGTATACGTCTGCTATTGCATCGGAACGCCTGGCGGCATCAATTACTCCCGCGAGGCTCGAGTTGATTACTGTTGTGGGTCCGCCCGACTGACCTATTACTGCATTTCCTCTGATCATTGATAAGTATTCAGTTGTGTTTGATATAATTTCATGAAGCTGAAAGATAAAAACTTTGCCCCGGTTTATACAAATTTAAGCAAGCCGAAATATTCAGGCCTGTGGTAATCGGGTTTTTCGGTTTCCACAGGATTCCATGTGACGAAGTGCGGGTTGCTGAGCTTGTCGCCACACTTGTAGAAGTTGGCCCTGAAGCTCTTGCCGGCGAGGCTGTCGACCTTATGGCGGAAGAAGGTTGCCAGGGGGATGGCAACTGTGAGTGACCACTTTATGTCACCGCTGATTTCAGTGAACGGTTCATGGCCCATTGTTGTGAGTCGGCGGATGCCGTCAACCACTGCCGGGTCAGTGCGTGCGCTGTCATGCCGGCCGTGTCCGGAGCCCATCAGTGCCGTGCCGATGGGGTTGAACTCGAAGTTGTAGTAAATGCCGTCATCCTCCGGTGAGACGAAGAACTCAACGCAGGAGTCCTCGCAGACCATCTCGTTGGTACGGTTTTTCTCGGCCTTGACGTGTGCCTCGCGGATGTAGTATTTGATATAGATCTCCTTCTCGCCGTACGCGATGTTGAACTTCACCTCCGGACGGTATGTATGACTCTGCCAGTTCACTGTTCCTATCTCGTGGCCTTCGCCCAGCGCATCGAGCCGTGCCGACACCTCTGCCATTGGTGGGAGGTTTACCGGGTTTCCAGGCTGTGCCATGCTCTCTGCCATTTTCGGTACCGGACTGTCTGTCTTCAGCTTTTTGACCTCAATTATACGCATTTTTATTAATGTGTTATGTATGACATATTATTGTCTCTGAGCAGGAGTTGTGTATTATGTCTGGTCTACAATTCTTGTTGCCCTACAGGCAATATCCAATCCATCACATTTTTCTTCTGCAACCTGATGTTCGTTGCTCTGCGAGCTGTTTCCATCTCATTACATCACAGAAAGGATCCTCGTAGAGGATCAGGA
>DFYY01000027.1 GCA_002383485.1 Bacteroidales bacterium UBA4070 | reverse complement strand
TACAGAAACAAAGTTACGTAGCGATCACAGATGAGGAAATTAAACAACTGAAGTCTACTCTTGAAGAGTGGGCAAGAATAGAAATTGAGGCTGAATATGAATGTATAAAATTATGTCAGGGAAAAGAGCAATCCTCTATACTAGAGTGAGTACAGACGAGCAATCAAAAGGCAATAGCCCTCAATATCAATTGAGTTACTTACGGGATTATTGTAATAGGAGTGATTATCAAGTCGTAAAAGAATATTCAGAAGATCATTCTGCAAAAACCTTCAAGAGACCAAGATGGATCGAGCTGGTAGACTTTTGTAAGAAAAATAAAAGAGATATTGATATAATTCTCTTTACGAGATGGGATAGGTATTCAAGGAATTTTCGGGAAGCTCTGCAGCAGATAGATAATTTCAACAATCTTGGAATTGAAATTAACTCTGCAGAAAATCCCATTGATTTTTCTAATCCCGATAATAAATTTCTGATCGCCTTCTACCTTGTCGCTCCTGAGGTTGAAAATGACAAAATATCCAAAAGGACAAAAGAAGGGACTCATGCTGCTCAGATCGCAGGTAAGTTCACAAACAAAGCCCCCAAAGGATATAGAAATGTTCAATACTCAGAAAAAGATAGGAGGATAATACCACATGAGTCAGAAGTTGCGGTAATCAGATATGCGTTTGAGGAGCTTGCAAAAGGAGTTAAAAGTATCGAATATGTCAGGCACGAGGTTAATCTTAAAGGGTTGGTAATTGGCAAATCAGCCTTTCCCGAACTCTTAAAGAATCAAGTTTATATTGGTAATGTATTGGTTAAGGAATGGGCAGATAAGCCGTCTTATTGGACTAAGGGTATCCATGAAGCAATCATCGATATCAAAACATTCTGGAAGGTTCAGGAAAACCACTTTGGAAAGCGAAAGGGTTCCAAGTTATGCAGAGCAGCGGATCCAGATTTTTTTCTCAGGAAGTTTATTGTTTGTCCAAAATGTGGCGGGATTTTAACAGCATGTTACTCAAAAGGTAATGGGGGATATTATGGGTATTACAAGTGTCCTCATTGCAATAGATTCAACGCCAGTGCAATTAAAGCAAATAGCAGGTTCGTTGAGTATGTAATGCAGCTCAAGCCAAAGGAGTCAGCATTGGCATTATATGAAGAGATTCTTGCTGATCTGAAGAAGGGGAATATGGCTGATACAGAAAAAGAGATACAAAAGCTTAATGATGAACTTGTAGTTGAGAATCAGAGGCTTAATTCTATTGATATAAAATTAATGGATGGAGATATTGATTCTGCAGATTATCAGCGGATGAAAAATAATATTGAGTCCAGAAAAGAAAACATAAGCACTAAACTTACCTCATTGAGACCTCATAATGCAAATTTTGAGAAGCAGCTCAGGCATGCAGTTAATGTGATCAGGAATATGGATATGATATTGTCCTCAGGAAGAACCGAACATAAAATTATTCTGATTGGTTCGATGTTCCCCGAAAAAATCCTATTTGATGGTGAAAATTATCGAACCAATTCTTACAATAAAGTTCTTGATTGGATATTTCAGAATACTAATGTTTTACAGGAGCAAAAAAAAAAGAAACAGATCAAAAATCTGTTTCTTCCGTCTCTGTACCCGGAGCCGGGATCGAACCGGCACAGCATCGCTGCCACTGGTGTTTGAGACCAGCGCGTCTACCAATTCCGCCATCCGGGCATACTCATCATAAATAGTTGTTCCTGGTTAGTAATCTTCAAAAAACAATCTGTTTCCTCATCACATCCGGATGGCGGAATATCCTTCCCTGCAATCCGGCGCCTCGTTCAGTCAGCCCACCGGGCTTCCTCTTTGCGCTCGGCCCTGCCATCCGGGCGGCATTAGTCAAAAGTCTAAAGTCTGAAAGTCTAAAGTCTGAGGGTCACAAGTCTTCAGTTCTCAGTCTACAGTCTTCAGGCTGCGAAAATAGGAAATTTCGCTCTCTTTTGTATTTCTCCCTGCCTCTTATTTCTCAAGATTCAGAAGTTCCACCTTTCTGAACTCAACAGGATGCGATTCCGACTGCAATGCAATGTAGCCCTCCTTAAGCGGCGTGCCCTGCGCCAGAGTGAATCCCTCAGGCAGATCGCCGCCTATCTGCGGCTTTGAATATGTGAGTACCGTGTCACCGTTGACAATGTGATGGATGATGCTGTCGGCATAAACCACCAGCTCGGCCGTAACCCAAGCCTCGTCATAAAAGAATTCAGAGGATGAGGAGGTGCAGTGCTCTGTAATCAGGGCATCCCCCAGAACAATATGGGTGTGAGGCGTGCAGACATTCATTGTCGGTGTCTCACGATCCGCGGTGCTGCCCAGAAACTGCACCTCAACAGAGACGGGCCAGTCCTGGTTCAGCCCGATTGTTGCCGGATCCTGGCAGTGGAACATGATTCCGCTGTTGCGGTAGCCCCACGAAGGACCACCTGCGACCTGCTCACCGGTGAAGCGGTATTCTACACGCAGCTTATACGAGGAGAAAGGCTCCCTGTAATAGATGTGTCCGAATTCGTACCTGAAGGTGTCATATTCTGAGTATGAGACCTTCATAATACTGTCCTCCACCCTGAAGGTGTTCCTGTAATTTTCGCCCAGGGGGGATCCCTTGATCTTGATCACCCAGCCGTCAAGGTTCTCGCCGTTGAAGAGCTGAATCCACTGTTCCTTCTCCTTCGGGGTGCAGGAGGCGACCAGGAGGGTGATTGCGGTAAAAAGCAGAAGTTTTTTCATCATTCCTGTTACAATTCTTGATGCTCTACGAGCATTGTTATGCATTAACGTCTTGTGTTACAATTCTTAATGCTCTACGAGCATTGTCATGTGTTAATGTCTTGTGCAACAATTCTTAATGCTCTACGAGCATTGTCATGTGTTAATGTCTTGTGCTACAATTCTTAATGCTCTACGAGCATTGTCATGTGTTAATGTCTTGTGCTACAATTCTTAATGCTCTACGAGCATTGTCATGCATTAACATCTTGTGTTACAATTCTTTATACTCTACGAGCATTGTTATATATTAACGTCTTGTGTTACAATTCTTTATGCTCTACGAGCATTGTTATGCATTAACGTCTTGTGTTACAATTCTTTATCCCGTACGGGGATTTTCCATGACATCGGATTTTCTTCCGATAGCCTGAAGAATGGCCTTCTCAATCCCGTCCGCATCATACCCGCATTCATGCCACAGCTCCTGCTGGGTACCATGCTCCACGAAATAGTCGGGAATGCCCATACGCTTTATATCCACGGAATAACCGTTATCGGCTGCAAACTCCAGAACGGCGCTGCCAAAACCGCCCTTGATAATGCCGTCCTCCACAGTTATGATCTTCCTGAATCTTTTCAGGACGCTGTGCAAAACCTCCTCGTCAAGCGGATTGGCGAAACGCATGTCATAATGCATCACGGAAATGCCCTTTTCCCGGAGAGCTTCAGATGCCTCTGTCACAAAATTTCCTGCATGGCCAATACTGAGCACGGCAATATCACTTCCTTCACAGATCAGCCTCGCACGGCCCACAGGTATCTCCTCAAACGGTTGCTGCCAGTCGCATATCACACCTGTCCCCCGCGGATAACGGATGCTGAACGGACCCTTCACGCTGTCAAGCTGAGCAGTGTACATCATGTTGCGAAGTTCAACCTCATCCATCGGGGCAGCAGTAATCATTCCCGGAATGTTTCGCATAAATGCGATATCAAAAAAGCCGTGGTGTGTTGCACCGTCGGCACCTACCAGGCCCCCGCGGTCCATACAGAAGATCACTTTCAAACCCTGGATGGCCACATCGTGGACTACCTGGTCATAAGCCCGCTGCATGAACGAGGAATAGATATTGCAGAAGGGGAGCATCCCGTTTGCCGCCATTCCGGCTGAAAATGTAACTGCATGCTGCTCGCAGATTCCCACATCAAATGCCCTGTCAGGCATCTCCTTCATCATGATATTGAGAGAGCAGCCTGTAGGCATGGCAGGAGTTATTCCTACAATCTTGTCATTCTGCCTTGCCAGCTCAAGTATTGTATGACCGAATACCTCCTGGTACAACGGGTGTTTGGAACATTGCGCCGGTTTTATCAATTCACCGGTGCATTTGTCAAATTTACCAGGGGCATGAAAGATTGTCTGCTGTTCCTCGGCCTTTGGGAATCCCTTGCCCTTGACGGTGATGCAGTGAAGGAGCTTGGGACCGGGAATGGTCTTCAGGTCTTCCAGGACCCGGGTGAGATGCATTACATCATGTCCGTCTATCGGGCCGAAATACCTGAATTTCAGGGCCTCGAACATATTGCTCTGTTCCAGCACCGTTCCCTTGATGCCGTTCTCGATCTGAGCAGTCAGTATCCTGGCCCTGTTACCCATGCGCTTATATCGTCCGAGCAAATGCCAGACCCTGTCCTTGAACCGGTTGTATGTCTGACTGGTGGTAATGTCGAGGAGGTACTCCTTGAGTGCACCGACGCTGGCGTCAATTGAAATATTATTGTCATTGAGTATTACCAGGAGATCGGCTTTCTGGTTACCGGCATTGTTCAGTCCCTCGAATGCGAGCCCCGCCTGCAGGGCGCCGTCTCCAATCACTGCCACTACCTTGCGATTCTCCTTCTTCGCCTGAGCCGCAACTGCCATACCGAGTGCAGCGGAGATGGATGTTGAGGAGTGTCCTACACCAAAGGCATCGTATTCACTCTCGGACATACGCGGGAAGCCGCTGATACCCTTGTATTTGCGATTTGTGTGGAACTGAGCCTTCCGGCCTGTGAGAATCTTGTGACCGTAAGCCTGGTGCCCGACGTCCCACACTATCTTGTCGAAGGGAGTATTATAAACATAGTGGAGGGCCACGGTCAGTTCAACCGCTCCCAGGCTTGCCCCAAAATGACCAGGGTTGGAGCTTACCTCGTCAATGATGTGCTGTCTCAGCTCGTCACTGAGCCTTACAAGATCAAGCCTGTCAAGCTTTCGAAGGTCCTCAGGTGTATTTATACTTTCTAACAGCCGTTTTGTTGATGACATCTGGTTAGGTTGTCCGGTAATGGTGCAAAGATACTTATATTTTAACTTTTGCCGAGGATCATTAATCACCTGAGAATTTGCCTTGATACAACCTACACATTGGCTGGTGGTAAAATTTTTCCGTTGTTAATTAATCACCCGGTAAATAAGAACAGCATAAGTCATTTATTGTTTATTTCGCATCAGTTGCACAGAGAAAATTGCCAGTTTATGAAAGCACTGAAAATTCTGTTACCGGCACTGCTGATTGTTCTGACGGCGGTTTCATGCGTAACCGGGAAGAGGTACAACAGCCTCACTGACAGGCACCTGATGCTGACAGAAGAGCGTGACTCGCTGAAGGCTGAGAATATATGGCTGACAATGTCGAACAGGGAGCTTACGGCGAAGACGAGGCAGCTGACCGAGGATACCGGCAGGCTCACCGGGGACCTGGAAAAGACCCGCAGTGAGCTCAGCCAGGCGCGTGACGAGGTCAGTCGCCTTTCAACTCGTTATGAGGAGCTTCAGAAGGCACAGGCCGAGCTGGCTGCCGGTAAGGCACAGGAGACGCAGAGGCTGCTGGCCGAGCTTCAGCGTGCGCAGACGGAGCTTCAGCAACGTGAGGATCTCATGCGTGACCTGGAGATGAACCTGGATACTAAAAAGGCAACGCTTGAGGAGCTGACATATGAGTTGGAGAAGCGCAACACCAGGCTGGCTGAACTCGAAAAGATGCTCGATGCTCAGCAGAAAGCAGTCAAGGCCCTGAAGGACAAGGTATCTGATGCCCTATTCGGGTTCGAGAACAATGGCCTGACGGTGACGATGAAAAACGGCCAGGTTTACGTGTCAATGGATGACAAGCTCCTTTTCAAGACAGGCAGCTATGAGATTGACGCCAATGGTCGTGCCGCACTGCGCAAACTCGGGGCATTGCTGGAGAAAAACACGGATGTAACAATCACAATTGAAGGTCATACTGATGATGTTCCGTACAGGGCTGCACCGGGGCAACAGATACTGGATAACTGGGATCTGAGTGTCAAACGGGCAACGACTGTTGTAAGGGCTCTCATTCAGGATACACACATCAATCCCAAAAGGCTGGTTGCCTCAGGGCGTAGTGAATTCATGCCTGTAGATCCGTTAAAGACTCCAGATGCACGGCAGAAGAACAGGAGGACGGAGATCATTCTCACCCCTGATCTCACTGCACTGTACAGGATTCTGGAGAGTTATTAGAAGTCAGTGAAATGCCTCAGTTTTGCCGGATGGCCGGCTGAAATTTCCTGATGCCTGTTTGCCGGCCGGAGTCATTCATTGAATTCCCCCAGTCTCACATTGAGCTTCCTGAGTGCCTCAAGGAGGTCATCCTCGGGCTTCAGGAAGTCGAAGTCCTTCCAGTAACCGGCATCATAGCCGGTGATTGTCTTTGAAAAAACAGAATAAACCGGCGCCAGTTCCTCGTGGTCAAAGCGGGAGACGTTATCGGTACGGTACTCGGTTATGGCGAGCTCAAAGAAGATGTTGAAGTGGCTGCTGAATACCCTCTTTCTTCCCTTGGCCGAAAAGCCGAGGTCACCCCTTACGTGCGTAAGGTAATACCTTCCGTTAATATGCCTGTACCGCGCCCGGTATCTCACATATTCCGGTCTCATTGAGTATTCCCTCGGGAGCCTGCTGATAAAGGATTCACCGGTCTGGTCAACATAAAGAGGGTTTACCTCAAATTCTGCCAGTACCAGGCTGTAGTTGTCAACATTGATGTAGAAGTCACCCTGCATCAGTGGCTCGGTAACCCATGGCTTCTGCATGAATGAGATCACAAATGCCGTCTGGTCGTCAATTGTAACTATGTCCGTCAGGTGGTATTCGTAAGTGTTAAATGATTCAGGGTCAAGAAAATCAAAGAGATGTCTCATCCCGTCAAGTGAGAGTGTGGCGCTGAGTCCCGCTTTCAGCCTGACGGCCAGGGTGTCTTTCGCTTCCAGGTTCTCGATCTTGCGGCTGCGGATCACTTTGACCTGATCATTCTGCAGGGACCTGGTATAGGGGCTCTTGTAAATCTTTACAACGGCCTCGGAGTATACCTGCGGCTCCTTCCTCCGGTAGACTCCTTCGCGGTAGAAGCCTGTCAGCAGGGCAGGGGTGGTGCCGTAGTTGGATGCCACCGAGGAGATTGTCTTCCGGATGATCATGAGGGGATCCTGTGCCCTGATGATGATCTCCGGAATCGGGATGAAGTCCCTGTCCATTGTGATTGTCATGACGTTTCCCGGCAGGCTTCTGACCGGTAGCAGGCGGTTGACATAGCCCACGTAAGAGACTGAGAGAGTGTCATCCAGGTTCTCTTCGCTTATCCGGAGGACAAAATCACCGTTGAAGTTGGTTACGGTGCCCTTTCCGCGATGATTTATTCCGATTGTCGCGTAGGGAAGGGGCTCTGAGGTTTCGGCATCAATTATTTTACCGCCAATCGAAAGGAACAGCGGAAGCGAGTCCGAGGGCGGCTCAGTCCCGGGGGGCATAGCAGTTTCAAGGTAAAGGATAATATGCCTGCCCAGAACCGCATAGTGTATTGCCGGGTTGCCTGCCACGGAGTCAAGAATCTGGCTCACAGGCATCTCACGGTCAGCCAGGACGAAGGTCCTTTCCGGGTTTATTATCCGGGCGTCATAGGTAAACAGATAGCCGGTGAGTCTGGTTACCTCACTCATGGCCCTGGATGCCTTAATGCTGTTTCCCGGCAGTGTTAGCGGCCTGTCAAGTACGCTCTCCTGCGGGAAAGATTGCAAAGTGATCAACAGCATACCGGCAACCAGGGTCATACGGACTCCCGCTGATTCTGTCGGCCAAATCATTTCACTTCAGGCTGGTCAGCGATAGAGGATATAAGTTCCTCCCTCTCTGACAGAACGAAGGTTAAAGGTAGTGCAAATCAGTTTAACAATGGTATCATGGGGCTGCTGTTCAAAGGGTGAGGTAAGCCTGAAATCAGTGATTTCAGGGTCAGCAACCTTGATATTTATGCCGTAAGCACGTTTAAGGTCTTCAAATACCACGCTGAGACGTTCATCTTCATAAATCAGCATGTCTGTGTGCCAGGCGAGGTAATTCATATTGGTATTGCGTTCTTGTGAGGCATTGCTGTCAGAGACCCTGCCGATATATTCCGGCTCGAGTGTCAGGGTCTGTTCGCCGTCTTCACTGGTGATCATCACCTTGCCGGAGGCAACATAGACCTCCACTTCGCTCTCATCGTTTTCAGTTATTACGTTGAACGAAGTGCCCACCACCCTTACACTGGCTTTGCCGGCATCAATGATGAAGTGGTGTTCCGTATCAGGAGCAATGTCGAAGTAAGCCTCACCCCTTAGCGAGACCCGGCGTGATTCACCCCTGAAGCTCTTCGGGTAGGTCAGGCGGCTGTCGCGGTTAAGGTATACTGTGCTTCCGTCAGCGAGGAGAACCTCGATGTTCTTTTCATTTGCTGATGTAGCTACAGTTATCTTCTGTGGTGCGGCCACCTCGAAGAGCAACCAGCCTGTGCCTGCCACAATCAATACCATTGCTGCTATCCTGGCAAAGGTTCGGAGGAAAGAATTCCTGCCTGCGGGCAGGGAAATGGAGGGGTTTGCTGCCTCTATCCTGCGGTTGAGCTTTTCCCAGGCCCTGTCAACATCAATTATCTCCTGTTCCCGGTTTTTCAGATCATTCCACTTTTTCATTATTTCTTCCTCTTCACTGACCAGTATACGGGCATTCTCACTGCTGCTGCTCTCTTCTCCGGAGAGCCATGCTGCAGCTTCCGCCCATTCGCGGTCACTCCATTTGTCTGTATGTGTTTTTTCTTTCATTATTCTGTCAGTGCTTTTTTGAACTCTTTCAGAGCCTTTCCCATATCTGCCTCCACCGTTTTCAGTGAGACAGCAAGTTTATCAGCTATTTCGCTATACTTCAACCCGTCAAACCGGCTCATCCGGAAGATCATGCTGCATCTTTCCGGAAGTCTCTCAAGCACCCTGGCAACTCTGGATTGCAGCTCCCGGTAATAAATCTCTTCCGTTACCGGCTCATTTGTAAGCTCAGCGCCGGCTACAATCTCGCCGGCATGTCGGCTTACCACCTTCTGGTGCTCAATGTAATGCAGTACCCTGTTGTGCACTGATCTGAAGAGATACCCGTTCAATGAACTTTCTATTTTCAGGTTTTCCCTGTCCTGCCACAGCCTGAAGAAGAGGTCCTGTACTATCTCTTCAGCAGCGTCATGATCCTTTAACAGGGTTTTCGCATAACGGACCAGCGAAACATAGGAGGACCGGAACAGCTTCTCAAACTCCTGTTTGTCGCCCTGTCTGATCCTCCCTGTTATTTCACTGTTGCTCTGCATGAGTCAGTTCTTCCTGGCTTTATTTTTCCCTGTCGCTGAATTTTAATTTCCTGCTGAGCTTGCGTATTGCTGCCTCGATGCTCTGGTCCGGTTCAATAACGTTGTAATCACCCCAGAAATCAGGGTCAGCGAAGGCTGCCACCTCTTCGGTAAAGAAATCGGAGGGCTTCATCCTCTCCTTGTTTGAGAACTTGATGACATCTTCTTCGGTACGGTCTGTGATTGCCAGTTCGGACATGGTTGTGTAGTTGGTGTTGAAGAGTTTCTTCTTCCAGTCTACCTTGAACTTGACCTCTGCCCTTGAGTGGGTGAAGTACCATTTACCGTTCTGCTCGCGGAAGCGGACCATATAAGAGGTCAGTTCGGGAGTCACCTGCATCCCCATCGGCTTCTTCCTGATGAACATTGAGGCTGCCAGCTCCTTGTTTTCAAGGTTGAAGGAGAACTCGGCCTGGGCTACTGCATAGGTTTCGATATCAACGAAGAGTCTTCCCTGGTAAAGAGGTGTGGTTATTGAGGGTTTCTGGAAGAAATTTATGACATAGTTGGTTCTGTCGTCTATTACTACTATGCTTGCAAGCTCGAGGTCATACTGTTCGAGGGCCTCCCTGGTCAGAAAAGTTTCGGGATTCTTCACCACATCCAGATAGAGTGTGGTGGTGGGGCCACCCTGCAGCTTGAACAGAACGGTGTCCATCTTCTCAACGTCATTGCTCTTCCTCCCCTTGTAGATCCTGACGGCGTCAAACCTGAGGTCACTCTGGTATGGGGCTTTGAAGACTTCAACTACAGCCTCACCGATGGAGATGTAACTACGGTTTTTGCGTATTGTCTCGCGGTAGAAGCCGGTCATGTCATTTGCCACCAGCGGGTAATTTTCATCAAAACGGCTGATCACCTGTTCCATAATATCTTCCGGAATCAGCGGCTTGACGATTACTTCCTTGATAGGTATCATGGCTGTTTCAAGGGCAATTATGTTGCGCTGCCCGTTGGTCTTCATCTCGTCAAGGGCCATTTCCTTGTTTTTATACCCTACATATGAGAATTCGAGTTTACCGGTTTCTCCTTCCGGCAGTTTGAGGGTAAACTCACCGTCAAGGTTGGTAACTGTTGAGACATTGCTTCCCTGTACTGCGATACCGGCGAATACAAGAGGCTGATTGGTCTCTGCGTCAACCACCCTTCCCCTGATAATGTTCACCTGCTGCTGTTCCTTCTTTGATTTTTCTGAAGCGACTGATGCCATTGCATCACCGGCTGTCATAACCAGGAGCAGAGCCGAAGCGATTGCTGCAAAAAGAATTTTTGTTTTCATGGTCTTTTTATTTTTTCTGTTTGTAATCCGGATCAATGATTCATAATAAAGACCGGAATTGCCCCCTCTTCCCTATACAGTAACTAAAAAAAATTGTTCATTTGCCACCATTATGGCTCCCAGGTACCTGAATGCAAGTTACTCTCTTTTATCTTATGCAGGCGGAAGATATACCAATATCTCTGTCCCTGCGCCATTGCCCCCGGCTGTCAGCGTTGAGCTGAGCAGCTGCTGCAACCTCGCCTGCCCTGAGTGTATGACCGGTGCTGGACTCTTAGCAAGGAAGGCTTCTTTCATCAGTTACAGACTTGCGTCTGATATTGCGACACAGCTTCGGGGACATGTTCTCTCTACATGGCTCAGTTTCCAGGGTGAGCCGATGATGCACCCTGAATTTTTCAGGATAGCGGAGCTCTTCCGCGGAATGAATACCGTTATTTCAACCAACGGTCATTATCTTGACAGGGAGAATTGCATCAGCCTTGCCGGTTCACCACTTAAAAAGATTATTATCTCCTATGACGGATTCAGCCCGGACACATATTCAATCTACAGGAGGGGAGGTGATCATGCCCTTGTCACGGAAGGAATCAGGATGCTGACCTCAACGGTGAGGGAGCGGAAATCAGGGCTGAAGATCGTACTGCAGTACCTGGTTCACAGGCACAATGAGCATGAGGTGCGCGCCGCCGCTGCTTTTGCAGCTTCTGTGAGGGCGGGTTTCAGGATCAAGAGCATGCAGCTTCTTGATCCTGAGAGGGCGGGGGAGTGGATGCCTGCGGACCGGCGAAAGGCCCGTTACCCCCTGAGCGGCGGCGGCGCGCGGCCTGACGGCAGAGTGCCGTCAGCGGGATGTTTCAGGATGTGGACCTCGGCAGTGATTACGGCTGACGGCGATGTGGTGCCATGCTGCTATGACAAGAATGCAGCTCATGTTATGGGAAACATGAGAAACAGTACCTTCCGTGACATATGGGTGGGCAATGAATATCGCATTTTCCGGGAAAAGGTCATGAGAGACCGCCGGCTGACAGACATCTGCAGCAACTGCCCGCAGGGCAGAAGAATCTTTTTCAGGAGGTGAAGAACGGTTTCATCACAAACAGAAGAAGAATCGCTTCCAACGGCCGGAATAATTACTCTTGGTCAGCTTGCCGTCATTTATTAACTTTATACGATCCAAATCGTAAATTATATGAAAATCCTGAAAGTCACCCTCACAGTCCTTGCTGTAATAATTGCTGTTGCATTGCTGGCAGGGATCATCATTGTTCCGGCACTCCGCAAATCGGGCCTTCCCGATCTTAACGGCGAAAAGGGCCTGGCCGGCCTTACAGCCGATGTGAAGGTTATACGCGATGAACGGGGAGTACCCCACATCTATGCCTCAAATGAGCATGATCTCTATTTCATGACCGGTTACGTAACGGCCCAGGAGAGGCTCTGGCAGATGGATATGGTGAGACACGCTACCCAGGGCAGACTCTCAGAAATGTTCAAGAGGGATATGTTCGAGACCGACTACTTCCTCAGGGCTCTTGGCATGCCGAAGAAGTCACAGATGGTTCTTGAAAGAGAGGACCCGGCCATCCTGGCCATCCTCCAGGCTTACACTGACGGAGTGAACAGCTGGATTGCAGAGTGCGGCAATAAGCTTCCCCCGGAGTTCAAGATACTTGGCTATAAACCGGAGCCATGGACAATGGTTGACATTGCAAACATTATCGGCTTCATCGGCTGGGACCTGGCATCGTCAAACCTCTCAAACGAGATAAACAATTACAAACTTGTCAGGAAGCTGGGCCCGGAGAAGGCCTCCGAACTCATTGCCGACTGGAATATGGTTGATGAGGTTGTCTTCCCGGATTTCAGGCTTGACGATAAGCTTCTTGACCAGGCATCTGATGCCATAGGGTCGATGGAAGAGCTTGAAAAACTCGGGATAGTCACCCTCTCGGGAAGCAACAACTGGGCCGTATCAGGCAGCAGGAGCGAGACGGGCAAACCGATACTCTCCAATGATATGCACCTGGGATTCAATGTGCCCGGATTCTGGATGCAGATTCACCAGGTCATACCCGGCGAACTCAATGTAACCGGGGTGCTCTTCCCGGGTGAACCCTTCATAATAGCAGGTCATAATGAAAGAATAGCATGGGGGATGACGAACCTGAGCGTGGATGACATCGACCTGTTTGCAGAGACTGTTGATTCCACCGGCAACAATTACCTGTATAATGGAGAGTGGCTGCCATTCAGGACGGAGGAGCACGTGCTGAAGATGGGGACTGATTCATCGCAGACGCGAATAATAAAGTATACTCATCACGGACCGGTCATATCAGGAATGCAGGGCATTGATGATGCCGTGCTGACAATGTGCTGGACCGGCTATGACTACAGTGATGAGATAAAGGCAGTTTACAAGCTCAACAGGGCAGCCGGATGGGATGAATTCCGGGCCGCACTGAGCAATTTCAGGTCAATAAGCCAGAACTTTGCATATGCTGATGTTGAAGGCAACATCGGACTTAATACAGGTGGCGGTATTCCCGTGAGGAAAGGGACCGGTATCCTCCCAAGGAAGGGTGACAGTGATGAGTTCGAATGGAAAGGATATGTTCCCTTTGAGCTCCTCCCTTCTTCATTCAATCCGGAGAACGGTTTTGTCTCCTCGGCCAACCAGAGAACGGTGGATGAAGAGTATCCCTTTTTCATCAGCGGTGATTTTGCCATGCCTTACCGCATAATGCGAATCAGGGAGATGGCTGCCGGGAAACAGATACTGGGCATAGAGGACTTTAAAACGATGATTACCGACAATCACTCGGCTTATGCAGCTATGCTAACCCCTGTGATCATCAGCAATGCAGCTTCTGCCGGCGCAGATGATTTCAAAGTAAATACTGTCATTGAGGAACTTAAGGGCTGGAATTATGACATGAATGCGTCACTGGTGGCTCCAACGCTTTTTGAGTTTATCAGGATAGAGCTTGCCCGCCACATAATGCTGGATGAACTCGACGAGCTTTACGGGTCGACGCTGGGAAGGCAGTACGACTTTTATATCTACAGCATGGTCAGCCAGGGCCCTGACGAGTGGATTGACAACACTGACACCCCTGAGAAGGAAACTATGGATATTATTATTGCGCAGAGCATCAGGGCTGCCTATGACACACTCACCGCCAGGTACGGTGAATATAGTGACAGCTGGCAGTGGGGCAAAATCCACACCTTCACCCTTGAGCACCCGATGGGAGGGGTGAAGATACTTAACCGGCTGCTCGGGCTGAATTCAGAGACATACGGTATTGACGGCAGCTATCATACAGTGGAGCCATATGCCTACAGGGACAACTTCAGGGCGCACCACGGAGCCTCGGAAAGGCATATATTCAACACGGCTGATTGGGACAAATCGCTAACCGTCATTCCCACAGGGACTTCGGGCATTCCAGGGAGTCCCTTCTACCTTTCGCAGACAGAGACCTATGTAAACGACGGCTTTTACAGCGAACCATTCTCTGAGGCTGCGGTTGAAGCTGCAAAGAAGCACGAGATGATTTTCAGGCCCGCAGGCAACAGGTAGCAGACATAAACGAAGGTGTCCGGACCTCCCTGCGGCTGTCAGCCGTCAGAGATTGTGCCGCTGCGGCTTTCCCGGATCCGTGGATAGTGTCAGATGACAATCTTCGTGACTGTGACCTTGCCGTCACAGAATATACGGGCCATGTATATTCCCGGGGCCAGGTTTCCAAGGAGCAGTTGAACCCTTCCTTCATCAGGTGTCAGTGTCTCATGCAACACAATCCTGCCGGAAGCGTCAGCAAGCTCGATTCTTACCGATGAGCACCCGTTGAAGGAGGCTGACTCAATGTATACATAATCATCAGCAGGAAGCGGGTAGGTCTTTGTCTCACCTTCAGCAAGGGATTCCTCAATAGTGCTGAGAATACTAAGATCAAGGTAAAATGTCCCGATTGCTCCGCCGGCACTCCCGTCCACCTGAATCCAGTATTTCTGATTGGCCTTCACATCGAGGGTGGTGATGACCGGATTGTAGTTTGTCTCAGTATAATCATCGTTGGCTGCTTCCAGCTTATAGTTGCCTCCGAGGAGAGCTGATGCTGATAAGGCGCTGTATACGGCAATCTGGTTGTCAAAGCCTGACGAGGAGATTGATATGGTCTGATTTGCCTCGGGCGTATAGCTGAACCATACGCTTCTCTCCACTATGTCCTGACCTGTACCGTATTCATCACACCATGAGAGTTGTCCTGTACAACTGCTGTATGGAGGAACAGGCTCGCCCTCTTCTATGGTGGCGCAGCTGTTTGTGAAGGGTCCGGAAGCACCGGTTGTTATTGCCCGTGCATTTCTTACATTGTCATTTGCCTGAGCCTCCAGAGGAATGCTTATGTCAAGCAAGCTCTGGCATGATCCGTGTATTCCGGTCAGGGTGATCTCTATTTCCGTGCTTCTTGTAACAGTTTTGCCGTCAATAACCTTAATTTCCACCGGATTGACGGTATTATTGACAATATAGAAAAGGTCATCTGTCTGGTCGGAAAGTGTCCACAGGTATGCATCGGCACCGTATGCCTGCAGCGTGAGTCCCGGGAATGACCAGACACATGAATCTGAAATTCCCTGAGGGAATGCTCTGAGGGTAAGACTGGAGCCGGCAGCAATGAAGTTGCTGAGTGACAGTTCATTTTCACCTGCCCTGTTTGTCACCCTCAGAGTCACCGCGTAGTTGCCTTCAGCAAGGAATGAGACTTTGGGAGACGGCGAGGCGGAGTTTGTGCCGTCACTATACAGAACGGTGGAGGGAGTGAACGACCATTGGTACTCCAGAGGATCGAAAGCTGAAAAGCCTGCCAGTTCTACCCGGGCATTTGTGCATACGGCGGTTAGCTGTGCCGCAAACTGAGGGTCGGGAAGGTTTGAGGGCGGGTAGTATCCGTCAATTGTCTTCACTCCTGTGGTGTCAGGGTCGAGAAACGACTGCAATGAGGGGTACCCGCTGCTGGCATGATTCCATGAGTAGCTCAGCTTTCCGTAGTAATCAACCTCAGAACCCCCGTGCAACTGTCCGGTTATCCTTTTATTCTGGTCAAAGAGAGGTGCTCCGGAGGAGCCGGAGGAGGTTATTCCCTCATCAAAAACAACTGCCCAGTGAGTACCTGAAGGTGACATGCTGCCTCCGTCCCAGGTTAGATCAATCTCATTAATTCCTGCCGGGTCATAGTCCAAAGCCAGCTTTTTTGTGCTTCCGCCCGGGTGGTGTATGGATGATGAGCTTTCAGGCACCGCACCCGTGACATCCCAGCCTGCGTAATAGGGGCTGTAGGACAGAGGAACAAGTTTGTCAAACTTAAGAAGAGTGAAGTCTGAATGTGAGCCTGTGGTGAGAATGGAAGAACCGGAAAGGGTCTGTGACGGATTAAGTACGATGGAGGTGCATGCAGCTCCCTCATAGTTAAAATATGCCACAATTGTTGCGGATGTCTCAGGGGAGCTGATGCAATGGGCGGCAGTAAGGAAATATGGCCTGACTGCCTGCCCGGCAGTATTTATCAGAGCACCGCTGCACAGGTAACTGTACCTGCCGTCATTGAAAGTATACCTGCATACTGAATGCTTCTCATTCTGCAGTGTAATGCCCTCATCGCAGTTAATGCCGATGTAGCCGTCACTGTCAGTGTTTCCGGATTTGGGAGCAAGGATGTCAATATATGCCTGTCCCACGGTTCCGGTTATAACCTCTCCCCTGAAGGCAGCATCTGCAGGCTCATAATATTCAATTATGACATGATCGCCCGGGAAATCCCCGGTAACGAACATCAGGTTCTCAGTGATATTGTAATCAGTAAATGCACCCCTTATTTCAGAATAACCCTCATTGTAAAGAAAAAGCATGGCACCTTCAGGCACCAGGTACTTACGGAACATAACCTGTACCGATTTTCCTGCCGGGGAGTTGATCCTGTACTGCCAGAAGGATGAGCCATCCTCCATGTCAGTCCTTTTTCCGTGTTTCCTGATATCAATCTGCACATCCTCAATGACAGCATATCTGAGAGGCAGACTGTTCAGGGCTTCATTAAGGTCGATGGCTTCCATATCCTGAGAGGAAAGATTGTAGGAGGGTATGGCAGCACTGCTCTTGGTTCCGGCATGCTTGTATGATACAGGCAGGCCTCCTTCCGACACCTGTGCCGCAAGATTAAGGGAAAGGAGACAGGCAAAAGCTGTCAGAAGGGGTTTTTTCATACGGCAGGGGCGGAAGAAGATAAGGGAGCAGATCAGGGAAAAGGTTTCAGACGGTAAGGATCTCCTTTTCCTTTGTCTCGACAACTTTTTCAACCGTTGATATATGCTTGTCAGTCATCTCCTGGATGAGTTTTTCTCCGTTTTTTTCTTCATCTTCCGGAAGTCCGTCCTTAAGAAGTGTTTTCAGTTCATCGAGGAACCACTTTCTGCTCGTACGGATGCTTATTTTGGCGGTTTCGCCCTCCTGCTTAACCTGTTTCACCAGCTGGTGGCGCCTTTCTTCGGTGAGAGGCGGAACATTAATACGGATTACTTCTCCGTTGTTGATGGGGGTCATGCCGATGTTGGCAGCCAGGATGGCTTTCTCGATGATACCAAGCATGGATTTTTCCCATGGCTGAATGAGAATGCTTTTGGCATCCGGGGTATTGATATTGGATACCTGTGACAACGGTGTCATGGCGCCGTAATAGTCCACACTGATGCCATCGAGCAGCAGCGGGTTAGCCCTGCCTGCACGAAGATGGGACAGTTCATATTCAAGGTGTTTGATGGCTTTTTCCATCTTCTCTTCGGCTTCGTCCCTGATAAGTTCCAGTTCTTCAGTCATGTGATTGTCAATTATTCTGCCAGTGGCAAATGTAAAATTTTTTTCAGAGAGTTATAAGAGTCCCGCATTTGAGTCCCCCGGTCACTGCCTTCAGGTTCCCTTCGGTGTTCATGTCAAAAACGATGAGGGGCATGCCGTTTTCACTGCACATTGCAAAGGCTGTCTGATCCATGACTCTCAGTTTCATTTCGAGGGCCTTGCCGAATGTAATTGTATCATATTTCACTGCAGAAGGGTCCTTCTCGGGATCCGCATTGTAGACACCGTCTACACGTGTACCCTTCAGAAGGACGTCGCAGTTCAGTTCCACGGCCCGCAGGGCTGCTGCCGTGTCAGTGGTAAAGAAGGGGTTACCGGTTCCGCCGGCCAATATTGCTACACAACCGCAGTCAAGAGCTGCAGATGCCTTGTCACGGCTATAGAGCTCTGCTACCGGTTCCATCCGGATAGATGTGAAAACCTTTGCGTTACATCCTGCTCTGACAAGGAAGCTCTCAAGTGCCAGGCTGTTGATAACGGTGGCCAGCATGCCCATCTGGTCACCCTTGACACGGTCATAACCCTCTCCGGTGCTGCCGAATCCCCTGAAGATATTTCCTCCGCCAATAACAATTGCAACCTGGCATCCCGCTTCAACAATCTCCCTTATCTGCCTTGCATAGCCTGTAAGCACGGCTGCATCAATGCCGGTGCCGTCAGTACCGCCTGCTGACTCGCCGCTCAGTTTGAGCAATATCCTTTTATACTTCATTACAACATCCTCTTTTTATGACGGTAACGAAAATAGCAAAAAATGTGCCCGGACAATCGTCCGGTGCGGAAAAATGCAGCGGCACTCCTGCGGGGGAGCGCCGCTGTAAACTTTATGCCAGGCAGAGCCGGTTTATGCCTTCTTATCCAGGGTGTCCGTCCTGAAGATGTACCAGAGAGGGCATATTCGGGTTAATGCTGTGAGGACCAGAATTATGGCAAGGATAATTAAGATCAGTCCGAGTAACTTTCCCACGCCAATAAAATAGAGAATCACGAAAATTGCTGCCAGAATCAGCCTGACAATCATGTCTGTTTTACCGATGTTCTTTTTCATAGAGCATTGAAATTTTAGTTATACAAGTTACATATTTTTTTCACAACGGGGTAATTTTTTCCAGGGCTGGAGTCAGGCGCTGCCGGAAAAAGAAACGACGCCACCCGGGCGTCGTTTCCAATATGATTTCTGTCTGATATCAGACGTTGAGAGTATAGCGCACAAAGCCGGTTGCCTTCAGGCTCTTGTCATGGCTCTCAAGGTACTGCCTGATGGTAATTTTGCTGTCCTTGATAAACTCCTGGTTCATCAGGGTGCTCTCCTTGAAGAACTTGTTGAGCTTGCCCTGGGCAATTTTCTCAAGCATCTCTTCGGGTTTGCCTTCACGGCGTGCCTGGTCCCTTGCAATTTCCATCTCCTGTGCAAGTATCTTTTCAGGAACATCGTCCCGGTCAACTGACACGGGGTTCATGGCAGCTACCTGCATGGCCACATCCTTGAGGACCTGCTGGTCAATACCTGCCTTGCTGAAGCCTACCATGGTGGCAAGCTTGTTTCCTGCATGGATATATGCCTGAACGGCAGGGGCACTGATGGAGCTGAAGAATGAAAGTTCAAATTTCTCACCGGTGATACCGCTCTTTTCGAGAACCAGTTCTGCAGCTTTCTTGCCGTCAACTGAAACATTCTTAAGACCCTCGAGGTCTGCAGGTCCTGATTTCAGGGCTGCATCAAGGATTTTATTTCCGAGTGCAATGAAGTCGGCATTCTTTGCAACGAAATCGGTCTCGCAATTGAGAGCTATCATCATCCCGGTCTTGCCGTCAGCAGTGGTCTTTGCAAGCACAATACCCTCACTGGCCTCACGGTCAGCGCGCTTGTTAGCGATAGCCTGGCCTCTCTTGCGGATCAGTTCCTGTGCTTTTTCAAAATCGCCTGCTGCTTCTTCCAGGGCTTTTTTGCAATCCATCATGCCGGCGCCTGTCATTCTTCTCAGTTTGGCGACATCGGCAGCGCTTATATTTGACATAGTATTAAATCTGTTTAATTTCTGTATTTTTTATTCTTCCTCTGTGGCAGTCTCATCGTCGGCAACCTCAGCATTTTCAGCCTCTTCCTCCACTGAGTCGTCAGCCTTCATCACCGGCTGTTCTTCCTCGTAGTCTGCGGCCTTGAACCTGCTCCTGCGGCCGCCTTCCTGTGCCGGCTCCCTCTCAGACTGGGTGCTGTCCTTGTCCTTCTCTGCCTTGCGTTCATTGAGTCCTTCGGCGATAGCCTGGCACATGAGCTCAATCACGAGTGAGATTGACTTGGCCGCGTCATCATTTGCAGGTATTACGAAGTCAATATCCGACGGGTCAGAGTTGGTATCAACCATTGCGAACACCGGTATGCCGAGTCTTTTTGCCTCGTGAACGGCAATATGCTCCTTGGCTACGTCAACCACGAACAGCGCTGAAGGCTGGCGGGTCATGTCTGCGATTGAACCGAGGTTTTTCTCAAGCTTGGCTCTCTGACGGGTTATCTGCAGTTTCTCCCTCTTGGAGAGGTTGTCAAATGTTCCGTCAGTTGCCATCTTGTCTATTGAACCCATCTTTTTGACCGCTTTGCGGATGGTGGGGAAGTTGGTGAGCATTCCGCCCGGCCATCTTTCGGTCACGAATGGCATGTTGACTGCTCCGACCTTTTCGGCGACGATGTCCTTAGCCTGCTTCTTGGTAGCAACGAAAAGCACTTTGCGTCCCGATTTGGCTATCTGCTTCATTGCAGCAGCGGCCTCATCTATCTTTAAAACTGTTTTTTCAAGGTCAATGATATGAATGCCGTTGCGCTCCATAAATATATAGGGAGCCATTGCCGGGTTCCATTTTCTCTTGAGGTGCCCGAAGTGCACACCGGCATCCAGTAATTCTTTGAAATTGGTTCTTGACATTTTGATTGTGTTGTTAAGTTTACGTTCTGTGAAGTCAATTGCAGAGTAGTTCCTTGCGGGAAGTCAATGCAATTTAGATACTAAACCTGCATCTATAATAATTGCTTTGAACTCCTAACGCTTGCTGAACTGGAATCTCTTGCGGGCCTTTGGTCTGCCGGGCTTCTTTCTTTCAACCTCGCGCGGATCACGCGTGGTGAAACCTTCAGCCTTCAGCTTGGGTTTGAACTCCGGATCAATCTTGATCAGAGCCCTGGAAATCCCAAGACGCACCGCCTCTGCCTGACCTTTGAATCCACCGCCGTCAAGGGTGACTCTGATGTCATATTTGTCGGCAACTTCCAGAAGGTTCAGGGGCTGAAGGACAACATACTGCAGGATCTCGTTCGGAAAATACTGCTTGTACTCCCTGTCATTGATCGTGATCTGTCCCTTACCGTCGCTCAGGTAGACCCTTGCAACAGCCGCTTTCCTTCTTCCGATAGCGTTGATAACTTCCATGTTTCTTACTTAATGGTTTTTAAATCGATTAGTTTGGGTTGCTGAGCCTCGTGCTTGTGCACAGGGCCTTCATACACGTAAAGGTTTCTGAAGATGGCGCTGCCAAGCCTGCTTTTCGGAAGCATCCCCTTGACGGCATACTCTACAAGCCGTGTCGGATGTTTCTTCATCAGTTCGTCAGCTTTGATGATCCTCTGGCCACCGGGATAACCGGTGTGCCTGATATACTCCTTGTCAGTCATCTTTGCTCCCGTCAGCGCAATTTTTTCCGCATTGATAACTATTACGTTATCACCGCAGTCAACATGAGGCGTGAAGCTTGTCTTGTGCTTCCCCCTCAGCATCAGGGCTACAACAGATGCCAGACGTCCGAGTGTCTGACCCTCCGCATCTACAAGTACCCACTCTTTCTCAACAGTCGCCTTATTGGCTGACACTGTCTTGTAGCTTAAGGTGTTCACTTTGTACTAAGGTTTTGTTAATTAATGAATTTTTTAAAAGAAAAACCCCTTTTTTGGGGTCTGCAAAAATACAATATATTTTTATTCCGAGCAATATGTTGTACTTTTAATTTCTTAAACGGTTCCCCTTTTGACTGTGACTGACTACTATACCCCAGGTGCATATACCAAAGCGGTATTCTTTTCTTATTTTTACACCCTGTTAATTGTCACATACTGCAAAAATGAAACTTGGCACTGAGGACAGGAAATACCTTAAGCTTGCAATAAGTACTGCAGAAGAGAATATGTCTGACGGCGGAGGCCCTTTCGGTGCGGTCATCGTCAGGAATGGCATTGTCGTAGCACGCTCGGGCAACAGGGTTGTGCCCGGTCATGATCCTACAGCCCATGCTGAGGTAATGGCCATCAGGCTGGCTGCTGAAGCATCAGGTACCCATGACCTCAGTGACTGTGTCATCTATGCTTCATGCGAGCCATGCCCCATGTGCCTCGGTGCGATATACTGGGCCGGCATCAGGCGGATAGTATATGCCTCTGACAGGTACCAGGCAGCGGCAGCCGGATTCAGTGACAATCATATCTATGAGGAACTTGCACTCGGAAACAGTGAGAGAACCATTGAAATGATCCGGGGCCTGGAGAGTGAGGGTGATGCCGTGCTAAGAAAATGGGAAGAATTCCCGGACAAGATACAGTATTAGGATCCCTCTGATGACAAGAATTGACCGGAATTTTTTCCTCAATGATGCGGTAACTGTAGCCCGGCAGCTTCCGGGAATGGAGATTGTAACCGGATCAGGATCAGAAAGGTACATGATAACAGAGACGGAGGCTTACATGGCTGACGGTGACAGGGCCTCTCATGCCAGCAGGGGAAGGACTCCCAGAACGGAGCCGATGTTCCTGGAAGGAGGACATTTGTATCTTTACTTTGTCTACGGAATGCACTGGATGCTGAATGTGGTGACCGGCCCGGTTGAAAGCGCCCAGGCTGTGCTGATCAGGGGGGTAACCGGCTATTCAGGGCCGGGGCGCGTGACAAAAGGACTGGCTATTGACGGCTCATACAACAGGGAGGACCTGGTCACCTCCGGAAAAATATGGATTGAAGATACCGGACACCAGCCACAAACGGTTGCCGGTCCAAGGATTGGAATTGCATATGCCGGTGAGCCATGGGTAAGCATGCCGTGGCGGTTTATTATAAAGAACGAAAAATAAAAAAGATGACAAAAGGATTCAGACTGTGGAACAACATAACAGGTTGGGCGGTGTTTGCACTCTCACTCGTGGTCTATCTTATGACCATCGAGCCGACAGTCAGCTTCTGGGACTGCGGAGAATTCATACTTTGTTCCTACAGGCTCGAGGTGGGCCATCCTCCCGGCGCCCCCTTCTTCCTGCTCCTGGGGCGGTTCTTCACACTCTTCGCCGGAGGTGACACCTCCAGGGTGGCAATGATGGTAAACATACTCTCCGCCTTCGCCAGCGCCTTTACCATCCTCTTCCTGTTCTGGAGCATCACAAGGATCGTCCGCCTCGCCACCGGTGACGATCTGACCGTAAGAGGAGGAAAGGCAATAGCCATCCTGGCTTCAGGAGCCACCGGCGCACTGGCCTATGCCTTTTCTGACACCTTCTGGTTCTCAGCTGTTGAGGGTGAGGTTTATGCCACAAGTTCTCTCTTCACTGCCGCCGTCTTCTGGGCAATGCTTCGCTGGTATGACGAAGCGGATGACCCTCACTCAGGCAGATGGATAATCCTTATAGCTTACCTGATGGGATTATCAATTGGAGTTCACCTGCTCAATCTGCTGGCACTGCCGGTAATAGTCCTCATCTGGTATTTCCGTAAGTACCAGGTCACTGCGAAAGGTGCCATATGGGCACTGCTTGCGGGATTCCTGATACTCGGCGTACTTAATTTTATATTTGTTCCGGGTGTCGTAGAGGTGGCAGGATGGTTCGAACTTTTCTTTGTGAACAGTCTGGGTCTGCCGTATAACACAGGGCTATATATCTATCTTCTGTTCTTTACCGCAGCCACCGTAGCAGGCATCTGGTATTCACTGAAGAAAGGAAAAAGGATCCTGAACTTCGTAATGACGGTTGTAGCCGTTCTGATGCTCGGTTACTCCTCATTTGCCCTCATCATTATACGGGCCAATGCACATCCCCCGATGAATCAGAATGATCCTTCAGACGTCTTCTCATTCATTTATTATATCAACCGGACACAATACCCCCGGGCCCCTTTCCTGTACGGTCACTACTACTCGGCGCCGGTCACCGGAATTGAAAAGAAAGTGGGCGGATACAATAAAAAAGAGGGACGGTATGTCCCTTATTATACAACCGAATACCGGTATGACAAGCGTTTCATGACCATCTTTCCTCGGATGTACTCCAGTGAGCCTGATCATATCAGGCAGTACGAATACTGGGGAAAGGTGAAGGGGAAAAAGGTCACCCTGAGGTCAGGCGACGGCAGTGAGCAGGCCACCATACCCACTTTCGGTGAGAACCTCCGCTTCTTCTTCAGATACCAGGTGGGGGTGATGTACATGAGATACTTCATGTGGAACTTCTCCGGGCGCCAGAATGATGTTCAGGGCAATGGCAACGTCATGGACGGAAACTGGATATCCGGCATACCTTTCATTGACAATGCCAGGCTCGGTGACCAGTCGATGCTACCAGAGGAAAACCGGAACAACCCTGCCCGAAACGCCTATTTTCTCCTGCCGCTGCTGGCAGGTCTTGCAGGCATCTGGTGGCAGTACCGCCGTGATCCGAAGGGACTGTCTCTTGTGACGGTTCTCTTCCTCATGACCGGCCTGGCTATCGTGTTATATCTCAACCAGAACCCAAGCCAGCCAAGAGAGAGGGATTATGCCTATGCGGGCTCATTCTATGCCTTTGCGGTCTGGATAGGGATGAGCGTGATGCTCCTGTATGATCTCCTTCGAAAGGTAACAAAGGAGTATCCTGCGGCAATCCTTCCTGCCGTATTGATAATTGCTGCTGTTCCGCTCCTGATGATAATACGCAATTATGATGATCATGACAGGTCGGACAGGTATACTGCGCGTGACATAGCCTCGAACTATCTTTCCTCCGTTGATCAGAATGCCGTGCTGCTGACATACGGCGACAATGACTCCTTCCCGCTATGGTACATTCAGGATGTGGAGGGGTACCGGACCGATGTGCGTGTTGCCAACCTCAGCTACCTGCAAAGCGGATTCTATATCGAGACCATGAGCCGCAAAGCCTGGGAGTCCAATGCCCTGCCGTTTACACTTCCTCCTGAGAAATATGTCGAGGGTGAGCGTGTTCAGCTTCCCGTTGAGGAGATAATCAAAGAACCGACCCCTATACGTAAGGTTATGGAGTTCGTAGGTTCTGATGACCCGAAGGCCAAGGTGGACCTCTCGGGACGCGGTGATTTTTTCAACTTCATTCCGGTGAAGGAATTCATTGTCGATGTGGATTCTGCACATGTAATTAACACCGGCGCCGTCAGACCGTACCATGCTGACCGCATGCTGAGACCCCTGATCTGGAAGTTCAGCAATTCGATGGCCATCAAGGATGACCTGGCAGTAATGGACTTCGTGGCAGGAAACAACTGGGAGAGGCCTCTCTACTACTCTGTAACGGTACCGGCCTCTACATACATAGGGCTTCAGGATTATTTCATCCTTGAAGGCATGGCCTACCGGGTGAGCCCGGTAAGGATTGATCCTCCGGCACAGGGAGAGACAGGCATGGTTGACACCCGCGAGATGTATGAAAATATGATGAACCACTTCCGGTGGGGTAACGCGGAGAAGGAGGGTGTTTATCTTGACGAGAACAACCGGAGAATGATTGATGTCTTCCGCCGCCAGTTTGCACGGCTTGCAATTGCCCTTGTTGAGGAGGGTGACACTGTCAGGGCAATAGCTGCCGTGGAGAAGGGATTAAGCATAGTCCCGCCGGAGAAGATGCCCTATGACTATTTCAGCAGTGATCTTGCTGAAGCGTTGGCTCTTGCCGGGAAAACGGAGGAAGCGGAAAAGCTCTTCCGCGAGATAGTCGCCAACTCTCTCGCCTCACTCAGTTTTATTGCCTCACTGCCTGACAGGAAATCCTACGGTCTCGATTTCAACGCCTCGGTTTCACTTCAGGCACTGATTGACATCTACAGGCTGGCAACGAGATTCGGCATGACGGAACTGGCAGACACCGCCTCCTCGGAGCTTAACCGGTTTTACGGGGAGGTGCCGGTGAGATGATAAGGAATTACCGCAGACCGATGCCTGCCGCGCTCATTTATCCTGAAGCGCTATATACTGTCAGTGGCGGTGGCAGGAGGCTCTGCCTGACCTTTGATGACGGGCCGGATCCGGAGTCCACACCCCGCATACTTGACATACTTGCTTCACATGGTGTCAAAGCAACCTTTTTCTGCACAGGGAGCCGGGTACTTGCTTCTCCCGGTCTCTTTGCAAGAATTGCTTCCGAGGGCCACGCCATCGGGAATCACGGATTCAGTCATCTCAACGGGCTGAAGACTCCGGTACGGACCTACTGTGCTGATGTATTCCGGGGCAGGGATATTACCTGCAGCAATCTCTTCCGGCCGCCATACGGCAGGCTGCGTGTCAGACAGTACCGGATTCTTGAACGATCAATGCGGATAGTGTTCTGGGATATAATGCCTTACGACTTTGACATGGACCTTGATGCAGATGCTTCCTACAATATCCTTATCAGACGAATCAGGCCGGGATCAGTTATTGTGCTGCATGACAAACCTGCAAGCACTGTCCTTAAGTATCTTGACAGGTTCCTTGAAAAGGCGCAAAGCGATGGCTGGACATTCGTGACTGTGGATGATTATTCAGGCAGGAGCTGACACTATTGATCCTAAATACTATTTTTGAAAGGGAAAGAAACATTGAACATGAATATTCTTATTCTTGGTTCCGGAGGACGTGAACACGCAATTACCTGGAAGCTGGCACAAAGTTCCAGGCCGCTCACGCTTTTTGTTGCACCTGGTAATCCGGGTACCGAAGCAGCAGCTGTAAACCTTGCAGTTGACCCTCTTGACTTTCAGGCAGTGCGGACGGCTATTATCGCAAACGGCATAGATATGGTGATTGTCGGTCCGGAGGCACCCCTGGCAGAGGGTATTGCCGATTATATCGAGAATGATCCCGCTCTTAAGAGCGTGGCTGTCATCGGACCACGTCAGCAGGGAGCGATGCTGGAGAGCAGCAAGGATTTTGCCAAAGGCTTCATGATTAGACACGGCATACCCACGGCTGCTTACGGTACCTTCACCGCGTCCGATGAAGATAAGGCCATAGGTTTCATGCGCGGTCTCACTCCTCCTTATGTACTGAAGGCCGACGGTCTTGCAGCAGGCAAGGGAGTCCTGATAATTGATGATTTCAACATGGCTGTCAATGAGTTGCGGGCTATGCTAGGAGGGCGTTTTGGTAAGGCGGGCAATAAGGTGGTGATTGAGGAGTACCTGAAGGGTATCGAGATGTCAGCCTTCGTGATCACAGACGGATTATCCTACCGCATATTGCCGGAGGCAAAGGATTACAAGCGCATTGGTGAGGGTGATTCAGGAAAGAACACGGGCGGAATGGGGGCTGTCTCACCCGTCCCGTTTGCCACACCTGAATTCCTGGCGAAGGTGGAGACACGCATTATCAGGCCGACCGTTGAAGGACTCAGGGCTGAAGGTATTGATTACCGGGGCTTCATCTTCTTCGGTCTGATGAATGTAAGCGGTGAACCTTACGTGATAGAATACAATGCCCGACTTGGAGACCCTGAGACAGAGGTGATACTCCCCCGCATTGACGGTGACCTGTGTGACCTGCTCGAGGGCGTTGCCAGAAGGGATCTCGCAGGGCGAAGCATTGCCATCTCTGAGGAGACGGCTGTGACGGTGATGCTTGTTTCCGGAGGATACCCTGACAGTTACCGGAAGGGATTCGAGATCGGGGGAACGGAAAACGTTAAAGGCAGCATTCTCTTCCACGCCGGAACGGCACTATCAGATGGACGGCTTGTGACATCCGGCGGGAGGGTGATTGCCGTTACCTCGATGGGTGTGACCATGGAGGAGGCTCTGTCAAAAAGCTACACCTCGGCTGCCCTGATCTCCTATGAAGGGATGAACTACAGGAGAGACATCGGCTTTGACCTGAAAAAGTATACCGGATGATCAGGTTCTTCAGGGGATCGGGTGCGGGTCCGGTATCTGTCATGATACTCGCAGCCCTGGCGTTATGGGCTGATTATTTCATTTCACCTCCAAAACTGCCGGTCGACTCTGACAGTATTCCCATGCCCCTCTGGGGATTGATAAGCGGGTCACTCTCAGCCAACCCCCTTCTTGCGGTGATACTCTCCTTCCTGTTTGTGCTGGCGGTGGTAGTGATAATGGTAAGGTTCAATACATCGATTTTTTTTATCCCCCGGCGCACTTATCTGCCCGGGCTGCTATACCTGATGCTCTATTCGGTTTTCCACCGTGAGATGATTCTTAACCCTGCACTCCCCGCATCGTTGCTCATCCTTGCAGGCATCTGGAGGATGATCTCTTCCTACCGCGTGAACGGAATGACATTCAATTTTTTTGATGCGGCAATGCTGATATCGTCAGCAGGCCTGATCTATGCAGGGTCAGTCTGGTTTATACTGCTGGTATTCATTGGCGCACTGGTTCTCCGAAGCCCGGATGCCCGCGAGCTTACTCTGGCGTTCATTGGCGCATTGTTGCCATGGATTGTGATGTATGCCATATGGTTTATAACCGGCGGTGACACCGGTGAGCTGACGGAGATCATACGATACAATCTTTTCAGCCGGGCACCGGCGGTCTACTGGAGCCGCACACTCATAATCCTGCTGATAATTGTCGCCGTCAGTTTTCTGACGTCTTTGCTTTATCTCGCAAAGGAGATGCCTACCTACAAGATCCGGTCCCGCAAGACCTTTGAGCTGTTTATATGGGTGTTTGTAATAAGTGTTGCGGCATCTGTCCTGGTTCCTGCAGTTTCTGCTGAGGTAATGGCTGTCGCTTCCCTGCCGGTGGCCATCATTTTAGCCAATCATCTGACCTTTACAAGGCGGACGGTACTGGCTGAAATACTCTTTTGGATTACTGCGGTGATGATAGCCGTCTCGCGAATCTGGCCTCAGTGATCACCTGATCATGCATACTACGCCTACACCAGAGCCCTGTTCCCCGTCAGCAAAATCATACCAGATTGTATATAAACCTGTCTTGTTGCAGATAAAGTCAACAGTACTGTATTTTTTGCCTGTGCTGCGATTATATGACGAGATCAGCTCTTTTCCCTGGTCATAGAGGGTTATGACAAGCTCTCCGTTGGAACCCGGAGCATTGCAGACGGAGAACCTGTACTTCATATTCTTCATCAGGTACATGTTAGCCTTGTAAACCGGTGCGGTGCCGCCAGGGGAAGCTTTTGGGAGTTGCACCCGGAAATCCTTCAGGTAGGTTGTGTTTTCACCGGCTGAAAGCACACAACTGCTTACGAGGTCATCCGTTGCGGGTTGACCCTCTGCCATAACGGGCAGGATTAACAGGGCGAGGGACAGAATGAGGAGCCTGTTTTTCATATTAAATGCCGGATATTAATTTGTTTCTGACTTCTTTTGACATCTCAGCTATCTCTGCAAGCTGAGCGTCACTCATCTCCACAATGCTTTCCTCGTGTTGAACCATAATCAGGCGCCCGTCCACTTCAGAAGTCTCAGGTTCGCCCAGCCTGTATGAAACCCTTACGTCAGCATATTTCCTGCTGATTTGATCCAACATACTGAAGAGCGACTGGTACTCCCCGCTGCTTGTACTGTAAGGACGTAGGAGCATCAGCAGGTCTCCCAGTATGATTTTCTGTTCGCCTATGCGGTCTCTCAGTACCTCATCCCGGTTGTTTAATGCAACCTGTGTGGCAAAGTATTGTCCTTCAATCCAGACCCCTGCAATCATAAGAGCAGAGATCGAGCCGCGGTCATTGTCCCTCAGGTACCTGTCGATCTGGTTATATGAGTTTACGGAAAGGAAGAGCAGTGAATCCAGGTTAGACTTGCTGACAGAGAGCCTTTTCAGTGTCTCGAAGTCGAAATACTGACCCACCCGCAGCCCGTCAGCGAGTCGCTTGATTGTTGAGAGCACTTCGACTGAATTACCGGTTTTCTCATAGATATTGAGATATCCCAGGTCGGCGCCGTAGATGCCCAGCATCACTGCCTTCTGAAAGTTGGTTGACAGCCTGTCTGCCTCCCGGGTGGGTGCAAGATAACCTGCTGAAAAAGGTACCTGCATTGATTGGAGGACTGATGCTATCTCAACCGGAGATGCAATGTTCTGAACAATATCGGCCAGAGCTTCTTCACTGAGTTTCTCAGCTTCACCGGCCGGAACTGAATCTGCAACGGGAAAGCTCAGGCTGCCCGTGCGCGGACCGCTGTTTCTGCAAGAGCAGATGCCTGCCAGCAGGATCACTGCTGCAATCTTTGTAATTGTTCCTGTCATCAGGACTTATTATTGATGTGTTAACCTTGCAATGTGATCATTTCCGGTCGTCCTTCCGTTTCATTCCGTTGGCGGTATGTTCAAAAAACAGGATGAGTCGCCTCAGTGTCCCGGCGTACAGTAACAGATAGAGGGCTATGGCCGAGGTGAGGACCAGCAGGATGTTGAACCTGTAGGTATCAACACTGCGGCCTGCGAAGTTCTTAACCGGGGCCATGAAATGGGTACGGACACCCCGTGTTCCGGCTGCTGCCGGCTCGAGGTAAATCAGATCCGCATTCTGTATCAGCCTGTCCCTGTACTCAAGCATTTTGTTTTTCTCATATACCTTCCTGACAATATCTTCCAGCTTGTCATTGTGGTAGCTATTATATAACAGATCGAGGGCCATTTTATTGCAGCTTACGTAATTATCAAGGCTCATGTCTGCAATATTGCTTAGCTTCCGGTATTCACTGTCTGTTCTTTTCAGCCAAAGTGCCAGTCTTTCAGCAAGTTGATTGCTGAACAGCGCTGGTGTCAGGGAATCGGTGCCGCTGAACGGACCGGCGGTTCCCGTCCTGCTGAGGAGGGCTGTTTCGTTACGGAGCAGCGTGATCTCGCGGTTCCCGGGATTTACCGTACCTGATTCACCGAACTCTTTCCTTATGTTATCGAGTGCTTCTGTCATCCTGGGGATACGGTATATTGTATTGAAATCAGAGATGCTGATCTGCTTTTTCAGCGGATATACTCTCCTTCCGTATTCGTTGCCCTTGAACTGTCTGACCATAAGAGCTTCGTAGGTCCATCGTGTTGGCATGATCTCGGCTATGAACGGCACTCTGTCCGCCCTGGCCAGGGTTCTGTTCAGTTTGTCAAAGGGGAACATCGCGCCGCTGAGGATCATCATCGGGATCATCAGTATCGGTATCACAATGTAGATTGCTATTGCCGAGTCAAGTGCCGAGGAGATGTTCAGGCCTATCATGTTTGCACAGAAGGCTGTTGCAAAAAATGCAAGCCAGTAGGAGAAGAAGAGTCCTTTTATTCCAAGTACGGGGTTGGCCACCGCAAGAAAGAGAAATGCCTGTAGTGCCGATATGAATGCAAGGATCAGCATCTTGCTCACAAGGTAACTGCTTCGGCTGAGATTGAGAAAGTGTTCCCTTCTGAGCATTCTGCGGTCACGGAAGATCTCTTCGGCACTGGCAGTCAGGCCCAGGAAGAGAGCCACGATAATACTCATGAAGATATATACCGGGATATTTTCATTCTCCCTGAATATGTAAACATTGGAAGAGGGGTCAGCTATATACCTGATGATATATGATAGTATAAGTCCCAGCAGTGGCCCCTCAAGCAGGGTAAGCATCATATATTGTTTGTTGGCTATCTTGCTCCTGAGGTCACGAACGAGGTATGTCCGTGTCTGCTTCAGCCATCCGGGCTTACGGAGGCTTGACCATGGCTCACTGGAACATTCCTTTGGTTCCTGAGAAGGGACACTCTTCCTGTAGGCTTCGGCCCACTCTTCCGGTTTGATCTTCCTCTGCTCGGTATACTTGCCAAACTCATCCACCACCCTCGTTTCCAATATGTTGAAGAGTGTATCTGGATTTACCGTTCCGCAGACCGGGCATTCAGCCACCCCGCTGTTTATATGGGCCTCGTGGGTCTTGAAATGCACTATTGAATCCAGCGGATTACCAAAGAATGCCAGATGGCCTCCCTGATCAAGCACGAGCACCTTGTCAAATCCCTTGAATATCCCGGAGGAAGGCTGATGGATCACGGTAATTACAAGTTTGCCTTTGCCTGTCAGTTCATGCAGAAGGTCCATCACGTTTTCCGAATCTCCTGACGACAGCCCTGATGTGGGTTCATCAAGGAACAGAACGGAGGGTTCCCGTATCAGCTCAAGGGCTATATTCAGTCTTTTGCGCTGTCCGCCGCTGATGACCTTATTCATTGGAGATCCGACCCTGAAATTACGCTTTTCGTAAAGTCCGAGGCTGTGAAGGGAACGGTTAACAATTTCAGTCATCTCCGCCCTTGTTTTCCCTGCGAAGCAGAAGGAGGCGGCGTACCACAGGTTCTCGAAGACGGTCAGCTCTTCAACAAGGAGATCATCCTGCGGCACATATCCCACTACCCCGTCGAGTCTCCTGTCTCCTGAGTGAATAGATATTCCGTTTATCCTGACCTCGCCTGACTGTGGCCTGGTCAGTCCTGTCAGCAGGTTCAGAAGGGTAGTCTTCCCTGATCCGCTGGATCCCATGATACCAATCAGCATTCCGTCACCGGCGGCAAAGCGTAGATTACTGATTGCAGGTGTTCCGTCGGGGAAGCTGTAACTTATTCCGTCAGCCACGAAGGAGATTCGGCGGGTATCATTTCCGGCGGCAAAGTGAGATGTGATGTCACTGAAATAGATATTGGGAGCGGGTGGTGCCTGTACCGAACTTCCGGGGGCAAAGAGATAGACCTTGCGGCAGATGACAGGCAGACCGTTGAGGAGGGTGGTTCCGTCGCAGAAGCATTTCAGGAAGTAAAGATTGACACTCTCAATCTTCAGAAAGACGACGAAACTTTTGCATGTCAGGTCCTTCTCGGTCTCAATGACCACCATTGAGCGGTGATTGAATCCGCTCCGTTCTTCCTCCCTGACAAACCGCATCATGCTTCCGAACTCATCCTGCGAGACCCTGAACACCTCAGCGATGGTATTGATGATATTCATGCGCTGGGGTGTGTACTGCTTTCCGGATTCGATCAGCTCGAGGCAGCGCATCAGCACAATGACTCTCTGTTCCTGTGAGAGTGTCCTGTTGATTTTCCGGCAGTTGTTCAGGATCCTGATTGAATCTCTGACTGAGGCACCTTCCGTGGTGGACTTTTCATCGCTCTCCTTTATAGGTCCTGCCTCGGCCAGGAAGAGTTGGATGAACTCATCGGCGCTCTGGTGCGGGAGCTGTTTGGAGAGGAAGGCAGCAACGAAATCGCGTTCGCTCTGCAGCATGCCTCCGTCCTGCTTGACAATCAGGGCGAACAGCTCCATCATGGCCCGCAGGATCTCTTCACTCATGTCTCAGGATCAGGTTCATCATGTAAAGTTGCCAAGTTAGTGAAAAATGGTAGAAAATTTGACAGAAAATGTGGACTAATCGGATATGACCAATATCAATAATTTTTTCTTCCTAACTTTATAACCATGCACCCTTATGTGCTTCTTACAATAAGTCTTAAAGCATATTCTAATAACCCTAATCAACTTGTCTATGACAAAATCAATTGATGCATTCAGAAGATACCCCGGCCGCGGCAACAGCAGGCTGAGGGTTTTGCTGATCCTTGTCATGACGGCATTTACGATGACTCTCTTCTCACAGAATTTAACCGTGAGGGGTAAGGTCACCGATGCCGAAACGGGAGAGGCTATGATCGGACTGAACGTGGTCATCAGGGGTACAACCCGCGGTGTGGCCACTGATCTTGAGGGCAATTATTCAGTTGCCGACTGTCCGCCTGATGCCACACTGGTCTTTTCCTTCGTGGGCTATGATCCGGTTGAGGTGCCTGTTCGCGGGCGCACATTGATAGATGTTACCATATCGCCTTCAAGTGAGCTTGTGGAAGATGTGGTTGTGATCGGTTACGGTACCGTCAGCAGGAAGGATGTGATGGGTTCCATCACCTCTGTTCAGGGCGAAGAGCTGGCCCGTGTTCCTGTATCATCTGCCGTTGAGGCTCTTACAGGAAAGATGGCCGGTGTGCACATTGTCACCACGGAAGGATCGCCTGATGCAGACATCAATATCCGGGTACGCGGAGGAGGTTCAGTAACCCAGAGCAGTACACCGTTGTTCATCGTTGACGGTTTCCCGGTGAACTCCATCACTGATATCCCGCCGTCAATAATTCAGTCGATAGATGTACTGAAAGACGCATCTTCAACAGCTATTTACGGTGCCCGCGGTGCAAACGGAGTTATTATCATTACCACGAAGGCAGGCGAGGTTGGCAAGCCAAGAGTCAGCTACAACGCTTACTACGGATTCAAGAAGGTATCAAAGCAACTGCCAACTATTTCCGTGCCGGATTACATGAGATGGCAGTATGAGTATGCCCTCCTGGATGACAACCTGGAAAACTATGAAAGATATTTTGGCAACTACCAGGACATTGACCTCTATGAAGGTCAGCCCTCAACCAACTGGTTTGACCAGGTTTTCGGTCATATCGGAAAGGTTTTCAACCATGATCTCAACGTCAGCGGGGGGAGTGACAACTTTAAATATTCGGTCTCCTATGCCGGCATAAGAAGTGATGAAATAATGCTCTCTTCCAACTACAGGCGTGACAACCTTGCCCTCAAGCTTGACCATAAGGCAGGTGAAAGGGTTGAGCTTTCATTCTCGGTACGTTATTCTGACCTGAAGATATTTGGTGCAGGTGCCACTGACCAGGGAGGAGCCACCCCGAATGATGCCAGGGTCAAGCAGACCATGCTCTTCGTGCCGATTCCCTTTAACTCGGTTGGAGACTTTGATGATACGGACCTGTCGGCCAGCATGACCAATCCGCTCGATAACGTCAGGGATAATGACCGTCAGCAGTTCAGGAAGAGATTCAACCTGGGTGCCAGCTTTTCGTGGGAGATTGTTGACGGCCTGGTATTCCGCACCGAGGCGGGACTTGACAATTATGTAAACAATGATGACCGCTTCTACGGGCTTACGACCTATTACGTGAGAAACACGCCTACGGCTGACTACCAGAATAAGCCGGCCCTTGAATCCTACGAGAGAAAGGGCAACGGCATCCGCAGCACAAACACCCTCACCTATGATTTTAAGGATATTTTTGGTGACTCGGGTCACTCGCTCAGGTTGCTGGCAGGGCAGGAGGTGCTGATCAATGAATCCAACACCATGTTCAACCAGGTTTGGGGATTTCCTGAATTCTTCACGGGCCCCGAGGCTTTCAAGCTTGTAAGCCAGGGATTCTCAAACAGCTATACAAACACGCTGAATCCGGATGACAAGCTGCTCTCTTTCTTTGGCAGGTTCATGTATGACTACATGGGAAGATACCAGGCCTCTGCCACCTTCAGGGCTGACGGTTCAAGCAAATTCTCCGCCACCAACCGCTGGGGTTACTTCCCGTCGGCATCGGTAGCCTGGAGGATATCGGAGGAGGAGTTCATGAAGGGCATATCCAATACCCTGAACAATCTCAGGCTCCGTTTCAGCTATGGTACTGCCGGGGATAACAATATCCCATCCAACCAGATCGCCCAGATTTTCGAAGCACGCACCACCTCATGGATCAACGGCTTCTCCTCATTCTGGGCCCCTTCGACCAATATGGCCAACCCTGACCTCAAATGGGAGACAACGGTAACGCGCAACCTGGGGCTTGACTTCGGGTTATTCAGGAACCGCATCAACGGAAGCGTTGAGCTCTACAGGAACAACACGAAGGATCTCCTTATTCAGTTCCCCGTTTCGGGCACCGGTTACACCAACCAGTACAGGAACATGGGTGAGACACAAAACAAAGGCATTGAGCTTGAGCTTAACGCCGTAGCCCTCAATGAGAAGAACTACGGGTTGACGTTTGGCTTCAATATTGCCTTCAACAGGAATGAGATTTTGTCGCTCGGGGTGATGAATGATTTCGGGCAGAACACCAGCTGGGCTTCAACCGAGATAGGCAATGATTACTGGGTAGCTGTCGGCGGTTCGGTCGGAACCATGTACGGCTACATCAATGACGGGAGGTATGAGGTTTCAGACTTCTCCGGCTACGATTCCGAAAATGAAGAGTGGATACTCAATGACGGGGTGGTTGACAATTCAAACGTCATCGGCACCCTGCGTCCGGGAAGTCTCAAGCTGCGGGATCTCACCGGCGATGGCCTGGTGACTGTTGCTGACGTCACGGAAATCGGCAATTCTAATCCGAAACACACCGGCGGCTTCACGGCTGAAGGCTATCTCTTCGGTTTTGATTTTGCCGCATTTTTTAACTGGAGTGCCGGCAATCAGATCTATAACGCGAACAAGATTGAATATACCACCTCGCGTTACCCGTTCCGCAACCTCATTGACATTATGGCTGAGGGCAAGAGATGGACCAACCTTGATCCTGCAACAGGAACACTGGTAAATGATCCTGCAACGCTCGCCTCCATGAACACTAACACAACAATGTGGTCTCCGTTCATGAGCAGGCATGTCTTCAGTGACTGGGCAGTGGAAGACGGATCCTTCCTGAGGCTCAATACCCTGACACTGGGGTACTCGATTCCGGAAGCCGTTACCTCCAGGTTGCGTATAGAGCGTCTTAGATTCTATGTTTCGGGATACAATGTTTTTGTCCTGACCAACTACTCCGGCTTTGATCCCGAGGTATCTGCCAGGAGGAACACCGCTCTTACGCCCGGGCTTGACTATTCCGCCTATCCCAAGAGCAGGCAGGTGATGTTTGGTGCAAACCTTACTTTCTAACTGATTTAACTGGATGAGTATGAAAAAGTATCTGTATATAATAATCAGTATCGTTTTTGCCGGCCTGCTTGTGTCGTGCGAAGACTTCCTGGAAGCTCCGTCACAGTCAACCCTGGATGAGTCTCTTATCTTTTCGAATCCTACCCTTGCGGCATCTGCCATAGACGGGATCAAGGAGCCCATCGGTCAGACCAACTCATATAGGGGAAGGTATCTGACCCATTACGGAGCGAACACTGACATAGAGTGGTACAACAGCTCCACAGCAGCATCAGCAAGGTCTGACCTGGCAAGATATGTCAATTCGTCAATCAACACTGACATGAACACTGCCAACAATGCCTGGGCACAGATGTACTCTGGGATTGAGCGTGCCAACATATGTATCAGGGGTTTGCGAACCTACGGTGATCCGGCTCCCGGCACAGAGATGGGCCAGTTGCTGGGAGAGGCTTTGACTCTCCGGGCAATTTATTATGCTGACCTGGTTAAGGCCTGGGGAGATGTGGTTGCCAGGTTTGAGCCCATATCCTCCGAGACGATGTATCTTGAGAAAAGCAGTCGGGATGTTATTTACAAACAGCTGATTGCTGACCTTGAAGAGGCTTCGGAACTTGTTGCCTGGCCTAACGGCAATGCCCGGACCACCACAACCGAGGGTATCAACAGGGCCTTTGTCAAGGCTTTTCGAGCCCGCATCTGCATGGCTGCGGCAGGTTATTCACAATATCCTGACGGTATCAGGAAAAGCAATGATCCGGACCTCTCCGTGTCAACCCTCTACCCGGTTGCAATGCAGGAGTGTATCGACGTTATCACCAGCGGCAATGCTTCCCTGGAGAGCAGCTTCGAGGGTTTCTGGAGGAAGGTGTGTGAGGAGAACATCACCGCGGGTGGTGAATCACTCTGGGAGATACCCTTTGCTGACGGCCGTGGCCGCATGGCATTTACATTCGCCGTGCGTCACGCCAGTGCCGACCAGTACACCGGTCAGCCAAGAGGAGGTGATTACGGCCCGCTGCCGAATGTCTTCTATGACTATGACGTGAAGGATACCCGACGCGATGTCACCTGCGTGCCATACTCCTGGGGCACAGCCACAGCAGGTATCTCAAAACAGATCATCAATACGGGCAGCGGCGTCTCTCTCTGGTATTTCGGCAAGCTTCGTTATGAATGGATGACAAGGTTTGTCACCTCCACCAATGATGACGGGCTGAATGAGATATACATGCGTTATGCCGAGGTTCTCCTTATGGCTGCCGAGATCCAGAATGAACTTGATAACCTGGGGCCTGCAAAGGATTACCTTAAACAGGTACGGCAGAGGGCATTTGCACAGGCAGACTGGCCTGTAAAGGTTGATGCATATCTTAATGCCATCACCACAAAGGAACAGATGTTCAATGCCATCGTCGAGGAACATGGTTTTGAGTTCTGCGGTGAGATGGAGCGTAAAGCAGCCCTGATCCGCTGGAATCTTTTGGGTAACAGGATGGATGAAGCCGTGGTAAAGTTGGCTGATCTCAGCACCCGCACCGGCGGCTATGCCGATGTGCCGGAAGTTCTATACTATCGATATGCGGCAGACGGTGAGTCACTCCAGTTTTACGGCCTCAACAGGGGAGAAACCGAGGACAGGTCTGCAGACTACACCTATAACACAGTCTACGTAAGCCCTGACAGGCTTGGCTCAACAAAGATCAACTCGCTCTTTACGAATGATCCGGATCAGAACCAGTTCTGGCCTATCTGGCAGGTATTCATCGATGCCAGTAATGGCACCCTCAAAAACGATTATGGCTATTAAACCAACTAAAGCATTATCTATGAAGAAGATAATTATATATACAGGATTGATTGCAGGGCTGATCGCTTCCCTGGTTATCTCAGGGTGCAAGGAGCAGATTGACCCGGTGGTGGAAGAGCTTGATTTCAGCAGAGCCTTTTCTCCGGTAGGTATAGAGGCCGTTATCAGCAATACAACAACGGTTACGCTTACCTGGTCATCAGTTAAAAACACTGATCACTACATTGTAGAAATCTATGACGGCGCTACTGCTTCTGCGACACTGGTGCACTCTGCAGAAGTCCCTGCCACCGAAGAGAGTCAGGTGTCATACACTTATGTTTTGCCTGCCGGTGACACTCAGTTTTATGGGAGGATAAAAGCCGTCAGTTCCCTTCAGGGCATTGACGAATCCAAATGGTCGCTGGTTACATTCAAGACCGATCCCGAGAACCTGTTCCAGGGTTATGACACCTACATGTCGGCAATGAATGCCTGCATTGTTCAGTGGGAGCCGGGGGCAACAGCCACATCCCTTCTGTTTGTCAACGGCGGAACACAGCTTCCCTTTACACTCAGTGCAGAAGATCTTGCATTGGGCGGAAGGCAGGTCACCGGATTGCCGAATGGCATATATGAGGTACGGCTCATGAACGGAACCTTCGTGAGGGGCCATACCAGCGTCATTATCGAAGGCGATGTGCTCGTGGAACCGGGTGGCGATCTCAAGGCAGCACTGGATGCGCTCCCGGCAGGGGGAGTGATACTCCTTGTCAATGGTACTTCATACCCTCTTTCGGATATAGATACCGTCAGGTCGAGTACCAAAGTAAGAGGAATCCTTCCGGGTGACCTTCCTGAAATCTTCCTGGTAAGCGGGGCAGAGAGCAGATACCATATGTTTGACATAGGCACATCAATGACACTGTCTGACTCCCTGGTCTTTGAAAATGTTGAAATCAGTTGTGCCCTGGATGACGGAGAAACAAAACTGAGGGGCGTTATTGACCAGGAGAGTGATGCTTTTGTAATAGGTGCCATCAGGTTCAGAAACTGCATCATCAGAAATTCCGGACGCAGCGCCATCCGTCTACGCGGTAACGCAGCCGGCCAGGTTATCAACAGTGTGGAATTCCTGAATTGCGTCATGTATGACTTTGCTTTTGACAGCCACTATGGAGTCCTCAATGGTGCCCTTACCGGCAACTTCATAAACATCAGGTTCATTAATACCACAGTATACAATATCAGGGGTGGTATTATAAACTACGGCAACGGCGCCGGTTGCGAGAGCGTGGTGGTTGACAACTGCACATTCAATGAGACAACTATGGATACCGGCTCATCAAGATATTTCATTGATTTCGGTACCGGAAGCAACACCTCGACAGGCACAATTACTATCAGTGACTGTATATTCGGGCAGACTGTTGACAGGGCAAATGGCGTCAGACCGGGATCCATGACTCTCACGGTTTCGGGCTCTTACTATACCACTGATTTCTTTGATGGCACCACGGCGCCCATAAAGCAACTGATGACAGCCTACAGCGGTGCATCAACGAACCTGTGGACTGATCCTGTGGGAGGTGATTTTACATTCCTTGACAGTAATTTTGAAGGGCTCCCCTCAGCCGGAGCTCCGCGCTGGAAGGATTAGCAGGTTTCAGATACAGGAACAGGGATATCCGAAACCTGCGCCGGGGATATTATATAGGTTGCGATTGGATTTGGGTAAATTCAGGAATTATCCCTGAGGGCCGGGAGTCTTCTCCCGGCCCCGGGGGTAATTTAAGTGGAAAATCGAAGTATTGATTTGAAAAACCATCGATGAAGGTTATCAGCTATTGTACCCCGTTCATCGTCTCATGCATGATACTGCTGAACGGATGCGGCCAGAGAGGTGCATACCGCGATGCTGTCTTCACAAACCCGGTGATTCATGCCGATTACTCCGATCCTGATGTTGTCAGATCCGGAGATGATTACTACATGGTTGCCTCCTCATTCAACTGTGTCCCCGGCTTGCCGGTGCTTCACTCCACTGATCTTGTAAACTGGGAGCTCACCGGATATGCCCTGGAAAGGCTGCAACCCGAAGAATACTACTCTTCAGTCAGGCACGGAGGCGGGGTATGGGCGCCATGCATCAGGATACACAACGGTGAGTTCTATATATATTACCCTGATCCTGATCACGGCATATTCATGATAAAGGCATCTGATCCCTCTGGGCCGTGGAGCCTCCCGGTGATGGTTATGAAGGGAAGGGGTCTGATTGATCCCACCCCCCTGTGGGATGATGACGGAAGCGCTTACCTTGCGTATGCCTTTGCAGGGAGCAGGGCCGGCGTCAAGAGTGTGCTGATGGTGATACGGATGAAGTCTGACGGCACAGGGGTAACAGGGGATCCGGTCATGGTTTTTGACGGACATGATGACCATCCTGCTGTTGAGGGCCCTAAGTTTTATAAAAGGAATGGCTGGTACTATATTTTTGCTCCTGCAGGAGGCGTTACTCACGGGTGGCAGCTGGCACTCAGATCGAAGAATGTATTCGGTCCCTACGAGGTCAGAAAGGTGATGCACCAGGGAAATACCGCCGTCAATGGTCCCCACCAGGGGGCCTGGGTGACAACCGGCAACGGGGAGGATTGGTTCATCCACTTTCAGGACAGGGGGCCGTACGGCAGGATCGTTCATCTCCAGCCGATGAAATGGATTGACGACTGGCCGGTGATAGGCAATGATGAGGACGGTGACGGTACCGGTGAGCCCGTTGCTTCCTTTGCCGCACCGGGGGTTGTCAGGACGGCTTCGCCTGTTATGCATGACTCTGTTGGTGAGTCTGAGGGCAATGCCAGACCGGGTTTACCTGCAATGCACGAATCTGATGATGAGTTTGGCAGCAGCGTCATGCCTCTTGACTGGCAGTGGCACGCCAATCCCGCACCTGCCTGGGGATACCCTTCGAAGGCTTACGGTTTCTTCAGGCTGAACTGCATCGCACGGCCAGACGGCATGGTAAACCTCTGGGAGGTCCCTAACCTCCTTCTCCGCAAATTGCCGGCTGAGAAGTTCATAGCCACAGCCTCAGTCAGGTGCACTCTCCGGTCTGACGGCGAGGAAGCCGGCATGGTGGTCATGGGCCGGGACTACAGTTATATTTCTATCCGGAGAGACGAGGGCAGGCTCCTGCTGAGAGTGGTGAAGTGCACAGGCGCTGACACCGGCGCTTCTGAAGGGGAGATAATGTCAGAGGAGGTGCATACAGGTGAACTTTTTCTCAGGCTCACCGTGCATCCCGGTGCCAAGTGCAGGTTCAGCTACAGCTTCGATGAAAAAGAATACCGTGAGGCCGGCGAACTGTTTCAGGCGAGGCAGGGGATGTGGATAGGTGCAAAAATGGGCTTCTTCGCCTTGCGTGACGGAGTTACAAATGACGCAGGTTGCGTTGACCTCAACAGCTTTACGATAACAATAAAAGATGATTTATGAGAGCGAGCAGGATTCTGATGATGGTCATTTTGACAGTTATTCTGTCGGCATTTACAGCCGGAAGCACTGTTGAATACCAAAAGGGGAAAGGGAAAAAAAGCAATATCACGAAAGTATGGCTGATCGGAGACTCGACGGTGGCCGATTACTCCCTTGAAAAGGACTACAGCGTTAAACGTTATCCCATTATGGGATGGGGCCAGGTATTTCAGTCGTTTATGGCATTTGATTCGCTGAAGCTGATAAGGCACCTCGTCAGGACTGACAGTGCACTGGTTGATGACAGGGCCAGGGGAGGACGCAGCACGCGATCATTCTTCGAGGAGGGCCGGTGGTCAGAGATATACCGGCAGCTCAGCCCGGGAGACCTGGTGCTGATTCAGTTTGGGCATAATGATGCATCAGTGAACAAGGGTGAGCGTTACACCTCTCTGACCGGTTATAAGGAGTTCCTGCGGCTCTATGTGAACCAGACACGAGATAAGGGGGCCATCCCTATCCTGGTCACCCCAGTTGCCCGCAACTATCCATGGAAGGAAGGACGCCTGGGCAACGCCCATGGTGACTATCCTGCAGCGATGAGAGAGGTGGCATCGGAGACAGGTACATACCTGATTGACCTGACGGAGCTCAGCATGGAGTTTTTTACCGGCAAGGGGCAGGACTATGTCTCTATGACCTATTTCATGAATTTCCCTCCCGGGATTTACCAGGGGTATCCTGACGGCAGCAGGGATAACACACATTTCCAGCCAGCCGGTGCAACAGCTATGGCACAGCTGGTTTTTACTGCCATGAAGGGACTCAGGGCAGAGCCGGCAGAGGCTCGCAGCTCAGCTTATAAGGCGGCGCTTAAGCCTCCTGCGTCTCCTGCGCCTCCTGCGCCTCAGACGCAGCCGCTGCCGAAGAATGCCGGCTCTCCTGCTGGCGAGATCTACCGGGATATTGAGTTTGATATGCCCCAGGTAGTCGAACCTCAAATACCGAACAATGCCGTTTCAATAACTGATTTCGGGGCTGTCGGTGACGGGGTCACCCTTAATACCGGGGCCTTTCGCAAAGCGATAGAGGCAGTCACGGCAAAGGGAGGAGGCACCGTGGTCATTCCGCGCGGCATCTGGCTCACCGGCCCGGTAATTCTGAAGAGCAACCTCAGGATGCATGCCAGCGAAGGAGCGCTTATTCTCTTCAGCCCCGATAAAAGCCTGTATCCACTGATAGAGACAAGCTTCGAGGGGTACAACACTGTCAGATGCATCTCTCCGCTGTATGGAAATGGACTGGAAAATATCTCCTTCACAGGCAGCGGAGTATGGGACGGCAGCGGTCACGCCTGGAGACATGTCAAGCGTGAAAAGGTCCCGCCGCCGATGTGGAAGGAGCTGCTGGATTCCGGCGGAGCGGTAAGCAGCGACGGCAAAACATGGTACCCCTCAGAAGCATACGGCAAGGCAATCGAACTGAGTGAGATGAACGTGCCGGTACGACTGGAGGGCGGCATAGCTGCATATGAGTGGATGAGGGACTTCCTCCGCCCGGTGATGGTCAGCCTCGTTGATTGTAAAAAGATTCTGTTTGACGGGCCGGTCTTTCAGAACTCACCGGCATGGTGCATCCATCCGTTGATGTGCGAGGACCTGACCGTCAGGAACATTACCGTCAGGAATCCGTGGTACTCGCAGAACGGTGACGGCATTGACATCGAATCATGCCGTAACACCCTGCTGCATGACTGCAATTTCGACGTGGGAGATGATGCAATATGCATAAAATCAGGCAAGAACGAGGATGGCAGGAAGAGAGGTATTCCAACCGAGAACCTGGTGATAAGGAACTGCATTGTCTATCACGGCCATGGCGGAGTCACCATCGGCAGCGAGATGTCAGGCGGAGTCAGAAACATATCTGTTGCCGGATGCACATTCATGGGAACCGATGTGGGCATCCGCTTCAAGAGCAATCGCGGCAGGGGAGGAGTTGTTGAAAATATCTGGTTCAATGATATCCTGATGACGGATATTCCTTCACAGGCTATCTCCTTTAACCTTTACTACGGCGGCCTCTCGGTCTCGGAGATGCTGGCCGAAGGAAAAAACGTGGAGACAACCCTTGGCGAAATACCCCCTGTTACAGAGGAGACACCCCGGTTCAAAAACATATCAATGAAAAACATAACTTGCAGGGGGGCGGATCAGGCAGTCTACCTGCAGGGACTCCCTGAACTCAACCTTGAGAACGTAACAATGGAGAACATCGATATGACTGCTGAGAACGGTCTTGCCTGTATCGACACAAAGGGATTGACAATCAGCAATATGAGACTGGTGACCAGAAACAGGCCGCTGCTCTTTTTTATGAACAGCATGGATGTCTCTATATCAGGTATGGAGGTGGCTGTCGGAGCTGAGGGCCTTGTTGAAACGCGAGGAGACGGGAATGCAAACATCACAATAGAGACTGTAACTCCTGATGGTACAGTCAGTTCAATGAAAGTCAGATGAAAAGGATTTTTACAATTATACTTTTTGTTGCGGTTGCAACGGTGATACCGGCCCAGGTGCCGGCTTTTCCGGAAGCTGAGGGCTTCGGCCGCCATACCACAGGAGGCAGGGGCGGCGCCGTCTATGCCGTTACCAATCTTACCGACTCTGTTGTCAAGCCAAAGGAGGGGTCCCTACGGTGGGCGCTTAACAAACCGGGTCCAAAGACAATAGTTTTCGTCGTGTCCGGTACTATTGAGCTTAAACGCAGGCTTAACATCTCGAAGGGTGATGTGACCATTGCCGGGCAGACTGCACCGGGAGACGGCATATGCATCAGCGGTGAGACAGTATCCGTGGAGTCAGATAACGTCATTATAAGGCATATAAGGTTCAGGTGCGGAAATGAGTTCCCGGGCGAAGAGCCAAAGGATGCAATATCATGCATCAGGCAGAAAAATATAATCATTGACCACTGCTCGATGAGCTGGTCGGTTGATGAGGCAGCTTCGTTTTACGACAACGAGAATTTCACCCTTCAATGGTGCGTCGTCTCCGAGAGCCTTTACGATGCCGGCCACCCAAAGGGGGAACATGGCTACGGAGGCATATGGGGAGGAAAGGGAGCTTCGTTCCACCATAACCTTCTTGCCAGCCATACCAGTCGGCTGCCCCGCTTCTGTGGTGCAAGGTACCACCCTGACACACGTGAGACGGAACTGGTCGATTTCCGGAACAACGTTGTTTTCAACTGGGGCTTCAACAGCTCCTACGGCGGCGAGATGGGGCAGCAGAACATGGTAAACAACTACTACAGGCCCGGACCTGCAACACAAGATGACGTTATCTGCCGTATTGCCGAACCCTGGGACACTGTTGGCAGATGGCATATCACCGGAAACCGTGTTGAAGGCAGCAGGAAGGTCTCGTCTGACAACTGGAGCGGAGGTGTTCAGGGTGATTATGCAGGCAACCCGGTTATCAGGGCGGATGAACCCTTCCCCGTTGCAGCTGTACGGACTACCTCAGCCCGGCGGGCCTTCAGGGATGTATTGAAGTATGCTGGTGCGACCCTCCCACGCCGGGACAGCAATGACACGAGGATTGTAAGTGAAACCAGGAGCGGCATTTGTGCGTTCGGTGATTCCTACGGTTCAGGAACCGGGATAATTGACTCACAGAACAGCGTTGGTGGATGGCCACTGCTGCGTACCTATGACGTTCAGGCTGACAGTGACCGGGACGGAATGCCGGATGCCTGGGAACTGAAAAAAGGGCTGAACCCGGCTGATCCTGAAGACAGGAACATGCTTACGGACAATGGCTACACAATGCTCGAGGAGTACATCAACGGCCTGTGCAAAAAATGAAAGGGTTTCTGCTGGCGGCAGGCCTGGCTGTCATCACTGCGGCGGGCACCTCACAGCCCCTCCCGGGATTCAGGCCTTCAGGTCTGTTTGACGAGCAGCAGGCGGTTTTTGAAAACCCCGTTGCAGGCACCAGGGTGCTCATCAACGCCCCTCTGAAGGGCTTCGGAAGCAGCGACAGGGTGTTGCTGGTACTATATGCACTGCCCAACGGAAACACGATAGAACAGACACTCGGGAAAAGGCTTAAGGAGGGTGACGACTGGCATTATGATATTCAGCATATAGGAGCCCAGACACGTTTCCTGAGGCAGATGATAACTGACAGGACCCTGGTGGTGGCATATCTTGAGAATGAGCGAAAAAGCTGGCCGGCATGGACCGTCGTCACAACAGATTACCGGGAGCAGGTCAGGAAGATGGTTGAAGAGATAATGTCCAACTTTGCCCCGTGGAAGCCTGAGCTGGTTTTAAACGGCCACAGCGGAGGAGGGAGGTTCATATTCAACTATCTGGATGCTTTTGAGCAGATACCGGATAATGTGGTGCGCATAGCCTTCCTCGACAGCAATTATGGGTGGGAGGATGACCGGTACGGACCGAAGATTGTCAGCTGGCTTCAGTCTGAAAAAAACAGGTATCTGTGCACTCTGGCTTACAATGACAGTGTGGTTATATACAATGGAAAACCGCTGGTGTCGCCTGAGGGTGGCACATGGTACCGGTGCAGGATCATGAAGGATTACTTCTCCGCATCATTCAGGATGAAGAGGCGCGAAAGGGATTCACTGATCTGGCATTCGTCGCGTGACCGGAGGATTGAATTCATCTTCAAGCCAAACCCTGAAGGGAAGATCTTTCATACCCACCAGGTAGAATATAACGGTTTTATACACAGTATGCTCAGCGGTACCGCAAAAGAGCAGAAGGGATACCGGTACTTTGGCGAAAGGGCATATTCCGGTTTTATTGCTGACGCCGTTGTGTTACCCGTAAGGAGACTTAACATCCCTGCCCGTAATCCTTCGGCTGAGACCGGCCCGGAGTTCATGAAGCGCATACGTAATCTTCCTCTTGAGGAGAGGGAGGAGGAGATCTACCGCGCGGCTGCATCAGGCAACATCCCTCAGTTCCTTCGGGAGGCCGTTACCCTTAGAGGAGAGTTCAATGACATGAATGGGACTCCGCATATGCTTGAATACGAGGTTATGCCTGATTACCTTGCTATAGGGAGCGATACTGATTTCTGCCGCATCCCGATGAATCCGCGGACGGCGCAGCGGCTGGCTGACCTGTTCGGAGCCTCTCTACTGACTGCAAAGCTGAGTGATCATATATGGTCGGAGGCTGATGTGAAGCTTGAACCGTTCTTTTATAAGCCGGTAGGTAATGCAAATGAGCTGGTGACGAAGTTTGAGGAGCACAATGCGCAGATTGAAAGGCAGCTGGCAGCGGCCGGGGGCAGGCACGGGCAGCTGGTAGCGGGCATGAAAAAGGATGTGATCATCTCATCGCGTCTTGCCGAACGGCCCGACAGGGTTGTGATCTATGGATGGCACCGGACTGACGGCTCTCCCATCCAGCCGGTTTACAGCGGGCATATCTGGTGGTATGTTGACTACAGTCACGGCATCAGGCTGATGAACGCACAGGTTCTGGCAGACGGAAAGCCAGTCTATGTCTCAGACCTTTTGAATGATCCGGTTCTTTTCAGAATTGTCTCTGATGAAGACAAACCTGTGGAGATACCTTTCTACCGTTAAACAGGGATATGTTTTAATTATTCACTAACTTGCTGAATGCTTTAAGTACAAACCTAAAAAAATGCAAGAGATGGAAATTATCGTTACTCTTCTCATCGGAGCTGTAGCCGGCTGGCTTGGCAGCTTGATATACAGGGGCAGCGACCTTGGTTTGCTTGGCAACATCATAGTGGGTCTCATTGGTGCTCCGCTTGGGTACTGGATACTTGGCAAGCTGGGCGTGACCCTTGGCGGTGGATGGATTGGTGCCATCCTGACCGGAGCCATAGGCGCCATAGTCATTCTCTTCCTGATTAACCTGATATTCAGGAAGAAGTAAGGAGTTATCTCCGGTAGCCGGGGCCGCGCACAACCCTTCCGGGGGTGGCGCCGGTGTGTTCTCCGTCGTGCAGCACCTGCACACCATTGACAAAGACGTGTGACATGCCGGTTGAGAGCTGATGAGGATTCTCAAATGTTGAATGATCCTGTATCTTTGCCGGGTCAAAGACAACCACATCTGCAAAGTAACCCTCTTTCAGCGCACCGCGCCTCTCAATCTTCATGGTGGCAGCGGGAAGCGACGTAAGCCTGCGGACAGCCTCTTCCAGGGTGATGACCCGCTCGTCACGCACATATTTGCCGAGGAGACGTGCAAAGTTGCCATATGCACGGGGGTGGGTGGCTGACTTCAGGAAAACACCCTCCGGAGCCATAGACTTGCCGTCGGATCCGAACATCATCCAGGGCTGGGCAATCTGCCTCCGCAGGTTATCTTCGGACATTGAAAAGAATACAGCATCCACATTGCTGTTGTCCTCAATTACAAGATCCATTACGGTCTCTTCCGCAGATTTGCCTCTCATTGATGCGATCTCCGCCAGCGTTTTGCCCTGCAGGTACTTTAGCGAATCAGTGTTGAAACCAATGAGCAGCACTTTTTCGGGCGTACCCTGCTTCCTCATAATGGTTTTAATGATTTCAGGGCCCACAACTTTCCTGACCTCCGGGTCCTGCAGCCGTGCAACCCATTTCTCAAATCCGCCCTCCTGCACCCATTCCGGCATCAGTATTCCGAGCCCCGTCGAACTTGCCGGGTAGTTGTACATGTCGGCAGTGATGCTGAGACCTGCCGCACGAGCCGAGTCTATTTTGGCAATCGCCCCGTCCAGCTTGTGCCAGTTTGTCCGGCCTACCTGTTTAAGATGATAGATCTCCGCCCTGATTCCGGTGGCGGCCGGTATTTTAAGAAAGTCATCAATGGCCTCAAGGAAGGTTTCGTCCTCATTACGGATATGTGAGATATACATGCCGTCATATTCTTTTGCAACCCGGCACAGTTCTGCCAGCTCTTCCGTGGAGGCGAAGCTGGCAGGGATGTATTCCAGGGCTGAGCTGACTCCTATGGCGCCCTCTTCCATTGCCTGTCTGACAAGTAGTTTCATTGAGTCCATCTCTGTAGCGGTGGGTGGGCGGTCATCATACCCTACCACATATATCCTCAGTGTGGAGGTTCCCACAAAAGAGGCTATGTTCGTTGAGACACCCTTTTTTTCAAGGTATTCGAGGTATTCCCCCAGGGTGGTCCAACCGATGTCGTATTTAATATCGCCCTGCGAAGCTTTCATAACCTTTTTCATGCTCTCGCTCCACGGGCCCCAGGAATCTCCCTCCCCCATCACCTCCAGGGTAACACCCTGGCAGATGTCGCCCAGTGACCGTCCGTCCTCAATCAGCGACTCCACTGACCAGCTAAGCATGTTGATGAATCCCGGTGCAACTGTCATTCCGGCAGCATCAATTTCGGTTGTGCCGACTGCTTTTTTCAGGTCGCCGATGGCGGCAATGCTGTCAGACATAATACCAATATCTCCTCTGAATATATCGGTACCGGTTCCATCAGCTATGTTTCCATTCCTGATCAGAACATCATAAACTACAGGAGTTGAGCAACCTGAAATTATTAACAACAGTGGCAGAAGCGCTTTTAAAAGTCTCATGGCAGGTTAAGATTTGAGAATAATTAACGGTGAACAGAGAGTAAATCTATCAAAACATTTCACATTTTAAGTTAAACATATGAGAAAATCAGCTTCCCCGGACAATATGTAATACATATAATTTTAATATATCAGGTATGGTATTGCTGGCGGCCCTGAATGTCTATAAGTTCTAATTTCTTCAATTAATGAGCTTCACAGCTTGCTCCACCGGCTACAATTTAAGTATGCTTTAAAACAGTATGATGTAATACAAATTTTTTTTACAAAAATCATTTTTCCTTGTAACTTGTGAGAGCAAACCTATATTAACTAACGCCTTTTTTCATGAAAAAACTAATCTTCATTTTTCTGTCGGTATTGTTTGTCAATGCCGGCATGGCGCAGACACGTGTTACCGGGACGGTAACCGCCTCTGAAGATGGTTCTCCGATCCCCTATACCGTGGTTCTGGTCAAGGGATCACGGGGAGTGGGAACCAACACTGATGCTGAAGGCAAATACAGCCTGAGCAACGTTGCTTCCGACGCTGTACTTGTTTTCAGTTATGTCGGATACAAGACGCAGGAGATTCCGGTTTCCGGCAGATCCGTGATCAACGTCGAGATGGTCACCGATGCTCTTGCTCTTGATGAGGTGATTGTTGTTGCATACGGTACTTCCACCAAGGGGACCTTCACCGGCGCTGCCAGCGTGGTCAAGGCTGATGCAATCAGGGATGTCCCGACGCTCTCCTTTGAGAACGCCATGGGTGGCAAGATCGCAGGTCTGCAGATTACAACTCTGTCCGGGCAGGCTGGCTCCACGTCGTCTATCAGGGTGCGCGGTATCGGTTCCATGAATGCATCGAACGAGCCCCTGTACGTTATCGACGGTGTCCCGGTAATCTCCGGAAACGTTACGCAGATGGGTATCTACACTTCCAGTAACGTGATGAACACAATTAACCCCAATGACATCGAGTCGATCACCGTTCTGAAGGATGCTGCCGCATCTGCTCTTTACGGTTCCAGGGCAGCAAACGGCGTGATAGTAATAACCACCAGGCAGGGGAAATTGGGCAAGCCTGTGATCAATTTCAAGGCTTCCGTGGGTATAACCCCCTCGTTCGCTACTGACAACTATGAAGCTGCCAGTACCGAGCAGCAGGTTGAGCTTTACTATGAAAACTTCTGGAATGCCGGCAAGCTTTATGAAGGAATGACCGATGAGGAGGCTAGCACAAGTGCACTGGCCCAGCTCAACAAGAGATTCAACAAGCACGGTTACACCTTCTCTGCTCCTGACCATACTGTCAATTCACTAACAATCGGCGGTGAGAGGGCAGGTCAGTACTTCGACTGGGAGAGTGAGCTCTTCCGCACAGCTGTGTACCAGGCTTATGACATATCTGTCAGCGGCGGTACGGAAGCATCCAATTATTACACTTCCTTTTCCTATACCAATGACCTTGGCAGGAGTGTAATCAATGAGTATGACCGTATAACCGGCAGAATGAACTTCGGACAAAAGATAGGCCGGTTTATCGAGCTGAACACCAATATCAATGTCTCTACGAGCAGCCAGGAGGGATTCAATGATACACGTGCTCTCGGTAACAACTACTTCCTGCAGAGCCGCAACCTGCTCTGGGGTCTCTACTGGCCGACTGATATTGCAACAGGCCTGCCCTGGACTGCCAGGTTCGGAAGCTACGCTTACAATCCGCTTTATTATAACAATGAGTGGGAGAACTGGTCAAAGACACAGAGGGTTTTTGCCACTGAGACTGTAACAATCAAGATACTTCCCGGGCTTAACCTCAGGTCTATCTTCTCATTTGACAACACCCAGACTTTTGATCATCTTTACTACAGTGCACTGCACTTCAACGGCTCGAGTCTTATCGGATCGGTGACAGAGAACAGCACTAAAATAAATGAATTGCTCTCTTCCTCCACCCTCAACTACAACAAGACATTTGGGGGAGTTCACAATGTGAGCGCCCTGGCTGGATGGGAAGTTGGCAAAAACAATACCGACTACATGAGATCGACAGGCACTAACCTGGCAACCAGCGAACTCCATACTGTAGCTACGGCGGGTAAGCTTGATGCAAACGCCTATTTCTGGGGCAATGCAATGGTTTCCATGCTCTCGCGGGCAGAATACAACTATAATAACAGGTATTATGCTTCGGCTTCGTTCCGTAGGGACGGTTCTTCAAAGCTTGGTCCCGACTCACGCTGGGGAAATTTCTGGTCCGTAGCCGGATCATGGAGGATAGACCAGGAAGGCTTCATGGATAATGTTCCTGTTATCAGCAGCCTCAGGCTTAGGGCTTCCTACGGTGTGAACGGAACGCTTCCCACCTCAAATTACGGATGGCGCTCGCTGACAAGCTATTCAAGCAAATACATGGAGCAGCCCGGGGGTGGCGTAAGTAATATCGCAGACCCCAACCTGTCATGGGAGACCAGCTACACTTCGAACATCGCCCTTGAGTTTGGGGTGCTTGAGCAGAGGCTGACCGGATCGATAGAGTACTTCAACAGGGCATCCAAGAACCTCCTTCAGGATGTTCCTATTTCCAATGTTACAGGTTTCGGCTCAACTCTTCGGAATGTCGGAGAAATAAATAACCGGGGACTGGAGTTTGAACTCTTTGGCGAGATTATCAAATCCGGAGGATTCACATGGACAGCCGGACTGACAGCATCTCATGTTAAATCGACGGTAACCAAGCTATACGGAGGAAAGAATATAATATGGTATGAACCTACCGGCGGTGATGACCGTACGAAATTTATTTATACCGAGGGTGAATCCACCCTTGCAATCTACGGTCGCGAATGGGCAGGCGTAGAGCGCGAGACAGGCCTTAACCTGTGGTTCCTGAACAATGACAGTGAGCCAGACCTCTCTGTTGACGGACGTCCGGCCACATATGATTACACTAATGCCACAGAAGTCATCCTTGGCGACGCTCATCCCAAACTTTTCGGTGGATTCAACACTGATCTGGGATGGAAGGGGATCTCCCTCGGGCTTAACTTCATTTACAAACTCGGTGGATACACCTATGATGCAGCCGGAAAAGACGTTAACGATGACGGTTATTACTGGGAAAGGATCATGTCACTCGATGCATATGAGAACAGATGGACTCCTACAAACAAAGATGCCATCTATCCTCAGAGGGTTGCAATTGATATGGAAGACGTCAACCAGAAGAGCAGCAGGCATATGCATCCTGCAGATTTCACAAGGCTGAAGAGTATCACCCTTGGATACAGCCTGCCGCAGACCCTTCTCAGCAAGGTAAAGCTGTCAGGCGCGAGGGTTTACTTCAACGGTGCCAACCTCTGGACGCTTGCCGCCTGGAAGGTATATGACCCCGAGGTGAACGAATACGGTTCAAGAGGATGGGAAATGCCAATAGGCAAGACTTATACATTCGGCATTGAAGCCAGTTTCTAATCATAAAAAGGTACTACGATGAAAAAGATAACAATCATACTTACGGTACTGGGCCTCATGCTGATGACATCATGCGAGGAATTTCTTGATGTAAAGCCCAGCAACTACGCTAATCCTGAGACATCCATTAAAACGGCTACTGATGCAAAAGTGGCAATTAACGGGCTGATGAGGAAAATGACTGCAGCAGATTACTATGGCCGCAACTTCATCATCTACGGCGATGCCAAGGGAGGTGACTTTGCGATCCGGTCGCAGGGCAGGGGACTCGACTACTACTATTCATTCAACCACTCTGCCTCTTCAGGGTCGGGCGCAGGCTTCTGGAACCAGATATATCATAATATTCTTCAGGCCAATAACTTAATTGTGAGCATCCAGAAGATAGAGGATGCAGGTAACGGAAGTGCATTGCTCAGCGACTACAAAGGTCAGGCCATGACCGCCAGGGCGCTGATGTATTTTGACCTGGTAAGGCTCTACGGCAAGCCATACAACATGAACAAAGAATCATATGGTGTACCCCTTGTTCTCGAGCTCCTCGAATTTACGGCTCAACCAACAAGGGCATCTGTTGAGGCTGTTTATACACAGATACTGAAGGACCTTTCTGATGCGGCCCCGTTTTTGTCAAAAGACAAAGCCGCTACCAAAGGGTACCTGAACTACTGGGCAAACAAGGCTATAGAGGCAAGGGTTCATCTCTTTATGGACAACTTCACAGCCAGCCTTACTGCTGCTGAAGAAGTACTTAACAGTGGAAAGTATTCCCTCTATTCCAATACTGACTGGGTTGGTTCATGGTCAACTCAGTTCGGTTCAGAGTCAATCTTTGAGCTTGCTATCTTCCCATCTGAGGCAGACCTTACAACCGGTTCCCTGGGTTACTACCTGCTTCGTAATGGCAAGGTGACCGGAGCCATGGGTTGGTTCATGGCAAGCGATTACTGGATTGACAGGATGAGCCAGGATCCCACTGATATCCGCTGGGGAATTATGGAACGTGATGAATCTTCAACCACCAGGATGGGATCATCTCTGAAGTATGTCGGAGGCTCTGCAATGACAGGCGATAAGGCCTCACGTTCTGCTGTGAATGTCAAGGTCATCCGCCTGTCGGAAATGTACCTGGTGGCAGCCGAGGCTGCTCTCAGACTCCCGACACCCGACAGGGTTAAGGCCGCAGACTATCTCAACCAGATAAGGAAAAGGGCTCCGGCTCTTACTCCTGCTGACGAGACGACAGTGACCCTTGATATGATCATCGACGAAAAGAGCAAGGAATTCTTTGCTGAGGGCCTGAGGTATTTTGACATGATCAGGCTCAACAGGACCATCGAGTTCAATGATGAGTTCATTTCACCGGCAGTTGTCATCACTCACCGCACCAAGACAATTGACAGGACCTTCTTCAAGACTATCCTGCCGATTTCCCAGAACGAGCTGGATGCCAACCCGGCAATTGCATCTCAGCAGAATCCGGGTTACTAAGGTTTCTGATTGATATTATCAAGTAGGGGCGTCCTGCGAGGGACGCCTTTGCTTTTTTAATAATGGCATCACAATAATCGGCGTACGTACAGGTACCCGCTTATCGAGAGCCCGTTTTCCGCAGTTATGACGTAGAAATAGACATCATCGGGAAGAGTCTTTCCGTTGTGGTCAGTCCCATGCCAGAGATTATCATAGTCATTATTGCCGTACACAAATGCTCCCCTTCTGTCGAATACAGTAAGTGCAACTTTTCCGAGCACCTCTATACCCCTGAGTTCAAAATTATCGTTCTTGTTGTCCATGTTAGGGGTAATCAGGGAGGGGATGTCTATTTTACTCACAGTGATGAGCAACTCGTCCTCAACGGGAATGCAGACTCCGTTTGTAACGGTCCAGACGAGCCTGTTTTCACCCACGGAGAGGTTGGTGACAGTTGCCTTCGGATCGCCGGGTTCGGAAACCGTCCCTGTTCCGTAATTCACAGACCATGTTCCTGTTGAAAACTCGTCTGGTTCGGATGCATCCAGGACAGCGGTAAAGACGAATGTCAGTTCCTGGTCCGGTCCGGCATCCGCAACAGGTGGCTGCAGTACGGAGACTGTTACAGGGCTTACGGAAGAGCAGCCGCCGGGTATTGTACCTCTTATATAATAAGTACCTGCGGTTGCCGCTGCCGGTGAATTCATCGGTACAGAGGCCTGTACGTCACGCCAGTAGGTGTATGTCAGGTTAGGTGTTGAGCCTGCGGTCACTGCCGGTCTTGTAAGGTCAGCGGTGCCGGGATAGCATACAGGGTCAGGATTATGGATTACAAGCGCGGGGAAAGGACCGGGCTGCTGGTTGATGATCACGTCGGCAGATACTGCCGAGGTACATCCCCCTGCATTGGTCACCGTGAAATTATATGATCCGGGATGAAGGCCCAGCACAGTAAAAGTTGTGCCGGATGCGCTGGCAGTGATGCTGCCGGGAAAGCGGGTCAGGGTCCAGTTGCCTTCAGCCGGTAATCCGGTTATCTCCACACTTCCTGTCGGGCTGTCACATGTAGGCTGGGTAATGGTACCCGGCACCGGCGGTGTGGGTGTGACTGGTTGCGGGTTGATAATCGCCTCCTCTGAAGGGAGCGAGGTACATTCGCTTGTGCCTCTTACGGTAAATGTATATGTGCCTGGCTGTATGCCTGTTAACGGTGTGCTTACTCCGGTTCCGGTATATGTTGCTCCGTCAGGATGGCGGATGAGTGTCCAGGAGCCCGGGGCAGGCAGACCGGAGATGAATATGCTTCCTGTTGAGATGTTGCAGGATGGCTGTAGGATAGCAGAAATCACCGGTGCCGCTGGTATTCCGGGAGGGGCCGTGATCTCTATCTGCGCCGAGGGGACTGAAGTGCAGCCGCTCAGGTTGGTTACGGTATAGGTCCAGTTGCCGGGCTCCAGTCCCGTAACTGTATAGGATGATCCGCTTCCGGTGATTGTTTCCCCGTCAGGCAGCCTGGTGAGGGTCCATGTGCCTGTGCCGGGAAGTCCTTCAAGGACAACACTGCCGGTGGGAGTTTGGCATGAAGGCTGAGTGATCCGGCCAACCTTTGGGGGTTCAGGCCCGACGCATGCAATCTTTATCATGTAATCCTCAACCTCTCCTGACGATGCAGTTCCTGTGGGAGTGTTAATCCGGGCTCCCAGCCTGAACCTCGCAAACGTGGGCTTTGATCCGATTGCATTGTCAGGAACGGTGATATCAAGGCTGTAAGTAGAAGGGAATGTCCTACTGATATTGCTGGCAATTCTCTCGTCGTTGTCATTGAAGTCACCGTCGCCGTTCCAGTCTATCCACGCATTCAGATAAACTGTTGCATACGGAGTTGCTACCTGGTAACGTATAGTAACTTTTTTACCCTGCGCCAGCTCCGGGATCGTCACCCCGTCTTCATCATCACGGCCGCTCAGGTCATCCCCGTCGGCCTCATCCGAATACTGATGTGAAGCTTCGCCGTCAGGCTCTCCTCCGAGATACCGGCGTCCGTCCATTACATGAGAGGCAGAGCCGTAGCTTGCCGGGGCATCTCCGAAATCATTGGGAAAGGCCTGCATGATCATTGCAGGAACGTCAGACGGAAGTCCGGCCGGGGATACTGCCGTGTCACTGCGGTGTCCCGCCGGGAGACTGAATGCTGTCAGAATTGGCAATCCAAGGAGGAAGAATCTTATTGCGCTTTTATTTGCCATTCATATTTATTTGTCAGAACAGGTGCTGGTTGCCGGTCCTAAAAAGTTACAAGTTAGAGACGATACCAGCTATATGCAAAGATAATTTGATTGACCGATATTCGCACTTTTTAGTAATTCTTGCATCTGGCACCCATTATTCGGCATCTCGTGAGCTTTCACCATACTGACAGGGATTAACTCCGATTTGACGAACTCCGGCATTCAGTTGATAAATTAACCGCTAAAAAGGATAAAAGTTCTGCTGCCGGGTAAAATGGCCCATTTTACCGTCAATATCTGATCAGAAAAATTTTATCTTGATTCTTCGGTGGAGAGATCCTTTTGCTCCTCGCCGCAGTAGCGGCATATCTTTGCGCTGAGCTGTATCTTTTCCCCGCAGTTTGGGCATTCCTTGCTGTCTGCAGCGCCTGAGATCAGTTTCTCCTTCTCGTCAGAGATTATGCCCTGGAAAAGGTTGAGTTCGGAATCAGTGATGAACTTTACCGGTTGTGCCATGCTCCCTCCGGCGTATTCAATCACGAGATATCTTTTCCTGAGCTTCAGGATGAGCCAGACCCCGGCGGCAATTGAAATCAAAGCAATTCCAAGCATTATATAAGTAGACTGCCTGACGTCAGAGAGAAGACCGAGCGTGGCAGACAGGACGCCGAATGCAATCAGCGCAGATCCGGGAACAGGTCTTGAAACCTCCTTGCTGCTGGTCCCGGTTATGTCCATCAGACTGACTATCTTCTTACCCCTGCCGGCCCTGTGGCTTCCGATGCGACTGCGCTGCCGCGCTTCATAGAGTTTACCTACCTGGTATACCCTCTTGTCTGTTACAATGATGGCTGAATCCGAAAGATCGTCTTCAACCAGGAGCGATGAGAAATAGTCCTGACCCAATATCGCCGTAAATTTTTCATGCTGCGACGCAAAGAGGTTTTTGTAGTTGTATCTCATTGATATGGTCAGTTTGGCAGGTGGCTGCAACAGCCCGTATTTTTCCCTCGCCTGCCCAAATTTCGTGAATTAACCTCATAAAATGAGCTCCGGAAGCATGAAATGCAGTATAATTTTGACCAACCTGGGGGATCATAGGACAAATGGGCTGAGTTCTTAGATTACACCGCTGCCTCAGTATCAACTGCCGCAATGTCAGTAATATGTCCTGCCGCGAAGGGCCGGAAACAGGCATTAAAGGTTATTCGAAATGCAGGGAGAAAACCCACATGCGCGACTTCAGTGAGGCTATCGAGTTGGTGTATTCCGGGTACTCAGGGTGGGAGTCATGCGCCAGCACATCCTGTATGCCGTTTGACATTTTGATCTCCAGGGAGAGCCTGATGCTCTTCAGATAAAAGCCTACCCCGGCGCCTGCCTCATAGTAAATATCCGGTTTGTTCAACCTCAGATAGACAGGCCTTTCAATCCTGTACCTGTCCTGAGCGTAGAAGTCGTACCTGTAGTTGACTCCGCCTATTATGTAGGGTTTGATGTTCTGCATCCTCCAGCCGTACCTGACTAGTAACGGCACTTCGATGAAACTGGATTCTATCTTTTGGGGAGAAAAGACCGTATCAACCAGGCTGGTGGATGAGAAATTTAAGTTTCGCTGGCCGAAGGAGATGCCTGGCAGCAGTCTTATATCGAAGAACTGGTTTATCCTGAAATTCAGAGCAAGGTGGATATTGATGCCCGGGAAGACGCTGACGCCGGAGGGAGAAAGTGAGTCTATGGCCGTGAACTGATCCGAAGGATTGATTCTGAAGCTCATGGTATTAAACCCGAGGCTGTACCCTGCGTTGAAGAACTTCTCATCTTCCCAGGGGCCGTTAACCGGCACCTCTCTCTGTCCCGCGAGACTCAGCCCGCACAGTAACACCACTGCTGCAAGTACGATATGTTTCATGCTCCTTTTCACTGCCTGAGGCAAATTGAATAACGGGAGTACAAGATACGAATTATGATCAGAACGGGGTACAGACGTAACCGTATGACTCCAGTTTGATCTTGGTCATGGAGTTGCAGACCTGCTGCCATTCACTTGTGTTGTGGGGATTCTCACAGTACCAGCAGATACTAACCTTGTCACACGAGTTGAAGCTCAGCATATAAAGCAGTAGCAGGAGCCCCGCTGCGCGCAAACCGATTTTCGATGTTTTCTTTTTCATGCTGACATTCTGCCCGGCAAAATACAAATTCAAATATAAGTGTTTACATTACCCTCCATCTGCAATCTGTATGCCATAAGGTTACCTCTGCGGCATATACACCAGTCTTGTCCTGTATGAAACGCCACGGTGTTCTGCGGTTATTGTATATACACCTGGCGCAAGGCCTTCTTCGGCAAGGTCAATCACTTCCGTGCCACCGGTCTCCCTGACAAGGGCGATCACCCCGGTGATCGAGATGAACCTGAGTGTAACCGTGCTGCTGATCTCTTCGCCGATGCTCACCACAATCACTCCTGATGACGGGTTCGGGTAGACGGTAAGTTCACCCCAATGCCTTTGAAGCATCTCTTCTGCGGCCGTTGAGACAGGGTCATCGGCAAACGGTGAACCCCCGGTGTTGGCTGACCGTCTCCAGTATGATGACAGGTCCGGATCATCCGTAGGGTCTCCCATCTGAGACACGAGCGAGTATCCGCTGCCGTCAGCCTCAACGGGCCATGGGGGATCATCGGAGAAGCTGAAGGAAAGGATCCTGTTCATGTTTTTGTCATTCAACAGCACAAACTCACCGGAATTGGCAAGGTTGCCGCTGTAGTTGCCGCTGGCTCTCATCCCGTAATAAGCGTAGAACTCCTCTGGTTTCGAGGCTATTACATAGAACCCCTTCGGGGGAAGCATCACCCCGGCGGGGACCTGGTAAAATATCGCAGTATCAACTGTAAGGCCGGAGATATGCACGGCGTTCCTGCCTGTATTCTTCAGTTCGAGGAACTCCAGGTCCTTGCCGTCCACGGTGTCACTGCCCCTTATCAGGTCAGCCGAGTGATAATGCACCTCCGTTACCTTGAGATATGAATAGTCCTCGTTCACCGCCATGAATCGCACCTCCTTCATGGGGCTCCAGACCTGGTTTTCGAGGATACGTGACCTGAAGATGGTTGACGCGGAGATCACCAGGACGGATCCGTGCTGAGCCGCCACGGCCTTGCCTGATACAGTGCCGCCAAGGAGCCGCGGGTCACTGCCGTCAGTTGTATAGTATATCTGTCCCCTGGAGTTTGGATTCTCGAGTGTCACAGTTACCGGTGAGGAAATCTCCCTCTCATCTGCCAGGGTCAGGCCCGATTCTTTCACAACGGTGGGCTCAAGTGACGGATACAGCCCTGCGGACTTCAGTTGGCTGACCACAATGCCGGATCTGACCGGGAAGAAGTTGTTCTCCATATCCGTAACCTCCGGCAGCCAGTCGTCAATTCTGTCCCTCGGGTTCCATGTCTTCGCATCTCCCCATCTGGCGGACTCGGCAATTATCGCCTTGTCAACCTGTTGTTTCCTTGCCTGGAACCGGTTGAGGCACTTTCCCGGATGAAGAGATCCGCCGGCAGAGAAATGTTTGTAGGCCCTGTCCGCAAAGCGAAGCCGGTATTCGGCGTTGGATACCAGCTTGTGATGCAGCCACTGCGGCTGGAAGTTACTGATTCCCGATGCCGTCATCGCCGGGTCATTGATTGTCACCCTGTTCTCGTTTATGCCATCGCTCAGCGAATAGCGGCTGACGAACATCGAATGCTCCGAATCATGAGCCAGGAAAACGAACCCCTCTCCCTTGTTTTTTCTGTTCTGAATAGCGTAGTAGTTATTTGCCATTGAGTTGGAGGCAAAGGCCGAGACCGGGGCGTCGAAGTTGCCGGTGTAGAAGATCACCAGCATGTAATCAATCAGGTTATCAATGTTGACATACACGCGGGTATTCTTCACCGGCTTGCCGTTCTGGTCCTTTCCTTCCAGGGCAAAATAGTCTGCGTTGGATGCAAAGCCGCGGACACACCTGTTCCACAGCTCCTGCCATGAATCCATCGTGCCGTCAGTAGCCTCGTTGAAGTACGGCCAGGCCTCAACAGAGACCTTTATGACATCATAGTCATCCTCACTGTCGCCGAAGTAGGTTTCAGCATAGTCAGCATCGGCCCTCTCCTCGGTCTGGTAGATGCCCCAGTACATGCCGTTGAGATAGAGATGGTAGTAACGGCTCCGGGTGTATGGCTGGCCCATGTCGCGCTGCGTGTCACGTGAAAACACATCCCGTAGAAAGGTGTTGTGAGAGTCGCCGTCCATGCTCCAGGAGTAGTTCTGTTCGGTCCTGAGGTCCACCTTGTCGAACTCAGAGGCGCCTTCATCGCCAAAGAGGGGATAACGGAGCTTGCCCGGTCCGTACTCTTTCCTGAAGAATAACCGGAAGGCATGCTTGGGGTTCGACGGTTTGCGGCTAGCCCCTCCGCGGATGCGTACACCGGCGTTCACGCTGAATTCCACTGTGTTGTCCGTGTCTATCAGCTCCAGCGAGCACTGACGCTCCCACTCCTCACCGTGCATGTAGGCATTTACATAGATGCCCTCCGAGGGGCTGAAGAGGCTTGCGTTGTCCGTAACGAGAGAGATTGAGGGTATATCCCTCAGGCTTGCCCTGATATGAGGGCTGTAGCGCGAATCATTTATCACCTCGGGATCCATCTCCAGGTCTATCAGCTGATCGTTTACCGATGATGCCGGCCAGTCGCCTCCCGGATACCCCTGTAAAAGTACCTTGTCAATGAATATGAACGACTTTGTCACCGGCCTCGACGGGGAATAGCCGGCCATGGCCAGCGAAGCCCGGACAATGAATACGGGTGTACGCGGCCGGCCGGCAGTAATCTCAGGATCAACCCTGAGGCTTGCTGAGGTGGTGGTGCGCATTGCCGTTGATGATGTCTGCGGGTTGCTGCCGTCAATAGTATAGACAAGCTCGTATCCGGGTTCACCCGGGGTTATAGCTAGGTCAAACGGCGCATCGAAGAATCCGGCTTCGTGGCTGAAACTGATGGGGACAGTGTCGGATACCTCCGGCTGTGACAGCGCTGCTTCGACGCCAAGATCGAAGAAGAAGTCGGAACTGTTCAGTGTGAGATTAAATGCCTGGATGCACAGAAGGTTGGTCCCTTCCACCAGCGGCACCCAGGTGGAGTCGATGCTGTAAAGCTCGAAGGTGCCCGACTCATGGTTTACGGGTGCAAGTGCAGTATTCGAGAGTGTCGCAGGTGCGTTTCTGCTGAGCACCCTCGTTCCGTTGACCCAGATCACGAACCCGTCATCATAGTTGACCCTGAATTGGATTGTTTTTATCCTGTCAGTGGAGAAGGCGTTGAAGCTGCTCCTGAGGTAAAGCGTGGAGTAGTTGTTTATCATATCACCGAGAACCGTTCCTCCGCTGCCGTCACCGTAACGGAAAGGGGCGTTGGCCTGGCTCCAGCCGGAGTCATTGTAGTCTGGTGTCATCCAGTCGCCAGGCAGACTGGCGGCAGCAGAGCCTTTGAGGTACCTGTAGGAGGAGCCGGTGCTGAAGTCAATCTGACCGTTTATGCTGCTGCCGATAAGGGTGAAAGCAAGAACAAGAGAGACAGTATATTTTCGGGCAAGTGGAGTGAAGCGCATCTTCCTGGATCAGTAAAGGGTTTTTCCGGGTAACCCTGTATCCCCTGGATTCCCGGGAGTCCAAAAATAGCTCTTTTTGCCTTTATACGGCCGGTTAAGATCAGAAAAGCGGTTTGCTAAAAGAGAGCATACTGCGAACGGGAAATCTTTTTTGCTGTCTTGAGCGTCTCATGCAGCAGGTCACTCAGGTGGTGGAGCTCAAATTCCTTTCCGCCTCTCTCTTTCGCATAGAACTTACTGGTCTTACCGGGAGACGACCTGATTACAACGTCCTTCGTTGTGTTCATCAGGTACATCCTCTCATGCGGCAGGCTCATTATATGATAATTGTAGAACATAATTGTGTATAATGCCTGTTTTCCTTAATAATTAACGCTCCTGGACGGAAAAAATTGCTGACAGTTAGGCGTTTATCTTCTTATTTTCCGGCTGCGGCCTGCCATCCCGAATATTTATCACCTCCATGGCAGTCTCAGGATACGAATTTTAATCGCTGAGAGTTATAATAAGGATGAGGTATCCTGATTTTAAAGCACTGCAAGTTATGGCACTGATGATTGAAAAAGGATTACGGTCAGTAATGATTCTGGCTGCTGCGCTTATGATTGTTTTGCCTTCGGCCGTTACCGGCCAGGAGGTCGCCGGGAGTGGAATTGTGACCGGTGATTTTGCGGACTCGGTGAGATGTCCTGAGATGATTTCGATTTACAGGTCAGCGCAGTTGCAGGGCGACAACGTTGCAGCCCTGGGATATTGGAGGGAGGCTCTTGACGTTTGCCCCGGTGCCTCAGAGGAGATCTACACCGACGGAGAAATTCTCTACAGGCAGATGTTTGACCTGACGGGAAGCAGGGAGTATATTGATTCCATCATGATGATCTTTACTCAGCGTTCACACTATTATGGCAACCGGTCTGCAAATGAGCTTCACAAGACCGATCTGCTTATGGATCTGGCAGGTGATGACCCGGATTACCTGGGGCTCTGCTATAATATACTGGTCGAGGCAGCCGAAAGTTATCCTGATCAGCTCGAATGCAATCATTTTGTGCGACTTGCCACGGTGGCTGCCAGCCTGTATGCCATGGGTATTATTGATGCCGGCGAGATGGGGCAGGCCTTCATCACCTCCATAGGAACGGTTGACCACCGGATTGAGTCGGGGGTCGTAAACTGCAGCAATTCCGAAGACCTGCAGAACATGGAGACGTTTTACCGTACCAGCGGCGCTATGACGTGTGCAGGTATAGAGACCCTCTATTCCGGCAAGGTGGACCGCAACTTCCGTGATGCTCTGTTCCTGGGTAAGGTGCAAGCTATGCTCAATGAAGCGGACTGCGGTTCTTCTGATCTCTATTACAACGTTGCGGTCAAGATGTTTGCCAATGACCGCTCAGTGGAGAATGCCCTCCGGCTTGCAGAGCTTAACATAGCCCGGAACGACAGCGACAGGGCTTTATCCTATTTTACTGAAGCATATAACAGGGATACAAGCAGGATATCGCGTTCCGCGGTGCTTAACCGGATTGCCCTGGCAGATCTCGCGCAGGGGAGGAGGCAGGAGGCGCGTAACCGTGCCGAGCATGCCTGGCAGCTCAACAACAGTAATGCACGGGCTCTGATGATCCTTGCCGAGTGCTATGCCGGCGCTGAGCTTGGCAGTGCATTTGACAATCACACTGCCTACTGGGTTGCGGTTGACTACCTCGAGTCGGCCGTAAAGGCTGATCCCTCACTGAGACAGGAGGCTGAGCCTAAATTCAGGGCCTGGTCTCAGCTCTTTCCCACGAAGGAGGAGTGTTTTTACCGCCGCATCCTTGATGAGGGCGCCGTTTTCACCGTCGGCGGCTGGGTCAATGAAGTGACCCGGGTAAGGTTCAGGAAGGAGTAATCCGGGGAAACTCCGGAAAAAGTTTCCAGCCAGGGCTATTGCCAGACCTTCCCCAAGGGGATGATCTTCATGAGGCAGATTTCGTCGCCGGCCTTGATACTCTTCAGCAGCTCAACATCCACCTCGCAGCCAAAGGCCTTTTCAAAGAGTATCTTGCTGTACCCCGTGGTACACTGGCACCATGTATTTGTATCCAGCTTATCAACCTCTGCAACCATGGGACAGGGGCAGAACGGGAACATCAGGTTGACTGCGCCGTCTGAATATGACAGTCCTGCGGCCTGTGCTTTGGGGTGACTTCCAAACTCTTCCAGGCTTGAGGAGGCTTCCTTTATCTCCTGAACGAGCTGCAGTTTCTCCTCCATAGCGTACCCGCACTGGCAATTTTGCCTGATCTTTTTGACGGTTGCGCTGTCAAAGTGTTCCCCGAGCCTGCTCATGGAGTTCTTTACCCACGTTGGATTATCCTCCGGGGCTGGTTTGAGATCATCTCCAAATACTACCATTTTTGCCGTATCGTCATTGCTCTCATTCTTAACAGCGCCGTAAAGCACCTGTTCCTGGATTTTCCTGATGTCAGACATGATTTTTAATTGTATCAGGTAAATTTATCATGTTTGCCGATTTCTGCACTTTATCTGGCGTTGAATTTCTTTTCAATTTTCCACTGCGAAATTTCCGGAGGGCCTGCCAGGTATGCCTTAATCGGCTAAAAGTTCGTCCTCTCTAAACTTCCTTTGTCAAGATCATCGAATCGGCAGTTGCCCGGCCGGCTTCTATAGATAATATTCCGGGCCCGGAAGACAAGAGTCCAAAAAATGCCGTAAAAATGACACGGGATGTTGAAGGCTTCGCAGTGGCAAGGCCTTATGCTTTATTTATCCGACAGTCACATTAAACAGATATCCTACAAGAGCTGTCAGTCCCATTGCGACAGTACCCCAGAATGAAATCCTGATAATGGCTTTGGTCACGCTTGAGCCTCCCGTTCTGGCTGCAAGGGCACCCAGAATGATCAGAAAGAAGATGGCAAATCCATACAGAGAGTATTCCATACTTCTCAGCGGCAGGAACAGGGTCACAAGGAATGGCATAATGCCACCTATAGTAAAAGCGGCTCCTGAAGCAAACGCTGCCTGGATTGGTTTGGCCTGGCTTATTTCATTTATACCCAGTTCATCCCTGATATGTGCGCTTAATGCATCCTTGTCTGTCAGTTCTTTCGCCACAAGTTGTGCGGTTTCCTTCTTCAGACCTCTTTTCTCATAAATTTCCGCCAACCGTTGTAATTCTGTTTCGGGCATTTCTTCCAGTTCCTGTTTCTCTCTTTCGATATCAGCATTCTCCACATCTGTCTGGGAACTCACAGATACATATTCTCCTGCTGCCATTGACAGGGCTCCTGCAACCAATCCTGCCAACGCGGCTAATATTATTGGTTCTCTTGTATTGCTTGCTGCCGCAACACCGATGGCAATACTTGCTGTCGATAAGATTCCGTCATTTGCTCCAAGAACGGCTGCCCTCAGCCAGTTACTCCGGGTAATGAAATGAGGACTCAGATAGTCATCTGTCTGATTCTTGTTTTCTTTCATTTTCAGGCATTTGTTACTGTAACAGAACACACAGTATTTTGGATGGGTAAGGTATATATAAACCATTAATAATCAAAGTCGGAAGCCTCAGTATAATCCGTCCGACCCTCCACGTATAAAAATCATTCACGAATCGGACTCCATGGGCAGGAATTTTCCCGAATATGACCCTTACGAAGCCTCTTTTGGTCAAAATCCCGGATTCAGTTCCATTTGATATTTTGTACAGCTAATTATCAGAAAAAGAGTGTTATAAATCCTTAAGTGGTCAGAATAAATGTTAAGTCTCTTTTTTAGCCGTAAAAATTGACCTCTTTTTGACGAAGCATATAATTCGGTCTGTGAGTTGACGGGTGAGGCAAGTGAAGCATAGGAATATTTTGAGGAGCGTTATATGTAATACGCTCATAAACACCACCATAGTATTTGGTGGGTCTTGTGCTGGGATTCAGCCTGGCGTAACTTTGTCCCGTTAGTCAAATCCAACAGCCATGAAGACAATTAAACAGATTTATTCTGGTTTAAAAGTTGCTTACAGAAACTGGAAATTTATCCGGCATCTGAAGCTGAATCCGATACCGGGCGCTCCTTATGCCCGTGTCATCCTGCTTGGAATGATCTTCCTCCTGAACACTTACCTTGTTCCGGGAGGAAGTCCAATGCTGACTGAAGAGGCGAGACAGCGCACAGAAAGATACCTCTTCTATTTTGAAGTCAGAAATCAGTCCTTCAGCGAAGACCTTCTGAAGAAATGCCTCGAGTATGAAGGGGTGATGTACCAGGAAATTGTGATCCTGCAATCGCGTCTTGAGACAGGGTATTACACCTCTGATATTTTTCTGAATGCAAACAATCTTTTCGGGATGAGGTACCCGGGTCGCAGGCCTACAGTTGCCACAGGCATCTATAAAGAGCATGCGCAGTATGCGCACTGGTCTGATTCAGTAATTGATTATGCCCTGTGGCAGAAGTATTACCTCTCTCGGGGATACAGGCTTGAAGATGAGATTGACAGCGATTTCTACCTTGTCTTTCTCAACAGCATACCCTATGCCGAGGATCCCCGCTACATTTCGAAGCTGGTAACGCTGTCGCAGGGTGATCTGACTTAAGATAAAGACGGCTTAAGAGGTCCTGCTGCAACCATAATCTCATTCTGACCTGCATTTGCAAGAGCGATGAGGCAGGAGGTGGATTGACTGTTTTCGAATAGTAAAATAAACCTACATTTGCCTGGTCAAAGAACGTTTTAATGACTATGACGAAATGAATGCAGCAAAAAAATCACGGCGTTTTCCATACGGGTTGGTAATCTTTGTCCTTCTCCTGGCACTGCTTTATGCAACCAATCCGTCCGAACAGCAGTTCACCTCCTTCCTGCAGGAAAAAATACAGGAACAGGCTGAAGGTGACGAGACTATTACAGGCGACCTGAAAAGAATACTGTCGGGACCGGCCGCATCACTGGCAGGCATGGGAACGGTCAGAAAAAACTATTATCTGTGTTCGACTTACGATTTGGAATTACCCGGAGAGGAACATCTTTACCTTGGGATCCTCGATCACTTCATTAAAGTGAAATAACAGTCCCCGCGTTCACACTGATTTGCTGATTATGGCTTGATCCCCGGTTTGAGGGCCTCATGCAGGATGAACAATATGCCTGTGATAAGGATGGGAGCGATGACAATCAGTGATGCTGGGTTGCCAGAATCCCTGGAAGCCAATACAGAATTTTAAGTTTCATTGTTAACGGGTTTTACTAAGGTCCAGAATGCAATATGTGTTCTGTCCTCCGGATTATTGGTTGTATTTGCCAGGAAGGCAATGAGAGCCTCTTCTGCAGTGCCGGAGTAATGGCTTTTGGCAATGGCAATGTTTTCTTTTACCGAATGCTCTATTCAGGCATGCATAGCGAAGAACATTAAAACCGTCAGCACCAGAAGACCCGCCACAATGAGAGTAAATGTTCGTTTCATTTCTCAATGAATGTGAATAATCCGGAAATTATGAATAAAGGTAAGCATATTTGACTCAAAAGATATACTGTAAAGGGTTGAAATACAGGCAGTCTGGGACATAGAACTTGTCAACGATATTATGTATAAGAAACCCCGCAGACGTCAAGTTTGCAGGGTTTGCATTGATTTGCACTCTGATTTTGTGGAGATAAGGGGAATCGAACCCCTGACCTTGTGACTGCCAGTCACACGCTCTAGCCAACTGAGCTATATCCCCATTGTATTTAAGAACTTCTCCGGGACCGGTCAAAACCCTCCAATCGCCCGGAGCGGTGCAAATATAGAAATTTTTTCCAAATCACTTTATACCCTGCCGTCGGAGATGACAAACAATTTTGTAACTTTGAGGTGCCTATAACAGCATTATCATGGAACCGAAGAAAACCGAAAAGGCAAACCTCGAGAACAAAAAGTCACTGTTTATTCAGGCCGGTCTCATTGTTGCCCTCGCCGTCTGCCTCATCGCAATGGAGTGGACCAGCGGACAGAAAAGAGACTCAGCCTTCGACGGCATGACTGAAGAAGCCATCGAGGAAGAACAGATACCCGTAACCGAGGAAACACCCCCGGAAGAGATGCCACCGCCAGAGGTCACAGTGACCGACCTCTTCGAGATCGTTGAAGACGACGTGGTGATAGATAATGAAGTCAAATTCGAGGACGACGAAACCTCCGAAGACAAGGTAGTGGAGATCTATGCCCCAGTACTGCAGGCCGAAGAGGAAGAGGTGGAAGAGGAAATCTTCGTCATCGTTGAAGATATGCCCAAATTCCGCGGCGGTGATATAAATACCTTCCGCGACTGGGTGCAGAAGCGCGTCCGCTACCCCGAACTGGCTACCGAAAACGGAATCCAGGGAAGAGTATTCATCTCCTTCGTGGTTGAAACAAACGGCAGCGTCAGCAACGTGACCGTTACCCGCAGCGTTGACCCACTGCTCGATGAAGCAGCCAAGGAAGCCGTGGCTGCCTCACCCAAATGGACACCGGGAATGCAACGCGGCCGCCCCGTCAGGGTTAAATACTCCATCCCCATCATCTTCCAGCTGCAATAATGACCATACCCAATCGTTATACAGAAACCCCGCCTACCATAAACAAGCGGGGTTTTTTAAATATTGCAACTATGAAACGGATCTTCGGAATCTTATTTGTTTCAGCCCTCATCATGTCAGGCTGCGGATCGTCAAAAAAACAGCTCGAGGTCGGCAACTATGACGCCGCCATCAGCAAGGCTGTATCTGAACTTCGGAAAAATCCGGAGAATGAAAAGGAGATAGTGACACTGGAACGGGCTATGAATATCGCCCTCGAACAGGACAATGAACGCATCCGGTTCCTCAAGGTGGAAGGTCGGGCCAATGCATGGGACGAAATCTATCTTGTTTATAAGAAGATGAGTGACCGGCAGTCGCTCGTCCGCACTGTCACCCCGATAAGTTACCAGGGCAGAAGCATCGAATGGCCATATGTTGATTACCTCCAGGAGATGGTGATTGCAAAAAAGAAGGCAGCTGACTTCTACTATGCCCACGGACAGGAGCTGATGAAAAACGGTACCAAGGATTCATATCGCCAGGCATACGCCGAATTTGTCCGCGCCAGGGAATATGTTGGAGACTACCCGAACATTGACCAGATGATGCAGGAGTCGCGCTACCTCGGGATCAGCCGCGCGTACGTGACGGTGAAGAACTCTTCAGCAACCAAATTCCCTGACGAATTCGAGAAGGACCTGCTCGCCCTTGACCTCCCCAGGCTCAACAGCGAATGGGTAGAATACCACACTACCATGCCGAACGATGACACCCAGATAGACTACCTGATAAGCGTTAATCTGCGCACCGTGGCCGTAAGCCCTGACAAGCAGTTCCAGCGTGACACGCTGGTTAAGGCAACCGTTGAGGACGGGTTCGACTATGTCAAGGATGCAAGAGGGAACGTGGTAAAGGATTCCCTGGGCAACGATGTCAAGGTGAAGAAGTTCAGGGATCTGCAGTGTGCCCTGATACGGACCTTCCAGGTTAAGGAGTGTGTCATACAGGGCGATGTTGAGATGCGTGCCCTCTACCCGGAGCGCACAATCAAGAAGGAGCCTATTGGTGCCACTTCAGGTTTTGAACATGTTTCAGCCAGGGCCATAGGCGATGTCAATGCCCTTACAGCCGAGCAGAAAAAGGAGCTGCAGTCAGGGATAATGGAGTTCCCGAGGGACTTCGAGATGATCATAATGTGCTCGGAGAACCTGAAGAGTGCCATCAGGGGCTTCATGGAGGCCAACAGGAGGTATATTAATTAGTTTGTATTAATTTTGACCCCCGCCCCGTTCACCCGGGGCCGGGGAAACCACCCGGCAGATCCGGATGGGTGGAGTACATACTGATTAATATATAATATCATAGAACGGGCAATACTTGTCGGGGTCATCACCCCTGAACTAAATGAAGCCAGTGCGCGCGATTACATTGACGAGCTCGCATTCCTGGCAGAGACGGCCGGGGCTGTTCCGGTAAAGTCATTCCTGCAGCGTGTTGAGCATGCCAATCCCCGTACCTTCGTCAACAAGGGCAAGATTGAGCAGATAGCCGCATTCGTGGCTGAGAATGAGATCACTCTTGCAATCTTTGATGATGAGCTGACGCCCAGCCAGATGCGTAACATCGAGAAGGAGCTCAACTGCCGTATTATTGACCGGACCAATCTCATTCTCGACATATTTGCCAGTCGCGCCCGCACATCTCACGCCCGCACCCAGGTGGAGCTGGCTCAATACCAGTATCTTCTGCCCAGGCTTACCGGTATGTGGACACACCTCGAGCGTCAGCGGGGAGGTATCGGCCTTCGTGGCCCCGGTGAGACGGAGATCGAGACAGACCGCCGTATCATACGTGACAAGATCATCAGGCTCAAGGAGCAGCTCAAGAAGATTGACGTCCAGATGAACACCCGCCGGAAGGGGAGGGAAAAGATGGTCCGGGTGGCGCTTGTGGGCTATACAAATGTGGGGAAATCAACCCTGATGAACCAGGTCAGCAAGACCGATCTCTTTGCTGAGAACAAGCTCTTTGCCACTCTTGACACCACCGTCAGGAAGGTTGTGCTGGGCAACCTGCCGTTCCTACTGTCAGATACGGTTGGGTTTATCCGCAAGCTGCCGCATGACCTGGTGGAGTCGTTCAAGTCCACACTCGACGAGGTGCGTGAAGCGGACCTGCTGCTGCATGTGATTGACATCTCCCACCCGGGCTTCGAAGAGCAGGTGGATGTTGTCAACAACACCCTGAAGGAGCTGGATGCCATCAACAAGCCAACAATCCTTGTCTTCAACAAGACTGACCTGTTTTCATTCAACCGCAAGGATGAGGATGACCTGACTCCGGTCAAAAGGGAGAACCTTTCCCTGGATGATCTTCGCAAAACCTGGATGGCGAGGGCCGGAGACAGACACACCGTTTTCATCTCTGCAAAGAAGCGTGACAACTTCGAAGAACTGCGGCACATGCTTTACGACGAGGTCCGTAAAATACACGTAACACGGTATCCCTACAACGATTTCCTGTACGAGACTGATGAGCCGGCTATTTAAGCAGGCCGGCCGAGATCATGTATTCCGCAATCTGCACCGCGTTGGTGGCGGCTCCCTTGCGTATGTTGTCAGCCACTACCCATAGGTTGAGGGTTTTCTCCTGAGAGAAATCGCGTCTCAGCCTTCCAACAAACACCTCGTCCCTGTCATGGGCTATGAGGGGCATGGGGTACTTCCTTTCTGCAGGATCATCATACAGGATTACTCCCGGTGCATCTGAGAGCAGAGCCCTGACCCTGTCAAGGTCGAACTCCCGCAGGAATTCGATGTTCACTGACTCCGAATGGCCTCCCTTCACCGGGACTCTGACGGCAGTTGCGGTAACGCGAATAGAGTCATCGCCAAGGATCTTGTGTGTCTCATTGACCAGCTTCATCTCCTCCTTTGTGTAACCGTTGTCGAGGAAGACGTCGCACTGCGGGATGCAGTTCAGATCGATGGGGTAGGGGTAAGCCGTCTCGCCGCCCAGACCGCGGCGCTCATTGTCGAGCTGGGTCACTGCCTTCACCCCGGTGCCGGTAACGGACTGATAGGTGGATATGACGAGTCTCCTGATGCCATATTCACTGTGCAGGGGAGCTATGGCCATGAGCATCTGTATGGTTGAGCAGTTGGGATTGGCAATGATCCGGGTATCGGCGGCAATGGCGGCGGCGTTGATCTCAGGCACCACCAGCGGTATTCCCTCTTCCATTCTCCAGGCAGAGGAGTTGTCTATAATGACGGTACCGTTCTCGGCGAATACAGGAGCCCACTCTTTTGATACGCTTGCACCGGCAGAGAAAAGCGCTACATCAGGAACAGCTTCCACGGCCTCCATCACACTTACAACCCTTACCGGCTTGCCTCTGAAGATAACCTCCCTGCCTGCGGAACGCTCAGAAGCTGCCGGGAAGAGCCTGTCAACAGGAAATTGCCTCTCTTCAAGAACCTTCAGCATCATCCTGCCCACCATCCCCGTGGCTCCTATAACTGCAACTTTCATTTTTTTCGTGTTTAAAAAAATTTATCCGAACTTTATAAAGAGAAAAAGTGCGACAAATTTAATCCTTTTTTGGTCCCGCTGCATGAAAAAGATTCTGTTGTTGCCGTTACTCTCATTGTATCTGTCTGTTACGGCACAGACAGGGGGCAGCGCCGTCAGGTATCCGGCCACAGGCGACGTTGTCATATCGGAGATAATGGCTGACCCCACTCCCTCACGTGGCCTGCCTGAACGGGAGTACCTCGAGATTTTCAACCGCACCGGTGACAGCCTTGCGACAGGGGGTATCATGCTTATAGCAGGTCCTGATACTGCCTTCCTGTCCACGGGGTGGATTGAACCCGGAGGGAGGATAATACTCTGTTCCACAGGGAGCAGGAGTGACCTGCTGCCGTACGGACGGGTGATGGCTGTGAAGTCGTTTCCCTCGCTGAATGATTCCGGTGAGCTGATAGCGCTTCGTGACCCCGGCGGATCACTGATACATGCCGTCAGCTACAGCCCGGAGTTTTTGGGTGACGGGCCCCGTTCCGGCGGGGGCTGGTCTGCAGAGCTCATTGATCCGGCCAATCCTTTTCATGAGCCTTTTGCCTGGAGTCCGTCGTCAGATGTGTCGGGGGGTACACCCGGGAAGGCTAATTCAACGGTGACGACTGTTTCTGACGATCGTTGTCCGCGGATGATTGCAGCATGGCCGGCAGCGCCGGATACACTGGCTGTACTCTTCGATGAGACGGTCATGCTTGCAGGCGCCTCTCCGTGGCTTGTTGAAGGCAGGCCGACACTGATCGCATCCTCCGGTGACCCTGCTGACCGTACTGCCCTCGTCCCGTTGGGAGAGCGGCTGGCCGCCGGCAGGCTTATAACAGTCAGCCTTCCGACGGATATAACTGACTATGCCGGCAATGCACCATGCGTCACTGCATTCAAAACCGGCCTGCCGGATGAGCCCCTGCCGGGTGAGATCCTCTTTAACGAGCTGATGCCTGATCCGGCAGAAGGTCAGAGCGAGTACATTGAGCTTTACAATAATTCCGGGAAGGTTTTTGATCTGTCACGCTTGTACCTGGCAGGGGGGAGCAAGGCGCAGGCAACGGCCATTACGGGGAAGCACCGCCAGCTGCTGCCGGACGGATACCTGGCGCTTGTCTCAGGAAGCATTGAATTCCGCGAAATTTTTCCCTGCGGGGAAGAGGAGGCCCTGTTCCGTGCTGACTGTCTCCCGGCAATGCCAAATGACGGCGGCTCGCTGATCCTGTATGATCAAAGTCTGAACATCATTGACAGGATGAACTACAATCTCTCGATGCATATGCCCTTTCTCTCAGGCACAAAGGGAGTGGCGCTGGAAAAAGTATCTCCTTCACTGCCCTCGGAGGTGACCGGTAACTGGCGTTCAGCCTCTGAGGCATGTAACTGGGGCTCCCCCGGTGCACCTAACTCCGCTTTGATTGAACAGCCTGTAGAGGAAGCCGGGCTTACTCTTTCATCCGGCAGGATCTCACCTGACGGCGACGGGTTCGAGGATATGCTGCTTGTAAGCCTCTTCCCGGGAGGGGAGGAGAATATAATTACAGTGACTGCCTTCAATGACCGCGGTTATCCTGTCAGGCGTCTTGCCGGGAGAGTTGCCGCCGGGGCTGGCACTATCCTTGCCTGGGACGGTCTGTCAGACCAGGGGGCACGGCTGCCGGCAGGGTTATATGTGATCCTTGCCGAGTCTTACAATTCCAACGGCGGTTCAGGAAGGTGGAAGAAGGTCTGTGCGGTGCTTTACCGGTGAAAGACAGAAGGTAAAAACACAAATGCCCGGAGTAAGTCCGGGCAACTCGTTAATAAGTTAATAATCAGTTTGCAGAATAGAGTGTCAGAGGGCTGCGATGAGCTCCTTCATGATTCGCGTCATCTTCTCTTCGCTGTGCTCGGCAGCCTGCTGTACGGACTCATGAGTGGTGTACTCGATCTTCCCCTCCACGCCCAGGTCAGTGATGATGCTGACGGCAAAGACCGGGAGATTCATATGCCTTGCTGTTATCACCTCGGGTACGGTTGACATGCCCACGGCATCTGCACCGATGATCCTGAAGAAACGGTATTCAGCCGGGGTCTCGAAGGTCGGTCCCGTGGTGGAGAGGTAAACACCCCTGGTGACGGGTATGCCCAACTCTGAGGCAATCTTCCGTGCCTTTTCAATAAGCTTTTTGTCATACGGCTCGCTCATATCTGGGAAACGGGGACCTATACGGTCATCGTTCGGACCTATCAGCGGGTTATCAACCAGGCAGATATGGTCATCAATGATCATGATGTCTCCGATCCTGAAATCAGGATTGACTCCGCCTGCAGCATTTGAGAGAAATAGCGCCCTTACACCAAGCTCCTTCATCACCCTGATGGGGAAGGTGACCTGTTCCGAGCCATATCCCTCATAGTAGTGGAAGCGGCCTTTCATGGCTACCACCTTTTTACCTCCGAAGTCTCCGTAGATGAGTTTTCCGGCGTGCCCCTGTACGGTGGATAACGGGAACTCCGGTATCTCACTGTAAGGTATCTCAACCTGGATGTCAATCTCTGCCGTAAGGCCGCCCAGCCCGGTTCCCAGAACAATACCTGCCTCGGAATCCTTAATTCCCTTTGAGGCCAGAAATTCAGCGGTCCTGATAATCTTTTCTAGCATATGAATACACTTTGTTTAGGAATTCCTCTTCATTTTCAATGAATTGCACACTTACAGGCAGGTAATAAAGGGCCTGCAGGACGTGAACTGCAATATTAGCGATTTCTTTTAACCTGACGCCATCCTTGGAGGTGGTGACGATGATTTTGTCGGTACCAACCATGGTGTCGAAGGCAGAAGTGATTTTGCCGATATCGTCAGATGAGAAACTGTGATGGTCCGGGAAGGTGACTTGAGTCACGCTCCCCGCAATGCTATTCAGGTACTCTGCCATTGGCTCCGGACTGGCTATTCCCGTGACTATCAGAATATGGGTGGCTGGGGAAATCTTCCTGATGGTTTCGCTGAACAGGTGCCCGGGGCTGCCGTAAGAGAGGGTGGTGAAGTAAACCGGTGCTGTCGCCCCGGCAGCCCTGAGTTCCTCAATGACCTGAGCGCGTTCTTGCAGGGATACATCAGCCGGAGCCTTTGTAACTATAATAATATCAGCTCTTTTGACGGCACTCAGCTGTTCCCTGAGCATCCCCAGCGGCAGCAGTCTGTCGCGGGTCATCAGCCTGTTCCAATCGGTAAGAACTGTATTAATTCCTGCCTTTACTGCCCTGTGCTGGAATCCGTCGTCGAGGATTACCACTCCTGTTTCCGGGTGACGTCTGAGAATCTCCCTGATGCCGTTCACCCTGTCGCAGTCAACGAATACTGATACGCCGGGCAGGCTTCGTGCCATCAGCAGCGGCTCATCGCCGGCTTCGGCGGGGGTGCTGGCCGGTGTCACCGTCAGGAAACCGTGGCTCTTTCTGAGGTAGCCCCTGCTGAGTACAGCCACCCGGGTATGTGCAGAGAGTTTCTCTGCCAGCCAGATCACATGAGGTGTCTTGCCCGTTCCGCCTGCTGTTATGTTGCCGACGCAGATCACCGGTATGTCGAATGAGTGGCTCCGGAGAAGACCCAGGTCATAAAACAGGTTTCTGACAGCCACGGCGAGCCCGTAAAGCTGTGCGGCAAACCACAGGAGAAGCTTCACCGGGCGGATCATCCTAACGGATCTCCAGGTGGTAGGGCATGATGGCCATTATCCCGCCTGATGAGATGATCTCCTTAAGGTCGTAGTAGTATCGTGAGACCTCTCCAAGTTCATTGCGGATGGCACGTGCCCGCATTTCGCCGATAAGCTGTTTAAGGAACTTTGTATAGAAATCCGATGTTTCCGGTTTCTCAATGGTCCTGTACTCTTCCAGTCCTGCAAGTGAGGCTGCCTCTTTGATTGCGTCACTGAGACCTCCGAAGGAGTCAACCAATCCTATAGTCATGGCGTCAGAGCCGCTCCATACGCGTCCCTGGCCGATTGTATCAACCGCTGTCTGCCTCATGTTTCTGCCTTCGGCGACAACGCCTGTGAAGGTGCTGTAGGTTCGTTCCACATTGAACTGCAGTGCATCTCTTTCAAAGTCGTTGAGGGGTCGTGTCAGCGAAGGAGAGTCGGAGTGGGCGTTGGTACGAACCACCTCGGAGCTGATGCCCAGTTTCTTCTCAAGAAGCGCCTCTGCATTGGGGATCAGGCCAAAGACTCCGATGGAGCCTGTGACAGTGACGGGTGAAGCCATTATTTTTCTCGCGGCAGCAGAGATATAGTAACCTCCGCTGGCTGCATAGTTACCCATTGATACCACTACAGGCTTGATTTTATCAGTGAGCTCCACCTCGCGCCAGATCTCGTCAGAGGCGATTGCATTGCCACCCCTTGAGTTGACCCTGAAGACCACAGCCTTGACCGTTGAGTCGAGCCGCAGCTTGCGCATCTCAGCAGCATACCTGGTGCCACCTATATTTGAGTCGTCACCCTCGCCCATGCCTATGCTGCCTTCGGCGAAGAGGACTGCAATCTTATCCTTGCCTCCCGCAGGGGCATGTTTGGCTGGGGCGTTTGTATACTTTGACATTGAGATGTAACTGATCTTTTTGCCATCCTCTATTCCGGCGGCAGCCCTGATACTGTCCTCCAGATGGTCACGGTAGAGTGTTCCGTCAAGCAGTCCGGCGCTTGTCATCAGTGCGGGATCATAACCGGCAAGTGAGTCTGCCAGGCTCATCACCCGTGCAACAGGTACTCCCCGTGACTCGGAGATCACGTTTACAACATGTTCCCAGATTGATCCCATGTATGCAGAGATCTGAAGCCGGTTCTCGTCACTGAGCCTGTCAAGCATATAGGGCTCTACTGCACCCTTGAACTTACCGTGCCTGATCACCTGCACCTCAACACCCAGCTTCTCGAGGGCATCTTTGTAGAAGGTCACCTCGGCAGCCAGCCCCTTGAAGTCGAACATAGAAGTCGGGTTTATCCAGATTTTGTCTGCTGCGGTGGAGATGAAATAGCTCTCCTGCATCAGCATATAGTCGGAATATGAATAGACGAACTTGCCGCTTTCCCTGAACTCCTTCAGCGCAGAGCGAATTTCATCCGCGGTGGCCCATCCCGATGGCATGGTGCCGTTCTCGATGAGGAGACCACTGACGTTTTCGTCTTCCGCTGCCTTCTTCAGGTTTTTGAGGATCTCGTTCAGGCCCGGGGTCTGGGTGAATGACATTGTGACCGGATCAATTGTACTGAAGGGGTTACCAGTGGACCGGTCAGGTATTGTGGCACCGGTTTTCATCACCAGCACTGACTTTTCAGGCACGCTGACTGTCTTTTTGCCGGCGGCAGCCATGCCCGATACGACTGATAGCATAACCACGAAAAAGAGGATACTTGAGATTATGAGCCCTGCTATTACAGCGAGCAGCATCTTGAGGAAAGTTTTCATTTTTCTGTACGTTGAATTGAGTGACCAAATTATAAAAAAAACAGGCATCTTTAAGGCAATGAACCATATGATATGAAAACGGAGGTAACGTCAACTGTCATTGCAGGGCTGGGAAGCAACCTGGGAAACAGGTTTGCAGCTCTCGGGCGTGCCATGGAACTGATAGGAGAGGAGGCGGGAAAAATAACTGCTGCTTCGTCGGTATGGGAGACGGAGCCCTGGGGTTTTGATGCTGACGAGTTGTTCCTCAATATGGTGGTTGTAATCAAAACCACCCTTGATCCGGCCCGGATGATACAGCTCTTCCGTTCCATCGAGGGGCGCATGGGGCGAAAGCGCAGCGGCGGAGGGCAGTATGAGTCTCGCATAATAGACCTTGACATACTGTTATGGGATAGCCGGGTTATCTCATTGCCGGGCCTTGAGGTGCCTCATCCGAAGCTTCACTCGAGGCGGTTCGTGCTGGAGCCGCTGGCGGAGGTTGCCCCGGATACATTACACCCTGTGACAGGCCTGACTGTTTCAGAGATGCTTGAGCTGTGTGATGACAGGTCAGACGTCAGGCTCTCGGTGAGGCAGTTCTAGAGCGCCCCGTTGTCTGCAAAACTGTAATAATCCTTTCCGGCAACTATCAGGTGGTCAAGTAACTGTATGTCCATCAGGGCACCGGCTTCCTTTATCTTCTGGGTGATACGGATGTCAGAATCGCTCGGGCTGGTGTTTCCCGAAGGGTGGTTGTGGCAGATGACGAGGCCTGATGCAAGGGTTTCGATCGCTTTTTTCATTACGATGCGCACGTCGGTGACAGTGCCGCTGACGCCTCCCTGGCTGATTTTCATCCTGCCGGTGACACGGTTAGCCCTGTTGAGGAAGAGTATCCAGAACTCCTCGTGGGTCAGGTCTTCCATCAGCGGGCTGACAATTCCGAATACATCGGCTGATGAGCGTATCTGTGGATTTTCCGAGGCTTCGGCAATCTTCCGTCGCCGGCCCAGTTCCAGGGCTGCTGCGATTGTGACCGCTTTGGCCTCACCCATACCTTTGATTTTACGTATCTCGCCCGTGCTGAGCCTTCCCAGCTGACCGAGTGAGTTGCCGGCAAGTGCCAGCAGTTCGCGTGCCAGGTCCAGGGCAGAGTTGTTCCTTGTACCTGATCCGATGAGAATGGCTAACAGCTCAGCATCGCTGAGGCTGGCGGGGCCCTTGTTCCAGAGCCGTTCACGGGGTCTGTCCTCGACAGCCCAGTCTGTGATTTTCATTGACATGCAGCAAAACGAATTATCCCGCTGCAAGATAAAAAAAACAGCCGTCACATGAAAGTGGCGGCTGTGAAAAATATCTGGAGTAGAACCCTATTTCAGGCTCTGAGCATGTTTCGTGATTGAGGACTTGAGGTTGGATGCCTTGTTCTTGTGGATGACATTCTTCTTTGCAAGCTTGTCAAGCATCGCGCTCAGCTCTGGAAGCATCTTTTCTGCCTCAGCCTTCTCTGTGGTCTTGCGCATCTTCTTCAGAGAATTACGCATGGTACGTGCGAAGTACTTGTTGTCTTCTTTCCTTGATTCTGCCTGTCTTACGGCTTTGAGCGCCGACTTATGGTTAGCCATACTGTCTGTTTATTGTAAATTTCGTAGTCCATAGGGGAATCGAACCCCTGTTACCAGGATGAAAACCTGACGTCCTAACCACTAGACGAATGGACCTTAAAGAACTTAAAAAAGCGGATGCAAAGATGGCATCTATTTTTGAAAATACAAAATAATTCAAAAAAAATGTACCATCGCTGCACCCGCCCCGTTATGAGCCTGTCAGAAGGGTCAGAAGACGTACCTTACTGAGAAGCCACCGTTCCAGTACATGAATCCGGGGCCGCTTGTGAGCTGTATGGCAGGCCCTATACCCAGTGAGAAGTTGAGAGGAATGTCATCCAGCGTGTATTCAAGTCCGATGATACCGTCAACACCCAGCAGGATGCCTGTACCGTAATCGTCCCTGTAATAATCATTCCAGAACCCTATGTGTGCTCCGGGACCTACAAACCAGTCGAGGTTGGGAGTCCAGTCGGTCGGTTTCTGCCACTGGTAAAAACCGGTTATAGCGAAGTTATGTCCCCAGTACCCTGTACCGGCAATAAGTTCAAGTGCGTTGGTGCTGTTAATGAATGTCTTGAAAGTGATACCTGAGGGATCACCGCCCCTGAGGCCGATGGCTGATTTGTAGCTCTGAGCCTGCGCGCCGGTTGCCAGCGCTGCAAGTACCAGAATGACAGTCAGTGTTCTTTTCATCATGATTTGAATTTTAGTTTTGTTTGAACAACAAAGATATAACTAAGCAACAGAATAAATAAGGTTTTGTTTACTTAAAGAGTAACAGGCTGAGGGCCATCACGGCCATTCCTGATACGAGACCATAGATAGAGAGGTGGTGCTCACCGTATTTCTCTGCCGCTGGCAGCAGTTCATCCAGTGAGATAAATACCATGATACCGGCCACGAAGCAGAAGAGCCCACCCATCAGTGACTCTGTCATCAGAGGGAGAAGCAGCAGATACCCGACAATTGCTCCGACAGGTTCAGAGATGCCGCTCAGGAAGGAGAGCTTGAATGCCTTTTGCTTGCTTCCGGTGGCGTAAAATATCGGTACTGAAACTGCTATACCTTCCGGGATGTTATGGATAGCAATGGCCACTGCAATTGCAATACCTATCTTCGGATCGGAGAGGGCTGATGTGAAGGTGGCAAGTCCTTCCGGGAAGTTGTGTATCCCGATTGCCAGGGCGGTCATTGTTCCCATCCTAAGCAGCTTTCCGCTCTTTGCCTCCTCTTCCCCTCCTTCTATCTTTCTGGCCTCGTGAGGGTTCTCCTGAGCCGGTATGAGCCTGTCAATGATGCCTATCAGTGCTATTCCGCCAAAGAAGGCCAGGACTGCCACCCACCACCCCTGCCGGTCACCCATTGCGAGGGTCAGAACCTCCCTCCCCTTCATGAAGATCTCAATGAAAGCAACATAGATCATCACCCCGGCGGAAAAGCCCAGGCTGACGGTCAGGAACTTCGTGTTTGTCCTTTTGGCAAAGAACGCAATCGTGCTTCCCACACCCGTCGCGAGACCGGCGAAAAGGGTCAGGGTGAAGGCAAACAGCATTGTGTTGAAGTCAGGGTTCATCGGCTGGCGTGCAGTTCTGAATCACCTGCCAAAAATACCAAAATTGATTATCTTGCAGCCGTTAATGCAGCAAAAAATGAAAGTATCCCTTTTCAATATATCAAATTTCAGGGTTGACGGAGGGGCGATGTTCGGAGTGATACCCAAAGCCATATGGAGCCGTCATACGGAGGCCGATGAGAAGAATACAATTGAGCTGTCTCTTACCTCGATGATTATTGATGACGGTGAGCGGGTCATCCTGGTTGATGCAGGGTGGGGGGACAAGCAGGATGAGAAGTTTTTTCGGCATGCATACCTTAATGGCGGATCAGGACTCACCGGGGGGCTGGCTGAGTGTGGCTACAGGCCTGAGGATATCACGGATATCATAATCACCCATCTGCATGCTGACCACTGCGGCGGGTTCTTTGTCCTGAACAGTGAAGGTTTCACGACGCCGCTGTTTCCTAACGCTTCGTATCATATCAGCCGTGCTCAGTGGGAGTGGGCCAATGAGTCCAACCTGCGGGAGGAAGATGCTTTTCTCCCTGAAAACATCAAGCCTTTTGGCGAGAGCGGCAGACTGAGTCTGGTTGAGGAGAACGGTGAACTCTGTCCCGGTGTGGAGCTGAGGCTCTTCTACGGGCATACTCCCGGACTTATGCTTCCACTGGTAAGCTACCGCGGAAGGAAACTGTTTTATGCAGGAGACCTGATCCCGACTGCAGCCCATATCCCGCTGCTATGGAACATGGCTTACGATCTCCTGCCGCTGGTGACAATTGCCGAGAAGCAGGAGATACTTGAGGAGGCGCTGAGTAATGATCATCTTCTTGTATTCCAGCATGATCCGCTTACCGAGTGCTGTTCAGTGTCTGAGACACCAAAGGGCATCCGGGCAGGCAAAAAGGGGAAACTCTCTGATTTTGTTCAGATCCGCTGAGATCAGGCAGTCCGGATGGTTGTTCTCTGCCGTCGGCAGCATTCTGTTTACTTTGCCGAGGTTGAACCGCGGATAACCAGTTCCGAGGTGATGACCTTGTTCTGCAGGGGGCTGCGGGGTTTCTCTATCCGGTCAAGCAGCAGGCGCGCTGCTTCCTGGCCCATCTCGAATCCTTTCTGGTCCACTGATGTCAGTCCCGGATCGGTGAGTGTGGCTATCTGGCTGTTGGTGAATCCTACAATGGCGATATCTTCGGGTATCCTGAGACCGTGCTGTTTGATGATCATCATAGTCTGGGCGGCCGTCAGGTCATTGACAGCGAAGAATGCGTCAGGTCTGTTAGTACGTTTCAGGATGCCGGGTATAAGTCGCTCTGCGCTCTCGATATCATCACATCTCAGTATATCTTCACCCGAGGGGGTGATCCGGTACTCCTTCATCGCTCTGAGGTAGCCCTCCAGCCTGTGTCGCGCGATGGCAAGCTGCGGCGGTCCGGAGAGATGCACGATGCGCTTTTTGCCTGTCCGCAGGAGGTGATTTACTGCTTTGTAGGCTCCGGTCTCATCGTCCATGACGACGCTGTCAGTCTTAAGCTCTTCCACTGCCCTGTCAAAGAAGACAAGAGGGATATCCTTATCCAGGATGCTACGGTAATGCCTGTAATCAGTTGTGGTCTTCGCCACTGACGCCAGGATGCCGTCGACACGGCTGGAAAGCAACGTTCTGATGTTTTTGATCTCGTGCTCCCACATCTCGTTGCTCTGGCAGAGAATCATATTGTAGTCGCGCTGGTAGACAACATCTTCTATGCCGCTGATCACCGTTGAGAAGAAGTAGTGTACCACATCGGGGATTATCACTCCTATTGTTTTGGAGGAGCCGCTTTTCAGGCTCAGGGCGATGGGATTGGGCCTGTAGTTCCACCGTTCGGCGAGTTCATTTACTGCATCGCGTGTTGCCTGGCTGATGTCAGGATGATCCTTGAGTGCCCTGGAGACTGTTGAAGGTGATATTCCCAGCTCGCGTGCGATATCTTTTATGGTTATGTTTTCTCTGCCCATGGAAAGGGTGCTGTTACTCGTAAAGATAAAAAAAAATTCAGTGTCTGATGTCTCTCTGAAATTTACCTGACGCCCGATTCAAACGTTTGCGGTAACGATTGCGTAAAAAAGCTGAAAAAGAGTTGGTTAACTCTTAAAAAAGGTTGAATTTTATCGTCCCAAACCTGAACAAATAAATTTAGCAATAATATTAATTCTGAAAACTGCAATTAAACTGATCTATTTATGGAGAAACTAACTGGAAAACGGCTCTTCATGCTGACCTTCGGCATAATGATGAGTCTTGTTGTCTTCGGGCAACAGGTAATAGTGTCTGGTACAGTTACCGATGCGGCCGACAGGCAGACGTTACCCGGAGTGAACGTCGTTGTCAAGGGCACGCTTACGGGAACTATTACCGGCGTTAACGGAGAATACTCCCTGATGGCAAAGCCCGGGGATGTTCTTGTCTTCACCTTTATCGGATACCTGCCGCAGGAGGTTGCTGTTGGTGAGGGCAATGTTGTCAACGTTGCCATGCGCACCGATGTTCAGGCCCTCGACGAGATAGTGGTCATCGGTTACGGTACTGTCAAGAAGAGTGATGCCACCGGGTCCGTGTCGGCGGTAAGCTCAAAGGACTTCAACAAGGGGGCAATCACCTCAGCGCAGGATCTGCTTGTTGGTAAGAGTGCCGGTGTGGTCATCACCACAGCCGGGGGAGCACCGGGCAGCGGTTCAACGATTCGCGTGCGCGGCGGTTCATCACTCAACGCCTCCAATGACCCGCTGATCATCATTGACGGTGTCCCCATTGACAACAACAATGTGTCAGGAAGCTCGAACATCCTCTCATTTGTAAACCCGAATGACATCGAGACCTTCACAGTTCTGAAGGACGCTTCCGCAACTGCAATCTACGGTTCGAGGGCATCTAACGGCGTTATCCTTATCACCACCAAGAAGGGAACGGCAGGCAGCCCGCTGACAGTATCGTATGACGGCAATGTCTCGGTTGCAAACGCAATCGCCTTCGTGGACGTCTTCTCTGGTGACGAGATCAGGCAACTGGCTCTGGACAGGTCTGACTTTTTCGGGATAGACAACCTCGATCTTCTAGGCCTTGAGAATACCAACTGGCAGAAGGAGATCTTCCGTACTGCCATTTCGCATGACCACAACCTGAGTCTCTCGGGTTCAGTAAGCAGCCTTCCATACCGCTTTTCTGTCGGTTATACTGATCAGAACGGTATCCTGAAGAACACCGACATGCAGAGGATAACCGGCTCGTTAAGCCTCAATCCCACCTTCTTCAATGATGCTCTTAAGGTCAACCTTAACGTCAAGGGTATGAACACCCATCACAACTACGGTGACGCGGGCGCCATCGGTTCTGCAGTGAACATGGACCCGACACAGGTGATCATGGATGGCAATCCTGCTTCGGCAGGATATTTCCAGTGGGCCAATTATGGCGCCAACCTGGGCACAGCCAACCCTGTTGAGCAGGCCCTGGAGGCTGACAACAGGTCAGTGGTGAACAGGGTCATAGGGAACGTGCAGTTTGACTATGCTCTTCCGTTCCTTCCCGAGCTGAGGGCCAACCTCAACCTGGCAACAGACTATGCCGACAGCGATGGTGAAAACAACCGCCTGGCGACTTCTGCTCCAAGTTTGAGTGGCGAATTCTTCGGAAGGATTTCAGGATACGCCGGAACCAACTACAATAACCTTCTGGACTTCTATCTGAATTACAACAAAGATATAGGAAGTATCAACAGTGTTTTGGACGTAACTGCAGGTTACTCATGGCAGCATTTCAAAAGGGAAAACATCGGCTACACCCGTGGTACTGTAGGGCCGGAAGATCCAAGGTACCAGCCACCCAGAGGCGACACCTTAATTACCGAGAACTACCTCGTCTCATTCTTTGGCCGCGTTAACTATACCCTGATGGACAAGTATCTTGTTACTGTCACCGTTCGTGAAGACGGGTCATCGAGATTTGCACCTGATAATCGCTGGGGTACATTCCCGTCAGTTGCACTTGCCTGGAAGATCAAGGATGAGTCTTTCCTGAAGAATGTCAAGGCAGTTACCAACCTCAAGCTCAGGCTTGGCTGGGGTATAACCGGGCAGCAGGATATAGGCAATGACTATCCGGCCCAGGCGCTTTACCGCGAATCATCAGAAGGTTCATACTATTATATTGACGGGGAGTTCCTCCCGACGCTCAGGCCCGATGCTTATGACCCGGACATCAAGTGGGAGGAGACAACCACACTCAACGCTGGTCTCGACTTCGGTTTTGTAAATGATCGCATTACCGGTTCATTTGATATTTATAATAGAACAACCGATGACCTTCTTAACTCGGTTACAATCCCCAGCGGAAGCAACTTCTCGAACACACTGCTTACTAATGTGGGCAGCCTGGAGAACAAGGGGGCCGAACTCTCGCTGAACTTCATTCCGGTGTCAACCAATGACATGCTGTTCTCGATAGGTGTCAATGCTACGTACAATGTCAACGAGATAACCAAGCTCCTTATCACTGATGATCCCAACTACATCGGGATTCTTTACGGTGATGCCTTCACAGGCCAGAAGCAGGTGACAAGGGTAGGCTACCCTGCTTACTCATACTTTGTCAACCGCCAGGTTTATGATGTTGACGGCAACCCGATCGAAGGTCTCTACGTTGACGAGTCCGGAGAAGGCGGCGTGGTCAACGGTGACAATGCTGACAAGTACATCTATCACAATCCTGTTGCAGACTGGCTGTTTGGCCTTTCCGGAAGGTTCGAGTACAAAAACTTTGATCTCTCTGCTTCGGCTCGTGCCAGCATAGATAACTACGTGTACAACCAGGTAGCTGCCGGTGCTTCATATGATCAGATGCAGCAGATCGGTTACTGGAAGAACTTCACAAGGGCACTGGCCGAGACCAATTTCGTCAAGCGTCAGTTCACCAGTGACTACTTCGTTGAAAACGCATCCTTCCTGAAGCTTGACAACGTCAGTGCAGGTTACAGGTTTGACAATCTCTTCGGAGCTGTGGGTGCCCGTGTAAGCGCTACGGTGCAGAACGCATTGATCTTTACAAAGTACAGTGGTCTTGACCCCGAGGTCTCAGGCGGTATTGACAACAACTTCTACCCGAGGCCCCGCACCTTCATGCTCGGTATAGGGCTTACCTTCTAATAAAATAACGATAAGCAGATATGAACAAGAAGATTATAATATTCGGAATAATACTTTCAGCGCTGATGATTTCATCATGCGTGAAAGATCTGGATGTCACTCCGAAGGACCCGACAAAAATCCTTGAGGGCAACCTGAATGACGATCCCGTATACATGAAACAGGCCCTTGCCAAGATCTATGCCAGCTTTATCATCTCGGGACAGGGTGCCAACGGCGGTGATGACATTGCTGCCTCTGACGGCAACTTCTTTACCACAATGAGGGCTCTCTGGAACCTTCAGGAGATTACCACTGATGAGGCTATATGTGCATGGGGCGATGTTGGTATTGCCGACCTCAACACCCAGACGTGGAGCCCGAGTAACCCCTTCCTCACTGCTCTTTACCAGCGTCTGGCTCTCAGCATCACCTACGCCAACGACTTCATCAGCAAGGCTCAGGGAAACTCTGACCCGGCTGTTGTGAAGTATGTGGCTGAGGCCCGTTTCCTCAGGGCTCTTGCCTATTCATGGGCCATTGACCTCTTCGGTCAGTTCCCCTTCACCACTGAAGAAGACGGTGTGGGCAAGTTCTTCCCGGAGATAGGAACAAGAACAGATATTTTCAATTATATCGAGGATGAACTGCTTGCAATCGAAAATACCCTGGGAGTACCCAAGTCTTCGTATCCCCAGGCTGACCAGGCTGCAGCATGGATGCTTCTTGCACGGCTATACCTGAATGCAGAGGTTTATACCGGCACTCCGAGATGGGATGACTGTGTGATTTATGCAGGTAAGGTGATCGACGCCGGATACTCCCTGGCTACTGACTACAGGCAGAACTTCAGCGCCGACAATGACGGCCGTCACAACCCGGAGATGATCTTTGCATGGGAACAGGACGGTACAAATGTGCAGGGCTATGTTGGCACAACCTTTATAATCGAATCATCCAGCGATGCACGGTACATCAGGGCAGAAGATTTTCACGGGCTGACTTCAAACACCAATTGGAACGGCAACCGTGCCAGGATACAGCTGCTCGATCTTCTGGTTGATACTATTGCCACCTACGGGAATGTGACTATACCGGCGAGTGATTCAACATTCTCTCTCTGCCTTGACAAGAGGGTCTTCCTCAAGTTCAAGAAGGCAAGGAACATTCCTGCTCCTTCAGCCAGCGGCGATTACGGTATCGGAGTCTATAAGTTCACCGCACGCAATGCTGACGGTTCCAGGGCAGTAAACTACAACACCGCCTTCGCAAGCACCGATTTCCCGATATTCCGCCTTGCCGATGCATACATGATGAGGGCAGAGGCTCTCTACAGAATCGGCGGTGCAGCAAATATCGACGCGGCAGTGCTTGACATCAACAGGATCAGGGAGCGTGCCTACGGCAATACAAGTGGCAACATTACCGCTGCTGATCTTGACCTTGATTTCCTGATTGATGAGCGTGGACGGGAGTTCTACTATGAGGCTCAGAGACGCACCGACCTCGTACGCTTCGGCAAATTCACCGGCGGTGATTACCTCTGGCAGTGGAAGGGTGGCGCCTTCGCCGGCACAAGCACTGCTGATCACCTGGACCTTTTCCCCATACCAGGTGATGAGCTGTCATCCAACCCGAACTACAATGGGCAGAATAACCCAGGCTATTAATCCTTAAAGCGAATTAAAATGAAGAAAAATATATTAATATTCATGACATTCATCGGGTTGACGGCCCTCTTCACTGCCTGTGAAAAGGACGGTGAGACAATTACTATGCTGTCAAACCCGGTCGCCCCGACGCTTACAACCGTTCCCGATCTGACCCTCGAGAGGACCAGTGGAACTGAGGTGCTGGAATTCGTTGGTACTCCGGTTGATCCGGGCTTCCAGGCCTCAGCGACATATTATCTTGAAGCCTGTGCTGCAGGTACCAGTTTTGCAGATCCTGTTACCATCTGGTCAGGTAATCAGTGCATGTCAATGAAGATCACGGTCAGTGACCTGAACGGGATACTTCTCAAGAAGTTCCCCGCAGATGCATCCACACCTCTGGATCTCCGACTGAGAGCTGTTCTGGTGGTTGATGCCGGAACCGGAGCTCCGGGAACGGGTACAAATCCATTCTCATATACCTCCGTTTCAAAAAGCGCTACAGTGGCACTGTATGGCCTGCCTCGTCTTGATTTGGTCAACTCAGGCCTGACCCAGAAAATTGAGTCAGCTCTCGGAGATGGTAAATATACCGGCCTGGTCAAGCTTGACCCGACCAAACCCTTTACCCTCACTGATCCAGATGCAGGTACCAGTTACGGTGGTGCTGCCGGAACCCTGTCAGTCAACGGAGCAGCAATTGTTCCTGAGATAACCGGATGGGGCAGGCTTACGGTGGACGTAACGGCTCAGACCTTTGAGATAACCGAATACAGGATAGGCCTCGTAGGCTCAGCTACCCCTAACGCATGGGATTCTCCCGACCAGCCTATGGAATACAACCCCGCAACCGGTACATGGTCAATTACCCTCAATCTGGTTGACGGTGAGATCAAGTTCAGGCTGAACAATGCATGGGCATGGAACCTCGGATATCGTCCGGGCGGTACAGATCCGGCTGACCTGTTTCATAACGGCGACAACATCGCGGTAACAGCGGGAAATTACACCATCACCCTGACCATTACGCAGCCCAACGGCCCCGATGAAGCAGGTTCATGTACTATAGTAAAGAACTAAGGAACCAGGGACATTATAAAAATCAAGATTTATGAAAATGAGATCAATAATGAGAATAATGATAATCCCTGTGGCAGCGGTGCTTCTTATCACCGCCTGCACCAAGGAGACATCCGAAATCAGGCTGGACCCGGCACTGGGTACCACAAAGGTATTTAATATCACATCCAATTCGGCCACAGTCACAGGATTTGTCGTGGCAGAGGGAGCGGGCTTTACCACAAGAGGTGTTTGCTGGTCCAAGGAGCCCGGACCCACTACAGCTGATTTTAAGGATTCCTATGCAGGTCCTCTGACCAATGCAGCCTATAATGTTACCCTTAAGGGTCTTGATTTTGCCACCACCTACCATGCCCGTGCATATGCCACAGGTCCTGAAGGCACAATCTACGGCGAGGAGCATAGCTTCACCACTCTGCCGGTTCTTGCAACCGTTACAACTGTTGAAGTGACAGAGATAGAAGGAACCACGGCAACCACCGGCGGTGATGTAACTGCTGATGGCGGCGCGGCTGTAACAGCAAAGGGTGTGGTTTACGGATTAACCACCATGCCAACCGTTGAAGGCAGCAAAACAGTTGACGGTGATGGCCTCGGTGAATTCGTGAGTCATCTTACGGGACTGAAAGGCCTTACCAAGTACTATGTACGTGCCTATGCCACCAACAGCGCTGGCACCGCCTACGGTCCCGAGCTCTCATTTACCACGCTTGTCAGCGTACGTGAATGGTATGTGCCCGGCAACTATGTGGCAGCCAGTTATCCCGGCTCGGGCCTTGCCGACTGGTCACCTGACAAGTCGCCTATGGTCAAGAGCAACGAGGCTAACCCCAATAATGTAGAAGGATACATCTATATGGCAGGGGCCTCAAATATGTTTAAAATTTCTGCTCAACCAGGTTGGGACGGAACCAACTACGGCGCCGGAGCTACAGCCGGAACACTTTCAGCCACAGGCGGTGATATCTCTCTGCCCGGCCCGGCTTACTACAAGATCAATATCAATGCAGGCGTTGATCCGATGACCTATACTGCCGTGGCAATGAACTGGGGTGTAATCGGCGCTGTCAACGGATGGAGTGCACAAGTGCCTCTGACATATGATCCGGCCGTTCGTGTCTGGAAAGCAGGGATTCATATGCCCGCAGGTCCCTGGAAGTTCAGGGCTAACGATAGTTGGGATTACAATTATGGCGCTCCGGAAGGCAGCCTAAGTCTCGTTGCCGGCGGTCCCGATATCAACGCAACCGTGGAGGATGACTACGCCATTACCCTCGATCTCAGCACTCCACTGGCATATACATACCGTGCTGACAGATGGGGTGTCATCGGTGATGCAACACCGGGGCAGTGGTCTGATGACACAAACATGACCTGGGATGCAGTTAACGGCCGCTTTACCGTTACGCTGAATCTTACTGCCAACTCGTTCAAGTTCAGGGCCAATGATGGCTGGGATTACAACTTTGGCGGCAGCCTGTCAGCCCTGACCCCCGGTGGTGACAATATCTCCGTCACCGAGGCAGGCAACTACACAATCACCTTTGATCCCTGGGCGAGAGTTGCAACAATGACCAAAAACTAAGAGGAATAGCCCACAATGTTACGGCTACGGCCGCAGCGTTCTTTAAAATCAAAAACCTCTTCTTTGACCGGAAGAGGTTTTTGATTATATTTAACGGATAATCAATACGCTGACGCGAAATGATGAGACTACAAACAGCAATCCTGATACTTGCCCTGACGGCGTTGGGTCTGACTTCACAGGCACAGGTGATTACTTCTGATCCGGTATTCCCGACATCAGCAGATGCCGTTACTATAACCTTCAATGCGGATCAGGGCAACATGGGGCTTAAAGACTATACCGGAACCAGCAGGATATATGCACATACCGGAGTTATCACCGACCAGAGCACAAGCGGTTCAGACTGGAAACATGTTATAGCCAACTGGGGCGTATTTACGGCAAAAGCGAGGCTTGTAAAAGTCTCGGCCAATGTATATACCCTGACTGTTTCGCCATCTATACGGGAGTTTTACGGGGTGCCTGCCGATGAAAAGATACTTAAGCTTGCGTTTGTATTCAGGGATACGGTGGGGGATCCCAACACAGCTACCGGTCGTGACGTCGGCGGGGCTGACATATTCTACAATGTCAGCGAGGAGGCATCATTCGAATTATTGCTTTCACAGCCGGACAACTATACCTCGCTTGTTGATCCGGGGGCGCTGATACCCGTTAAGGCCTCTGCCTCGGTTTGTGATTCGATCATCCTTTACCAGAACGGGACACTCCTTAAGAAAGTTACTGAGACAACCCTGGAGCATACTATCACAGCTTCCGCCTCGGGCAGTTATAAGCTGCTGGCGAAGGCATGGCATAATAACATCCTGAAGGCTGACTCTGCGTACTACTTCATCCGCACTGCCACTGTCACCGAACCGGTCCCGGCAGGCCTCAAACCCGGGGTGAACATCACCGGCGACAACTCTGCGGCATTCCTGCTCTATGCTCCCTACAAGAACAGTGTGTTTGTCATGGGCGACTTCAACAACTGGATCCACAGCGGCGAGGGATTCATGAAGCGCAGTTCCGACGGTGACTGGTACTGGCTGGAGCTGACAGGACTCGATCCCGCGAAAGAGTACGGATTTCAGTACCTGATTGATGAGTCGCTGCGAATACCAGATCCCTACAGCAGCAAGGTACTGGATCCATGGAACGATAAGTATATAGATGCAGCCACCTACCCGGACCTTAAGCCCTACCCGGAAGGCAAGGCAGACAACCTGGTTTCAGTTTTCCAGACCCGGCCGGAGGTTTATAAGTGGAAGAACAGCAGCTTCACACCCCCGGAAAAAGACACCCTGATCATCTATGAGATGCTGGTGCGCGATTTCGTAGAAACTCATCGCTTCAAAACCATCCGTGATACTCTCGATTACCTGGAACGTCTTGGAGTGAATGCAATTGAACTGATGCCGGTAAACGAGTTCGAGGGCAACAGCAGCTGGGGCTATAACCCTTCAATGTATTTCGCTGTTGACAAGTATTACGGTACTGCCAATGATCTTAAGGAACTGATTGACTCATGTCACAGCCGGGGTATAGCGGTGATCCTTGATATTGTGCTCAACCATGCATTCGGGACCAACCCCCTGGTCAGGATGTACTGGAACAATCTGACCAACCAGCCGGCATCGAATAACCCGTGGTTCAACGTAACCTCGCCCAATCCCGTTTACAGCTGGGGCTATGACTTCGATCATGCCAGCCCGCAGACACAAGCGTTTGCGGACAGTGTCTGTCATTACTGGATAAGTGAATTCCGGGCTGACGGCTTCCGGTTTGATTTCACAAAGGGAATGACAAATACCCCGGGTGACGGATGGGCCTATGATGCATCGCGAATTGCCATTCTTAACCGGATCGGGAACCAGATAAGAACCTATAAGCCTGACGCGATCCTTATCCTGGAACACTTTGCCGACAACAACGAGGAGAAGGAGTTGGCAGCCAACGGCTTTCTTTTGTGGGGCACGGCCAAATACCGCTACCAGGCAGCATCCACCAGTCGCAGCGACTGGAACATGTCCCTGGCCGAGGCCTCCTGGAAGAATCGCGGATGGACCGTACCAGGTATTGTCGACTACATGGAGAGCCACGATGAGGAGAGGATCATGTCTCTTAACCTCACGGAGGGAGAGGCTGTGGGAGCCTACAATATCAAGGAGCTGAACAATGCGCTTAAAAGGATAAAACTTACCGGCACCTTTTTCATGTTAATACCGGGCCCGAAGATGCTATGGCAGTTTCAGGAGCTGGGATATGATTACGCGAAGAACTACAACAATGATCCTCTGGGGCCCAAGCCGATCCGATGGGATTATTACAATGTTGTGGCCCGAAGGAATCTTTATGACAATTTCTCGGCTCTTGCTGAACTGAAGAAGAGCCAGCCGGCATTTTCGTCGGACAACTTTACAATCTCCGAGTCGGGAGAGACCAAAAGGCTTAATATTCAGCACGCTGATATGGACGTTGTGGTTCTTGGGAATTTTGACATCTATCCCAGGGAGATTGCACCCAACTTCACCCGCACCGGCATGTGGTACGAGTTCTTCAGGGGAACGGCTCTGGATGTCAGTACTGTCACTCAGAACACGCCAATTTCTCTTGCGCAGGGCGAATACAGGATCTACACGTCGAAACAGGTAGCGAGGCCGTCATTCCTCCTTGGAGTGGAAGATGCGTTAACTGCCGATGACGAAGGGGTGATCTTTGAGATCTTCCCCAACCCGTTCTCAGACCGGGCAACAGTCAGGTTCACTGGGGAA
>DFYY01000002.1 GCA_002383485.1 Bacteroidales bacterium UBA4070 | reverse complement strand
CTTGTTTTTATCTTAGAATACGGCCATTGAATCCCTTGAATCCCCGTAGGGGATAAAGCATTGTAGAACATGAACATCATAAGAAATATTGGTCGTAGACCAACAAGAATTGTAACCCGGCATCAATTTACCCTTCCCGGATAAACCTTCAACGCTTCTGCCAGTGTTTCCATCGCGTTGCGCAGGTCATCAATCTTCAGGACATATGCAACACGCACCTCGTTCTTGCCGGCGCCGGGGGTGAAGTAGAAACCCGTTGCGGGTGCCACCATCACCGTCTGGTTCTTGTATGAGAAGTCCTCCAGCAGCCACTGAGCAAACCTGTCGGAGTCATCTATCGGCAGTTTCACAACCGTATAGAATGCACCGCGTGGCAGCGGGCAGTAGACTCCCGGCATATGGTTCAGGGCATTGACCATGAAATCACGGCGGGCGATATACTCATCATAAACCTCCGTGAAATATTCTTTTGGGGTATCAATGGCAGCTTCGGCCACCAGCTGTCCCAGCTCCGGCGGGCAGAGTCTCGCCTGTCCGAACTTGAGCGCTGCACCAAGCACCTCTTTATTGTGGGTGATCAGGGCGCCTATGCGTACACCGCACATGCTGTAACGCTTGGAGACCGAGTCGAGGAGAATCACGTTATCCCTTATCCCCTCAAGCTGCATGGCTGAGAAATGCTCTGCGCCATAGCAGAACTCCCTGTAAACCTCGTCGGAGAAGAGGAAGAGATCGTGTTTTTTCACGATGTCACGCAACTGCATCAGCTCTTCCTTCGAGTAGAGGGCACCTGTAGGGTTGTTGGGGTTGCATATAAGGATTGCCTTCGTCTTCGGGGTGATTTTCTTCTCTATCTCTGCGATGGGAGGCAGGGCGAATTCATTCTCAATGTATGTTCTGACCGGCACAATCTTTACCCCGGCCGTGGTGGCGAAGCCGTTGTAGTTTGCATAGAACGGTTCGAAGGTTATTACCTCTTCGCCCGGATTGAGGCATGACATGAACGCGAAGAGCACGGCCTCGGAGCCGCCGGTGGTAACGATGATCTCAGAGTGGTCAATCCCGATGCCGATTTTACCGTAGCTGGCTGCAAGCTTGCGCCGGTACGATTCGTTGCCGGCAGAGTGGGTGTACTCTATGACCTTCAGGTCCATATTCTTCAGCGCCTGCAACGCCGCTTCCGGAGTGTGTATGTCTGGCTGGCCGATATTCAGGTGGTAAACCTTTACTCCACGGCGTTTTGCCTCCTCAGCATATGGAACGAGCTTGCGGATGGGCGATGCCGGCATCATCCCGGCCTTTTCTGAAATCTTTGGCATGGCTTTATGTTTTAAATCCCTGATAACTTAGCGTCTCAAATGTATTCAAATTCAGTTTAGATCAAAATGATTTCAGGCATATGCCCGCCTACTTTTTCCATACTGACAACAAAATGTTAATTTTGTGCGCTTAATTCGCAAACCGCAAATCGCAACTCCAATGGATATACCATCAAAATACGAACCCGCCTCAGCTGAAAACAGGTGGTACAGTTACTGGATGGAGAAGGGTTTCTTCCGCAGCAATCCTGACAACCGTGAGCCCTATACAATCATTATTCCTCCGCCGAACGTTACCGGGGTGTTGCACATGGGTCACATGCTCAATAACACCACGCAGGATGTTCTCATCAGGCGTGCCCGCATGTTGGGTTTCAATGCCTGCTGGGTTCCGGGAACCGACCATGCCAGCATAGCCACCGAGGCCAAGGTGGTAGGCAAGCTGCGCAGTGAGGGAATAGAAAAGAAATCGCTGACCCGCGAGCAGTTCATTGTCCATGCATGGGAGTGGACCCACAAGCACGGAGGCATCATCCTTGAGCAGCTCAAGAGGCTTGGCGCATCATGCGACTGGGACCGCACGATCTTCACAATGGATGAACCCAGGTACAATTCAGTTATAAAAGTATTTGTTGATCTCTACAACAAAGGGCTGATATACAGGGGTGTACGGATGATCAACTGGGACCCGCAGGCTCTCACTGCCGTCTCTGACGAAGAGGTTGTCTACACCGAGGAGAAGTCGAAGCTCTATTATGTCCGGTACAAAATAGTTGGAGAGGAAGGTTACGTCACGGTTGCCACCACCCGCCCGGAGACCATTCTGGGTGATACTGCAGTCTGCGCCAACCCTGCAGATGAACGTTTCTCCCACCTGAAGGGCAAACATGTAATCGTCCCTATGGTTAACCGCGAGGTACCATTCATTTTCGACGACTATGTCGATATGGAGTTTGGCACCGGATGCCTCAAAATCACCCCGGCGCATGACATCAACGACTATGAGATAGGCCTGAAGTACAATCTTCAGACCATCGATATCTTCAATGAAAACGGCACCATCGCGGAGGTGGCAGGCCTCTTCGTAGGCAAGGACCGTTTTGAAGCCAGGGGTCTGGCAGAGGAGGAGCTACGCAGTACAGGCGCCCTTGTAAAGGTTGAGGATTATATCAACAAGATTGGCAGGTCAGAGCGCACCCATGCCATCATCGAGCCAAAGCTCTCACTGCAGTGGTTCCTGAAGATGCAGAATATCTCCAAACCCGCCCTTGACGCGGTGATGGATGATACTGTCAGGCTCTTCCCTGACAAGTTCAGGAATGTATACCGTCACTGGATGGAGAATGTGCGCGACTGGTGCATCAGTCGGCAGCTCTGGTGGGGCCAGCGGATTCCGGCATGGTACTACAACAACAACGAATTTGTAGTTGCTGAACACGAGGAGGAAGCACTGCTGCTGGCGCGAAAAGCCTCAGGCAACCCCGGGCTGACGCTGAACGATCTGAGACAGGATGAGGATGTGCTTGACACCTGGTTCTCATCGTGGCTATGGCCTCTAACCTGTTTTGACGGCATCAATAACCCTGATAACGAGGATATTAAATACTATTATCCTTCAAACGTACTTGTGACTGCACCGGACATTCTCTTTTTCTGGGTTGCCAGGATGATAATCGCGGGCTTTGAGTACCGCGGACGCGAACCGTTTGGTGATGTGTATCTCACCGGCATGGTACGCGATAAGCAAAAGCGCAAGATGTCGAAATCGCTCGGCAACTCTCCCGATCCCATCGATCTGATAGATAAGTACGGTGCTGACGGTGTGAGGGTTGGCATGCTTCTCTGTTCACCGGCCGGGAATGATCTTCTGTATGATGACAGTCTGCCGGAGCAGGGGCGCAACTTCGCCAACAAGATCTGGAATGCCTTCAGGCTTGTGATGACTATGAGCCGCGATGAGGCCATTGCACAGCCCCCGGCATCAGCCGCCGCCGTCGCCTGGATGCGCAACACAATTGACAGGACGCTGGCAGACATCGAGGACAGTTTTGTGCGTTACCGCATCTCCGATGCTCTGATGCAGGCTTACAAGCTCTTCTGGGATGATTTCTCGGGATGGTATCTCGAGATCATCAAACCGGCCTTTGGTCAGCCGATGGACGGAAAGACGCACAGCCAGACGCTGGTCATCTTCGAAGACCTGATGAAGATCCTGCATCCCTTCATGCCCTTCATCACGGAGGAGATATGGCAGAGCCTGTCTGAGAGGAAGGAGGGAAGCAGCATAATGGTTGAAAGGATGCCTCTTCCAGCACCGTTTGAGGCCGGGATGCTTCAGCGGTTTGACATGGTCCGCGAGATAGTCACTGGCATCCGCGCCGTCCGCAAGGATAGGAATATCCCGGCCCGTGATCCGCTGATTCTGTGCGCCTCGCCGGGTGCCACGGGAACCGAATTTGACGCGGTCATTGTCCGTATTTGCAACCTCTCGGAGATACGTGTTGTGGAAGGCAAGGTTGAGGGTGCCGCTTCCTTCAGGATTCAGACCCATGAGTTCTTCGTTCCGCTTACCGACGGTGTTGACCATGAGGAGGAGATCAGGAAGCTGGAAGAGGAGCTGGTTTACCAGGAGGGATTTCTGAAGTCGGTCCTGCAGAAGCTGTCGAATGAGAAGTTCGTGGCAAACGCACCGGAAAAGGTGATCACGATGGAGCGCAAGAAGGAGGCTGATGCACGTGCGCGTATTGCAACAATCAAGGAGAGCCTGGCACACCTCAGGAAGTAAGTCCCGCCGGAAAAGTAAGCCCCGCCGGAGCGCCCTGGTAAGCCTTGCTATAGAGTAATGAAAAGCCCACAGCAATCTCCTGGTGTGTTGCACCAGGATCCGCCGGAAATAAAAGGGATTTACTGTTTTGTGATTATGTAGCTTCCGTTTTCAGATGGCACTGCACGCCACCCGTCGTTCAGAACCATGTGCCATCCTGCAGCCGATATATGATTCCTTTCAATAAGGATATCTTTTGCACTCACCCTCAGTGTACGGAGGTCGTTGGTCAGCAGGGCACCGCCGTTATCCACCGCAAGCTTGCCCCAGTTGTCGGCGATGCGCAGCTTTTCATAAAGAGTCCCAAGGGTATCAAGATAGTCTATGTCCTCAGGCTCAAAGCTGAAGTTAGGGCTCTCCATGTTAATTGTCAGAACCGGTTTCTCATTGTAAGTGGTCACTATGCGCCGCGTGTTTTCGTTGATCATTGCCTCGCGCTCACTCTCCTCGGCCCTGATGGCCAGAATGTCATAATTGAAGGCCAGGGAGCCGGCCACATCGCGGCATACGACCGGCAGGGTTACGCCGTAGGCTTCAAGAGCGGCACGGCCCAGGTCAAAATCGGTTGTTTGTATCTGCTTGAAATCAAAACCCTTGTCGCTCAACAGTGTGGCATAAAGCGCTCCGTGCACGAACCCGTAGCCCCAGGCATAAGAATTGTTCTGGTAAATCCTGTCGAGGTACTCGAGGATCCTCTTCCGCAGCTCTTCCGGTCCGGTAGTGCAAAGCTTGATATATGTAAAGGTGGTGATCCCCTCGTAGTTCTCGAACTTGTTCTCATCAGCGATGGCATCAGGGAAGAGCTCACGCCTTGCTCCCCGGAAGACCAGCGCGTCACGGATAGCCTGACTGCGTGCATCGCCATCTGTCCGGATGGCATTGGTCAGTGCCTTCCACTCCAGTTTCAGATAGAGACGTGCGTTTCTCTCGTTAAGGTGCCTGGTGCTGAAGGTAGAGGGCTTCAACCCGTGCCTGTCCTGGAAGCAATGAAAGAGGCTGTGGACGGTGCGTGTGACCATGCGGTAACGGTCTTCCGCTTCGGGCAGGGGCACCATTGCATATTTGAACCCTCCGAACTCAATGACATTGTTGGCGATGATTCTTTCCTTCGGGAGGATCCCTTCGTAAACGCCGTCCTTGAGCTTCAGCAACCCCTCCGGGTCAGGATGGCTGGCATACAGCGTCCTGTTGCGGCCGTCGACGTACATCACCGGACCGTAGAGGTTTTCTCCCCAGAGGAGGCCGTTGTCCTTGTTGCATACATCCTCAACAATGACGAAGTACTCCTTCGCCTTTGCGGCATTGAACCATTCACTCTTCTCCTCATGCCGGCATGAAGCAAGAATCAGCAGGGTTGTAATGATTACCGCTTTCCTCATCCGTTTCCAAAACTCAAACGTCAAAAATAGTAAAAAATAGATATCAAGATATGACAGTTACTTCCGCAGATGCAATCAATACTGATATTCTTCTTGCTTTTTACATCTAAAAAATTTTACATTTGCCGGACACCTAAAAGAAACGAAGGATGAATAATGACATACTTATGAGCCGTAATGAGCTTGTACAGTTTCTGAGAAAGCCTGCCGGCCAGTTCACCTCTGACGACATTGTCCGTTTCATAGAGGCCAAGGGCATCAGGATGGTCAACTTCCGGTATGCGGCCGGAGACGGCAAGCTCAAGTCGCTCAACTTTGTGCCTTACAGTCGTGATCATCTTGTTTCGGTTCTTACATCAGGTGAGCGTGTTGACGGTTCCAGCCTCTTTTCGTTCATAGAGGCGGGATCGAGTGATCTCTACGTGATGCCGCGGTACCGCACTGCCTTCGTGAATCCGTTCGCGCAGACACCCACCCTTGAGATCCTCTGTTCATTCTACAACTCAGAAGGAAGGCCTCTTGAAAGCTCTCCGGAATATATTCTCCGCAAAGCGATATCAAGGTTCACTGCCGCCACGGGATATACAATACGGGCTCTCGGTGAGCTCGAGTACTATGTAAGGTCGTCGAGCGAAGCTCTTTACCCACTCTTTGATCAGAAGGGATACCACCAGTCGAAGCCCTTTGCGAAGTTCGAGGATCTTCGCGTTGAGGCCCTGGAGCTTTGTGCCAGGGCGGGATGCCATATCAAGTACGGTCACTCCGAGGTGGGCAGTTTCTCGAAGGACGGCGATGATTACGAGCAGCACGAGATAGAATTCCTGCATGTGCCGCTGGATGAGGCTGTGGAACAGCTGCTTATAGCGAAGTGGATACTGCGCATGCTTGGCTACAAATACGGTGTGGAGGTCAGTTTTGCCCCTAAGATCACCGTGGGCAAGGCCGGTTCGGGGATGCATATCCACATGATGATTGAGAAAGACGGGCAGAACGCAATGATAGAGGACGGCAAGCTCAGCCAGACCGCCAGGAAGATGATTGCCGGCATCCTCGACCTGAGCAAGGGTCTGACGGCTTTTGGAAACACGATTCCCACATCATACCTGAGGCTGGTACCGCACCAGGAGGCACCGACTAACATCTGCTGGGGCGATCGCAACCGGTCGGTGCTTGTCAGGGTTCCGCTGGGGTGGCTGGGAGCCTCGCACATGATTCATGATGCCAATCCTGCCGAGCCGTCAGGCAAGGCAGACAAGGTCTCAAGGCAGACAGTTGAGCTTCGTTCACCTGACGGTTCGGCTGATATCTACCTGCTTATGGCAGGGCTTGCGGTGGCAATACAGCACGGGCTGGAGATGCCGGGAGCACTGGAGATGGCTGACAGACTTTATGTCAACTATAATATTTTCAAGGAAAAGGAGAAGACTGACGCGAAGAAGCTGGAGTCACTTCCTGCCTCATGCTGGGATTCAGCTGAGGCGCTCCTGAAATTGCGCGCCCACTTTGAGAAGGATGGTATTTTCCCGGCAGGGGTCATCGATGCCCTGGCGACGAAGCTGAAGTCATACAATGACCAGCATCTCAGCGAGGAGCTCTACGGCAACAATGAAGCCATCGCGACGCTTGTGAAGGAATACCTGCACTGCGGGTAGACCGGACAATTCATCTTAAATCATTACATCTCACGCTTTTCCCGCGGGAAAGGGAACGCTGACCGGCAGATGCAGGCGGACTAATGGTCTCCGGGTATTTTGTTGCAGGTGGCTGCCCTGATGCTGACATTCAGCTCAAACCCCACAAGCAATGCCACGGAGTTGAGATATAGCCAGATAAGTATCACCATGAATGTTCCGATGGAGCCGTACAGCTTGTTGTACTGTCCGAAATTGTTTACATAGGCTGAGAAGCCCAGTGAAGTAAGTATAAAGAGACTTGTGGCAACTATTGATCCCGGGGAGATATACCGGAAATCCTTCTTCCTGGCCGGCACAAGGTAGTAAAGAGTCGATATTGCAAATAATAGCATTACAATAATCAACAACCATTTGAATATCATCACTATATAGAACACAAGGTTCATCTCCAGCACCCCAATCTCAACAAGCCTGTCAACCACCGAGCGGCTCAGAATTATCAGGCCGGCAGCTGCAGAAAACATGATCAGGATAAATACCAGCAGGAAAACAGCAATCTTTCTCTGCTGCAGCCATGAGCGGCTCACGAAGTCGTGCGCTGATATGTTGAAGGCGTGCATCAGGGCATGGATACCATTCGTGGAGAAGATTATAGTTGCAATGAACATTGCAACAAGCAGTGTTCCGCTCCTGTTTGTAATTACGTCCACAATAGTGCTTTCAAGCAGATTGTAGGCCGTTGTTGGCAGGAAATTTTCAAACAGTTTCACCAGTTCGGTCTGGAAATTGGGAAGGGGGACAAACGGAATGAGTGTAAAGAGAAAAATTGTAGCCGGCAGCATTGCCATCAGCATATTGAAGGCGATGGCAGAGGCCCGGGTTACGAGGACGCCTCGTCCGAAGAGCCCCTTGACGATGAGTCGTGCAACCATCTCAAGCGGAGCGCCGTCAAAACCGGGCAGTACAGCATTTCTTATACCGTATGTCTTTGTGATCAACGTTTCCCTGGCGCTCATAAAAAATGATTTTCAGTAGGCTTTAAGGCTCATGTCAAGGCTTTTTATATGGTGGGTCAGAGCCCCTATTGAGATGTAATCAACGCCGCACAGGGCATAATCCCTGACGTTGGCCATGGTGATCCCCCCTGAAGACTCCGTCTCCGTCTGTCCGGCAATGAGTGTCACGGCCTCCTTTGTGTCTGGGATTGTAAAATTGTCAAGCATTATACGGTCAACACCGCCTGCATCAAGGATCTCCCTTACCTCTTTAATGTTTCGTGCTTCTACCTCGATTTTCAGGTTGAGGAGATGTTTTTTCAGGTACTCCCTGGTCCTTTCAATTGCTGCCGTGATTCCTCCTGCATAATCGATGTGATTATCCTTAAGCATGATCATGTCATAGAGTCCCATCCGGTGGTTTACCCCGCCTCCTGTACGGACTGCCTCCTTCTCCAGCGCCCGCATCCCGGGGGTTGTTTTGCGGGTATCGGTGATACGGGCATGGGTATCCCTGATCGCCTCGGTGTAGTATGCAGTGGCGGTAGCAATCCCGCTCATCCTCTGCATAATGTTCAACATGATTCTTTCTGCGCGGAGGATTGGATGGACTCTCCCGGCCACAGTGAGGGCAATGTCACCATATTTAACCCCGTCGCCGTCGTTTAGCAGTATGTCAACCTCAAGTGAAGGGTCAGCCACGTTGAAGACTTCGCGTGCAACGCGAAGGCCGGAGATGATGCCCTCCTCCTTTACCAGGAGCCTGGCGCGTCCTGTGGCATCGGATGGTATGGATGCAAGTGAGCTGTGATCACCTCCGCCGGTATCTTCGGCAAAGGCATTCAGGATAAATGACCTGAGATCGTTGTCATTCATTATCGGCTTCAATCCTTATCTGGTGAATCAGCGGGTTGCCGTTGACCTTTTTCAGGAGAAAATAGACCCGGAACTTGCCTTTGTCGGTTTCGAGGTTGGCGATTGCGTACTGCGCATCGCCCCTGGCACCCTGGTGTTTGATGACAAATTCGCGTGAGCGGTATCGGGTGAAGAAATCCTTCAGGATTGTCTCGGCCACACTCTTGCTGTAAAAGTCTTCCTTGCCGGGAAGGACCAGTTCCACCGTGCCGTTAAGGTATTCGGAGAGCCCTGCTGCGCTTCCCGTGCGGAAGGCGATGGCAATACCCGAAGGTATCCTGGGCTGATCCTGTGCGGCAAGCAAAAACGCCATTGCAAGTATCAACCCTGCCGTTGCCAAAAACTTCTTTCTCATTTCGTTCTCTTTATGCTTTCCGTTTCAGGGACAAAGCAAATTTAACCATTTATATCAAAAAGTGCACCACTTTTAATTATACACTGCCGGCTCCGGATTTAAAAGGGCTTAATTGTTATATTTGCTTTATTCAAAGATAACCGGGGAAAGTGATGAAGCTGGTGCTCCTGCTCACGGGCAAGACAGATCAGGCATGGATAAGGGACGGGGTGGCGGAATATGAGAAGAGAATCTCAAAATATGCCCGTCTCGAGATCGTAACCCTGCCCGATGTCAAAAACCCCGGTAACCGCCCGGCTGAATGGGTTAAGTCCCGGGAAGCCGAAAAGATGCTCTCCTTCTTCAGAATTGAGGATCACGTGGTGCTTCTTGATGAGCGGGGGCAGGCATATTCAACACTGGAAATGGCGGGGTGGCTTCGCAAAGCGATGATGCTTCCCGCTAAAAGGATGGTTTTTGTGATTGGGGGGCCGTACGGTTTTGATCCGTCTGTCACCTCGAGGGCGAATCACTTTTTATCTCTATCGAGGCTCACTTTTTCACACCAGATGGTACGGTTATTGTTCGCAGAACAGCTATACAGGGTACTCTCGGTCAATGCCGGTGATCCCTATCATCATGAATAGCAAGATGCAAGGAAGACTTAAGGATATCAGGATTGTTTTCGTAGCCCTCCTGGTTGCAGCAGCTCTTGCTGTAGCTGCTGACGGGCTCTATTTCAGCGGCCTGGAGTGGCGTATACGAACGGCACGTGCTGACGCAAAACTCTCATCCCTCGAGAAGGAGGCGGAGACGCTGCTGTCCAGGACCGAAGAGGCGATAACGGAGACCGGAGACCCGGCATTGCTCTTCAGGAATACCCTGGGCAGTGAGGCGCTTAAGAAAGGAATCACCCTGCTGGTATACAGGGATGGACGTGCCGCTTACTGGTCTGACAACAGCATCGCTTTCCCGGTGATCTATGAACAGGGATTTGATGAGCATAAACCGGTATTTTACAGTAATGGCTGGTTCGTGCCGGTACACCGCGAGTTTCCCGGATACGAGCTGCTGGCCCTTATAAAGGTTTATAAACAGTACCCTATTGTAAATGACATTTTAAAGTCTGGTTTCAACGGAATCTTTCCGCTGCCTGAAGAGACCAGGATAACATTTGATGAAGAGGAGACGAAATATCATGTTCTTGGCTCGGAGAATGATTTTCATTTCGGGCTGGTCTTTCCTGACAGGAAGCCGAATACCACCATGTTGATCCTGCCGGTACTCCTCTGGCTGATAGTTATCTTTCTGCTGGTAAGGCTGGTGGTGCTTGCCTCAGGGTGGATAGACAGCAGGACGGACAGACCGGCCGGGATACCGGTTGCCTTCGCAGCACTGGCTATGTGTTATGTCATAATCCTCCTGACAGGCCTCCCCCCCTCGGTTGAGTCAACGGAACTGTTCTCTCCCTTTCACTGGTCCGCCGGAAGGCTGATGCCCACTGTAGGACATGCACTGCTGCTCGGACTGCTTATTTTGTCAGGAGTACGGCTTACTTTCAGGAACGGGAAGTTCAATGAAGCATGGGATGGTAAGGGATTGAAGAAGTATGCGGTTCCCGGGGCAGTGATGCTGGCAGGGTTTATCCTCTTCCTGGCTGCAGAAGCCTGCTTCAGGGACCTTGTGCTGAACTCGGACATAAGCTTTGAGGCCTTCCGGATACTTGACATGACCTTCATGAGCCTTGCCGGATTTATATCCGTGATGTTACTGATGACGGTCCCGGTGATACTGTTCATGAGGGCATCACGGATGATGAGGGAGTGGAGAGTTGCTGAGTGCATTTCGGTGACCGGTATTTCTGCGCTGGCACTGCCCCTGGCCTGCCTGCTGGTTCCGGAATGCAGCCTGTGGAGCATGGTCTGGGTACTCCTCATGTTGCTGGCCATCATACTATGGCAGAGAAGATCATATTCCGAGGTATCACTCATGGTACTCTTCTCCGTCCTGACGGGGATTTATGCAACAATTCTCATTTTGAAATATTCCGGTCTTAAGGAGGACAGGAACATGAAAGTGATGGCCATCTCACTTGCGAATGACAATGACATGGTTGCCGAGGGGATGCTGATTGACATGTGGCCCGCACTGAAAGGCGATACTGTACTTGCCGGGCTTGTCAGCAGGGAGACGATTACCGGTGCAGATATAAGTGCTGTCTACAGGTATCTCGAGGATGGTTATTTCTACGGGTACTGGGAGAACTACGATCTGAACATTGTCATCTGCCGCAATGATTCCCCGCTGAGCCTTTCAGCCACAGGCTCAGAGGCGACAAATTGCTTCGACTGGTTTGGCAGCCGCATAAGGAATGAAGGCGATACAATCACCCGGACCGGCTTTTACTTTATGCGCAACAACGCTGGCCGGGCATGGTACCTTTCTGATCTTTACTATGAACTCACACCCGGTGTTACAAACGGATTGTTCATCGAGCTTGTCAGTCATATAAAGACCTACCTTGCAGGCTACCCTGAGTTGCTCCTTGACGGCAGTCATCAGCGTTTTCCCAGGCTCAGGGACATTTCTTATGCCAAGTACAACGGAGGCACTCTTGTGCTGCGGTCAGGTGAATATCCGTATGATACTCAGATCGAGCCTGGCCAGACGGAGAGAGAGGAATACCGGTTTGCCGAGTCGCCTGATTTCAAACATCTTTACTATACCCTCGGAGACATGACTCTCGCCCTTTCTGCTCCCCGGGTGAAGACTCTTGACCGGATTATAACGTTCGCCTATCTGTTTATAGTGATCCTCTTATATGTCTTTGCGTTGCTTGTCATCTTCACCCGTCAGCCCCGTGAGCTGCTGAAGACTAACACGTTTCGCAGACGCCTGCAGCTCTCTTTTGCCGGCGTTCTGACAGTGGTTTTCATTATTGTGATAACAGGGGCCCTGATGCTCAGCACCAGGCAATTCCGCACTAACCACACCAGGCTTATTCGTGAAAAGGCCGAGTCGCTCTCCATCGAACTGGAGCACAAACTCTCCTCGGAGAAGACCATCGAGGAGGGATGGCAGACACCGGATTACCCTAGCCTTAACCATCTCCTGGTGAAATTCTCGAACGTCTTTTTTACGGATATCAATCTCTATTCGCCTTCCGGCAGACTCCTGGCCACCTCCAGGCCGGAGGTATTTACCCGCAAGCTTGAGGGGAGCATGATTGATCCTGTTGCCTACGGAGTGCTCACCTCCCCGGGCAAAGAGGAATACATAGGTATTGAGACAATTGGTGAAATGAGCTATCTGTCTGCATATCTGCCTTTCTATAATGAAGAAAACAGGCTGTTGGCATATCTGAACGTACCCTATTTTACCATGCAAAACCTGCTGACAGGCGAGACCTCCAATCTGATTGTCACGCTGATCAATTTTGCGCTTCTCTTCCTGCTTCTGATGATGTGGGTATCTGTATTCCTGAGTGACAGGATAACCAGCCCGCTCAATATGATTCAGCAGGCGATGGCTTCAGTGGCCTACGGAAAGAAGAATGAGCATATAAGCTACAGCAGCCGTGATGAGGTGGGCGAGCTTGTAAAGCAGTACAACCGCATGACTGATGAGCTGGATGAGAGTGCCAACAAGCTTGCGAGAACCGAGCGGGAGATGGCCTGGCGGGAGATGGCACGGCAGATTGCTCATGAAATCAAGAACCCGCTCACACCGATGAAACTTAATGTTCAGCAGTTGCTGAAGTCGTGGAATGACCGGGTGCCTGACTTTGACTCAACCATTAAAGGATTTACAGCCAATCAGATAGAATATATTGATAACCTGTCAAACATAGCCTCTGCCTTTTCATATTTCGCCAGGCTCCCGGGTGCCAATCCTGCTGAAGTTGATGTTATTGCCCAGTTGCGGACAACGCTGACGTTGTTCGGCCACGCTGATAACACTGTCATAATGCTTGACAGCGGCAATATTTCCAAAGCTGTGGTAATGGCTGACAGGGAGCACCTGAACAGTATCTTCTTCAATCTGATAAAGAACGCCATGCAGGCTATCCCGGCAGGAAGAAAAGGCGAGATCAGGATCGGGGTTACCGCTGTGGGCAACGCTGTGCAGATTACTGTGAGAGATAACGGTTCCGGCATTCCGGATGAGATGATTTCGAGGATTTTCACGCCGAACTTCACAACAAAGTCATCAGGCATGGGATTGGGGTTATCCATTGTCAAGAGGTATGTGGAGAGCGCCGGCGGAAAGATATGGTTTACCACAGGACATGACACAGGTACGGTATTCACCGTGGAAATACCGCTTCTTTACGCGGTTTAGACTGAAGAATAAGCAGGTTTCTGAAATAATCCGTCAGATTCTCAGTTTAAATAAAGTAAATTAGCAAATCAGGACCGCCAAATGCCCCTAATTAATCGTTACGTAACCAGAGGTAATCTGCTGATTGCTTTCATCATGATAACCGGTTGGGGTATTTCTGTTTCCGGTCAGACTCCCCTTCTTACAGGTCAGATCAACACTTATGCGAAGGTTACAGAGGTGGGGACTGATTATGTCACGCTGGATGATGTCACCGGTTTTGCCGCGAATGACACGGTGATGGTGATGCAGATGAGCGGGGTCAGGATCAATGCCGGATTTGACCTTGAGGGCAATTATCAGAACGTAATCGGCACGCCGGGCAAATATGAGATCATTTTAGTCGAATCTGTGAACACCGTCACACGCAGGGTTCAGTTTACACGTGTACTGCTTAACAGCTACAGTGCTGCAGCCAAGGTGCAGCTTGTGAAGGTCAGGACCTACCTCGATGCCGTTGTCAACACCCAGCTCACATGCCAGCCCTGGGACTCTGCCGCTGTCAGGGGAGGGGTTCTTGTATTCATGGTCAAGGGAGTGCTGACACTCAACGCAGATATCAACGTCATCGGCTCAGGTTTCAGTGGAGGCATGGTGTCTCAGGGAAGCGGCCTGTGCCAGAATTCAGATGATACTCTCACATGGGAGTCTTACAGTATATGGTCGCATGCTTCCGGTTATAAGGGCGAAGGTCTTGGCATCAGGACCGCCACTGACCAGCCATTGTATCCTGCCTTCATGAAAGGCAAGGGAGCCAATATGACCGGCGGCGGAGGTGGTAACGGCCACTTCTCCGGCGGTGGAGGAGGTTCAAACTACGGCAGGGGAAGCGTTGGAGACCAGGAGATTGCTCCTGATGTCTGCGGTGGTCTTAATCCCGGAGGCCGCGAAGGATTTTCAATATCAAGCTATCCCACCCTGAACACTGGTGTCTTTATGGGTGGCGGCGGAGGTGCTTCGGTATACCTCACCACACCGTCAGTCTCTGCCGGTGCCTGCGGCGGAGGCATTGTTATTATCCATGCAGACACCGTCGTTGGTAACGGACGGATCATCAACGCAAGCGGAGCCACAGCACTTAACAATACTGCTGCAAACAGCGGAGCCGGCGGTGGCGGAGCCGGCGGTTCAGTCATACTGAGCTCGCGCAGCTACGTCAGTGCCCCTGTCCTGTCAGCCGACGGAGGCAAGGGGGGTGACAACGTTAACCAGAACGGCGCCGGCGGTGGCGGCGGAGGAGGACTGATCTGGACAACCGGACCATTTCCCGGAACAGCCACTGTTGAAGGTGGTCAGGGTGGCATACACAGTACCGGGGACCCCAACAGGGACGGTCTGCCGGGACTGGTACGCAACAACCTTAACCTGCCTCTTAACGGTTTTCTCTTCAACGAGATCTACGTTGCATACAGCCAGACGCGCCTCGACTCGATCTGCGAGGGGATGATTCCCCCGAAAATGACAGGGACGCGTCCTGCCGGCGGCAGCGGAACCTATACCTACCAGTGGCAGAAGAGCTACGATAATATTACATGGACAGATGTTCCCGGCACCTCGATCGATTACACCCCGGTAATTACAGAGGCCGTATCACTCTGGTTCAGAAGGGTTGTCAATGACGGCGCCGGCATCATCGACAGGAGTCTCCCGGTGCGAATCATCGTTCATCCCCGGATCACCGGTAACCTTGTGGGTAGTGACACCACCCTCTGCTACAACATGAATCCCGATGAGCTCTACTCTCTCAATGCCGGGCCATCAGGAGGAACGGGTATCTTTTACTATCAATGGGAGCAGAGTCCTGACAACAGTGTCTGGAGCAGTGCGCCGGGCGCCGCCGCCTCCGCTGCGTATGATCCGCAGGCCCTTACTGCAACAACGCATTATCACAGGGTGGTCACCTCCGGGGCCTGCGTGGATGTCAGCGCTCCGGTGACTGTGACGATACTGCCCGTGATAACCAACAACGCCGTCGCTGCTGATCAGACCATCTGTGAAGGCACACAGTTTGCGAACCTTACCGGCAGCGCCCCCGGCGGCGGCGCCGCACCCTCATACACCTACCAGTGGATGAGCAGCACGGATAACGCCGTCTGGGCACCGGCAGCCGGCGCCGGCAACACACCAGGCTATGATGTGCAGGATGATGCCCCGGGCACCACCTGGTTCAGGCGAATGGTTTACAGCGGCCTCAACAATACATGCCAGTCGGTAAGCAATACCGTTACCCTGGTATCACACCCGTCCATCACAAACAATATCATTGCCGCTGATCAGACGATCTGCGAGGGTACTTCACCGGCTACCGTTGACGGTACGGTGCCGGCCAACGGAGCAGGCCCCGGCACATACACATACCAGTGGATGAGCAGCAGCAACGGCACTGCATTCACCAACATGTCAGGTTCGGTAGCCGAGGATCTTCCAGGCACACCCCAGGCAGCAGGCATCTGGTACAGGCGCACGGTCACCTCATCAGCATGCAGCAGCACGAGCAACACTGTTCATATAACAGTCGATCCTCGGATCACCGGGTTTGAGATAGACCTGCCCGCAGAGGGTCATGACACTATCTGCACGGGAACTGCTCCGGCATTGTTGTCAGGCACACCCGCTGGCGGGCTTGGCACATTCACCTATGCATGGGCCTCTTCAACGGACAACAGCATCTTTACCCCGCTGACAGAAACAGGTAATTCATTTCAACCAGTCTCCCTTGCAACCACAACATGGTTCAGGAGGACGGTGACATCGGGAGTATGCTCCGAGAACTCGGTATTCAGGATCACAGTCCTTCCGCAGATAACCGGAAACACAATCTCGGCAAACCAGACGGTCTGCAATACCACGGCGGCAGCTGCGCTTAACGGCAGTGCACCGCAGGGAGGTGACGGCAAATACAAATATCTCTGGGAGAGAAAGGGTGCAACGTCATCCGACTGGGTCACGGCAACAGGCACAAACAATGCTGCCACCTATCAGCCGCCGCAGCTCGGCGAGACCACCCAGTTCAGGAGGAGTGTCTTCTCGGGTGAGAATAACTGCTGCACCTCTGTTTCAGATCCGGTGACTGTGACAATTGACATCATGCCTCTGAATATTACTGCAGGAGAGGACAGAACGCTGCTTCCCTACCAGTTTGCAGCAATCCTTGAAGGCAGCTTTGACGGAGCGGGAACGGCAGCATGGAGTTATGACAACAACAGCGGCAGCACAGAGCCGGTCTTTTCGGCCCCGGGAGAGAAAACCACGGAGATCAGGAAGCTGGACTTTGGAAGCAATACCTTTATCTTCACGGTCACCAATGGAAAATGTGTCTCAGCCGGAGTCCCCGTGACCCTGACAGTGCCCGAACTTATTATCCCGCAGGGTGTCACTCCCAACAATGACGGGATCAATGACTACTTCAATGTGGAAGGGCTTGAGTTCACCCGTAATGAGCTTGTGATAATCAATACGGCAGGTGCGGTGGTCTACCGTACCGATGATTACCGGAGCAATGATCCCGTAGGGGCGTGGACCGGTCTCGACCTGAACGGGAACGAGGTGCCCGATGGTACCTACTATTACCTGCTTACAATCAAGGGTGCACAGGATCAGGATGTTCCTGACTATTCGGCCCATCTCAGCGGATTCTTAATTCTCAGGAGATAGCGATGAAGGGAAGGTTATATACACTGATACTCTTTATCGTGGCGGTGCACTCTGCAGCAATTGCCCAACAGGTGCCCATTACCAGCCAGTATCTCACCAACGGGCTGATAATAAACCCGGCATATACCGGCACCAGGGAAGCGCTGAGCGCCAACCTTTCATACCGTAAACAGTGGGCAAAGATAACAGGCGCTCCTCAGTTCCAGACACTCTCACTGCACAGTCCCATAAACAACAAGGAAAAGGTTTCCCTTGGCCTTATGGCTGACTATCTGACTTACGGAGTTACGAAGGATGTGGGCATCTATGCCTTCTACGCATACAGCGTGAGGCTCGGCAGGGGCAAGCTCTCCATGGGCCTCAAGGGTGGCCTGGATCTTAGCAACACCAACTATAACAAGTTGCAGTTCCCTGACGGAAACCCGACTGATCCGCTTCTGACGGGTGACATGAAATACACGCTTCCGAATATGGGAGTCGGATTCTACTACTATACCGACAAATACTTCGCAGGGCTCTCGGTGCCGTCGCTGCTAACATATAAGAGGGACGCCACTGATGAATTCAGTGTAAAGCCTGACTATACGCATTTCAGGAGCTATTTCACAGCCGGAACAATCCTGCGGTTTGCTGACAGTTTCAAGGTAAAGCCTTCGGTGCTTGTCAGGTACGCGATGAATGAGCCGATAGAGTTTGACCTCAACGCCAATTTAATTTTTGCGGACATTCTCTGGGTAGGAGGGTCGTACAGGATAGCCGAGAAAGCGGCTGTGGCCCTGCTTGACCTGCAGGTCACCCCTCAGCTGAAGCTGGGCTACTCATTTGACTATCAGCTTGGTCATCTGAATAACTACACATCCGGGACGCATGAGGTTTCACTCCGGTACGAATTTGAATTTGAGGTCAGTGCAACATCTCCAAGGTATTTCTGACAGGATGAGGATACGGTTGGTATATATCGCAACAGTTCTGCTCGCTCTGACCGGCCCGGTCGCTCTGCTCAGCGGTCAGGCGAAGGGAACATTTGAGGTCACGTATATCTCAAAGATATCCTCATCGTCTGACGACATGGCCCCTGTGATTATGAATGACGGCATTCTCTTCTGTTCAAACAGGAAGAGCAATCCTTTTCTGACCAAAAAGAACCTTGAGGGTGTCCGGCTTTACGAGCTTTACTTTGCTCCCTTCAACGAGGAGGGTATGCCGGTCTCTGCCACCCGTTTTGCTCCCGGGCTTGTAAAGGATGCGAACATAGGCCCGGTATCGGTCTCTGCCGACGGCAATACGCTTTATTTCACACGAAATCTCTCTGATGGCAGCAAACAGGAGAGGAGGCAGCCCAACAGGCTCGGTATCTTTACCGCAATGCGAAGCGGTTCAAAGTGGACTGACATCACCCCGTTTGAATACAACAACCCGGATTACAACCTGTCCTATCCCTTTGTCTCGGCCGACGGAAGGTATCTCTTCTTCTGCTCTGACATGCCGGGCGGTTTGGGCAGGTATGACATATACATGTGCGAAAATAATGACGGCCGCTGGTCTGATCCCGTCAGCCTGGGTCCTGAGATAAACAGCAGCGCTGCCGAGATTCACCCTTTCCTTCACAGCTCGGGAAGGCTTTATTTTGCCTCTGACAGAACGGGAGGGAAGGGCGGTCTTGACATCTGGTCTTCCAGCCTGTCATTCGGATCGTGGACAAAGCCTGTAAACCTTGAAGAACCGATCAACTCAGAGTCGGATGACTTTGCCTTCTATGCTGCACAGGGAGGCATGCAGGGCTTCTTTGCCTCCAACAGGCGCAACTTCAACGACGATATTTACAGTTTCGCCTCAACAATAATACGCTGGTCATCGTGCGACACTCTTCAGAAGAACAGCTATTGCTATGAATTCATAGAGGAGAACGCGCTGAAGCAGGATACAATCAAGACCGGTTTCCGGTGGGAGTGGAACTTTGGTGACGGCACCAGGGCAGCGGGAATAACTGCCGAGCATTGTTACGCCGGCCCCGGGATCTATGATGTCAGCCTTGACATGGTGAACCTTATTACCGGCGGAATTGAGAAGAGACAGGCTTCGTATGAGCTCGAGATAACAGATATTGAGCAGCCTGTGATTGCAGCTCCGGATACTGTAATGGCCGGAGAGACGTTAACCCTTAATGCTGGCGCTACATATCTGCCGGGAATGAAGATTGACCGGTACTACTGGAATTTTGGGGATGAGACTGTTGCAACAGGACTGGAGGTGTCAAAGGTTTATGCACTTCCGGGAAGGTACAATATACAGCTGATTGTAAGCTCAGCGCCTGACGCCGGGGGAGTTGTGCGTGAGGTGTGTGTCTGCAGGGACATAGAGGTATCAGCAAACGGAAATTGATTATTCAAGGAGGAAGATGAGAGTTACCCGCTTAATACTGTCGATGTTTATCATGGTTCTCGCAGCCGTGCCCGCGAGGGTGAACGCCCAGGAAGTGCCGGGCCCGGATGAGAACGTACCTTTTCTGATGACATTCGGGAAAGAAGGAGGAGTCACCTCCTGGGGAGATGACGACTTCTCCCAGACATTTTTCTTTGCCTTGCCGAAAGATTACAAGGACCCGTTCTATATCAGGGTCTATGATCCGGAAGTCGGAGGGAAAACTGATGAGCTCAATAATTTCTGGAACACCAGGATGATGTATTCAATATACGGAGGGAAGGGATGTTATACCCATACGGAAGCAAACGGAATAAATCCGAAAGGTAATTACAAAAGTGGCACACTTCTGGCTACACGCACCTTCGGGATGGACAACAAGCTTGACGAGCGCTGGTTTACATTCGGACCGTTCAATCCCGCTGACGGCGAATATTATCCCAAGTTTCAGAGCAACATTTTCAAGATCATCTGTGACGGTATCTCGGGTGATGACGGCAACCTGTACAGGTATGCAATCTCGAGGAGGCCGGACACCAATGTTCCCGTTGACGGGGCCAATGCTTTCACTTATGAATACACCTTCAGGATGTGGAACAATAATGATACCTCCTTTGTCTCGCATATCTATCCGTTCATTGACAGCGGATGCATCTATATCCAGACAAGAAACTTTGACTGGGACAATGACGGTGATTTTATTGTCGTTTCCGTGGAGAGGAAGGGGCAGTTTCTGCCTCTGTCAGGAGATGATGTATGGATAGATTCAAAGATGCCCATTCTCGATGGAGAGATAGGAAAGTCTCTTGATTTTCGCTTTTACAAGAAAAGGGGAGACCTTGTAAAGAACAATAACGTGGTGGTTTCAGTGCAGAACCAGTATGGAGAGAATCTTCCGTTCTTCAGCGCACCCATCGGCGGTGTTCCCGTCTATAAGCCCCGGATAAAGGTAGTACCCAAAAGATAATCATGCCCGGTTGCGTAAAAATAACGATTACAGCGCTCTGTGCCGTTCTGTTGCAGTTGCTGTACCACTCACCGTCTTCTGCCCAGACGCACAGTTACCGGCTTTATGATGAGTATTCCGGTCTGCCCGGAAGCTATCTGAATGTCCTGGCACAGGACAGGAGCGGCCTGCTCTGGGTAGGGGTTGACACCGGCCTGTACAGGTATGACGGCTTTTCCTTTCATCATGTAACCTTTACCGATACCCTGCCGCGCGGCAACACCAGCGCACTGTTCTGTGACAGTTCGGGCACAATGTGGGTGGGCATGAGCGATGGATCGCTCTACACCTGGAGTGACGGAGGGACGATGGTACGAAGGAACCTGCCGGAAACGGATAAGATCAACCGTATCACAGAAGGACCGGAGGGCAAAGTCTGGATCGTGACCCAGACGCAGGGCATCTACATTGCTGAACCCGGTGACGGTGAAAGGATAAGCAGGATTAAGATGCCGGCAGATATGACAATATTTGACATCGCCCCCGCCGGCGGGGACAGATTTTTTGCTGCCACACAGGACAACCTCCATCTCTGCGTTGCGCAGGGCGAAGAAGCGATCAGCGAACTTAGCTTCCCTGACCTTGAATATACATGGGTGCAGACAGTTGTACGCATGGAAGAAGACATATGGTTTGCAGGCACCGGAGACAGGGGGCTCTACATGATCAGGCGATCAGGTGACGGAATGACGGCCTCGGCAGCCGGTGACACCACACTGAGCACAGTCAGCATACCCGCACTTGCCGTTCTGCCAGGCAAGTGCCTGGCGATAGCCACAATGGATGCAGGGGTGCTGAGGGCAGCTTTCAGCAGCGACTACTTGCAGATGGAGATCAATGACCGTTATGACCTCAACTCGGGACTGCCCGGGAACAATGTACGCACCATCTTCAGGGACAGGGAGGAGAACCTGTGGATAGGTCTTTTCAACAGGGGACTGGCGGGTGTGACAACCAATGCCTTCGCTTTTCACAAACCTGAAGTTAACAAGGAAATAACATTCGTCGGAATCCTTGGCAGCAGGACTGTGGCAGGAACAAGGAGCGGCCTATGGGACTTCGATCCCGGGACAGGCAGCTTCAGCGGATTCAGACCTCTTGCAGGCAGAACCGGCGGGTCTGGAATCAACACCTGGGCAACTGATGAAAGAGGCAACATATGGATCGGTACTGTCAGTGACGGCGTATGGCTGCTGAAGAGTGACGGCACACCGCGGCGGTTCTTCCTCTCGGGAAACCCGGGTCAGAACCACATCAATTCAATTGCCGCGGATGGCGAAAACTTATGGCTGGGGACAAGTGACGGCGTCCTTCTTCTAGACATTGAAAGCGGAATGACAAAGGCTGTTTACACTACCCTTGAAATGCTACCTCACAATTATATCTCCCAGATAGTTATCAACAGGCCGGGGGAGGTGCTGGTTGCAACCAAAACCGACAGACTCTGCTACATACATGTCACCGGAGGCGTCCGCACTGAAGGCCTCGTAATGGAAGGAAGCAGGGTGAATGAGATACGCAGCCTCTCGGTGGGGCCCGACAGGACGATATGTGCAGGGACTAACGGCAACGGCCTCTTTCTCTTTGCGGGAGATACCGTGCTGAACTACACCGAGGCTGACGGGCTGCTGACAGGCTTCTGCTACAGCGCCATCATTGCAGATGACGGCAGGATATGGACCGGACATCAGAAGGGTTTCTCGATCATCAATCCCGCCACCGGATCAGTCAGGGCCTACACCACTGACTTTGGCGTCAGGGGCGACTGTATGCCAAATTCCATTGCCCGGTTTGCTGACGGCAAGGTGCTTATCGGAACGAGTGAGGGGATTATCAGGTATGACCCGGCCCTGGAGCCTGAGAAGGCAGCACCGCCGCAGGCAGGCATCATATCTGTTGTAATAAACAACACAGTGTATCCCTACCGTGAGAGCTACAACCTGCCCTACAGAAAATCGTACAACATAAAGGTCAACTATGCGGGTATCTCGCTTCGCGATCCGCTCAACGTTATCTACCGGACACGGCTTGATAATTTCAACGAGGAGTGGAGTGAGGTCACACCGGACAGGTCAGTAACCTATAATCTGAGTGACGGGCACTACAGGTTCAACGTTGAAGCTCTTACACGTGATGAACCTGAACATGCAACTGCGGCATCGTTTGATCTGGTCATCCAGAAACCTGTCACCGAGAGATGGTGGTTCCTGCTGTCACTGCTGGCCCTCATTGCTGCCGTGGTGTTTGTCATTGTGAGACTTCGTGAAAGAGCTCACCGGAAGCAGCGTGAGTATCTCGAGAGTGAACTGCAGAAGCGCACCGCTGAGGTCTATGAGCAGAAGGAAGAGCTTGCACAGAAGAACCTTGACATAACTGAGAGCATCAAGTATGCAAAGCGAATTCAGAGCAGCGTGCTTCCCGACACGGCCCGCCTGGGCTCAGTCTTTAAAGAGGCATTCGTATTTTTCCAGCCGCGCGATATAGTCAGCGGGGACTTCTTCTGGTTTGACTGGGTGGACAAGGACCGCTTCATGGTTGTCTGCTCTGACTCCACCGGCCACGGCGTCCCCGGCGCATTCATGTCAATGATAGGAACGGCGCTGCTGCAGGATATCATTACAGTCAAGAAAATCACCCGTCCCTCACAGGTGCTGCATGAGCTTGACAGGCAGATATTCTCCACCCTGAACCAGAACCAGGAACTGGAGGCATCAAATGACGGCATGGACATCGTGGTGTGTGAATTCAATATCACCACCAGGCAACTGGTCTTCTCTTCGGCAATGCGGCCGGTGATCCTCGTGATCGACGGCGTTCAACATTATGTAAGGGGTAACCGCTCTTCGGTAGGAGGTGAGTCGGTAATTGAGAAATTCTATGATGACCAGGAGTATCACCTTCGCGAAGGCGATATGGTCTATCTCTTTACTGACGGTTACTGCGACCAGTTTGGCGGCACCGGAGGCAAGAAGATGAAAATAAGCCGGTTGAAAACGCTTGTGGACGAACTGGCGCCTTTAAGTGCTGCTGACCAGCAAAATCATGTAAAGGAGTTTTTCTTCGAGTGGATGGGAAAACATGAACAGGTTGATGATGTCCTCTTTATGGGTCTGAGGGTCTGATCACGATCACTCAGGAGCACAGGGGCCGTTCTCCCCGAAGACAAAGACACAGGTAGTGGCAGTGTTGCTCTCATTGCCAGCCCTGTCCCTGATCCAGAAATCATAGTAAAGAATGTCAGGGGTATTGTACAGGATGTACATGATTGTGACATCAATTGTTCCCCTGAGTATCTTGTTCTGTCCTGCTGTTTCAAGGTAGGGTATGCGGTATTCCGAGGGGTACAGAGGATCTGTTGGTTCTGCCAGTACAAATTCTCCGTTGATTTCCCGGTAGAGCTTCAGAAAGAGGTTGCCCGAGGGATCAAAGCCAGGGGTCTGAGAGGCATCTATACCAAGATCGCCGTCACCGTCCTCAAAATAGAATGTGATTTTTCCTGCCTTGACGGGATTGCCAAGCAGATCAATTGTATCATACTGTGAGAAAGCCCTGAACTCAATCCTGGGCTCGGCGGGAAGCCGCTCCGGGCCTTCGCAGGCAACTGCCATGATCAGCGTTGCCAAAACGGGTATGATAACTCTCTTCTTCATCAGCTGACAATTTTGTTCTGCTGCAAAAATCACACCAAATGTATTTATTTTTTTCTGAAGAAAATCTTTACCGGGGCACCTGTAAGCGGGAAGCTCTCCCTGAGCCTGTTTTCAACGAACCGTTTATACGGGTCTTTTATATACTGCGGGAAGTTGCAGAAAAAGGCGAAAGTTGGGTATGCCGCAGGCAGCTGGGTCACGTATTTGATCTTTATATGCTTGCCTTTTAGTGACGGAGGGGGTGTATCATTCACGAATTTGAGCATAACCTCGTTCAGCTGTGATGTCGGAATCTTGCGCCTCCTGTTTTCATAAACGGTCATTATCAGCTCCAGCACCTTATGGACTCTCTGTTTCGTGATGGCAGAGATAAAGAGTATGGGGTAGTCGGTGAAGGGAGCTGTCCTGTACCTGATCTCCTCCTCAAGCTTTTTCGTGGAGGCCTGATCTTTTTCAATAAGGTCCCATTTGTTCACCAGGAGGATCATGCCCTTGTTGTTCTTCTGTATGATGCTCATGATGCTGAGATCCTGCGACTCCAGCCCGCGGGTTGCATCGATGAGCAGCAGGCATAGGTCGCTCTCCTCGATTGATCTGACAGCCCTTAGGATCGAGTAAAACTCGATATCCTCATCCACCTTTGCTTTCTTGCGCAGGCCCGCGGTATCTATCAGCAGGAAACGGCTGTTGAACTTGTTGTAGAGACTGTGTATTGAGTCACGGGTTGTTCCGGCCACCGGGGTGACGATGTTTCTCTCCTCGCCCAGGAGGGTGTTTGCAAGTGATGACTTGCCCACGTTCGGGCGGCCCACCACTGCCACCCTGGGGATATCTTCGCCTGGTTCCTCCTGTGAATCGGGGAGGTGCTTCACTATCTCGTCAAGGAGATCACCGGTTCCGCTGCCGTTGACGGAGCTGACTGAAAAATAGTCGCCCAGTCCCAGTCCGTAAAACTCAGCCGCATCGAGCAGCCGCTGGTTGTTGTCAACCTTGTTGACCACTGTGATAACCGGCTTTTCAACCTTACGGAGCATTTCTGCAACGGATTTATCGAGTTCATGGATGCCTGTTTCGACGTCAACCATGAAGAGTATCACGTCAGCTTCACTGATGGCAAGTTTTACCTGCCTGTTGATTTCGCTCTCAAACACATCGTCAGAGTTCTCCACGAATCCTCCGGTATCGATCACGGAGAAGTCGACCCCGTTCCAGATCACTCTCCCGTAATGCCTGTCGCGGGTCACGCCGCTCTCTTCGTTTACTATTGCTGCACGGCTCTCCGTCATGCGGTTGAAAAGTGTTGATTTGCCTACGTTAGGTCTTCCTACTATTGCAACTATCTTGCTCATCTCTTTGTTTAAAATCTACAGGTACCCGAATTTTTTCAGCATCCGGGGATTGTCACGCCACTCCGGCGCCACCCTTACATAAAGTTCAAGGAAGACTTTCTTGCCGAGGAACTCCTCCATATCCTTCCTGGCTGCCGTGCCAACCCTCTTCAGCATCGATCCCTTATGACCAATGATGATCCCCTTCTGGCTGTCACGGGCAACGTATATGACAGCTGCGATCCTGTTGAGTTCAGACTCTTCCTTATAGCTTTCTATTTCAACCTCAACTGAATAGGGTATCTCTTTCTGATAGGTTTCAAATATTTTGCCCCTGATTATCTCTGTGACGAAGAACCGGTCGTACCTGTCGGTGAGCTGATCTTCCGGAAAGTACGGCGGGCCTTCAGGCAGGCGGCTGATGATTTCGCGGAGAAGCAGGTCGGTGTTAAACCGTTTTACTGCCGAAACAGGAAGTACGGGAACGCCCGGTGCCGTCTGGTTCCAGCTCTCTACAAGCTTCTCAAGGTCAGCCTGGTTGGTCAGGTCTATCTTGTTTATTACAATCAATTTATCTGCCGGAGAGGTCAGTATTCGGCCAAGCTGACCTTCGTTCTTCAGCGCTGTCTCCACGACGTCAGTGACGTAAAGGATCAGGTCGGCGTCATCAAGTGCCGATTCAACGGATCTCATCATGGCTGACTGGAGTTTGTATTTCGGGTTCAGGATGCCCGGGGTATCAGAGTAGACTACCTGGTAGTCCTCGCCGGTGAGTATGCCCATGATCCTGTGGCGTGTTGTCTGTGCCTTCGCGGTAGCAACTGAGAGCTTCTGGCCGACAAGCACGTTCATCAGCGTCGATTTCCCGACGTTGGGGTTTCCAAGTATATTGACGAATCCTGACCTGTGTGACATGGGAGTCTATTTGAAGATGCCTCTCTTGAGCATGCTCACCTCTTTCAGCGTCAGCTCTCGCCAGTGTCCCCTCTGAAGATTCTTTTTTGTCAGTCCTGCGAAGCTTACCCGGTCAAGTTTCCTTACGCGGTAGCCAAGTTTTTCGAAGATGCGTCTTACCACCCTGTTCTGGCCTGAGTGTATCTCGACACCTACCTGGGTGCGGTCATCGGCATCAGGATAGGACACCGCGTCTGCGCTGACCATGCCTTCGTCTAGTGTGACACCCGTTACTATCGTTTCCATGTCATTTCTGGTGACCTCCTTGTCGAGAAAGACATGATAAACCTTGGCTGCCCCGTATGACGGATGTGTCAGCTTGCCGGCCAGGTCACCGTCATTTGTCAGCAGAAGCACGCCTGTGGTAGCCTTGTCAAGCCTCCCTACGGGATAGATGCGTTCTTTTGTGGCATCCTTAACCAGGTCCAGAACAGTGCTTTCGGCATGCGGGTCCTTAACGGTGGTGACATATCCCTTGGGTTTGTTGATCAGGATATAGACTTTTTTCCCGGGTGTGAGCAGTTTGCCCCTGTACTCCACCTTGTCGGATGGTTTGACCTTGATTCCCATATCGGTCACCTTCTTCCCGTTGACCGAGATGTAGCCCTGTTTGATCAGTTCATCGGCTTCGCGCCTTGCGCAAACGCCGCTGTTGGCTATGAATTTATTGAGCCTTACCGGTTCTTCTACAGCCTTTGAGGCAACCGGTTTAATGTTCTTCTTTCTTGCTCCTGCAGATTTCACTGCTGCCGGTCTGGCTGGTCTCCTTCTTTCGCCCTCAGCTTTCCCCTCAAACGGTCTGGCTGGCCTTTTTCTTTCGCCCTCAGTTTTCCCCTCAAACGGTCTGGCTGGCCTTCGTCTGTCTTCTTCAGATTTTCCCTCAGCCGGTCTGAAGTTTCTCTTTCTCTCACCGGCAGTTTTTCCTGCATCCTGTCTTACGGGTCTCTTTCCCGGCCTCCCGGCTGGCATTTTTTCCATCATCTTATTTTTCAGGGTGCAAATTTACAACTAATTACCGGTTTTCTCCCCGATCTTTTTTGCACCTTTGCATTTAATAAAAAAATGACTTGACATGGCACTCATAAAATCCATTTCCGGCATAAGGGGCACCATAGGCGGCAAGCCCGGGGATTCGCTGACCCCGATTGATATTGTGAAATTTGCATCGGCCTACGGCACCTGGCTCAGGAGAAGGGGGAGGGGTCCGCTGAAGGTTGTTACGGGGCGCGATGCACGTGTCTCCGGTGAGATGGTTTTAGCGCTGGTCAGTTCATCGCTCCGCAGCGTGGGCATCGATGTCATTGATACCGGCCTGGCTACCACCCCCACGGTGGAGATGGCCGTGACCGGACTGGGTGCCGGAGGAGGCATCATACTGACCGCCAGCCATAACCCGGCACAGTGGAATGCGCTTAAGCTGCTGAATGAAGAGGGTGAGTTCCTCCGCGATGCAGACGGCAGAGAGGTGCTTGCACTGGCTGCTGCGGAAGATTTCGACTATGTCACATATGACAGACTGGGGAAGGAGACCTCTGATCACAGCTGGACTGAAAGGCACATAAAAGCTGTTATCGCCATGCCGCTGGTTGATGCAGGGGCGATACGGAATGCGGGCTTCGCCGTTGCGGTTGATTGTGTCAACTCCGTGGGAGGCATCGCCATTCCGGCGCTGCTGAGGGCCCTGGGTGTAAGGCAGGTCACGGAGCTCTACTGTGAACCAACGGGCCTCTTCCCACACAATCCGGAGCCCCTTCCGGAGCATCTTGCTGATATCTCCCTGACAGTCAGGGAGAGCGGGTCAGACCTTGGTTTCGTTGTTGATCCGGACGTAGACAGGCTTGCAATCATCTGTGAAGACGGATCAATGTACGGTGAGGAGTACACCCTTGTCTCTGTGGCGGATCATGTGCTCAGGCACGTGAAGGGTCCCACGGTGTCAAACATGTCTTCAACAAGGGCTTTGAGGGATGTTACTGAGGCTCACGGCTGCACCTACAGCTCTGCTCCCGTGGGCGAGGTCAATGTTGTGGCGGAGATGAAACGCACCGGGGCCGTCATTGGCGGTGAAGGCAACGGCGGGGTGATATATCCTGCCCTGCATTACGGCCGGGATGCCCTCGCCGGCATAGCCCTCTTCCTTACTCATCTCGCGAAAGAAGGGGTACGTTGCAGTGAACTGCGCAGGAAATACCCTGACTATTTTATCGCCAAGAAGAAGATTGACCTGGCAGGTGATATTGATATGACAAAGCTATGCAGCTCACTGCTGGAAGCTTATCCGGATGCAGCATGTGACACCCGTGACGGAATTAAACTTGACCTTCCCACGGGTTGGGTTCAGATCAGAAAATCAAACACCGAGCCTATTATCCGAATTTATGCCGAGGAGAAGGCTAAAGAACCGGCCGAGAAACTTGCCGCAGAGGTGATCGGGATTGTTAAAAATCTATAACCATTATACTCTAAGGTTTCTTTTAAACATTTTTTGAATGGTTTTTGTTCTGTTACACAAGATTAAGTTAACGAAAGTTAATGTTTCCTTAAAATGAAGGAAGGTGCCTAAATTTGTAATAATTTCACGGCTTAATTAATACAATCAGAAATTTTCGGAGATGAAAAGGACTATTATTATTACCTCAATCATTGTAGTGGTGGCTGTTATAGCCATGATCGTGATAAGCAATCTTACAAACAGGGAAGATTTGAGTACACTGTTTGCCGAGGTTCAGCAAGGCGATTTTGAGGTAGTTGTCACGACCACCGGTGAGCTGCAGGCGGAGGTCTCCACTGACATCAAGGGGCCCGAGGGTTTGGCCAGCCGTAACATGAGGTTTGGCGGTATCAAGATCTCTGACCTGGTGCCTGAAGGTACAGAAGTAAAGGCCGGCGACTATGTTGCCACTCTTGACCGTTCAAGTGTTGACAATACTCTTAAGGATGAGCTTGACAGGCTGGAGTCCTTTCAGACCGATCTGCTGAAGAAGCAGCTTGATACCACGATATCCCTTGGCAATCTGAGGGATGACCTTCTGAACCTTAAGTTTAACATGGAGGAGGCCGAGATTACCCTCGAGCAGTCGAAGTATGAGCCTCCCACCACCATAAGGCAGGCCCGGATAACACTTGACAAGGCTCAGCGCTCCTATGAGCAGGCTCAGAGCAATTATGCCCTGAAGGTAAAGCAGGCCATGGCCGATATCAGGGATACCGAGCTGCAGGTAGCCAAACAGAGCCGGAAGGTAGCAGAGATGCAGGATATTATCCAGAAATTTGTTATCACCGCACCGTCAGACGGCATGGTTATCTACAAAAGGGAGTGGAACGGTTCCAAGCGCAAGGTGGGTTCCGAGGTCAGTCCCTGGGACCCGGTAGTTGCCACCCTTCCCGATCTGTCAGCCATGATTTCGAAGACATACGTGAACGAGATTGACGTAAGCAAGGTCAGGGCCGGTCAGCCGGTGAGGCTCTCTGTTGATGCCTTCCCTGACAAAACATATACGGGTGTTGTGCTGAGCGTTGCCAACATAGGTGAGCAGCTTCCCAACACAGATGCTAAAGTATTCGAGGTGATTACCAAGATTGACGGCTCGGATCCTATTCTGAGACCTTCCATGACCACCGGAAACCAGATCATCACACAGACCTTCACGGATGTGGTATATATTCCTCTTGAGACTGTATTTGCCACAGAGGACAGCATCCCCTTCGTCTACAGGAAAGATGGCACCCGCCAGGTGGTAGTCCTCGGGGAGTTAAATGAGAATGATGTGATAGTTGAGCAGGGCCTCAAGCCAGGGGAAAAGCTCTATCTTTCCATCCCGGAAGACGGAGATAAATTCAAGCTGCACGGTGAAGATCTTATAGCAGTTATTAAGGAGCGAAAGAAACAGCAGGCTGAAGAAGAGGCCAAACGTCAGCAGAACGGTAATCAGCGGCAGGGAGCCATGCCTGGCAACATGACGCCTGAACAGATGCGTGAATTCATGCAGAACCTTACACCCGAGCAGCGCGAAGCCATGCGCACCATGCGCAGCGGATCCGGCCGTCAGGGACAGGTAAGGCCGGGAGCTTCAGGCTCCGACTCCACCTCAACAACGCAGAGGGTGGTAATCCAGAGACAATAGAGGGACACAAGTTCACAGAGGCAATTAACCATCGAGGAAAATGTTCAAAAGATACGGACACGACATACGCATCGCCCTGGAATCTATTCTGTCCAACAAGCTCAAGTCGATACTGACCGCACTCGGGATAATCTTCGGGGTGGCGGCAGTAATCAGCATGCTGGCAATCGGTAAGGGGGCGCAGCAGGAGATACTTGACCAGATTAAGATGGTGGGTGTCAACAACATACTTATAAGCCCCATAGTACAGGCGAAAGACGGCTCATCTGAAGAAGGAGAGAAACAACTCAATAAGTTTTCAAGGGGCCTGACTCTGCTTGACGTGGAGGCGATCCGAAGCACCATCCCGGCTGTAAAGAGAATCAGTCCGGAAATATCCTTCAACTCAACAATAGTGCTTAGCGGTATGCGCTATACCGCTAAGCTGGTGGGCGTTTCCAATGACTATTTTGAGCTTTATAACCTTCCCATTTTCCGGGGAGTCTTCTTTAACGAATACCAGGAGGAACATGGCATTCAGGTCTGTATCATCGGCGCCAACATCAGGGCCAAGTTCTTCAGCCAGGTTGATCCGATAGGCCAGTACCTTAAGTTTGACAACGTATGGCTCAAGGTTATCGGAGTTCTGGATAAAACAAATGTATCTCTCACCGGGTTTGAGGAGCAGGGCGTCAATGTATACAATGATAACGTCTACATTCCGATCAAGACAATGCTGATGCGATACCAGAACAGGGCTCTTGTTAACACCAAGCTGGCAACTGAGGCAACATCAGTTCAGATTTTTGGCGGCGGTGGCATGCATGGAAGGGTAGTCGTGAACAGTTCCAGCGCCACCACCACCAACATCGAGACCAACTACAATCAGCTTGACAAGATAGTGGTCCAGGTACAGGAGACCGAACAACTGACCCCTACCACTGAGGTGCTCAGCAGGATGATGCTCAGGAGACACACGGGTGTAAAGGACTTTGAGATCACCGTCCCGGAGCTGTTGCTCAAGCAGCAGCAGAGGACGAAGGACATCTTTAATATAGTGCTTGGTGCCATTGCGAGCATCTCACTGATTGTGGGCGGCATCGGGATCATGAACATCATGTTTGCATCGGTGATGGAGAGGATCAAGGAGATAGGGACCAGGATGGCAATCGGGGCAAAGAAGATGGATATCGTGGTGCAGTTTCTTTCTGAAGCAGTGCTTATCAGTGTCTCCGGTGGTTTCATCGGAGTATTTCTGGGGATAGTCCTTTCGGTACTGATACAGAAGATAGCGGGCATAACCACAATCGTATCACTGTTTTCAGTTGTAATTGCCTTTGGTGTCTCGGCCGCCGTGGGTGTAATCTTCGGCTATTCGCCGGCCAAGAGGGCTTCCGAAAGAGACCCGATTGAATCACTTCGTTATGAATAATATTACAATATGAAAAGGGTAAAAACATTCTCCTTGACCATTTTTTTTACAGTTGTTGTTTTTCTGCCGGCAATGTCTCAGGATATCAAGCGTCTTACTCTTGACGAGGTAGTCAGGCTTGCCTCCGAACAGTCGCCCAACGCCCTCATTGCCAAGCACCGTTTTCGTGCCAGTTACTGGCAGTACCGCACCTTTGTGGCTGAATACCGTCCGATGCTATCTCTTTCCGGCAACCTGCCGGACTACAGCACTGCCTACAACAGGGTATGGAACTCGGTGGCGCAGCAGTGGGAGTATGCATCGACCAACGTGCTGCAGACCTCGGGTAACCTCTCGCTTGCACAGAATATAGGGCTGACAGGCGGATCCATCTCCCTGTTTTCGGATCTTACCTACGAGAAGAACTTCGAGACTGAGGGGGAGAGGTATATTACCTCGCCGCTGAACGTGAGGCTGACGCAGCCCCTCTTCAGGTACAACGAGCTGAGATGGCAGAAGAAGATTGAGCCTCTGAAGTACGAAGAGGCGCGCAAGACTTATCTTAGGGACGTTGAGAACGTTCACATGATGGCAGTGCAGTATTTCTTCAATCTTGCCCTGGCGCAGATAAACAGGGAGATTGCAGAGACAAACATGCAGAACGCAGATACCCTTTACCAGATAGCCAAAGGGCGCTATAACCTGGGCACAATTGCCGAGGACGAACTTCTGCAGATGGAGCTTTCCTATCTCAATGCGGGTACCGCAATCAACGAGTCGGAGATGAACCTTCGCGACAGGGAACTGAAGCTCAGGTCGTTTCTTGGCTTTAACCAGTCAGTCCGTCTGGAGCTTCTTATTCCCGGAGAGGTTCCCGATCTGAAGGTTGAGGTGAGTGAGGTCCTGAAGCTCGCAGAGGAAAACAATCCTGAGCTGATAGCCCTTGATCGTCAGCTGGTAGAGGCACAGAGCTCAGTGGCTCAGGCGAAGGCGGAAAAGGGATTGAATGCAAACCTGACGGCATCATACGGGTTGCGTGACCAGGATCCGCTTCTGGACCTGGCCTATGACAAGCCGAACCAGCAGCAGACCATCAGGGTAGGGTTCTCGCTGCCAATTCTTGATTGGGGTCAGGGCCGTGGCCGTTACAAGATGGCTCAGTCAAGCGAGGAACTGACAAGGGTTCAGGTGGAGCAGTCACGGATTGACTTTGAGCAGAACCTCCTACTGGATGTGCAGCAGTTCAACGTACAGGGTGACCAGGTAAAGATTGCGGCCAAGTCTGATACCGTTGCTGCCAAGATGTTCGAGGTTACAAAGCAGCGTTTCCTTATTGGCAAAATTGATGTACTGGAGCTTAACAACGCCGACACCAAGAAGGACCAGAACAAGCGAAACTACATACAGGCTCTTAACAACTACTGGACTTATTATTACAATATGAGGGCTCTCACGCTGTTTGATTTCATTCAGCGCAAACCACTGGAAACCGACTACGAGAAACTGGTCGAATAAGCCTGAAAACATAATGTGAGACTGCCGGCACCTGCCGGCAGTTTTGCTTCTTAATCATATGGTTTGCGAAAATAAAGTTATATATTTGCGCCTCGTAAATAATATAGCAAATTACATACAACCATTAATTTTAAAAGAGTATACAGATGCAGAACAAAGGATTAATTTCAGCTCTGGCTATTGCTTTGGCCCTTGTTTGCATTTACCAGCTCTCCTTCACCGCGGCTTCGTACAAGGTGAAAAGGGAGGCCAGGGAATATGCAGCAGGTGATCTTAACAAGGAGGTGGCGTACATGGACTCAGTCGCCTCCCTGCCAAAGGATCAGTGGGGATTTCTCGGCAATACCTACAAGGAGGTTCAGACCAAGGAGATCAACCTGGGTCTTGACCTGAAGGGCGGGATGAACGTGGTGCTGGAGATTTCCGTTGAGGATATTGTCAGGGCTCTCTCAAATTACAGTACTGACAAGACATTCAATGAAGCCATAGCCCTCGCGAAGCAGAAGCAGCTTGGGGGGAGCAATGAAGACTTCATCACCCTTTTTGTCCGCTCCTTTGAGGAGATAGACCCGAACGCAAGGCTAGCTGCCGTTTTCGGGACCGTTGAGCTGAAAGACCGCGTCAACTTCAACTCCACCAATGCTGATGTGCAGAAGGTTCTTCATACTGAAACCAACTCAGCGATTGACAACGCCTTCAATGTTCTCCGTAACAGGATTGACCGTTTTGGGGTTGTTCAGCCTAATATTTCGCAGTTGCAGCCCCGCGGCCGTATCCTCGTTGAACTTCCCGGCGTGAAGGATCCTCAGAGGGTCCGTGACCTGCTTCAGGGAACTGCCAACCTTGAGTTCTGGGAGACATATGAAAATGCTGAGGTAATAGGGTTCCTGATGCAGGCAAATGATTTTCTCAGGTCCATAATGCCGGCTGCCACGGTTGCCACAGTAGCCGACACTGCTGCCGGTCAGCCCGTTGCATCACTTCAGGATGACGTTGCTGGTCAGGATACAGCTGCCGCCGGTGACAAATCGCTGCTTGACATGGTCAGCAGTGACACATCGGCTGTTGCCGAAGCTTCGTCGCTTGAGGAGTTCACACGTCAGAACCCGCTCTTCGGACTGTTGAGACCTAACGTATCACCTGAAGGACAGCCTGAGCAGAGCAGCATTGTGGGCTTCGCCGCAGGCAAAGATACAGCCAGGGTTAATGACTACCTGGCAATGAACCAGATCAAATCACTGTTCCCCAGGGAACTGAGATTCTACTGGAGCCAAAACCCGCATAAGTGGGATCCGACAAACACGCTCTATGAGCTTCATGCAATAAAAATCACCACCCGTGACGGACGCGCACCGCTGACCGGTGACGTTATCACGGCTGCCCGTCCTTCAACAGGTGTAACGGGATCTGACATCAAGGTTGACTTCTCGATGAACGCTGAAGGTGCCAAGATATGGCAGCGTATGACCCGTGACAACGTAGGGCGTTGCATTGCAGTAGTTCTTGATGACTATGTAAGGTCTTATCCGCGCGTTCAGAATGAGATTGCAGGAGGTAACACGGAGATCACCGGTGACTTCACCCTTGAGGAGGCTGAAGACCTTGCCAACATTCTCAAGTCAGGCAAGATGCCTGCGCCTGCACGCATCATCCAGGACACGGTTGTAGGACCGTCGCTGGGTAAGGAGGCTATCAACAACGGTATGAAATCGTTCATTATCGCCTTCATCATAGTGCTCTTCTACATGATCTTCTATTACAGCCGCTCAGCCGGTACTGTGGCAGACATTGCAATGACAGTCAACCTCTTCTTCATGATGGGAGTGCTGGTGTCACTGAACGCTGTTCTGACTCTTCCCGGTATTGCAGGTATCGTGCTGACAATAGGTATGTCAGTGGATGCGAACGTGCTGATCTTTGAAAGGATAAAGGAGGAGATGCGTGGCGGCAAAGGTGTTAAACAGGCCATTGCTGACGGTTACAAGGGAGCTTCATCTGCCATCATTGACAGTAACCTGACCACGCTGGTGACAGGTGTAATCCTTTATTACTTCGGTACCGGACCTATCAAGGGCTTCGCTTCAACACTGGTAATTGGTATTATAACTTCACTCTTCTCGGCAGTTCTCGTGTCACGACTGATTTACGAATGGCTGCTGAAGCGCAATACACACCTTAAATTCTCAGCTCCGTATACGGAAAACTTCCTTCAGAACATGAAAATCGATTTCATGGGACTCAGGAAGTACGGATATATCTTCTCGATCGGGCTTTCGCTTCTTGCAATTATCACCCTCTCAACAAAAGGGCTCAGCAGGGGCATTGACTTCACCGGAGGCCGTACATATGTTGTAAGGTTCGAACAGCCGGTCAATACGGTTGATGTAGCCAATATGCTCTCTGACGAACTGGGCAGTGACCCTGTGGTTGTGACCTTCGGTTCAGAGAACCAGGTTAAGATCAGTACAAAGTACAAAGTGGAAGACCCGACTGCTACTGCAGAGGTTAACGCTCTGATCTATAATGGTCTTAAGGAGTTGGTTCCCGGAGTTGACCAGGACACGTTTATAAATGAATATATTGTCAGTTCGGAGACGGTAGGTCCCACAATTGCGAAGGACCAGGCTTCAAAAGCTGTATGGGCCATCCTGCTGGCCCTTGTCGGTATGTTCCTCTATATCTTCATAAGATTCCGGAAATGGCAGTACGGCCTTGGTTCTGTTGTGGCCCTGGCTCATGACGTGATCATCGTGCTCGGTCTCTATTCGATCCTTCAGGGCATCATGCCGTTCTCGATGGATATTGACCAGTCGTTTATAGCAGCAATCCTGACAGTTGTCGGTTACTCTCTGAACGACACAGTGGTTATCTTCGACAGGATCAGGGAGTATCTCCCGCTCTACAGGAAGAGGCCGAAGAAGGAGGTATATAACATGGCGCTCAACAGTACGCTGGCCAGGACCCTTAATACCGGTATGGCAACCATATTCGTGCTGATTGTGATCTTTATATTCGGAGGGGAGGTGATCAGAGGATTTATCTTCGCATTGCTCTTCGGTATCGTTTTCGGAACCTATTCATCGCTGTTCGTTTCAACACCTGTGTTGTATGAGACGACAAAGGGAAAAGGGGATGAGAGTGAGGCTCAGCATACTGAGACTGAAAAGAAAAGGATAGCCGGATAACGGTTCCTGAACTGAGGCTGCCCCGAAAGGCAGCCTCAGTCTTTTACAGTAGAACTGTCGCCGCATTATGCATCATACGCCGGAAGACCGGCTGGCACAAGGTTTTCAGTTCAGGCTGAAGTTCAGTGCGCACAACCTTCAGTCATCAGGGCTTCCCGGGGTCTGTCAATTATTACGGACCCTTTCCTGTTTTTTGTTATTCTTTAGTACCTTTGCCGGGCAATACCAGAGAGAAAATGGGCATAAGCGGTCAGGAAATAATAATCATAATAATAGTTATACTGCTTCTGTTTGGAGCTGACAAGCTCCCGGAAATTGCCCGCACCATGGGCAAGGGGATGCGCGAGGTACGCAAGGCCACAGATGAGATAAAGAAGGAGTTCGACGAGAGCACCCAGGATATCAGGAAAGATATCAATGATGTTACAAGTTCAGTAAAGCGCGATATTAACGACGTGACTGACAGTGTAAGGAAGGACTTCAATGACGTAACTGACAGCGTGAGGAAAGACTTTGAAGATGCCGGCAAGCCTCTCTCTGATGAGATCAATGATGCGGCACGCGACTTAAACAACGGGATCAGATGATAAAGGCGACCGGTATTGTTAAGTCGTACGGTGATCTGAAGGTGCTGAAGGGCATTGACCTGACGGTGGCCGAGAAGGAGGTGGTTGCAATAGTCGGAGCCAGTGGTGCGGGTAAGACAACCCTGCTGCAGATCATCGGGACACTTGACAGGGCTGATTCGGGTACTGTACTCTATAACGGTCAGGATGCAGGCCAGCTTTCACAACGGGCACTGGCAGCATTCAGGAATAAAAACATCGGATTCGTCTTTCAGTTTCATCAGCTGCTGCCTGAGTTCACGGCACTGGAGAATGTTTGCATCCCGGCACTGATTGCAGGGAAGACCCGTACCGAAGCTGCAGCCAGTGCATCAGAACTGCTGGCATTCCTGGGGATGAGTGACAGGCTTGATCATAAACCCTCGCAGCTCAGTGGCGGAGAGCAGCAGCGCGTGGCGGTGGCACGGGCCATCGTAAACAGTCCTTCCCTCATTCTTGCCGATGAACCCTCCGGGAATCTCGATACTGAGAATAAGACAGAGCTTCATAAACTGTTTTTCCGGCTGCGTGACACCTTCGGGCATACATTTGTTATTGTGACTCATGACCCGCAGCTTGCATCGATGTCTGACCGTACCATCAGGATAAAGGACGGACTGATCACCCAATGACTATCCCCAGCAGGACCAATAGTGGACCAGTCACCAGATGATTTCCCCAACCGGCGCCGGCATAATGAACAGCGAGGGGCTGAAGGAGTTTCTTGATCAATGGGTTGACCTTTACAACAGGCCATCGTTCATTGGGGTTGATCCTATAAGCATTCCACACCGATTTACACTAAAGGAAGATATTGAGATAGCCGGATTTCTGGCGGCTGCAATTGCCTGGGGCAACCGTGTGGCGATACTCCGGAGCGCTGACAGGATGCTGGCTTACATGGGCAACACTCCCTATGATTTTATCATAAATCACCGAGACCATGACCTGAAATGCATTAACGGCTGCATTCACCGAACCTATTTTGCCGAGGACTTTATCTACTTCATCGAGGCCCTGAAATATGTATACCTTGAGAAGGGCGGGATGGAGCCAATCTTTGCCAGGTATCAGACCGATGACTCACTACAGCCTGCCATTCATGAGTTCAGGAGGATCTTCTTTGAGTTGCCTCACAACAGCCGGACGGAAAGGCATCTTTCTGATCCATTCAAAGGGTCCGCTGCAAAGAAGATCAATATGTTGAGACGGGTAATTAAGGTAGCGTAGGAAACCCTTGCCATTATTAGTATTTTTGCCATGCGTAAAGATAGTTGCATGGGACAAGACTTGAAAGAACTGAAGGATTTTCTTGATGAAAAGGTTGCTCTATACAACAACCCGACATTTATTGAACTCGACCCAATACAAATACCACATTCGTACACGAGAAAGGAAGATATCGAAATATCAGGATTTCTTTCTGCAACAATCTCATGGGGTAATCGGACTTCCATTGTAAAAAATGCAAAACGAATGCTTGCATATATGGGAGAGTCCCCATATGATTTCATTCTCAACCACAATGAACAACATCTGAAAAAGATGGACGGTTTTGTACACCGCACTTTTAATTTAGTTGACCTGCTGACATTCATTGAAGGTCTGAAGCATCTGTATAAACATAAAAATGGACTGGAAGGGATATTTATGAAATATCAGACCAATGAATCACTGCAACCAGCGATACATGAATTTAAAAAAGAATTTTTCAACATACCACATCTTGAGAGAACCCGAAAGCACCTTCCTGACCCGATGACTGGCTCTGCTGCAAAAAAAATCAATATGTACCTCAGATGGATGATTCGACAAGATAATGCAGGTGTAGATTTTGGCATTTGGAAAAATATACCGCAATCCATTCTTTCATGTCCACTTGATGTTCATTCAGGGAACGTTGCACGTAAACTCGGCTTGCTTTGTCGTAAACAAAATGATGCAAAGGCAGTACAGGAACTGGATGGCGTTTTGCGATTAATGGACTGCAATGACCCCGTGAAATATGATTTCGCTTTATTTGGTCTTGGTGTTTCTGAAAAATTCTGGCACACTTAACAGATAATCAGGTAAGTACACATAATAATGTTGCAAATATTTCATTCTGAACCATCAGTAGAGTACTTTTTGCTAAAATATTTCCTATATTTAAAAGTTATTATACCTTTGCAGGTCATTTTGGAAAATGAGCAAACTAAGAGAGAAATCAGAATTTAATTTTGATGCGGCTCAATTGCTAATTGATAATTACTTATATGCACCAAGTGTTCATTGCTCATATTACAGTTGTTTTCAACTGATGAAATTTACAATGAATAACTTTTTTTGGCATAGGTTATGATGAACTTAATACAAGAATTTCTGTTTCCACATCAGGTGGAACACATTCATATGTAACCAATTTTTTTAATAAAGAAGTAAAAAAGAAAGGCATTTCTGATTACAGTGATTTCAGTCGTAAGATAAAAGATTTAAAGGAGTTCCGAGAATCATCGGACTACGATGACGTTGAAATTACAATTGATAAAAGTCAGAAAGCAAAGGAATACGCCACCGATATAAGACAATATATTCAAAGAAATTTTAAAAGATGAACCCAAAAGAATTTATTAAGAATCGTCTGAACGAATTACGGAACATCTTTCCTGAGTTATCATTTAAGTATAAGTATAATCCTAATACAAGTACCCACATTGTTGATGTCCGACCGTTGGATTGCTATCAGAAGAATCAGGATTATATTAAATACGAAGCAGAGTTCGGTTTCGAGTTCGACAATATATTTTATCCTGAAACGATTTTATTCGTATCAGAAGATTCATTGACGCAAATTTCTAATCCAGAATTTGTATTTAATGCAAGTCAATTTAGTGAGGATTTGCAAAAACCGATGCCAATTGCAAGAATTTGCAATATTCTGGAAGATAATCATTTCGAATTTGAACAACTTTTTGCATTGGCAGCATAAAAACAATGGACGAACAATCAAAAACTGCAAAATTTCAGTTTAAGAATTACAAGATTCTGAAGTCGTATTTTGAAATTAAGAATGAGAACCATTCGAATACGATAAATCTGAACTTCGACCCCAAAGGTATAATAAGCAGAGAAAACTCCTGTTTTAAATTACAACTCGGTGTAAAGATTGATGACACAAATGAGTCATTCCATATCGAAGTAATAATTGTTGCTGATTTTTACTTTGATACCGATATTAGTCAGGAAAACTTGAATAAGTACTTTTTTATAAATGCACCTGCATTACTTTTCCCTTACGTAAGAGCATATATTTCCACACTTACCACCCTATCGGGTATAAATCCTATAAACTTACCCACATTGAATTTGACTGCTTTGGGTGGACAATTGCAACAGAATACTGTAGAATCAACTGAGTGTGGCGATGTTGCTGTAAAGTGAAGTTCTCCAGATAATTATAATTTTTTTAATTCACTTTTTTTATCATCGGTAAAAATTTTTCCAGAATTTTTCAATTACCCCTTCTTTTTGAGACATGAATCCTGTCTCAGATTCGATATTTAAAGTATTTATAGGAAAGCACCACCCGCCCCACCAGCGCCCAATTTAGGCTTCACTGGGGGGGGAGTACCCCATAGGGGTGGATACGGCTGGGGGGTATGTCGTACAATATGAATAATTGAGGGAGTAAAATATTAGAAGTTATGAATGAATACCCAAACACTTTGGATGAAATTGTTGCCGACATGGAACTTAATCCAGATAAGTATAAACATTTGCAGTTCATTTTAAAACGACAGAAGCACATGAATCTGGGGCTGGGACAATTTTACTTAGTGGTGAACCATCGTGAGTTTTGATTTATTTTATACTGTTAATCCTAATCACCCGGAAAACATGTTGATATACTGCAAAAATAATTGATTTCGCTCTTGTATATTCGAAATCAAGACAGTATTCCTACTATATATAAATCGAATATTTATGGCAAGGCCAAGACTTAAAGGGACCAATTACAAGATGTCGATACACGTGGCAAACGGACATAGATACGCGAGCACACAGCCGCTAGTAGTGGACGGGGAGACCGGCATGACACGTAACGTGCGCATTCACTGGGGTACTGTTGATGACAACCTCAGGTTCTTACCTGGCAAGAGGTTTTTCTACACCAGTCCTGCAGTGCGGGCTAAGTTTGTCTATCCTGACAACTGGGACCTGGGTGAACTTGATAAGCTGTCGGGGACACGTGGCGCTGGGCGCCCCGCCTATGATGAGGAAGATGCAAACAGGTTCTATGGCGATGTGTGGTTGCTTGAACAGGTTGCAGAGAAGACAGGCCTGAAGGCGGACCTGTACTTCGATGCGGTCCGCAGAGGCACCGAGATGACAGCCCTTGATGTCAGCATAGCCATGCAGCGGAAGGCTCTTCATCACCTTCGTCTCACTTGTAATAAGCTCATATGTCCGTCATATCCGGAAGACAACCGCACTTAAAGACACTTTCAGTTCATCCCTGGAAGACTACAGATGTGGTCAGCCTGGATTAACAATATAAATTGACGCAAGACTCACGTTATTTTACCGGAAAATGTTCTTTAAAAAAATCTTTCATATCTCGCCAGGAAGCTTTATCGGCGGTTTCGTTATAGGCAATCGGCATATTGAATTTCTCTCCGGCTTCTGTCGATTCGGGGTTTGTAAACGCATGGGTCGCACCTTCGTATTCTTTAAATGTGAATGGTGCGTTCTCCCGGTTCATTTCGTTTTTGAAATTTTTAATATCATCTTCCGAAACAAACTGGTCGGCGCCTCCATTGCACACAAGTACTTGTGTGTTTTTTATGGCCGGGGAAGCCTTAAAGCCAGCCAACCCTCCATGGAAACTGACAACTGCTTCGAGAGGCACTCCCATGGCGGCAGCATTTAAAACCACTGTTCCACCAAAACAGTAGCCAATAGCTGCAATATGGTCATTGGCTACCCGGTTACTGTTTATTAAGGTCTGGTATGCCGCAGTCATACGTGCTTTTAACAAATCAGGATTCGTGTAAATAACACCCGCGCTTTCCTGTGCATCTTTAGGATTATCCAGTACCTTGCCATGTCCATACATATCTGCGGCTAACGCGGTGTATCCAAGTTCAGCCAACATTTTGGCACGTGTTTGCGAATAGGAATTATTTCCCCACCACTCATGCACGACAATAATACCCGGTTTCTTTTCATTACTGTTCTGGTCATAATAAAGATAACCAATTAATGTATCGTTGCCCGAAGTATAGGTCACTTGCTCGTTAACTATCTTTGGTTCGGCAGTGACCACAGTCGTTGTTTTTTCTTCCGAATTCTTTTTTGATTGATTGCCGCCAAAACTTGTAATAATGACGGAACTTCCAATTAATGCAAATAGCAAAAGATTTTTTTTCATGTTTTTAATTGTTTTCATTTTACATTTTAACCAATACCGTGTTTAACCCACCTATTCTTGAACCTGCCAACTCAATTGCTTCGTTAATTTCTTCAAGTGTAAAAGACTTTGTGTCGAAGAAGTCAAGATTTAACCTTCCGGAGTTTACCATGTTGATTATTTCAGTCACTTCATGTGAATGTACATAAAGCGACCCGGTAATATTAATTTCAGTTCCCAGCAAAAACGCATAAGGGACGGTTATATTTCCTGTCGCGCCGCCAATGCAAACGGCTGTACCACCTTTTTTTACAGCGAACAAACACTGGTGTGTGGAAGAAGTATCGACATAAGATAAACAATCCACAAACGATTCCGCGCCCTGGCCGTTGGTAAGTTCCCTTATTTTACCCGTCACTTCGCCATCCTGAAGTGAAAGTGTCTCAATAATGGCCGGATTGATTTGCCTGATTTTTTCAAGCCTGTCTTTTTTATTGGCAATGGCAATTATTTTTGAAGCTCCCATCGCCAGGGCGAGCAGAACGGCCCCTGTTCCTACAGTTCCTGTGGCACCATTAATCAAAACTGTTGATCCGTAATGAACATGGGCTCTTTTTAAGGCATGAAACGCCGTTCCCAAATAGCCGAGACGTACCGCATGTTCAACCGGAAAATTTTCCGGCAAAGGAATGATGTTATATGAAGGAGCTTTGATATATTCTGCAAATCCGCCCTGATATTCGTCCATCAAATGCACATTGTTCGGGTTAAATGTAAACATTCCCTGAAAAGCCATGGACTCGCTCATTCCTTCCCGTCCTTTCAGGGCAAACTCATCGGTCGGGTAATACAAGAGGGAATTAACCCAAACTTTTTGACCTTCTTTCAACCCTTTCACATGTTTACCGAGTTTTGAAATGTTGCCCACTGCATCCGAACCCAAAATGGCAGGCAAAGCAGGGCGGACAAAAAGTCCTCCAGGTTGAGTAATATCTTTCATGGAAGGTGCGATAAATGTGGCTTTTACTTTCACCAAAACATCTTCGTCCCTCAACTCGGGGAGTGCAACCTCTTCAACCCGAAGAGGTTTTCCTAATTCAAATAAACGTGCTGCTTTCATAATTTTAATTTTATTTTCATGTTTTCTGTTGTCATATAGCTTGATTTTATTAATGAATCAGTCCATTGACCTTTTCTCCCCGGATAAAAAGTTTTATATTATCGATAGCCTTTTCTGTCCCTATTATCATTGCATCCTCCGCCATGGCCGAATTATGTGGTGAGCCAAGAATATTGGGCAGTTCAAAGAAAGGAAAATGAAGTTCAAACTTGCCGTATTTAAACGGTTCCACCCACCAGGCATCTATACCGGCGTAAAAGTCTGGATGGGTTTTCAGGTGTTCATACAAATCCTTCTCATTAATTATTTGCCCTCTTGCCACATTGACCAAAACGGCATTTGGTTTCATTAAATCCAGTTTTTGTTTGTTGATTAAACTATTTGTCTGTTCATTAAGCGGGCAGGAAATTAGAAGCGAATCGGCATTTTTAAGCACAAAATCCAAATCATTAAGGATGCCGATAAACTCAACTTCTTCATTGGTTTTGCCTGTGGTATTGATGGCAAATACCCGCACCCCGAAAGGTTTCAGCAAGTTTGCCGTAGCTTTCCCAATCGAACCAAAACCAATTATTCCCAGTACGGAACCCCTCATTGATTTGGTCGTGCTTTCCAGTTGATTAAATATTCCATCAGACAGGTGATTATGATAGATTGACAATCTTTTGCTCAGGGCAAGTATCATTGCCAGGGCATGTTCAGCCATGGGATCGGCATAGGCCCCCTGGTTTGCAGCTATTTTCATGGAATCCGGGAAACGGTCCAGTTTAACATGGTCGTATCCGGCGGAAAGAAGCTGCAAAAATTTTACATTTTTGCAGGAATTTGCAAGATCGTACAATCCTTCTTTCTCCGGATTCCAGGATAACAATATATCGGCAGCTGAAACGATGTCCGCAATCAATTCCTTTGGATAATCTTCCAGGAAGACGGTTTCCGTGCCGTTTCCTGAAAATTGCTTCATTAATTTCTTTTGTGCAGGGAATGTTTTAAATGTTATTACTATTTTCATGGATATTTTTCTTTGGAAGTTTTAGATTAATTTTCTAATCCATTCGTCTAACACGGCATAGGGTTGTGCCCCGCTCAGTTTATGTTTACCGTTGGCCACAATAGTGGGTACTGCATTTACTCCATACATCCGGGCCTGCTGAAAATCTTCATTCAGCGTTTGCTTTACTTTCTCGCTGCTGTAATCTTTTTCCCATTGTTCCACATTAAGTCCAATTTCCCTGGCACACATTTTCAGTGTATCAAAATCGCCAATGTTAAGGCAGTCGGTAAGATGCGCTTTTTGAACGCGATCGAACATTCTGCCATGCATCATGTTTCCACCTTGAAGTTCGGCAGCTTTGCATGCGGTCAAACCGGGAGTGGAAAAAGGATAATCGAAATCTCTGGACGCCATAAGATCAGGGTTCATTCTATGTTCATCATCATTGAGGTTGGCTTGGCGCCAATGTTCTATTATCTCTTTCTTTCCCTGTTTTTTTGAACCAAATATTCGTTCTATTCCGTCTGTTGATGGAGCTAAGGCAAATGCCCGATGCACAATTAAAATCTGTTCGGGAAATTGCTGCGCTAATTTTTCTAATCGGGGAGAAAAGGCATAACACCATGCACAAAGCACATCATGAAAAAACTCTATGGTCACGGGTTTGTTTTCTCCTGTTTTCATTTCTTCCATTTTATTTTAATTTTTATCAATCAGCCAAACTTATATCCGGAAACTTTAATTCCCATGAGCAATCCCGAATAATCACGGGAGCCCTTATCACTGCCAGCAGCACCGGCAACTACAAACAACGGAGTCAGATGTTCACTTCTTGGATGGCTTTCTCTTGCTTTCGGTGCATTCTCCCAGTTAATGAGCATCTCATTTCGTTTTTTAGTATCATTTATCTCAACTGTCTGGGTGAGCCAGTCATCGAATTGTGTTGAAATATCTGCTGCCGGAGAACTTCCCGACATAAACCCACGCATATTGTGGTAACTCATTCCCGAACCGATAATCAACACGCCTTCATTTCGTAAAAGTTCAAGCGCTTTGCCAAGATTTATATGCGTTTCAGGGTCAAGCGTTTTTACTAACGAAAGTTGAACAACAGGAATTTCAGGTTTAGGAAAAGCAATCATCAAAGGCACAAACGTTCCATGGTCAAAGCCTCTTTTATATTCTCTTTTCGTCTTAAAACCGCTTGCTTTAAATAGATTTTCAGTCCGTTCAGCCAATTCGGGATTACCGGGAGCTGGCCATTTTAAATGATATGTGGAGTCAGGGAAACCATAATAATCATACAGCAAAGGTGGATTTGAACCGAATTGCAGCGTCGGCAAATCCTCTTCCCAATGCCCTGAAATAACAAGAATCGCTTTTATCTTTTGACTGTATTGCTCACCAAAATTTTCAAGGTATTCCCTTAATCGACCATACCCGATAGGGTCGCCCATGGCATTTTTTATTACATGCCACGGACCACCACCATGAGGTATAAAATATACGGGTAACTTTCCCATTCTGTGTCGCTTATTTTCTTATCGCTTTCAATGCAGTTCCCCAGCTAACTAGTTGGTCGAGCATCGCGTTTAAATTGTTTTCGTGCATTGCAGCAGGTTTAAAAACGCTGAAGTTTTCAAAATCGGTAAACAGCGAAAGTAAAACCTGTGTGCGGACATCAGCCACCTGAAGTTCTCCCATTATCAGCCTGAGTTGTTCAACAGCCCGGGCGCCCCCTACGGAACCGTAACTTACAAAACCGGCAGCTTTGTTGTTCCACTCAGCATATAAATAGTCCAAAGCGTTTTTTAAAGCAGCCGGTAACGAATGGTTATATTCGCCGGTGACAAAAACAAACGCTTCGAGCGATTTTATTTTTTCAGCCCACGCTTTAGTATGTGAGTGCATATATTGCCCCATGGATGCCGGAATGGGTTCATCCAGTAAGGGCAAATTAAAATCTTTGATATCTACCAGTTCGTATTCAGCATCGTTTCTTTTTGATGCCAATTCATATACCCATTTTGCAACGGCTTCGGCGCTACGCCCAGGGCGGGTACTTCCAATGATAATTCCAATTTTAATCATAATTTACTGTTTTTATTTGTTAATTTATAAACCAATCCTTTCATTGGGTACTTTCACAAAAATTCCTTTTGAGTCGGCAAAAAGCACCCCATTCCCATCAAACATTTTCCCCATGATATATACTTTCTTACCTTCAGTTTTTTCGATTGAGGTAGTAATATACATGGTTGTTTCAACCGGTAGTGGTCTGGTTGGGGCAAACCCACACTTTGTAGCCGTATTGACAATCAATACCGTTTTGCCTTTGAAATTTTTCATTTCAATAATTTCGCCATTGGGTTTTTCAGCTTACAGCTGATAAAATTCTGATTCCATAGCATTTGTGATTATTAATTATTCCTTTCCAATAAATTTTCCCATACTTCCTTTCCCGGGAAACTTTCTTCCACCCCTTTTCTCTCATTTACTGAAATTTTAAATTATTCGTAATAACATGTTTAAACGATAAATGTAAAAACATGTAACGAATGAAAAAGTTCTCGAATTGATATTTTAATCTTTTTAGTCAGGAACAATACTGTTTGTTTGTTTCGATTAAAAAGTTGCCATTGAGTAGTTTCCCTTCATATTTTTTCAGAATTGATTTGGGAATATCCGGCAATTGTATTTTTGATGGTACATCGGTCTTGTGGCGTTTCATCACTATCATAAATTTCCATCAAACATGGTGCGGATATTTTCCGGCATTAACCCGCAAAGATCAATATAGGGTTTGGTGAAAAAGTTATAAACATCTGAAAGATAATTACATACGAAGTATTTTAGAGGATTATCTGCAAGTTTTCAGTATCTTATAGTCAGAAAACCGTGCAGATATGATCAGGTATAAATCTACAAGCGAATTGAGTATCGAGGAGTTCAAAACGCCTTTCCAGGTGAAGCCGGATAAGGAGAATCGGTGGGTAAAGCCAGGCAGCTCCTTACCGTGGGACGCTCTTGCCAGCATCTATTACAGCTATCTGCTGGTTTTCCCCTATATCTGGAATAGCATCAAGCGGAACGGGGTCCCGTGGCAAAAGGCCTGACTTAAGGTTAAACGGCATTGTCACCAGCCCCGTCACCACGAAGGCAATAAGGATAATAACGGTAATTAGCCGGTTTTCCGGAAAATATTTAACCAGTCTGTTAAACATTACTTCTGCCTTTCATAATGGCAGCAGCCCGGAAGACTGTTGTAGATATTGTCAGGCGCAGTGAATTTCTCCGTATCATGTCCGGCAGCAGCAAGCTTTTTGCACAACGCTTCCTTCCCGGTCTTTGCAGGGTTATATCTAACCGTCAGAAGTTTGGTTTTGGAGTCCCAAGAGGCGTCTGTGGCTCCCTCGGCCATAACTGTTTTTTCTATGCGCGCCTTGCACATCCCGCATTCACCCCACACCTTGAAGCTTTCAGTTTTAATTGAATCCTGAGCATCTGAGGCTTTGGAGTGGTCATGAGACTGCGCGGAACCAGCGACATTGAATGCTGCCATAATTACAGCAGTCAAAACAACCCTTATTGTTTTCATGATTTTAAAGTTTTAAATGGTTTAAATGATCATGTCGGTATATAATGAATTGGCTGTTGCAGGAAAAGCAGAAGGCTCTCCAGTAACAGATGAAGGGAGGGGGTAATTAAATCAGATCCGCAGGACCCTGATATTTGGGAGGCCCACGGAGGAAGTCATTAACAGGGCATGTGGACTTATATCTGACCAGATCAACTGTTTGATAGCTGAAAAACTGACCGGAGATTTAAACAGCAGGTCGGGAACGGTGGTTTTCGCTCCTGACAATTCTGCGGCTGCTTTCGTGCCCGGAGTATAACTATTGTCAACGTTGTAAGACGTTAAGAAGTCATCACAGCAATGGGATTCTAACAGGTCGCCGTCGTGATCAGACGGGCAGTTTTCTTCCTCAATGCCGCAACCGGCCAGAGCTCCGTTTAGAGAAACCTTCGTGGCAACCAACTCTCCTCTGTAATAGTGGTGTGCAACCGAGATGTTCAACATCGCTGTCAAGACCAGTAAAACAGTCAGTCTGGAGAGCAACTTTTTCACATTGATAGAACAATACTTCGATAAAAATGTTTATTGACAGCATTGGAAACCAAAGAATTGATGACCTGTCTTTGGGATATGCAGGCTGACCCTGACGAACCCCTGTTCGGTTGTTGCGGTATACAATAAATATCTTCAGAAAATTCTACAGCCCGAAAATCCGACAAAAGGCATCCATTCACAGGTGATACTTGATTACATTTGCTGAAAACCTGACCGGAGAAATGTTACAGCTTGCCATCGACACAACCCTTCCATTGACAGATCCTGTCCTTAAGTTCCTGGTTATCCTGCTGATCATCCTTCTCATTCCCATACTGTCTGACCGGATCAGGATACCCCACCTCCTGGGCATGATCCTTGCGGGAGTGCTGATAGGGCCCCACGGATTCAACCTCATGACCCGCGACAGCAGCATTATACTATCGGGAACAGCAGGGCTTATCTACATCATGTTCCTGTCAGGGCTGGAGATTGACATGAACGATTTCAGAAGGAATGCCGGACGTAGTACATTACTGGGACTTTACGGGTTTCTGATCCCGATGGTCCTTGGCACTGTTGCCGGGATGTACCTTCTTGATTTTTCACCCGTCACATCGGTATTGCTGGCGAGCATGTTTGCATCCCACACTTTGATTACCTACCCTATTGTCAGCAAGTTTGCGATTTTCAGGAACAGGGCAGTCAATATCGCAGTCGGAAGTACGCTGATTACCAATGTGCTGGCCCTGACAGTTCTGGCTGTAATAGTAGCCCTGACCGGAGGTGAGCTGAATACAGCCTTCTGGATAAAACTTGTGGTTTCGTACCTCGCGTTCTCAGCAGTTATAATTTTCCTGTTTCCGATAGTTGCAAGGTGGTTCCTTAAGCGCTACAGTGATAGCATCTCACAATACATTTTTGTACTGGTGCTGGTCTTTCTCGGGGGGGTAATGTCAAAATTTGCCGGCATCGAAGCCATCATAGGTGCATTCCTTGCGGGTCTTTCCCTTAACAGGCTGATACCCCGCACATCGCCTCTGATGAACCGCATTGATTTTGTCGGGAATGCAATTTTCATTCCCTTCTTCCTTATCGGGGTGGGCATGCTGATTGATTTTCGTGCTTTTATCAACCGGGAGACGATTGTGGTTGCCCTTGTGATGACCGTGGTTGCCATGGTCGGTAAGTTTATTCCGGCCTGGCTGGCCCAGAAGAGCTTCGGGTATACTAAGGATGAGCGAAAAATTATCTTCGGTCTTACCAACTCACAGGCAGCAGCCACCCTGGCTGCCGTGCTTATCGGTTACAATATAATCCTCAGTTACGGACCGGGCGGTGAGCCGATCCGTCTGCTGAATGACAGTGTTCTTAACGGGACTATAGTAATGATACTTGTCACCTGTACAGTCTCATCATTTGTTACCCAGAGAGGAGCTCAGAGAATTGCACTTTCAGATATGGCTCCTGATGAAAACCACGAAAACAGGGAGCGGATACTTTTGCCGGTAAGTAATCCTGAAAACATTGAAGAACTGATCAGCCTGAGTACTATTATAAAGTCGAAAAGAAACATTGACGGATTCTTTGCCCTTAACATATTGACTTCGGAGTCCACGGATCCGGAGGCGGAGAAATCAGGACGGAAGCTTCTTGAGGCGGCTGTTATTGCAGCTTCAGCTACTGATATCAGGGTCAGGACGATCCTGCGATATGACGTTAACCTGGTTTTGGGCATATCCAACGTTGTCAAGGAGAATGGGATCACCGATCTGATGCTTGGACTGCATGAAAGGAAAAACATGTCAGATTCCTTCTTCGGCAAACTGACTCTCGGTCTGCTGTCAAGATGCAACTGCACAACCTATATCTACCGGCCGGTTCAGCCTATATCAACCATAAGACGACATATTGTTGTCATCCCGCCCAGGGCAGAGGATGAGCCGGGATTTTCTTTCTGGCTTTCAAAGATCTGGAACATTGCACAGAACACCGGAGCAAAGATCATCTTTTACTCTGCAGAGAAGACAAAAACCCTCCTGGGAGAGATCCTCGTTAACCATCCTATTAATGCTGAGTTTAATCTTCTGACAGACTGGAATAAGATAACTGTACTCCGGGAGGTTATGAAGAATGATGATAACCTTATAATTATCCTGAGCAGGAGAAACTTCGTCTCCTACCTTCCGGCAATGGAGATGATTCCGCTGCATCTGGACAAATATTTCAGGGATGTGAATTTTCTCCTGGTATATCCCTCACAGTCGATTGCGTGGGATGAGGAGCAGCTTGATATTACAAGTCCCTCGCTCCTTGAAGCAATTGAGAAGGTTGATCTCATTGGCAAGACTGTTGCCTCGATCTTCAGAAAAAAGTAACCTCCGGCACCGTGTCATCCGGCTATTTCAGATTCAAACAGTTCACAGTACGCCAGGAGCTGGCAGCTTTCGGTGTAACCACTGACAGCGTGCTTCTCGGCGCCTGGGCGGAGATTACGCCGGCGTCCACTGACAGCGTGCTTCTCGGCGCCTGGGCAGAGATTACGCCGGCGTCCGCCATTCTTGATATTGGCACCGGAACGGGGCTGCTGGCACTGATGGCAGCACAGAGATCTGACGCCCGGATTGTTGCCATTGAGCCGGACAGGAACTCATTCATCCAGGCAGGTATTAATTTTGCCGCAAGTCACTGGCATGAAAGGATGACTCTGATCCACACTTCGCTACAGGATTTCAGGCCGGCGCCGGACCTGCTGTTTGAGGCAATCATTACAAATCCTCCATATTTTATCGATTCTCTGCCTAACCCGGATGTGAGTCGTGCAAGGGCCCGGCACACTGTCAGTCTGAGTCATGCCGTTCTTGCCGGTGAAACTGCCAGGCTGCTGGCGCCTGCAGGCAGCCTGCATCTTGTTCTGCCGGTGAATGAAGCCATGAAGTTTACCGAAGAGGCTGCTGTTAATGGCCTCCACTGTACCCGGAGGCTCCTTGTCAGGCCAACACCTTCCACACCACCTGCCAGGGTGCTGATGACATTCAAAAGGGAGAAAGGTCCTTGCACAGAGGAGGAGATAATAATAGAAAAAGGAGGGAGACATATCTACTCTGATGAGTATGTCTCCCTTACAAAAGATTTTTATCTGAAATTCTGAGGTTCCTGGCCGGGAACTGATCCAGCTATTTTACACTGTCCCGGTATTCTCCGGTAAAGAGCCTGATATGAGCGGATCTATTTTATCATCCTGTCAACCGGCAGACCGTACTCCTCTTCCATCTTAATGCCATTGGCTTCAAGCTCATCCAGGATTGGATTGTAGATTTCCGGAAGAATAGGCCTGTAAACGCCATGCAGAAGGATCTTCCCTGTCAGGATCATCTTCACCGCCATCGCTGCAGGCAGAGCAACAGTACGTGCGATTGAGGTGTTCGTAGCAGGTGTGCCGAAATCCAGCATCCTGGAACTGATTACCTCGCTCTTGCCATCGTGGTAGGACGCAAGGAAGAGATGCTGCATGACGATCATATCACGCTCGTTATCATTCAGCCACATTTTCCTGATCATCAGGTCAGATGTGATCTCGTAGGGCGATGTAACCTTGTACCCCATGTCGGTGTCGCTGAACATTCCCAGCCACTCCAGTGATTCCAGCGCCCTGTCGGAGGGATTTAGCCCCGGCTTTTCCTTAAGTTCCTTCCTGAGATCCTTACCCGGCACACCGGCTTTCTCAGCAACGAACTGCCTGAATGTCATGCCCGTATAATCCTTGTCGCCATCATCAATCAAGCCGATAGCCTTCATCAGGTCAAGGGTCTCGCACCATCCCTTGAAGCGGAAAGTGCCGCGGTACATGGTCCGGATGCCTTTCAGTCCGTATATGTCCACATAGCTTACAGAATCACGGTTCGGATAAACCTCCAGATCACCAACGCCGGGGAAGGGGTGAGTGAAGCGGGCCTTGAACAGGTTAATGGGTTCTATATTGACAATCTCACCATGCTTCAGATATGTGGCGCCGTTACGGCTGGCGAGAATCACCCCCTTGGGACTCCAGGAAAACTTATATCCCAGCGGGTTATTGGCATCCTCCGGGGCCGGAAGAGCACCGCAGAGCGAATAGAACTCCTCGATCTTGCCGCCTCTCAGCCTTACATTGTCAATGATGCGCATTGCCGACATGTGGTCAATACCGGGATCGAGCCCGGCCTCATTAAGTAAGATCACACCTGCCTTTACGGCATCATCATGCAAAGCCTGCATGGCGGGCGAAACGTATGATGTTGTCACCAGTGGCTTTTTGAACTTCAGGCAGAATTTAGCCACGTCAACGTGGAACCTGTAAGGAAGGAGACTGACTGTAAGATCGCTGTCCCTCACCATGTCGGAAAGGGTTGCCATATCTTCCATCACCCATGCAAGCGACCTTCCGTTTTTGTGTCCGCCAAGCAGTTTATCTGCTTTTTCCTTCGTCCTTGTGGCAATTATTACCTCGAAACCTTCATCAAGCAGGTACTCAACCATCGGTTTTGACACCAGTCCGGCACCCAGAATAAGAACTTTCTTCATATGCATTTTCTTTTTTGAATTTTATCTCAGGAATTGCGCAGGCACATCCGTTCTGCCTTCCATACAAATGTAATTATTCTCTTCCGGACTATTTATGATAAAAGTTATACTTAAGTTGCAGGAGATTTTTAATTTTGTTTCACCCTGTTACTCGAGGGAACAAAACCGTAAATGTCTCAGATGCAGAAATATGTAGAAACACCGCTGATGAAGCAGTACTATGCCGTCAAGGCCAGGCACCCTGACGCTATACTCCTCTTCAGGGTGGGAGACTTTTACGAGACCTTCGGCGAGGATGCCATCCGGGCAGCCGAGATACTGGGCATCACCCTGACGAAGCGCGCCAACGGCTCAGCCAGTTCGGTGGAACTGGCGGGCTTCCCTTACCATGCGCTTGACACATACCTGCCCCGGCTGGTCAGGGCAGGACAGCGGGTGGCCATATGTGAGCAGCTCGAGGATCCGAAGCTCACGAAGAAAATCGTCAAGCGGGGTATTACTGAACTCATTACTCCCGGAGTTTCATTCAGTGAGAATGTACTTAACCATAAGGAGAACAACTTCCTGGCTGCGATACATATAGACAAGCAGGCAGTGGGAGTGGCGCTGCTCGACGTCTCAACCGGGGAATTCTTCGTTACAGAGGGCGATACGCCTCATGTGGAACAGATACTGAGCAACTTCCAGCCCAAGGAGGTGCTCTTCGAAAAGAAAAAGACCGATCTCTTCCGCGAGAGGTTTGGAAGCAGGTTTTATACTTACAGGCTTGATGACTGGATATTCACTCCCGAGACGGCCAACGAGAGGCTGCTGAAGCAGTTCGGCACGACATCTCTGAAGGGATTCGGGATACAGAGCATGACCAACGGCATCATCGCCGCAGGCGCAATCCTCTGGTACCTTGACATGACCAGGCATGAGAACCTCGGACATATAAACAGGATCTCACGGATAGAAGAGGAAAAGTATGTCTGGCTCGACAGGTTCACCGTCCGTAACCTGGAGCTGTTTCATTCGCCGTACGAGGGGGCAAAGACTCTGACGGATATTCTTGACCGGACTTTCTCCCCCATGGGGGGGCGCATGATGCGACGATGGATCTCCCTTCCTCTGAAGGATACGGCAGTGCTGAACACAAGACTTGACATCGTGGAATATCTCATCGCTCAGCCGGAGGTGAGGGAGGAGATGGAGGGGCTTATCAGGGAGGTGGGCGACCTGGAGCGTCTGCTGAGCAAGGTAGCTGTGGCAAGGGTCACCCCGCGCGAGGTGGCACAGATCCGCCGTGCACTGAAAGCCATCGAGGAACTGAAGAGACTGTGCGCCTCTACGGACTGCCCGCCCCTGGTCTCGATGGCATCGGGATTCGATCCGTGCCCGGAACTGGCTGAGATTATCGGCCGGACACTTGCCCCCGATCCCCCGTCAGCCGTCAACAAGGGCCATGTGATCGCCGAAGGCATATCGCAGGAGCTCGATGATCTTCGGAAAATTTATTACGGCGGGAAGGAGTACCTTAACGATCTGCAGCAGAGGGAGGGCTTGCGCACCGGGATTAACTCGCTGAAGATCAGTTATAACAATGTCTTCGGCTATTATATTGAGGTGCGCAATGCACATAAGGACAAGGTGCCGCCCGACTGGATCCGCAAGCAGACGCTGGTGAATGCTGAGAGGTATATCACCGAAGAGCTCAAGGAGTACGAGGAGAAGATCCTCGGGGCAGGGGAGAAGATACTGACGCTGGAGGCATCGCTCTTCAATGACCTCGTGATGTCAGTCACTCCCTACATCAGCCTCATGCAGGCCGATGCGGCAGCTGTGGGGCGGCTCGACTGCCTTATATCATTTGCCGTGGTCTCCGGGGAGTACGGCTATACCCGGCCGGTGCTTGACGACAGCCTTGTTCTGGATATAAAGGAGGGCCGTCACCCGGTGATTGAGCGGCAGCTGCCTCCGGATGATCCGTACGTTCCCAACGACGTCTGGCTGGACAATGGCGAGCAGCAGGTGATAATTCTTACCGGTCCGAATATGTCGGGTAAGTCGGCGCTGCTACGGCAGACCGCCCTGATTGTGATCATGGCACAGGCAGGCTGCTTCGTGCCGGCAAAGGCGGCAAGGATAGGCATCATAGACAAGATCTTCACAAGGGTGGGGGCATCCGATAACCTCTCCCTGGGTGAATCGACCTTTATGGTAGAGATGAATGAGGCTGCCAGCATCCTCAACAATCTCTCCGACAGGAGCCTGGTGCTGCTTGACGAGATTGGCAGGGGTACAAGCACCTATGACGGCATCTCAATAGCCTGGGCCATGGTGGAGTATATCCACGAGAGCAGGCACAGGGCCAAGACGCTCTTCGCAACCCATTACCATGAGCTCAATGAGATGGAGAACACCTTTTCACGGGTGAAGAACTACAACGTTTCGATCAGGGAACTTGACAACAGGGTGATCTTCCTTCGCAAGCTGAAGAGGGGAGGCAGTGAGCACAGTTTCGGGATACATGTGGCACGCATGGCAGGCATGCCGAAGAGTGTTGTCGGCAGAGCGGATGAGATACTGAAGATGCTTGAGGAGGGACGCGGAGGCGCGAACCTGGGCAAGCCGGTTGAGGAGATTGCCACGCACCGCGAGGGGTATCAGCTCAGCTTCTACCAGCTTGATGATCCGGTGCTTAAACAGATCCGGGACGAGCTGATGGGCCTTGACCTGGACAACCTGACACCCATGGAGGCCCTGAACAAACTGTACAATATCCGGAAGTTGCTGAAGTGAGGCAGACCCTGTTTATTGTATTGCGGGGTACAACATCAAGGCACGTAAAATTTCGTTGTTTGTAATTTTGAAAAAAGTATTATTTTTGCAGTCACAATTGCGGGAATAGCTCAGTTGGTAGAGCACGACCTTGCCAAGGTCGGGGCCGCGAGTTCGAGTCTCGTTTCCCGCTCAGTAATCAGGAAGCCAAAAGCTTCCTTTTTTTTTGCTGCTTACAGCAGGTTAGAAGCAGTAGCCCGGGAAACCACCTCTGCTGACAAAAAAAAGGCGCCTCATATGAGACGCCTCTTTACTTGTGTGGGAAGTGCCTATGCCCTTAAGGCAACGGTATATATGAATCAGTGAGCAGCTATCTGACCGGACCCCATTCAACCAGGACCCCGTCCCTGAAGTAAAGGTACTTGCTGGAATAGATCCACTCCTCCTCTACACCACGGTCGACATACATTTTGTTGATCTGCTTGGGTTTGCCCCAGCTGTCACGTGCCATCTCTGAACTGATGCCTTTCCAGACCTTGTGCTGGTAAAGCCTTTTGGCCATATCAACTCCGTATTTGTCAATCAGTGCCTGAAACCTTTCGGTGGGAATTTGCCGCGACTGGACGTCAGGCTCGGCATATACAGGAGCGGCTTCCTGTACTGGCTGGGCGACCGGTTCGTCAGCAGGCTGAGCGATCGGTTCGTCAGCAGGCTGAGCGGTTGTAACCACCGGCAATGCTGCGGTAAGCCTGTCCGACTTCACATAGCCTTCTATATCACCCAGTCGGATGAGAGTAAATGCTGTATCTGCCTTTACTGCCTCCACAACGGTACCTTCGGGGAGTATCTGGATCACCGAAGTCAGGTCATCCTTATCTGAGAATAGTCTCTCTGCGCCTTTTGTAGCCAGTTTCTGAAGATCCTGTGCCATCAGTGAGAGACCGGCAAAAAGCACAAAAACAAATAGTATAGCCTTTTTCATTTCCCTGGAATTTACATCTGTATGCTCAAAAACCGTACCATCGTTATTATTTTCAAATGCTCACCGGTTGGATCATAGAGAGCAACGCTGGTAAAATCTCCTGTTATCGCTCAAAGCCCCTTATTGAGCAGGACTATTTTTTTCTTATTATCATCAGTCCGTCCCTGAGGGGCAGGACGATTTTCTCCACGCGGTGATCACTGCGCACCTTTTCATTGAACATCACAACACCTTTCGTCTGCGGATCTTTCAGTGCATCCTCACCTTCAATCTTGCCTCCCCAGAGGACATTGTCGGCAATGATGAATCCCCCCTTGCGTACCTTCTCAAAGACGATGTCATAATACTCACAATACTCCCGCTTGTCGCCGTCAATAAAGACAAGGTCGAATGAGAAATCCAGTGACGGGATGATCTCCTGTGCCCTGCCGGTATGGAGAGTGACCCTGTCTGCAACGCCTGCGAGGGCGAAGTAGTGGGTGCTCATCTCATTAAGCTCGTCATTTGTCTCGATAGTATGCAGTTGACCGCCGCTCTTCAGCCCTCGGGCCAGGCAGATGGCGGAGTACCCTGTATAAGTACCGATTTCAAGTATCCGTGAGGGATGAATCATATGTGACAGCATCTCCAGGAACTTTCCCTGGATATGACCCGATACCATATTGGGATTCACCACATAGAGGTGTGTCTGGCGGTAGAGCTCCTCCAGCACCTTGTCCTCGGGGGAACTGTGGTCCCTGATATACTTGTCAAGTTCTTTCTCCATTCTGCCTGTATATTAAGGTTGAAAGTGATGATTTGTCAAAAATTGCATCTGCCGTTTCCATGAGTTCGCTGCCGGTGACCGCATCGATCTTGCGGAACGTCTCATCCATAGAGTCAATCCTGTCAAAGATGAGCAGGCTCTTTCCCAGGCTGAGCATCAGGCTCTCATGGTTCTCGTAAGCCCTTGCCAGGTAGCCTTTAATCTGGTTCTTTGCCCGTGAGAGTTGAAGGGTGCCCAGTGGCTGACGTCGCAGTCTGTCTATCTCGCTATGAATTAGCGCAATGCTTTTGTTCAGGTTTCGGCTGTCGGTTCCGAAGTAGATTGTCACAAGGCCTGTGTCGGTGTAAGGGTTATAGACCGACTCCACGTTGTAGGCATAGCCCCGCTTTTCGCGAAGCGAGAGATTCAGTCGCGAGTTCATCCCCTGTCCGCCGAGGATATTGTTCAGCATGAACAGACCCATCCGGCGTTTGTCATGAAGGTCGTAAGCGATGTTACCTATTATGCAGTGGTTCTGCCAGGTATCCGCCTTCTTCTCTTTGTTTACCGGGGTGTAAAAATATTCGGTACGGTTCCTTTTTATGCCGTTTCCCTGTGGAATTTTACCGAAGTATTTTTCGAAGAGTGCAATGATTTTTGTTGGGCTGATGGCTCCGACTGAACAGAGGACCATCTGTGAGGTTGAATAGTTGCGTGAGATGAATCTCCGGATTGAATCAGCGGTGATGCTTTTCACTGTGGCTGGCATTCCGAGGATGCTTCTGCCGATGGGCTGGTCCGGGAAGACCATCTCCTCGAATTCGTCGAATATATATTCAGCGGGGTTATCGAGGTATGAGTTTATCTCTTCGATTACAACCTCTTTTTCTTTTTCAATCTCGGCAGGAGGGAAGGTTGATGAGAAGAGCAGATCAGCCATGAGTTCCACGGCACGCTGGTAGTGTTCCTTCAGGAATGATGCGTGGATGGCTGTCTCCTCCTTTGTGGTGTAGGCGTTCAGTTCGCCGCCCACGTCTTCGAGGCGACTGAGTATATGGTACGATTTTCTGTGTGTTGTACCCTTGAAGAGCATATGTTCAATGAAATGGGCTACGCCGTGTTCCTCGGGCAGTTCATCGCGTGATCCGGCGTTGATTATTATGCCGCAGTGTGCCACTGCGCTTGTGGTGGGCATGTGTACGAGCCTTATGCCGTTGGGAAGGGTATGCAGAGTAATATCCATATTCCTAAGAGAATGGACAAAGATAAAAAGGAATTGAGGATTCGGAACTTTAAAGCAGCACTTCCAAAACCGGGATACTGTCACTGTTCTTCAGACAAAGTACTGCGTTGTTGTTGCATGAAAAAGAAAAAGCCATATATTTGCACTCCGAAATGGTACCATAGCTCAGTTGGTAGAGCAACGGACTGAAAATCCGTGTGTCCCCGGTTCGATTCCTGGTGGTACCACGTCTTAAAAACGCAAATCCCGCAAGATCAATGATCTGCGGGATTTTGCATCATGGGGGGACGGAATTGGAGATGAATTCTCAAACTACATATTATTAGAATCGAATTACAGAAAACGTATCTTTGTAGTATGAAAGCATATAGTAAAATTATCAAAATCAGACCTGACAAGAGATTTGGCAAACCGTGTATCCGGAATACCAGAATTACTGTGTTTGATATACTCGGATGGTTGGGATCCGGAATGAATTACGATGAAATTCTGTCTGATTTTCCTGAACTTACCAGAGCAGATATCAAGGCTAGCTTGCTGTATGCTGCCGACAGAGAACGTAAACTTCAGACAATCTGATGAAATTACTTTATGACCAGAATATTTCATTCCGTATAGCTAAAAAGGTTCAGGATATTTTTCCTGGCTCTGGTCAGGTCAGTGAGCTCGGTCTTGAAAATTCCAAAGACCCGGAGATTTGGAAATTCGCTAAGGAAAATGGGTACGCAATTGTAACCTTCGATAGCGATTTCTATGACCTTGGGCTTATTAGGGGGTCTTCACCCAAAGTGATCTGGCTAAGATTAGGTAATACCAGTACTCATAACCTTGAGAACGTACTACGGAAAAACTCTGATCTGATAAAAATATTCCTCACTGATCCAACTTACAAGGATATTGGATGTCTTGAGATTAACGATTGATATCAGCCTTTAACAGAACAAACTGAAGAGTCTCCTGGTGCTGGTGGTACCAAATCCCGGAAACGCAAATCCCGCATGATCAATGATCTGCGGGATTTTGTGATAATGGGGGTGACGGAAGTGTCGGTGAAGTAATAATCATATGATAAACAGCATATTGCCAGTTTGCTATATTATTAAAATATGAGGTTTCTCTTAGGACTCATCTTCAAATTGGAGATTAGGTACATTAAATTGGCATTGTGAAGTTGAAAGTTAAGCTTCTTAGTTGATGATTGATTCAATATGCTATAACAGTATCTATAAATTTCTTACAAAATCCCAATCTTTAATCTTTTTAAAACCCTCTCTCCCTTTCTTGGCATTGGGGTGTTGTAGCAGAGACTCGATATCTACTTCTGTTATTAAATCTTGAGCGAGGTCATTCCTAAGATATATGAAATTAAAACCAAGATCATTAGCTCCGACTAAACGGTAGCCCTTTCGTTTTGCCAATTTTGTCATTGCCACAGCGGAAGCCCCATGATAAAGAGGGTGTTTTCCTGGATAGAAGTAGTTTGGATCATATGGTACTACAATGTCCTCCATCCCAAATTCGTTGTGGACTTCAATTATCACAACTTTTGGCTTGACAATCTGTATTGCATCCCAAATCCAATAATCATTTCCATCTATGTCAATCGCTAGGAGCTCAATATCACTAACATATCCTGTTCTTTCAATTATTTCATTAATATTATTCCTTGTTACCTTTTGACAAATAAAAATAGGCTTATAAAAATTTGGATGTGGATATCTGTTATAAAATCTTATGCCGCGACTTATACTTGTCTTATTTGCATCAATAAATACTCCGTGCCATCCAAAATTGAAATAAAGGTTAGCCGCGTTACTATTGATACCATCATCTGAACCAATGTCAATAAATCGTTTACTGCCCATGCCTATTATGGAAAAAATGAAGAGTAACAATCCATCTTCCTCATATTGAGAGAAGACTCTGAATCCAGTTTCTGTGATTTTTGGAATATTATTATGATAGAGGCAATCCTTATAGTGTAGATAAATTATTCTTTGAGCTAATTGAACAGAAGAATTGAGGCGATTTCTAATTTTAAAAATTAAAAAATACCTCTTTAAAATGTTCTTTATGAATCGGTACATAGTAAAATCATTTTAGTTCTACATTGACAGATTCGATTTTTTCTTGTAATGGCGGTTAATATCCTCTTGTCTGATGGCATGCCGCCGGTTAATTCTATCCATCATCTGATCCTGTGTCATTTGTTGATACAACTCACGAACTACCATTTCTTTGACATCTCTTGCTGAAAGTAAGGGCATTTCCTCAAATAACTCAAGTTTCTCCTTCAGGATGAATGACGAAACTAAAAAGTTCAAAGCAATCTGGTGCTGCCAGGCCAGCCATTTTCTTGTCTGGTACTGATCCAGTCCAAGGATATGTTTGGATTCTTTTATGCTGTGCTCTATAAAATACCTCTCAGCTTGCATGTATGCCAAACCTTCCGGTTCATACTGATCCAGATTTGCATTTGTAAATGAATATTTTATATCAAATGTTCCTTTGCCTGAGGTTGTTTTGCGTATAACAAGAAGTCTCC
>DFYY01000046.1 GCA_002383485.1 Bacteroidales bacterium UBA4070 | reverse complement strand
TTACAGAAACAAAGTTACGTAGCGACAGAAAATAGGTCACCGAGGATTATTCTGTATTCTGTCTGTTGTTTAATAGGAGCATACAATTTGGCCAATGCAGAGATTGTAAAGTAGCCGGTCACAAAATCAAAACATCCGCCGGCAACGATATTATTATTAAGATACTGATAAACAGTCTTTTCAAGGCCCTTGGTAAGCTCGTTCTTGTTGTCGATAAGCATAATAGTAGAATTGACTGATTAAATGTAAGAAATATATCGGAGACCTTACCGGAGGAAAGTCAGATACTATTTCATATTCTACTGCTCTTCATTTTCCCGAAATCACTGTATTTCTTTTTCCTGATTACACCGGGCCGCATTTGTTCGAGGAGTGTGAGGCCTGATGTGATTACGTTGGCAACGCGTGCATAGCAATTGGAGATATGGCAGTCAGCCATCTGGATGATGAGCTGGCCGTCAACGGGGACCTGTAGGGTGCCAATAGAGATTCCTGCCGCGATGATGCCGGAAATTCCTTTCCTTTTCTTAAAGGGCTCACCTAAGAGCCAGTAATCCATGCGGTCGCTTTGGGCTATCACCTTGTAAACAGTAGATATGAAACTGTGCAATCCGGCTAGCTCCTAATAATGGACTTCAAGACCGAGGAGGATCCTTATGGTCTGTTCATGTTTGCACTCTGGGATCCTTTTTAAAAGCGTTATGCCACTGGCTTCATCCAGCGGAAGTTCGTCACCTGGTAAAGAACGCATTGTGTATCATTTCTTCTCCGTGCATGAGGCTGAAGCCTACCAGCCTGTCGGTCTCCGTCATGTAGAGTGTGCCAGCGCCGGGGTGGTGCTCTTCGACGGTGCGGCTGGCATCACTGAACTCGTCGATGGCTGCCAGCGCCTTGAAGTACGATTCGTGCATGTCAGCCGGTTCCTCCTGCTCACCGGTGCGGGAAAGGGTGAATGCCGCATCCCTGAGCATCGGGAAATAATACCGGTACGTCTCCTCATTCCCGAAGAGATCGACCGAGATCACCTTCCCGTCTATGAGAACGGACAGTCCGTTGCAGCCTTCTGCGGGATTACAATCCGGGAAAGCGCGCTCTGCCTTTGCCATCCTGTGTTTCAGCAGCTCTTCGTAGCTTTCAGTCTGACTGTACACCCCCTCGCACGCCAGGCTCGCGTATACATGATCCCAGACTTCGCCCTGCGTGTCGCGGAAATGTGACTCGTCCTCAGGCTTCATCCGTGAGAAGGTGCCGGCCTTCCTGCTGCGTAAATTGGGGTCGGCCACCGATCCGGGCGAGCTGAATGATGACGACCTGTAGTTCCAACGGAGCCTCTCAACACACGAGACCTCGATAATGGTCTTTGCTGAGGGTGCCAGCAGCACCGACCGGTTGACAACCCTGTTCTGCTTTGCGCCGGTGAGAACATCGGCATCGGTGAGCAGGAGGTAGTCATCTGTCTGGTTGAGGGCGGTGAGCTGGCCGACGGAACCCATGGCCATCAGCTCGGAGATGATGAGTCCATCGCTCCTGATGGCGGGCCCGGCAGGCATGAACGGGAACGACGAGAGGGGCTCGCTGCTGACCTGAACGATCGCGGCGTTGCCAAAGGATGTGAAATGAATCGCTTTTGTTTGCATGGTTTCTTTGCTCATTATTTATTGTTATTTTTAAATGTTGATGCAAATGAAAACCATGACACTGCAGCCTATCTGCAATCAGAAAAAAAGATCATGCCGGCCAACCTGAACGCACTCAGAATCCTTGTTTCGTGGCTTCATAATTTTACAGAAAAAAAGTTGAACAACTCCAATCCAGCCGGTTGTTTGGAATTACAGTGAGAGAAACATAATTGCACTATTATAGGGCATAAATAATAAAAATATGAACTATATTAGTGCATCTTAATTATCTTTGCATTTTAATTAACGACTATGGAGAAGTTATTTGAACAGTTTGTAAAACTTCTGAAAGAGACGGATACCGGTTTCTTTCGATACATCTATTCAGATATAAATTGGGAGAGTCGTATGATCGGGATCACCGGTCCGCGGGGAGTGGGAAAAACGACCCTGGTATTACAGCATATCAAAATGAACCTGAACGTTTCCGAGACGCTCTATGTAACCACTGAGGACTTTTATTTTTCGGATAACAAGCTGATTGATCTGGCTGATACATTCGTTAAACGAAACGGGAAGTTCCTGTTCATCGATGAAATTCATAAATACAAGGACTGGGCGAGGGAATTAAAACTGATCTACGATTACCATCCGGAACTGAATGTTGTATTTACCGGTTCTTCTGTGCTGGATATCAAAAAAGGAGCGTCGGATTTAAGCCGCAGGGCGGTAATGTACCACATGCAAGGTCTGTCTTTCAGGGAGTATCTGCAATTGTTTCATCAGGTGACCTTCCGGGTCTGTTCACTTGAGGAAATTCTTTCGCACAAAGCGGAACTCCCTGAAATAAAGCATCCCCTGCCGCTCTTTGAGGATTATCTGAAGAGAGGCTATTATCCCTTTTCACTGGAAGAAAATTTTGATCTGAAACTTCAGCAGATCGTCACCCATACCCTGGAAACGGATATCCCCATGTACGCAGGCATGAATGTATCAACAGGGAGAAAATTAAAGCATTTGCTGGCTATAATTGCGAAAAGCGTTCCGTTTAAACCCAACATGACGAGCATTGCTTCTGCTCTTTTATCCAGCCGGAATAATATTGCCGATTATTGCCTGTTCATCGAAGAAGCCGGATTGATTATCCAGCTCAGGGATGCCACCGGAGGGATCAGAAGCCTTGGCAAAGTTGATAAAATTTATCTCGACAATACAAATCTGATTTACAGTTTGACCAGCAGCAATTCAAATTCCGGGAACATAAGGGAGACATTTTTCCTGAACCAGCTCAGGCTGAAATATGATGTAGTCGTATCTCCGGTTGCTGATTTCCGGATTGGCGATTATACCTTTGAAGTAGGCGGGAAAAAGAAAGGACTTAAGCAAATCCAGGGTTTGGATAATGCCTTCATTGTTAAGGACAGCATTGAATCGGGCTATCTGAACACAATACCACTATGGCAGTTTGGGTTGACTTACTGAAAAGGGCCAATTATACAGGCAACATCCGTTCAAAGAACAGTTCCGGCAGTATAACCCTGGCTTCCTGCCCGGTCTCTTCCTTTGTCCGGTGGACTATGAAATTCACCTTTGCGGCTTTCAGCTCATAACCGCTGGATTTCATCTCTGCAATCCTGCTCACAAACTGCTGTGAGAACTTCAGTACAGATTGCCCGACTGAGTTAAACCGGTGAAATTTTTCCTGTTCATCAGTACAGGGCATCCCTTAACTGACTGATAGCTGCTTCCCTTTCGAAGGAGAAGGTTCTGTCACGAAGGTTGCATATCCCGTAAAGCTGTAGTGCTTTCTCAAGGAGGGCGTAGGAGACAGCCGGTCCGGAAGTCATCCCGATATCGGCCAGTGTCCGGGCCAGAAGCTCAATGTTTTCTACATTAAATCCCTTCAGTCCTGCAAGGTATTCATCAGTCTCATCAACGCCCATGGCCAGAATCTCGTCGAGGTCAATAAATGCTTCGCTCAGAAGCATCTCGTGCAGCGCTTCCGCCTGGTTACCCACTGACAGTGCAAGCTCATCCGTACCGCCAAAGAGTTTCTGGCGGATTGCCCTGATGATGGCTCCGACTTTTTCAATCTCGCGAAGCAGATAATCTCTCTGTTCCATATCAGTTCAGCATTTGCCCCGGATACCATTCAGGGCAGATTAAGTGCAAAATTAGACAACTTCTGTTCTGTGATCAATTTTAATTTGGTGAAATTGAGCAGTATTACGTAATATACGTTACGTAAAACGTAACATGAAGAATGAAATCACTAACCCCTTCATCACGGCTGGATATGCAGGCCCAGGGTATATCTGTAGCAGGAAATTTGAGCTTGAGAAAATAGTCAGGCCTTCCGGGAGCTCCGGAGCACTCCATTGGAGAGCCAATAATATTTGGATATTGTTGGGAAAAATTGAACACTCCAAGTGTTATACAAGAATTTCAAAGCACTCAGGAAAACATGTGCAGGTAAGTGTTCAGCATTATTTTGGATATCTGCACATTCTTAGATTTCTGAGGAAGTCCTCATTAAAACCGGTGGAGTCCATAGTTGCGCTTCGCCAATTGTTTATTCACACTGGAAATATCAAATTCCCCAGGGTCGAAATTCCCCCCCAGCCAGGTAATGAAGCTTTCATATTCTTTATTATTTGGATTACGCAAGACCTTTAACATTCTTTTATAACCTCCCATTCCTCCTACATCTTCCGGTGGACATTTCATGGCGCCATCAGTGCAGACCGGGTATTTAACAGCCGGATCTGGTTTAAGGAACTTCTCTAATAATATTTCATGAGTCCAACAATCCCCAAAATCATACTCATAGAACATTGTATTCTTAACAAAGCGCAATAACTCGTTTAACTTAAGTCCTTTATAGTCGACATTGTTCATTTCCTCCCAGTAATCATCATCCGGCATTCTTTCAAGATAGGAAGTTCCGTCCTTTATGAATTGATGCAAATGTGAATTTGTCCAACCCATCGTGGTCTGTATGATTTTATGAAGATCTGATAGAACTATGTCCTCTTCGACCAAAATCCTGCGCCAGATCCTGGGCCTTGATTCAACTAAAGTGATTCTGAGCTGATAAATCCAATTACCCATTTTTTGATTTAAAGATAGTTGTTTCCTTTTCTGATGTCATTACCCTGCTTTTGGAGATGATACACTTAAAATGCTATTGGATTGACACAGTGGCTGAAAGAAAAGAGTGAAAACTTTGTTTCTTCCGGTAGCCGGCCTTCCGCTGCAGTTCCAATCCTGTATTTTTTGAAATAAAATTGTATTACGCGATTCAGGTTCCTGCATAAAAACCTATGCCCGGCAGGGGAGAAGGGTTAAAGTCAGAAGAGCCCGTCGGCAGAAAGGTACCGTTCTCCTGTATCATAGTTGAAAGTGAGCACTCTGGATCCATCCGGGATATCCTGACGTTTTCTGCTTACAGCAGCCAGAACAGCCCCGGTTGATATGCCACCGAGCAAACCTTCCTCCCTGGCCGCCCTCCTGGTGAATTCATAAGCTTCGTCCTTCTCAATCCTGATGATCTCATCATATGCCTTCGTATTGAGCACTGCAGGAACAAATCCCGCTCCCAGGCCCTGCAACGGGTGAGGTGCAGGCCGGCCTCCGCTCAGTACCGGCGACAGGTCCGGTTCAACTGCCCAGACTTTTAAATCAGGAAAACTCTTTTTAAGTACTTCTGCACATCCGGTTATATGCCCTCCGGTACCTACGCCGGCAATCAGAAAATCCAGTCCGTCAGGGAAATCAGCCAGTATCTCCATGGCTGTGGTGTTACGGTGAACCTCCGGATTGGAGGGATTATCGAACTGCATCGGGATCCATGAGCCCGGGTATTCCTCCCTGAGCTGATTGGCCCTCTCGATGGCTCCGTTCATCCCTTTTTCCCTGGGTGTAAGTACAAACTCTGCCCCGTAGGCACTCATTAACTTCCTCCTCTCAACGGACATTGATTCGGGCATCACCAGGATGATCCTGTACCCTTTTACTGCAGCCACCATTGCCAGACCGATACCGGTATTTCCCGATGTGGGTTCGATTATGGTACTGCCGGGTTTGAGCTCGCCTCTCTTTTCGGCATCATTTATCATTGCCAGGGCTATACGGTCTTTTATACTGGCCCCCGGATTGAACCTTTCGAGCTTAATCCACACTGAGATGCGGCTGTCGAACAGTCTGTTGATTTTCAAATGTGGTGTATTACCAACCAGGTCAAGTATAGATTCTGCTTTCATTTCGTTTTTGAGATTTCAGATCAGATAACAAAGTTTATGGGTTCCCGGAAATTGCTCTGGTCTCTTACAATGACCTCGCTTTTATGATAGACAACAGAAAATGGAGCAATACTCTCTGTCAGCCAGACATTTCCTCCTATGATGCTGTTCCTTCCGATTATAGTGTCCCCTCCCAGTATTGTACTCCCGGCATACAATATGACATTGTCCTCAATGGTGGGATGCCTCTTGTCTGCGACTTTGCTTTTGTCAACGCTGAGCGCACCGAGGGTGACCCCCTGGTATATCTTCACATAGTTTCCAACTGTTGTTGTTTCACCAATTACGATGCCCGTTCCATGATCAATTGAAAACGGGCTGCCTATTACTGCACCTGGGTGTATGTCGATGCCGGTAATCTTATGCGCATACTCGGTTATCATCCTCGGGAGCAACGGTACTGACAGATCGCTGAGGATATGTGCGATTCTGTAACAGTAAATTGCAAAGAAGCCCGGATATATGGCTATCACTTCTTCAAGGCTCTTTGCAGCCGGATCCGATTCCAGGATAAATTCCGCATCAGCCTGCAGGAGCACCTTAACCTCAGGAAGACTTCTGATGAATTGATCAGTTGTCATACTGTCTCCGGGCTTCAATCCTGATATGATAACCTCCAGCCGCTCCCTGATAAAAGGAGTTGCGATCGGGGGTTCATCCCGTGTCAGATCTTCATTAAAGGGGAATAGCAATTTGAAAACCTTTTTGACAAGTATCTCTACGCCTTTCTTATTTGGTATGACCATGCTAGAAATATTTAAGTAGAATGACGAAATTCATGTCAAACATAATATGTTTGATTGAAAATCGGTGCAATCATTAATGATTTGTTTGTTATTCAGATCACTGATTTCCTGATGTTATTTAGTCTTTAGTTCCTTTTCTTCTATAAGTCTGTATACCCTGCCTTCAGGAACGAGGTTCCAGTTTTCTGCCAGCTCAATCTCCCATCCGTCTCCTGTCAGCCTGTTGTTTTCCTTTTTCATGGCCTTGCCGCTGACAATTGCCTTCCTCCAGTCAAACAGGCAGCCCCCTTCATTTACCTGCAGTATCCCCCAGTCGGCAATGATCTTGATCGTAGGATAGACAGTCCCCAGGGTGTCGAGCGGGATCAGGGTCCTGGGATCAAACATAACCTTGGGATTGGGCACGTCCAGCATCAAAATGGTGTCACGCGTAAACCTGTTCCTGTAGCCGGTCAGGATCATCTGTCTCTTCTCTTCCCTGTCGGCTTCAAACCGGTAAATCTCTTCGTAATTATACCGGTTCTTTAATTTATTATATGCCTTTTCAAGATTCTCCGGGAGGACAACCCCGAAACTCTCCTGCATTATTGCACCGAGGTCGCCCGACGGAGTGATTGAGGTTCTCCATCCGTCTTTACCCCTGTCAAGGATTTTTCCGTATAACGATCCGGAAGAATAAGCGAATGACCTTACGTAAGTCTGATTGTTCCAGATGTTGTCCTTCACTTTCAAGACGTACTTTGCAAATTCCTCATCGCTTTTTGAACAAAGCTTATGGCCGGTATACTCTGCCAGTCCTTCCTGTATTTCGAGCTCATTTTCCTCTTTTGCTTTGCCGGGATAGAGAGCCCTCCTGTAATTCCTGAACACCAGGGCATCCCTGAGATATCCCTTTCGCTTGCCTGTTTCATCCATCACCGCCTTTCCCAGCGCTGTCCATTCGAGTTTGAGGAGGACCCGGGCATCCATATTGTCGAGGTGACTGTTATCGGGGTTCCCGAAACTGAGGTTCATCCTTTGCTGGAGACTGTGAAAAAGCTCGTGGATACATAGCTGATTCCTGCTGTAGTCATCCTCCGGCAGAGGATGCATAACCATCATCCAGTGCCTGCCGCCGAAGTCCGTGGTACTGTTGGCTACGCCTTTGTCTTTCGGGAACCAGCCAGTATATACACTGCCTCTCTTTTCAAGCAATCCCTCATTATCGGGCTCGCTGGCTACGATAAAGCGACTTTCATTGTCGATCAGCAATATCGGTGCCCATAAATTCTCGCCCCAGAGGCTGCCATTGTCCTGGTCGCATATTTCTTTTATCTCTTTAAAATACTGTGCTGTTTTGTCCGGATCTATGGGTAAATCCTGGGCCATCATAACAAGAGAGGCTGAAAGCAAGGCGGCAGTTACAATTATCTTATTCATTATCTGAATGTTAAGTTAATCACTGTATTCAATTTCGAAATTAAGGAATTCTATGCGGGGATTTGCGGGCCGTTTCACCTCCAGGTGTAACCGTTTCCGTCAAGTGGCAGTCTCTCCGGGTTGGCTATTTCCCACAAAAATTGCGCCATATATCTATGTCTGCCTGCCTCATTCTGACTTTTATCGGTGCTTCCCGAATCCGGGGAACGGAAGCACCCCAGATCTTCGATCCGAAGCCGGTGACGGAGGCGCCCCGACTCTTCGGTCCGGCTCCGGTGAAGCCGGTTATCAGTTTTAGCAGCCCGAAGCTGTCAATCCGCTTCTGTTCTTAAACTATTTCTTGTGAAATTGAATATTATTACGTAATTTGCGTTACGTAAAAAACGTAACATGAAAACTGAAATCACTAATCCGTTCATTACAGGGGGATATGCTGGTCCTGAATATTTCTGTAACAGGGAGGATGAGACCAAGAGGCTTGCCGGTGCCGTTGACTCGCGAAGGAATATTACCCTGATATCTCTCAGGAGGATGGGTAAGACGGGATTGCTCAGGCACCTGAAGCACCGGATTGAGGAAAGGGGTAAATCGTGCGCTGTAGTGTATACCGACCTTCTTCCGACGATGAATTGCAACGAGATGCTGAATGCTGTCTCCACAGCACTTTTCAGGGTACGGCAGAAGGAAAAGAATTTCATGGAAAAGATGTTTGGCCTGATGGGTTCACTGCGTCCGAAACTGTCAATAGACTCCCTGACCGGAGAGCCGGCAGTAGAGCTGACAGTGGAGACAACCACTGACATCAGCACAGGACTTGACAGCATAATGCGACTTATCTCCGAGATAAAGCGGGATATTGTATTCATGTTTGATGAATTTCAGCAGATAGCGAAGTATCCGGAGAAGAACACAGAATCGATACTGCGGACCGTAATACAGACTTACCCTGTCATCCCGTTCATTTTCTCAGGCAGCAGCAAGCATATGCTTGAAAATATGTTCATGTCCGCCGGAAGCCCGTTTTACCAGAGCTCTGAACTCATGTACCTTGAAAGGATTCCGGAGAGTGATTACGGTGAATTCATCAAGAGTCATTTTCATAAAGCCGGCAGGGAGATTGATGACGATTCACTGCAGAAAATTTTCCGGTGGACAAGAATTCACACCTGGTATGTGCAGTATGTGTGCAGCATTATTTATGAGCAAGGGTATAAAAATACAGGTGCAGATGAAGTCAACCGGGCATTTCACCGTATTATGACTGATTTTGAACCACAGTATATCAATTACCGCAATCTGCTTTCCGCCCACCAGTTCAGGCTGCTGATTGCAATTGCAGCTGAAGAAGGCGTTGATCAGCCCACAGCAGGAGGGTTTATTTCACGATACGGACTCACCAGCCCCAGCTCAGTGTCGGTGTCACTCAAGTCGCTTGCAGATAAGGAGATGGTGGTTCTTGATCAGGGTAAGTGGCAGGTTTATGATGTTTTTTTCTCCCGGTGGCTTCAGTACCATTACTCCGGGGCCTGACGGAAGCAATCCAGGAGCAGATGGATTATAAACCTGTCTGTTTCAGGAGTGGTATTCTTAGCACGAAATTTGACCTTGAGATATCAGTAACGTCCAAAAAAATAATATGATGAAGAAGTTGAACTACGTGTCCTTCCTCCTGGTGTTGCTGGCGGTCTCCGCCACCGCCTCGGCACAGAAGGTCTTCAGCGTTCAGTATGAGAACCAGGCGGATGTGAAGGTTTACGTTGTAAAATACGAGAACCAGGCTGACCTGAAGGTATTTAAGGTGAAATATGAAAATCAGGCCGGGTGGAGGAATAAGGAGAAGATTCACCTGATGTTCTAGCAGCATATGCCTACAATAGGCTTATAACCAGGCCGGGAGAGGGCCCGGTACTTGGCCTCAGCAAGCGGCAGATCACGCCATACCCGGCGCGAAAACTATGAGCAACCGAGGTGTAGAGATAGATTTAGTAAAAAAGGTTTATCCCGGCAACCGGAACGCACTTCCTATGGTTGTTTTGCCATACGATCCGGGAAGAAATCAGTGAGAGAATAGTTTTAAGATAGTGCAAGTATTTAGAATAGATTTTTTGCATAAAAGGCCGAAAATCGGTACTTTTCGCAAAAGATCACTTTAATAATGCCGCGACAGATTAATAAAAATGTAAGTCAATGGATTGAGACCCTTGAAAAAAAAGGAAGGATTTCATTTTCCTTGTATCAATTGGGGAATGAATTACCGGATTGTTCCGGGGTAGCAGTCAGAAGTGCCTTGAAAAGACTATCGAAGAAGGGTAAAATTGTTTCGTTCCACAAAGGATTCTACTTAATTATTTCTGCGCAATACGCGACCAGGGGAATACTTCCTGCCGCATTGTTTATGGATAATTTCATGAAATACCTTAACCGGTCATATTATGTCGGATTATTAAGCGCTGCAGCCTTATACGGTGCAGCACACCAGCAGCCACAGGAATACTTTGTAATGACTGATTTTCCGGTACTGCGGCCTTCCCGAAAAAAAGGATTGGAAGTGAATTTCATAAGCAAAAGGAATATCGAAAACAGGTTGCTGAAAGAGCGGAAAACTGAAACAGGCTACCTTAAGGTATCTTCAGCGGGCTTGACTGCATGTGATCTGGTTCAATATGAGAGGAGGTCCGGAGGATTAGGCAGGGTAGTTGTCGTGCTGAATGAGCTTGTTGATGAAATCGATCCCCGGGAGTTTGATTCAGTATTTTTTTCTTCCGTTCACTCCACAACTGTTCAAAGACTTGGATATCTGACCGAGAAAGTCATTAACAGGGAGAAACTGGCGGATGAGTTGTTTGAAGCCTCCGGAAAAAATGGACTGAAGTTTTTCAGGATCCCGTTAAAAACATCGTTGCCTGCCATCGGGTACTCATCAGATAACCGATGGAAAGTAATCGTTAATTCAGAAATTGTTTTGGAAGAATGATACCGCAACAATTTATTACAGAATGGTCTGAATTCGCTCCATTGCAGGCCAGTTTCCGGTATGCATTTTTGATGTCTGCCGTCGTTGCCGTTTTATCAACCCCCAATATTTTATAATAGTCTACAAAAATCATTTATACGGGAATTTACTTCATGTAAGAACATGAAAGTTAAGATTATAATTAAGAATAAGCAAAATGATGGCGTCTTAAGTTTTTGTTGGTTCGCTTTCCCGAAGATCCTACTGCATCAACTTAAGGAAATAATACCCATCGATGTCTGTGTAGGGCGTTTCAAGGAATCTTATGACTTCCCTGTTGATGAGATCCGGATTCTCAAGAGGGACCAGGTGTGAGGGTTGCTGCTTTTTCACCGGTTTTTTTCATGAGTTCCGAAATTCTTAAAATCAATGGATCATCAGGGGCCATGACGGCACTGTCAGGAAGGGCCATCCAGTTTTCGTTTGAGTAATTTGCCCCCAGTGTCACCACTTTCAGCAGTTTCTCCGGATGAGAGTATGCCAGTTCCAGTCCTATGTTGCCACCGTCGCTCCAGCCAACGATGTTGACCTTCCCGAAAAATCAGCAGTCAATAGCACAGACTCCTGAAGAATCAGCAGTCAACCGAGCAGTCTTTTTCAATCTGAACATTTTCAATCTGGAAGGTTGTATGGCTGATCCCAAACTCCCGGTGCAGCTCTTTCTGCAGTTCAGCGATAAAACTGTCATTACTGCCGTGGGGCATTATCAGGTGGGCGGTGAGGGCGACGCGGGTGGTGCTCATAGCCCAGATATGCAGGTCGTGAATGTCGGTAACGCCTTCCCTGGCAAGCAGGAAATCACGCACTTTATCGATGTTGATATTCTTTGGCACAGCATCTAGTGCCAGGTCCAATGAATCGATGAATAAGCGCCAGGTACTCCACAGGATAACCGCTATGATAAGGAAGCTCGTAACCGGGTCAATCCATTGTCTGCCTGTCAGGCTTATAAGCAAGCCTGCTGCCACCACACCGAGAGAGACACCGGCATCGGCTGCCATATGCAGGAAAGCCCCCCTGATGTTAAGGTCTTCCTTTCGCCCTTTCATGAAAAGCAGGGCTGTTATTGCATTGATAAAGAATCCTATGCCTGCCACAATCATTACCTGGTTGCCTGCAACCGGCTCCGGGTTCCTGATCTTTCTTATGGCGTCGATGGCAATTAACGCGACTGCGCCAAAGAGCATAAGGGCATTCAGGATTGACACCAGGATGGTGGTCTTTCGCAGGCCGTAGGTATACTTGCCCCTGGGTGCAATTGTAGCCAGCCAGGCAGCTGTCCACGCAAACAGAAGGCTGAACACGTCACTGGCATTGTGTCCCGCATCGGCCAGCAGCGCTGATGAATTGGCCCGCAGTCCGAAGAATACCTCTAAGGCAACAAAAAATACATTCAACCCGATGCCGATGGCGAAAGCCCTGCCATAACCCGGGGACTTGCTGTGAATGTTCATTTTTTCAGGTGAATGTGCCATTTGATGCTGTTATTGTCTGCAGAACGTAATTCTTACTATCAGAACACTTACTTCAAAGGTTTTGTTTTTGTGAAGGAGGCTCCTGTCGCTGTTGCGGATAGTATATTTCCTGAAGTGCACATATTATATTAAACGCTGTAATGCTGATTTTATTCCGGACAACATCGTGCGACCGTCAATGTAAAGCTTCCGGGCTTGGCCGAGGGTTGTTTCCCGGAAGCGGATAATGTCTCCCGGCCACATCTGGGCGAGGAGGGTGAGGTCAACAGTGATGACATTGGCTATGCGGGCATAGCCGCCGGAGGTCTGGCGGTCGGCCATCAGGATGATTGGCTGGCCGTCGCCGGGGACCTGAACTGTGCCCAGTGAAATGCCTGCCGAGATGATGTTGGTCATGCCTTCCCTGTGCTCTATCGGCTTACCTGAGAGCCGGTAACCCATGCGGTCACTTTGGGCGGTAACCGTGTACTCTGTAACCAGGAAACTGCGCAATCCGGCTATCTCAAAATAATGGGCCTCGGGACCGGGGATGACCCTGATTGTCTGCTCATGTTTGTACCCGGGAATCAGGCCTTCCGGGAGCTTTATTAACCGGGGTTTCCTTCTGGCAGAACCCGTGGAGAAATGGCCGGGAGGGGAGAGGGGATCTGCTCCATTCAGCGGAGACCCGGCGCCTGACGGGAGCCAAATTGTATCTCCCGGCGGCAGTTCGTCGCCCGGCATGAGGGCCCGGCCCTCAAATCCGCCAACACCTGCCCTGAGGTAAGTAGATCTGCTTCCCATCACGGGTGGCACGGCTATCCCTCCGGCAAAGGCTATATATGCCCTGCAGCCGCTCCTCAAACCTTTGAAAACAAGCCTGTCGCCGGGCCTGATATCAACTGCAGTGTTCATCGGGATTGTCCGGCCGTTGAGGTGCGGGTCCATGTCGGCACCGGTGATTGCAATCCAGGTTGCGCCGGTAAACTCAAGATCCGGACCGGAGATTGTAGCCTCCAGGCATGCATCGCCGGGATCATTACCCACAAGCAGGTTGGCCAGCTCAAGGGAGAAAACATCCATCGCCCCCGAGACGGGCATGCCATACCTCTGATACCCGTACCTGCCCCGGTCCTGCACCGTGGTCAGCAATCCTGCCTTATGTACGATCACCGCAGCCATAGTCACTCCTTCGGGGTTCGTCTGACCTGATACGTACCATTAACCACCGCAGCAGCTATCCGGGCATACTCACCCTGATCCACAGGATAAAACCGGATGTAATCGCCGGCAGTGAAGAGGAACTCGGGCCGGGCGTCAGGGTTAAAGAGTCGCAGCGGCGTGCGCCCTATCAGCTGCCATCCGCCGGGACTCTCGAGAGGGTATATGCCTGTCTGTTCGCCTGCGATACCCACCGATCCTGCCGGTATCTTCAGTCGCGGCGTCTCCTGGCGCGGGGTGGCAATNNTAAACGAGGCAGGCAACGGAGCTGTGTATGGTGATCACATCGTCCTCTGAGAGGCTGTTGAATTCTGCAACATAATGAAGGTCAGGACCATACTCGCCTCCGTAAAGCACCGGGACATGAATCACATCAGCCGCCGGCAGGGTCAAGGCACTGAGGTCTGATGCGCATTTTTTAAAGATCTCAAGCAGCTCTTTATAACCGGTCACCGCCGGGTCATAATATACCATCAGCTCGTTATATGAGGGGATGAAGTCGGTGATGCCCGCAATTTTTGCCTCCTCAAGCCTCTTCAGCAGCTTCCTGACGGTGAGATTGACCTCCTCGGAGATCACATCGCCGGCCTTGATTATGAATGCCGAGTCGCCCGACGGTATATACTTCAGTTCCATCTCATCCCTTTCCTGATGTCTTGTTGCGATATCTATGGCAATAAGTTGTTCATCTCAGTCCTCCCCAGGGTGCCTTTTAGCTAATTCTTTGGCATCAAGCAGTTCCGTCATAGTGCTTCGCGGGGTGCCTTATTATGATGCCTTGAGCTTTAAGCATTCCCATTTCATTTTCCTCCGGGGGGCCTCACAGCTATGCCTTCTGCGCGCAGCGCCTCCGCCAGCTTTTTCACGAACTCCGGGGCGGTCTCATTGTCGCCGTGGATGCAGACGGTATCGGCCTCTATAGGGATGAGTCTCCCGGAAATGCTCTCCACCACCTTCTCCCTTATCATCCTGATGACCCGGCGGATCATCAGGTCTGTGTCATGAAGCACAGCGCCCTCAACTATGCGTGAAACGAGCGTGCCGTCGTCGTTGTACGCCCTGTCGGCAAACACCTCCGAGGCGCAGGTGAGGCCCGCGTTCCTGGCAGCCCTGATCAGCTGCGAGCCCGACAATCCCACCAGCACCAGCGAGCTGTCGAGGTCCTTCACTGCCCGCACGATGTTCATCGACATGATATAGTCGGTTGCAGCGGTGTTGTATAGTGCGCCGTGGAGCTTGACGTGGCGCATGCGTGCTCCTGCCGCCTCGGCCATCGCCTTGACAGCTCCCGCCTGATAGAGTATCATCGCCCGCAGCTCTCTGTGGCTCATCGACATGGGCTTCCGTCCGAAATTCTCACGGTCGGGGTATCCCGGGTGCGCCCCGATGCTCACATCGTTCCTTATGGCAGAGCGTACGGTCTGCTCTATCGTCAGCGGATCGC
>DFYY01000016.1 GCA_002383485.1 Bacteroidales bacterium UBA4070 | reverse complement strand
CCGAATAATAGGGGGCTAAACCAGAATAAAGAATAAGTCATTTCTCTTCCTTCATAAAACTTCTATTTTTGATGATTATTCTTCCAAAGTATTTAATCTGCAACTTTTTTTTCAACATAACGTATAAGGTATCGTTAGTCTATTATATTTGCGCATTGGTCAAATATTTAATCATATTCGTCAATTTAACCCTTAACCCGCCATTGGCATGAAACTCAGTAGTGCTCTAATCACTATTTCTTTACTGCTTTTGAATCTGTCTACCCATGCAAAGACATTTTATCTTTCTCCCTCCGGTAATGACATTAATCCCGGGAATATTCAACAACCATTATTTTCATTGAATATGGTATGGGATAAGCTATCCGCCGGTGATACTGTTTATCTCAGGGGGGGGACTTATAGATATAATTCCTCTCAGTTTTTAACAGGCAAATATGGAGCCGCAAATAACCTTATTAAAATCTGGTCCTATCCGGGAGAAAGACCCATAATTACAAAATCAGAATTATTCACCTATAAATGGGCCAGTGGCATTTGTTTTACTGGCGATTACTTTCATTGGAGAGGTATCGAAATAACCGGATTCAATCAACAGAGTGTCAGCATATACGTTGGGTTAAGGATTACTGATTCAAACAATAATATCTTTGAACAGATAAATTCTCATCATAATGGTCATGGGTGCGTGATTGCAGGTAAATCCGGTAACAATCTCGTTTTGAACAGCGACTTTCACAACAATCAGGATCCTTTATCAACGCCAAAGTACAATAATGCGGATGGTTTGGAAATATGTTATATACCCGCTGGATTTACAAATACTGTAAAAGGTTGCCGCTTCTGGTGGAACAGTGATGATGGAATTGATCTATGGCAAAATGATGGAATTGTAATAATTGACAGCTGCTGGTCATGGAACAACGGTTATGTTCCTGACACAAATACCCCTGCAGGTAACGGAAACGGATTCAAACTTGGAATTACTACAATTGACTATGGAACAAAAGTTCTTAGAGTTTTAAGAAATTGCGTCGCATACAATAACAGATCAAGGGGCTTTGACCAAAATAACGCGTTGTGTTCCATGGAAGTATTTAATAATACTGCCTACCATAATGGAACAAATGGCTATGTGTTAGACTATATGGCAATTATCTGCAATGTAAAGAATAATATTTCCTACAAAAATGCAATAATGCCAGCATTATCAATCCCTTCCACTGTGGTAAACAATGCATTCTCAGATAATGATATTACGACGCCGGTGCTGTTCGACTCTGATTTTGTCAGTCTTGACGGGACTCAATTGACGAGTGCAAGAAAAGTGGACGGCAGTTTACCAGATATAAATTTTATGCATCTTGCTCCCGAATCAGACATAATTGATGCGGGAGTCAATGTTGGCCTCCCTTTCAGTGGGACAGCTCCGGATCTCGGCGCCTTTGAAACAATACCCACCGTTCCTGGAGTTGTCAACCAACCACCGGTGGTCTCTGTATCCTCTCCCGTGAAAAGTACCTCATATTATTCACCTGCGACAATCACTATCGATGCGACTGCATCTGATCCGGACGGTTCAATTATCAAAGTAGAGTTTTTCCAGGGTAATGTCAGACTGGGAGAAAAAATAACAGCACCTTACTCTTTTACATGGAAAGAGGTCCCGGAAGGGACCTATTCATTAACGGCTGTAGCAACGGATAATGGAAATTCAAAAACAGTCTCAGCAGCGGTAACTGTTACTGTAATTAAATCAACCACAGCTGTAAACCAATTGCCTGTCGTTATTATTTCATCACCCACAAAAGGAAGTGAATTCACTTCTCCGGCAACCATTAATATCGATGTCAGCGCTTCTGACAAGGATGGTTCAATCAGCAAAGTTGAACTTTTCAACGGCTCCACAAAACTTGCAGAAACTTCTTCTGCACCCTACTCCTTCACACTGAAAGACCTGCCCGAGGGAACCTACAACCTGAAAGCAGTCGCAATCGATAATCTGAAGGCTTCTTCTACCTCTTCCACGTTACAATTCAGTGTTGTCACTTACAACAAAAAAAAAGAGTACTTCAACCTGTACCCTAACCCCAATAACGGCCGCTTCACAGTCGAATTTACATCACTGGTTGCCGCTGAGGCTTTCATGATAACCATCGTTGATCTTAAAGGCACAACCGTACACCGGGAGCAACTATCTGCTGAGGAAACAAGTAAACAGTTCGACCTGTCACACCTTAACAGCGGCATATATGTGGTAATGATTGCTGCCAGTAAGATCCTGCTTACTCAGAAGTTTATCAAGAACTAACTTAATTCTAGTTAACGATTATTAATTTCTTCTTGTACCGGGGAAGATTTGCCGCCTCGAGGGTGACTGTATAGAATCCTGATGAAAGGTTATCTGGAATATCTATAGTATTGGACCCGTAGTAAACTGCCTGTGAAAAAACAAACCTCCCGAAGGAGTCATAAATCTTCGTAATACCGTATTGCCGGTCGGGATCCGTTAACAGTACATAAAACAAGCCCTTTGCCGGATTTGGATAAACCCATGTCACATTTTCCGGCCACCCCTCTTCTTCTTCCTCTTCCTCCTCTTCACCGGTAGCAGCATAAACCCTGGCACCAGCCTGCCATAATCCGTTCTGAAGAGTAGTCTTTTGTGCAGCCCTGTTCCACACTGCATCAACGGCCAAACCTTCCCTGAAGGCATCACCCAGATCCAGACCGTGATCAAGCCTTTCTGCCAGAACAAACGCAACGTAATCAATGAAATTCGGATTGATCACCACCGAATGCAAATCGTATCCCATGGCCTGCCACATTGCGAAGGTCTTTGTCTTGCCGTCGACCTGAAAAATCGGGTCGCCGGCTTCACACCAATAGACATTGTAATCACACGCAAACCCTTCCAGGCATTCAATATCATGGATGTTTATATTGTAAATATGGTTCCGGGTGTAAAAGATGTTGTTAAATACCCTGGTTCCCCTGGAAGGTGCATTCAGTTCATTGTCAGTATTGGTATAGATATCAATAAGGCCACGATTAGTCTGTTCCATCGTCTTGTCGCTGTAAAAAGTATTGTTGTAAATCCTGATTCCGTTTATTCCCTTAACAGCAACAGCCAGCTTAGGATTCTTAATAATATTATAGGCAATCACCCCGTTCAGGTCCGTCATGCCGTTGGACTTCCTCTGGATCCCGTTGGGCGTATTAAGAAGATAGTTATACCTGACAACTACGTCCAGATTATAGCCCGTGAACAATGCATGTGTCATGCTGGATTCGTCAGTGCCATTCCACACAAACCTGTTTCCGCTAATAATCTCACCGTCAAGATTATTGTTTGTTGCAGCCGGATTCTCATCACCGGCTTGCAGCAGGTAACCGAAAGAGTTGACAGAGGTGACCGAATTATTCAGAAACTGGAAAAGTGTCTTCGCAGTGCGAGGCACATTGAACCCCTGAGAGCTGCCGGTCTCCGTATCAATAAACTCCTGCTCCTTTATGATAAGGAGCTCCTGTGCAAACAATCCGGCAGTTATAAATGATAATAGAAATATTAACAGTGCATTCTTCATAAACTGTTCAGAATAGGATTTAGAAAATTATCTTGCAGATAACCTGCAAAATTGTATGTAACCAGAGGGATCCCCCCTGCTGCAATATCAATTATTCAGTACTAATCATGGTTTCCTACCTCATAACACTGAACTCCACCCTCCTGTTCAACCGGCGTTCAAGCCAGGTGGCGTTTGAAGCTACTGGCCGGGTGCTGCCATAACCCCTGGCAGTCAGCCGGCTCGCGGAAATACCTCTGTTAATGAGATAGTTGACAATAACCTGCGCGCGGGTCTGAGAGAGCCGCTCCAGCACCGAGGGCACCCCCTGATTATCAGTATGAACCCCTATCTCCAGCTTCAGCGAGGGATACTTGTTCATCAGCATCACCACCTGATCAAGCATCAGATAGGCATTCGTGACTAACCTGTTACGCGCATCAAAATAGGTGTCTGTCATCACTCCGTAATTCCTCTTGAGAATATTCAGCTCGCGCTCGGCAGCATCCTGAAGCACATACAGCCTTACCATCGCGCCCCGGAACCCGAGAGAGAGCATCTCCCTGTAGGCCGGATAAGCTGCCATCAGACTCATCTGCTGATCAATAATATAACTGTATGTCCCGCTCTCCGGATAAAACACCTCCTGCACCGAATACTTTGAAGGCACACTCCTGAAGATCGGATTCGTGAGCTCCATCTTCGTTTTGGATGAAAGGATCTCAACATGGAACACCGCCTCCTTCAGGAACTCATCATCAGCCCAGTATTGACCCCTGACAATAACATTTTCATACTGCCTGAGATCAATCGGCTCCGCAACAGTCACGGGACGCGCAGCAAGCCATGAGTCCATAGCCTGACGGGTATCGAAAATCCTGATCCTCTTCGTCACAGCCCGCTTGAGCACATCCCCGTTCGTCTGCGAGCGCAGGGTCAGACCAAGCCTTACATCATACTCCCCGGCACGCATAAAAACGTGCGAGGGTTCTGCCCCGGTCTCCTGCGTCCCGTCACCGAAATCCCAGAAGAATCCTGTAATAGTGTATCCCGGACAGTACGATTTCATACCGTCAAACCCGATAGCCTCGCCGGTAACGCCATAAAGCGGAGAGGTAATATACGGCTGGTCAAAATCAAAAATTTCTACATCATATGTCTGCTTGCGGAAGAAGGAGTTGCCTGTAACCCTGTCCATGATGTCAAGCGCGATGTTGTACCTGCCCGGCCCGGGGAAACAGTGATGTACCTTCGTTCCAATGGCTTTCGTGTTGTCGCCGAAATCCCACACGTACTGCAGACTGACGGTGTCGGCAACAATCTTCCCGGTATCGGAGACCGAGAAGCAGTAGAGATTCTCCTTCTGCGCATCCGCGAACCATACCTGAGGCATCTCCGAAGTAAAGTGATAGATATCAACAGACTTCCCTCTCGCCGAGGAGAAGTACCCCTCCTTGACCTCGCCATTCGTCACGATGCCAAAGTCGTCATACTCAGAGTTCAGCGGCGCTGCCAGCCTTACCGGCGAATGCCAGCTGTTATCCTTCTGCTTCGTGACATAAATATCCTTCCCACCGAATCCTCCGTGACCGTCCGATGCGAAGAAGATCTCACCGGTCTCGCTGATGAATGGATAGGTCTCGTTGCCTTCGGTATTGACCTCCGGACCCAGGTTTACCGGATCCTCCCAATAACCGTTTTTCCAGTTGCTGTAATAAATATCCAGCCCTCCGACACCATCGGGTTTGTCAGAAGCGAAGTAGAGCCTCTTGCCGTCGTGGGACAGGCACGGCATAGTTATATTAAACCACTCGGTATTGAACCTCAGTTCGCGGATGCGGCCCCATCCTTTGCCTTCTGAAACGGCATAAAAGAGGCCAAGCTTGTTCCTGTAGGTGGAGAGGAGCTTGAAGTTACCTTCCACCACGAGGTTCCTTGAGAAATAGATGGTGTCACCGGCGCGGTTGAACGATGCCGGGCCGTCATTAAGCTTGCTCTTCAGGTCCTTGGAGAAAGGCTTTGTCTTTTTGCTCGCGAGGGTCGTGTCAACGTAAAACATCTTCACTACAGCCTGTCCCTGGCTGTTGACTGCCTGTCCCCTGTCGGTACAGAATACTAGCCCGTTTTTCCAGAACACCGGCGCAAACTCATCATAATTGTCGGTGCTGAAGGAGGTCTTCGTGACATTGTAAGGCGACTGCTGTGCCATCGCCGCACTTTGCAACAGTATAAAAACTAAAACTAAAACCGAGGTCCTTATGTTCATAACATTATAATTCTGAGTGTCTAAGTTAGGTGAAAGTTTAATATTCAGGCAATCAATTTTTCAGGCGTTGCCATTGTCCGGCGCACCCGAAGTCTTTGTGAAGCGGGTCTGGGGTCTGTGCAGCGTGCCCGGAGCCTTTGTGCTTCATATCCGGAACTATTGTGCCGTGTGCCCGGAGCCTTTGTTCCGAATGTCCGGAGCTATTGTGCAACAGGTCCGAACTACAAAGCCAGACCTAAAAAATCAGCGGATTCACCACATCGACCTTGTAGCGGAACTCATACCTGAGCATCACCTCGTGCGAGCCATTGCTGTAGGTGCCAAGCTTCCCGAAATCGAAATCGTACGAGTAGGCCACCTTGAACTGGTTGTTAATGGCGAACTGCGCCAGCGCCGTCACCGACCCGGTGCTCCTGTAGGTGGCGCCCATCCAGAGCCGGTCATACAGGATGAAGTGTGCGCTGGCATCATACAAAAGCTTGTCGCCGGGAGAGTATGAGACCAGCGCAGAAGGCATAAATCTCGCCTTTTGACCCAGCGGGAACATGTATCCTGTATTGAGTACATAGTTGTAATTCCCGGGCTCTACATTAAGAGAATACTTGTTCTTGTCGAAGTCGAAGCTGTAGCCGAGCAGCCTCGGGATGGAGAAGCTCAGGAAATAGTTCTTTACGCTGTAAAAGGTCCCGAAGCTGAAGTCGGGCACCACGAACACCCTCGAGTCCACAAGCATATAGTCGTCCCCGGTATCATTCACAATGAGGTCCGACCATGCAGTGTTCGTTGCAACCAGTCCTGCGCCCAGTCCCAGGGCAAGGGTTCCGCTCCCGACGCTGATCCTGAAGGCGTAGGAGGTCATCACCTCGGTCTGTTTCGTCACGCCGATCTGGTCGTTGACGACGAAGAGCCCCAGTCCCAGCTTGTTTGAAAGCACCGGGGCATCTACCTCGAGGCTCATCGTTTGCGGTGCGCCGTCAATACCCACCCACTGCTGGCGGTAGAAGGCGGCAATGCTGAGCCCTCCCCTGCTGCCGGCGTACGACGGGTTGATCCGCAATGGGTTGAGAACATAGTGATTAGTTACCGGAGTCAGCTGACCCATCAGAAAAAGAGGGAAAAGCGTGAGGGCCAACAGAGTTATGAGCTTTTTCATTATAATGATTTTTATTCCTGTTTGATATTTGTTACTGGTTAACGCGACTGCAGAGCTTCCGTTCAGCGCCTGATTCCGGGCTGGCGGAATTACAGTCTTATCGTTCAGCGCCTGATTACTATATAACCACTCTTCGAAACGCCGTTGTCAGCCCTTATGACCCAGAAGTAAGTATCCTCGGGCAACAGGTTGCCGTTGTAATCCCGGCCGTCCCAGTCGTTCTCATAGCTGCGGCTCTCCCACACCTTGAGACCGCGGCGGTCGAAGATCACTATCTCTGTTCTGCCAAGAGTCTCGATGCCGTGAAGCTCGAAGCAGTCATTGTAGCCGTCATCATTCGGGGTGATAAGTGTCGGTATAAGGAGATCATTGACTGTTACTGTTACCTCGTCAGAGACCGGATCACAGGCACCATTGGTCACCGTCCAGCTGAAGACGTTTGCGCCTATTGATAAGCCACTTACGGCTGTTAACGGCGCTGCGAAGTTGAACAGGTCGCCTGTGCCCGAAACCAGTGACCAGATACCTGTTCCGATCTCCGGAATTTCGGCGTTCAGCGTGGTGCCGAAGAGGTACTTAAGCACCTGGTCTTCGCCGGCATTCGCAACCGGGATCTCGTCGGCCGTGACAACCACTGGCTTGATTGTATAGTATCCGGCAGTGGAGGTTCCCATGATGTAGTAGGTTCCTGCCGTTGCTGCCTGAGGTGTGCCGTAGGCCTCGGTTGCTGCCTCATTGGTCCAGTAGCTGAATGTCAGGTTCGCGTCAGACCCGGCTGTCACTGCAGGAGCCGTCAGGTCTGTTGTCTCGTTCTCGCAGATTGTGGGCGGGTTGTTGATCACCACCACCGGGGCGCCGGGTCTGGCGTTGATCACCACGTCACCAGTGGGCAGCGAGGTGCAACCTACGGAGTTTGTAACCGCAAAGGTATATGTTCCAGGCTCGAGACCCGAGACCGTACGGGTGGTACCGGTACCCTGGCTGGTGAAGCCATCGGGATATCTTATGAGTGTCCATGTGCCGCTTGAGGGCAGGCCGGAGAGCACCACGCTGCCGGTACCTACGACGAAGGTTGGTTGAGTGATCGTCCCTACAACAGGGGCATTCGGGGTCGGCGGCTGCGCATTGATAACGGCATTGGCCGATACTCCCGAGGTGCATCCGTCAGCATTTCGCACAGCGAAGTTGTAGGTACCTGCCGGGAGCGATGAGATGGTGGCGCTTGATCCGGTACCCGTCGAGGTCGATCCACCCGGATATCGGATAAGGGTCCATTCACCGGATTCGGGCATGTTCTCCAGGACAGTGCTTCCTGTTGCCAGCTCGCAGGTGGGATGGGTTATGGTGCCAATGACCGGAGCGTTGGGAGTGACAGGCTGCACGTTAATGACAAACTCGGCAGAAGCAGGTGATACACATCCTGCAGCGTTTGCCACTGTGAACGTGTACGCTCCCGGCGGGATAGCTGTCACTGTACGTGTGGTTCCTGTTCCGCTTATTGTGACATTTCCCGGTATGCGCGTCAGTGTCCATGTGCCTGTTGCAGGCAGGCCGCTAAGGGCGACGCTTCCTGTTGACAGGGCACAGGTTGGCTGTGTTATGGTACCAATGACAGGTGCCGCCGGCGTGTCAGGCTGGGAGTTGATCACCACGTTCGATGAAGCTGCGGAGACGCACCCGTTAGCATTGGTAACGGTAAAGTTATATGTTCCCGGTGCCAGGCCTGTGATTGTGGTGCTTGTGCCTGAGCCGGTTGTCGTCTGACCTCCGGGAGTCCGGGTTACTGTCCAGTCTCCCGATGCAGGCAGGCTGTTAAGTACGACGCTGCCTGTCGGCACAGCACATGTCGGATGGGTCACTGTTCCCGGTACTGGTGCTACAGGAAGTGCATTCACCGTCAGGGTGTATGTGGCCGATGCTGCTGCGCATGGAGATCCGAGAGGATTGTTCGTCGTCACGGTAATGATCACCGTCCGTCCGGCGTCTGCTGCCGTCGGGGTGTAGGTGAAGGCAAACGGTGATGTTGCAGAGGTTGATGGAGTCACCGTTCCTCCGCCGTTCTCGGTTATTGTGACACTTGTGGCGCTGCCGCCAAAGGTATTGCCGCTGACGGTCACAGCCGTGATGCCACAGGTGCTTCCAGATGTTGCTCCCAGTGTAAGAAGCGGCGGATTGACGCAGCCGCAGTTGACAGAAAAGAGGGTACCGGTGGTTGTGCAGCCTGAGGAGTTACGAACAGTAATTGTGTAGTTTCCGTTGGCTACATCACTGAAGATGTTGACTGTCTGCCATGTGCCGCTGTTGAGACGATACTCATATCCGGCACCTGTGGGGCTGGCGACGGTTATGATTGCATGATTGAATCCACCATCGCAGTTAACAGAGTGAACAGGCACGGCAGGCACCGGCAGGGGTTCATTGACTGTAATTGAAGCCGATGCCGGCGACACGCACCCTGAGACATTGGTTACAGTATAAGTGTAAGTGCCTGCCGGGATGCCTGAGAGCGTGTAAGTTGTTCCGGTGCCCGTAACTGTGTTCCCTCCCGGGTTTCGTGTGAGGGTCCAGGTACCTGTAGGGGGTAACCCGCTGATCCCGACACTGCCCGTAGTTACGGCACAGGTCGGCTGAGTAACCGTGCCCATCACAGGGGCGGTCGGGACAGCGGGTGGTGCATTTATGACAACTGCTGTGGATGCGGGTGAAATGCATCCGTTTGCGTTGGTTACAGTAAATGTATGTGTGCCTTCAGGCAGGCCGGTGACCGTATATGTGGTTCCAATGCCGGAAATATCAGTACCGCCGGTATTCCGTCTAATGGTCCATGTGCCCGTAGCAGGCAGACCGCTGAGTGCAACGCTGCCGGTAGAAACCGAGCAGGTAGCCTGGGTAATTGTACCAATGACGGGTGCTGAAGGGAGCGGATTAACGGTGACAGCGGTAACTGCCGAGGGAAGGCTCTGGCAGCCGTTTGCATCGGTCACCCTGACCGAGTAGTCACCGGCACTGTTAACAGTGATACTTTGTGTCGTTGCACCGTTGGACCACAGGTAGGTAGTGCTTGGGGATGATGTGAGGGTCACGCTGCTTCCTGCACAGATTGCAGTTGATCCCGTTGCTGTTATTGTTGGTGTGGCCGGGAGCGGGTTAACAACGATGGTCGTCGCCAGTGATGGCTGGCTCAGACAGCCGTAGCTGTTGGTCACCTGCACGGTATAAGCGCCGCCGGTTTCTGCATCGATTGACTGGGTAGTAGCTCCATTGGACCACAGGTAGGTTGTACCGATACTTGAAGTGAGAGTCCTGCTGCTTCCTGAGCATATGTTGACTGTTCCCGCAGGATTGATAGTAGGCCTCGTGGGGAGTGCATTGACTGTCACGGCTGCAGTCCCTGATACCACACTCTGGCAACCGGCCGCGTTGGTAACTGTGACTGTATAATTACCTTCTGTTGTCACAGTGATGCTTCTGGTAGTTTCTCCGTTCGACCACAGGTAGCTGCTGGCTTCCGTTGAAGTAAGAACCACATTGTCGCCCTGGCAGATTGCCAGCGGACCATCTGCGGTAATAACTGGCTGTGCCGGCAAGGCGTTGACCGTCAGAGTTGCTTCTGCTGACAGATCACTGCTTACCGTGCAGTTTGTAGCTTCACAGCGGTACCTGAAAGTTCCGGTTGCTGTGATGCCTGATACCCCGAGGGTGGCTGTTGTGGCATTGGTGTAAACCGCCCCTGTAGGTGTGCCGTTGGCGACACTAACCCATGCCGAGCCGTTGTAATATTGCCACTGGTATGCCGGAGATGTTCCTGAAGCTGTTACACTGAACGATGTGCTTCCTCCTGAACAGATGCTTGCATTGACCGGATCAGCGGTTATGGTTACCGGGATACAGCTCGAGCTTACAGTAACCGTAACTGTAAAGGTATTGCCCACGCAAGTGCCTGCAGTCGGGGTGACAGTGTAGACTGCCGTACCGCTGCCTGAGGGAATCGTGAGGGTACCGCTGATGCTGCTAACACCTGTTGCCTGGGCCACGCCGCCCGTGACCCCGCCGGAGTAGGTCGGAGCAGGCCAGGTATATGTGGTTCCAACAGGCGCTGCGGTTGGAGTGACATTGAAGATCTGACCAGAGTTGATTGATGCTGTCTGGTTACCTATAACAGGCGTCGGAGGCTGGTCATTGACCGTGGCAACCCTGATTGGAGAAGTGCATCCTGCCGAACTCCTGGCGGTAACATTATATGATCCGGGTGCAACACCGGTGAAAGTTCCGGTAGTGTTCGTATAGTTAGTGCCGTCAATACTGTAAGTCATCCCGGTACCGGTCGGTGCGGATATGCTTATTGTGCCTGTTGCCACTGAGCAAGTCGGCTGGGTAACAGTAACCGTAGGCTGGGCAGGTATCGAGTTGACAGTTAGGGTGGCAGCGTTCGACTGTGCCGTACTGACAGTGCAGTTTGTAGCGTAACATCTGTACTGATATGCACCCACCAAAGTGATCCCGGAAACGCCAAGTGTTGTGGTAGTCGCATTTGTATAAACAGCACCGGTAGGAACACCGTTGGCAACGCCCACCCATGATGCCCCATTATAATACTGCCACTGGTAGTCCGGTGATGTGCCGCTTGTTGACGCACTGAAAGAGGCTGAGCCTCCGGCACACATGCCGGTACTCACAGGATGCGAAGTGAACTGAACAGGTTCACAGGTTGAGGTTACGGTTACTGTAACTGTGAAAGTGGGACCAGCACATGTCCCGGCCCGTGGGGTAACAGTATAGATTGCCGTGCCACTCCCTGATGGTACAGAGAGGGTACCGCTTATGGTGCTTACTCCTGTTGACTGTGCCACGCCTCCGGTTACTCCACCGCTCATTACAGGTGCAGGCCATGTGTAGGTTGTTCCGCCCGGGACTCCCGTAGGGGTGACCGTGAAAGTACTGCCGGTTGTAATTGATTTGGTCTGGTTTATTACAACAGGAGTCGGGTTGATAGTTACTGTTGCAGATCCGGTTACCGGTGCGGGGCATACAGGAGCAGTCTGGTAAGCCACACTGACCAGGTTGTATGTAAATGTGCCGGCAGATGTGGTTGGCACAGTCAAAGGTACAGAACCGGATGCTGCTACGTTTATACTTGCTTCATTCGAACCTCCGATATTATAAGTAATTGTAACAGGTAATGTCTGTGGGTTGGTAAAGGTAATATTCGGGGCTGCTGCTCCCTGGCACACTGTTGTTGTTCCGCTTATGGAGGCAGTAGGCGTTGGCCTTACAGTCACATTTGTTGAAGCAGAAGCTGATGGTCCGCTGCAACCGTTCGCGGTTACGCTTATTGTAGCCACCCCGTTGAAATCGGGGTTAAAGTTAACAGTAGCCGTTGCCCCTGTTCCTGATACCGTATTCCCTGTTCCTGATACAGTCCAGTTGTAACTGGTGGCGTTTGCTGCCGAGGTTGTGACAGTTATCGATGGAGTTCCCTGGCAGATTGTAGCTGATGAAGGAACTGGAGCTGTCGGGGTACCGACATTGGCAGGAACGGTTACGGTTCCGCTTACGCAAGCTGTTGTATTGCATGCGCCAGCAGCCCTCACATAATATGTGGTGCTTGTTCCTGCGGCAGGGTTAACTGTAATACTTGGTCCGGTTCCGGCAGAAGTCCCGCCGCATGATCCTGTGAACCACTCCCAGACCGCACCTGTACCAAGCGAGCCTCCGGACACAGTAAGCGTTTTACTTGTATCGAAACAAGTATTGTTATTGGTTATATTCACAGCGGTTGGGACAGTTGAATTGGTCCCGACAGTCACAGCCAGAGTCCTAGCAGTTCCGTCTCCACAGGAATTGGAAGCATAGACACTGATTGCGCCCCCTGCTGTCCCGGAAGTGACGGTGAGTGTTCTGGTTGTCTGCCCGCCGGTGATACTCCAGCCGACAGGAACACTCCAGGCATATGCAGTAGCTCCGGAGACGGCAGGGACCTCATAAACAAGCCCTGCGGTTCCAGGGCATGGTGAGGCCGGACCTGAGATGGCATCCGGTTGTACAGGCACCGAAAGTGTCGCGTAACTTATCGTGCCCGAGTTTGCTGATATGCCGCAGCTGTTGACAGCTCTGACCCTGTAATAGTATGTGGTTCCGGCAACAAGGCCGGTTATGTTATGACTGATGACGTTGCCGACATCCCTGTTCTGGTATCCGGCAACGAAGGTTGCAAAAGTGTTGGAAGTTGAGACGTCGAGCTGGTAGGAGGTGGCGCCGGATACCGCATTCCAGTTGGCAGTTATCTGATTGCAGGCTGCTCCTGTTCCTGCCTGGGCTACCGGTACAGCAGGCAGAGGAGTAATCGTAATTATGGCGTTGCCAGTCATATTGGTCGATCCGCCTGCATTTGTACCTCTTACGGTGTAAGTCCCTGTCTCTGTCTGGAGTCCGAACGTGATTGCATTCCCGGTTCCGGCCACAGTAGGTGTAAGATCAGTGGTTCCGCGTATCAGAGTATAGGTTACTCCTATCTCCGAATCAGAAAGTCCTACCTCAACTCCCGTACCTCCTTCGCAGAAGGCTCCTCCGCCGGTGACACTGTATGCAATCGGAGCCGGGGGATTGAGAATCGGATTTACAAGGTTTGATGTTGTCTGGGATGCCTCCACAGTGATGTCAGTAGCCAATCCCGCAACGTAGGCGTTCACCCTGGTTATGTAACCTGTTGCGAGTGAATAGCTCCAGGTAAGATCAGGTGTAACTGTTCCAAAATCAGCAGTATTAACCAATCTGATTCTGCCAAACCTCGTTCCATTTCCGACATTTGAGATTATTGTACCGCTGCCTGCTCCCGGAGGTGGCGTCCCTGTCATCCTGATACAGCTTGTTGCGTTATCAAATGAAAAACGGGCATTTATCGGTATCTGAAGCGGAGTGAGCTCAGAGGAACCTGAAACAATACTAACAGTAATAGTACCGTTATTCCGCATTCCCGAATTTACATTTATTCCAAACTGCATGCTCGTGAATTCAAATTCAACCGCTCCTGTACGCAACAGATAAACATCGAACTCATATGTTCTGGCATCAACCTGAACATCATTCCTCAGCTCGCACAAATAGGTTGGATTCTGGGCAGTCAATGATGTTGTTGCAACCAGCAATAACGAGGCCGTTATTGTTTTTTCAAAGAATGATTTGATTAATCTCATAGTATAGATTGCTAATCCTTTGTTTCAAATTAAAATGGTATTCTGCTGTATACAATGGCAGCAGAATTATTATCCACCATATTCATGTCTGAAGTATCAACAAGCCCGTCACCATTGGCATCAGGGACATTGTATCCGATCATTATCGATGCTGAGCCGTTGTCAACATCATTCATATCTCCGGTATCCACAATACCATCCTGGTTGACATCCGCCCCGTAAATAAGGTAATGTCCATCTCCTGAAGGCTTCAGATTACCGCCGAAAACATTCGCTGTCAGGGCAAATGACTGGCTTATGCTGATGCCTGCAAATGACACCGGAGAGGAGGTGGTGGTTTCAATACTGTTTCGATGTCTCACAGTAATATAGTAATTGCCGGAATACTCAGCCGGTATAGTTAGTGTTGCTGTACCATTCAGGCTCAGTTCTACATTCGGGACAGAATATACTATGCTGGAATAGCTGCCAGACTGATGAAGTTCTACAATTATCCGATCAGCTATCCCGGGGAATTGAGATGTAAATCCATTCGAAACCTCACGCATCGTACCGGATCCATTATAAAGTCCTTCCAGTAACACTGACGTCAGGGTCAGGGTTTTCGTGGACGAGGTTAGTTGTAGTGTCGCAGCTGACCCGTCTCCACAACTGTTTCGGCCAAAGACCGAGAGCGTGCCCGGGGTTGCCGATAATGAAAAGTCAAGGGTAACACTGTTGCCAGATCCGTTTATTGTCACTCCTGTTCCGGTGTAGCTCCAGATATAACTTGTAGCTGCAGCTATCGGACTAACCGAATAGGTTATGCCTGATGTTCCCGGAGTAAATGAAGCAGGACCACTGATAATTCCCGCACTGCCCGGAAGGGGATTCTCGGTCAGGGTGACTGACGTACGTGTACTGCTCACACAGTTGTTATCTGTTACCCTTGCCTCTGCATAATATGTGCCGGGGACTGAGGGGGTGTAGGTAGTATGGCCTGCAAGCAACAATGTGCCTCCGGTCGCCTCGCTGTACCAGTCTGCTGTCTCGCCAGGGCCTACCGTAACCGTAAGCGACGGGATGGATTCTCCGGCACAGTACGACTGATTGCCTCCGCTCACAGGAGCCGCTACCACAGGACAACTGCAGTCGGGTGAGGTTACTGACAGGCTGTTGGCACAGGTGTTGGCATCAGTTACAGTAACCGTAACTCCTGTCCCGGCTGTAACCCCGGATATCCTCCATAAATTGCCGCCAAGATCAGTCACGGTCCCTGCACTGCTTGTTACCGTGCCTGAACTGACAGTGACTTCCAGTGTATAGGTTAACAGATCTGCCGAGCAGAAGGGTGAAGTGCTCACTGTGATTGTCGGCACGGAGTTTACCGTTATCGTACTGGTCGCACTGCCGGTGCAGCCGGTTGCACCATCTGTATAAGTATAGGTGATCGTATGTGTTCCTTCTCCTGCAACCGACGGATCAAACAGACCGGTCGGACCGTCCGTGATGCCCGGACCGCTGTAAATACCATCAGTGGGTGATCCCTGGGTAAGGTGGATGGCCGCTGCATCAACGCATACCGTCGGCAGCGTTCCAAGGGTGACCGTCGGAAGGGGATTCTCAGTAAGGATGACTGACGTACGTGTGCTGCTCACACAGTTGTTATCTGTTACCCTCGCCTCTGCATAATAAGTGCCGGGGACTGAGGGGGTGTAGGTAGTATTGCCTGCAAGCAATAATGTGCCTCCGGTCGCCTCGGGGTACCAATCTGCAGTCTCGCCAGGGCCTACCGTAACCGTCAATGAGGGGATGGATTCTCCAGCACAGTACGACTGATCACCGCCGCTCACAGGAGCCGTTACCACAGGACAGCTGCAGTCGGGTGAGGTTACTGACAGGCTGTTGTCACAGGTGTTGGCATCAGTTACAGTAACCGTAACTCCTGTCCCGGCTGTAACCCCGGATATCCTCCATAAATTGCCGCCAAGATCAGTCACGGTCCCTGCACTGCTCGTTACCGTGCCTGTGCTGACAGTGACTTCCAGAGTATAGGTTAACAGATCTGCCGAGCAGAAGGGTGAAGTGCTGACTGTGATTGTCGGCAGATCATTCACTGTTATCGTACTGGTCGCACTGCCGGTGCAGCCGGTTGTACCATCTGTATAAGTATAGGTGATCGTATGTGTTCCTTCTCCTGCAACCGACGGATCAAACAGACCGGTCGGACCGTCCGTGATGCCCGGACCGCTGTAAATACCACCAGTGGGTGATCCCTGGGTAAGGTGGATGGCCGCTGCATCAACGCATACCGTCGGCAGCGTTCCAAGGGTGACCGTCGGAAGGGGATTCTCAGTAAGGATGACTGACGTACGTATACTGCTCACACAGTTGTTAGCCGTTACCCTTGCCTCTGCATGATAAGTGCCGGGGGCAGTGGGTGTGTAGGTAGTATTGCCTGACAGCAACAACGTCCCTCCTGATGCCGCACTGTACCAGTCTGCTGTCTCGCCTGCGCCAACGGTTACCGTAAGCGACGGGATGGATTCTCCAGCACAGTACGACTGATCACCGCCGCTCACAGGAGCCGTTACCACAGGACAGCTGCAGTCGGGTGAGGTTACTGACAGGCTGTTGTCACAGGTGTTGGCATCAGTTACAGTAACCGTAACTCCTGTCCCGGCTGTAACCCCGGATATCCTCCATAAATTGCCGCCAAGATCAGTCACGGTCCCTGCACTGCTTGTTACCGTGCCTGAACTGACAGTGACTTCCAGTGTATAGGTTAAAAGATCTGCCGAGCAGAAGGGTGAAGTGCTGACTGTGATTGTCGGCAGATCATTGACAGTTATTGTTCCGGTGGCAGCGACTGTACCGCAACCTCCGGTAAGGGGGATGATGTAACTGAATGTACCGGTTGCAGCCGGGGTACCGCTGATAGTGATCACGTCTGCTGCCCACAATGCCTCCACACCTGCCGGAAGGTTCAAGGGAGTCCCTATTCCGGTAGCACCGGTAGTGGAGAATGTAATGTCTGTCATGGCCGTGCTGATGCACACAGACTGATTGTTCGAGCCTGCCCCGGAGGTGAGTGAAACCGTATTCAGGGGAATTTCAGTTATGACAAGCTCGCCGTTCATCTGTACTGTCCCGGCGATGTTTGTAGCACGAACAGTTAATGTGCTGGCCGGCTGCAGTCCAAAGGAGAGAGCGCTGCCGGTGCCGTTTATTGTGCCGGCCGGAAACCCGTTCCTGTAGACAGTGTATGTTGCGTCTGACTCGGATCCGTTAAGTCCTGTCAGGGACCCACCCAAACCCGCGCAATAGGGTTCACCTCCTGTGAGGTCATACACTGCCGGTAATCTTGGATTCAGCAGCGGATCACCATCAACAATGGCATCCACACCCGAAATTACAGGAAGCGAATTGCTGTTGCCTTCAATATATGCATAAAGAACCGTTGGCCAGAGGGGTGAAACAGCCGTGCCTGAACAAAATTCCAGCCCTGCAGCACTATTCGGAGTAAAACTGACCGAGCTCGTGATTGTGAAATGCGCAAGGAATGTACCGTTGCCGGAAGTGCCGATCAACGTACCCGTTCCGGCACCCGGCGGCACAGGCGGAATCAAATTGGCCATCAGCCTGATAAGCGTCTTCCCATCATAACCGGTCAATGGAGACACCACATCAATTGAGCCGGCAAACTGCTGAGCAGCATCCAGTCCCGAGCCGTTGTTGCTATAACTGACTGTCAGCGTGCCGGTACCGTAGATTGAAGAGTTAACCAGCAGCCCCATCTGCAACGCCGCAAACTCAAAGGTCTGGGTGCTATCCGTATCCAGGAGCCAGAGGTTGAACTCAATTGTATTCGCAGTGGGTTGCGTTACATCTCTGACGGAAAGCACAAAATCGTCTACATCAGCCCATGCAGTCGTACCCGACAGTGCCATCAACACCAGCAGCATGGCCCCGGTCTTTGAATTGATTAAGCTTTTCATAATCAATTTTGGAATTATAAGTTATTCAAACCATCCTGGCAAAACGATCCTGAAATGCGAAATTCAAACATCACCCTTTTGACAAGAGCTGTTTTGTAAGATATTGCAATTAGCATAGTTAGCCTATTATGACGATGAAAATTCGATACACTTCCGTTCCGTCAGTCACACTGACATCTCTCCTGGCTGAGACCGGTAAAACAAGAAAACCCGGCTCACTCTACAGGGCCGGGCATATGTTATTCATACCTCGATAAGGATCGTTCCCGGAGAAATGCCTTCAGGAATGCGTTAAGAATAAAAATATACTCAGCCTTTAAAAACAGTCTAAATTTAAGAATAAAGAACAATACGGAAACTTTAATTTGACCAAAAGGCAATCATGATAGATCAAAAGAACCATTTCATTCGGCTAACAGAAAACCAGGCCGGAAGACCACAGGCTTACCAATCCCTGACCTCCCGCTTTAACCCCCCGTCACCCCCACCCCTCCTCAAGACAACTTTTCACTTTTTATTCAACAAGGGTTGCATTTTACATTCCCTGATGCTATTTTTATGCTCAATCTGAGGCGTACATGAACCCGCTTCTGTAAAGTATTTTAAATCAAAATATTAAAGCCATGACAAAAGGTCTCGTATCAAAGAAGGACAAGAAGAAAGAGCCGACCAAGAGCCTTAAGGAAAAGCGCAAGGAGAAAAAGGAAAAGAAAGGCTCAAAGTAGCAGGCCGGCCAGATTCTATTCTGCAGGAACCCCGATGAATAAAAACAGAACCAAATCGCCGTTCCCATGGACCTCCGTCAGTGTACTACTCTTCACTGCAGCGCTCCTTACTGCCAGCGTCATAATCTATTCAGGGGGCCAGAAAGAGAGAATTCTCCGTGATGCCGTCACCGAAATGGACGCCGTCGCGAACCTCAAGTCCGTCCAGGTAGCCGAATGGAAGAGAGAACGCCTTAACGATGCCACCCTGATACACGAAAACGTCACCCTCGTGGAACATATCGATGACATGTTCATCCGTGACGACCCGAGACGCGAAAAATCGAGGCTCATCCAACTGCTCACCACCCTCATAGACAACTACGACTTCCGCGGAGCCGTGCTGGTAGACGCCGGCGGCAAACCGGGCATCGCCGTACCGGAATCCGAGGCCGTCATGGGGGAAAGCCTGCGCAGCAGCATCACCAAAGTCATCTCCAACCCCGTCATCTCTATCTCGGATTTCCATACTGCCACGGTGGTCAGCTACCTTCACCTTGACCTCCTCATCCCCATGAAGATGCCCTATGAAGGTGACACCGTGCTGGCCGGCGTGCTGGTACTGCGCATCGATCCTGAAGAGGAACTCTTCCCCATGCTCTCCACCTGGCCCACCCCCGGCAGAACAGCAGAATGCATCCTCTTCCGCTTCGAGGGCGACTCGGTCATCTACCTCAACGGCTCAAGACTGGCTGGCTATGACAAACCCATCACCCTGGCCACCACAGATATGGAACTCAGCGTCCTCACTCCGCAGGGCGAAGAGAAAAAGGCCAGAACTTTTACTGACTACACCGGCACTGATGTAGTTGCTTCCGTCAGGAAGGTACCGGGCTCCGACTGGTACCTCATCGCGAAAAAGGACTCACCGGAGATCCTCGAGAGATCCATGCGGGAGATCACCATGCTCTGGATGATCATGGGATTCGTTTACCTGGCCCTCGCCAGCCTGGCCTACCTTATCATCAAAGCCACCCGCGCCCGCTACCTGCGCGAAAAACAACAGGAAGAACTCAACCGCCAGGCCATCATGAAGCACTTCGACTACGTGATGAAACACGGCAATGATATCATCCTCCTGATTGACAGTAATTTGAAAATAGTGGAGGCAAATGAGCGCGCCGTCACCACCTACGGCTATCCCCGGCAAAAGCTCATCGGCATGAACATTGCCAATATTCGTACCCCTTACGAAGCACCTCGCCTTGCGGATAATGTAAGAACCCTGCATGAAACCGGTTCATTATACATCGAAACGGTCCATGAAAGGAGTGATGGCACCACCTTCCCCATAGAGATCAGCGCCTATACCGTGGAGGTGGAAGGACAACGGTTCTTCCAGAGCATCGGCCGTGACATCACAGAACGCAAACGCACGGAAGAGGAGATGCGCGAGAGCAACAAGAAACTCAGCACCATCATCAATAACCTGCGGGGAGTGGTCTTCCGCTGCAACAACGATGCAGACTGGACCATGCAATATATCAGTGACGGCATCTACGAGCTGGCCGGATATCTGCCCAATGAGTTCATAAACAATAAGATAAGGACATACAGTTCAATCATTGACCCGCAGGATGCCGGCCGTATCTGGCAGGAGATCCACGAGGCTCTCAATACCGGCTATCTCTATACAATCGAATACCGCATAATCACCTCCTCCGGAAGCCGGAAATGGGTATGGGAACGCGGCCGCGGTTACTATGAAGGCGATAAACTGGTGGCGCTTGAGGGATTCATCTCTGACATCACCGAGAGAAAACGCATCGAGGAAGAACTCATCAGAGCCAAGGAAAAAGCAGAGCAGAGCGACAGGCTGAAAACTGCGTTCCTGCATAACATCTCGCACGAAATCCGCACCCCGATGAACGCCATCGTGGGATTCACAACCCTGCTCGACACACCCGAAATAACCGATGAGAGCCGCAGACAATACATTGACATTATTTACCAGTCGAGCAACCAGCTCCTCTCCATCATCACAGACATCGTTGACATCTCCAACATCGAGACGGGGCTGGTCAAAATCACCCGTTCCAACGTCAATCTCAACACCCTCATAAGGAGCCTCTTCGAGCAGTACCGCTTGCGCGCACAGGAGCAGAACCTGGTGCTCAACTTCTCAACCCACCTCGACGACCGGGAGGCGCAGGTGATGACCGACGAGACCAAGGTGATACAGATCTTTTCCAATCTCCTCAACAATGCCCTGAGATTCACCAAAAAAGGGCGGATAGAGCTGGGCTATGTTGTAAGAGGTGAGATGATCGAGTTCTTCGTGTCGGACACCGGCATCGGCATCGCCCCGGAGCACCAGGAGAAGGTGTTTGAAAGATTTTACCAGGTAGAGGGCCCAAGCTCTAAAAAGTACAGCGGCACCGGCCTGGGGCTCTCGATATCAAAGGCATATGCCGAGTTGCTGGGAGGATCAATGTGGCTCATCTCCACGCAGGGCGAAGGGTCATTGTTCTGCTTCTCGATACCCTTCACGAGGCCGGCTGACCTACCTCCCATCCAGAAGAAGCCGCCCCGCACCGGCAGAAGATTGATCTGACCGGGCAGGAACCCGCCCCGCACCGGCAGAAGATTGATCTGACCGGACAGGAACCTGCACCACCGGACAGAATCTAACAGACATTCTTCAGAGAGATAACCGGACTGCCGGACCCCGGCCTGCCGCGGCAAGGCCGTCCTAACCCTTCTTCTCCTCCCTTTTGATCACAATCCCCAACTCGTCAAGCTGCTCCTGCTTTATCGAGGACGGGGTGTCAATCATCACATCGCGGGCCTGGTTGTTCTTCGGGAAGGCGATATAGTCGCGGATGGTGTCCGAGCCACCCATGATGGCCGTCCACCTGTCAAATCCGAAGGCAATCCCTCCGTGCGGCGGTGCGCCAAAGCGGAAGGCATTGAGCAGGAAGCCGAACTGTTTCTGCGCCTCCTCTGCCGTGAAGCCGAGAGTGCGGAACATCAGCGACTGCGTCTCCGGGTCGTGGATACGTATCGAGCCCCCTCCTATCTCCGTGCCGTTGATGACCAGGTCATAGGCGTTGGCGCGAACACGCCACGGGTCGCTCTCCATATACTGCATATCCTCAGGCCTGGGCGACGTAAAGGGATGGTGCTTGGCGTAAAAGCGTTGTGTCTCGTCGTCCCACTCCAGCAGCGGGAAATCGACCACCCACAGAGGGGCGTATACAGCGCTGTCGCGAAGGCCAAAACGTCTCCCGATCTCGAGGCGCAGCTCACCGAGAGCAGTAAGCGTCTTCTCCCTGGGACCACCCATCATCAGGATGAGATCACCGGGTTCTGAGCCCGTTATCATCGCCAGGTTCACCAGGTCATCCTGGCTGTAGAACTTGTCAGCCGATGATTTGACCGAGCCGTCGGCCTCCACCCTGGCCCAGACGAGGCCCTTCGCCCCTATCTGCGGGCGTTTGACGAACTCCGTGATTTCATCTATCTGTTTGCGTGACCAGCTGCCGCATCCCGTGGCGGAGATGGCTCCCACATAGGGCACCAGCTCAAAGAGCGGGAAGTTCCGTCCCTTCATCACCCCGGTCACATCCTCGATGCACATCCCGAACCTTATGTCCGGCTTGTCAGAGCCGTAGCGGCTCATGGCCTCATCGTAAGGCATGCGCGGGAAACGTTCTTCGAACTCCAGACCTTTGATCTCGCGGAAGAGGTGGCGTGCCAGCCCCTCGAACATGTTCAGGATGTCATCCTGATGGATGAATGACATCTCGCAGTCTATCTGCGTGAACTCCGGCTGGCGGTCGGCGCGAAGGTCCTCATCGCGGAAGCACTTCACTATCTGGAAGTACTTATCAAACCCGGCCACCATCAGCAACTGTTTGAATGTCTGCGGGCTCTGCGGCAGGGCATAAAACTCGCCATGGTGCAGTCTGGACGGCACCACGAAGTCGCGCGCACCCTCAGGAGTTGACTTGATCAGCACCGGTGTCTCCACCTCGATAAACCCCTGTCCGTCGAGGTAGCGTCGCACCTCCTGTGCCATCCTATGTCTCAGGATAATGTTAGAACGGACATTCTGCCTGCGCAAGTCGAGGTAGCGGTATTTCATCCGCAGCTCATCGCCGCCGTCAGTGTTCTCCTCGATAGTGAAGGGGGGAGTATCCGATGTATTGAGCGTTTCGACGCTTTCGGCAATGATCTCGATATCGCCCGTGGCGAGCTTCGGATTCTTATTGCTTCGCTCTGCGACGGTGCCTGTAACACGGATCACGAACTCGCGGCCCAGCTTGCGGGCCTTCATGCAGAGATCAGCATCAGTCTCCATGTTGAAGACGATCTGGGTGATGCCGTACCTGTCGCGCAGGTCAATGAATGTCATCCCGCCGAGGTCCCTTGAGCGCTGAATCCAGCCGGCCAGGGTTACTCTTTCTCCAGCCATTGCCAGCGACAGCTCTCCGCATGTGTGTGTTCTGTACATTTCCGTTTTTTTGAGCAACAAAAATAAGCTATTCCGGTAATAAACGGTAAAAACTTTTCACCGGCTTCTCGCAGCTTTTTCCTAAACTTGCAGTGATTTTAAAGCGGATTTAACAGTATGGCAACCTCTCTAAAGACAAGGACAGCAAGACTTTCGGTTCTCTCGAACAGTCTGCTGATCATTTTGAAGGTGGTGGTGGGCGCCGTTACCGGCTCTGTCAGTATCCTTTCCGAGGCAATTCATTCATCCCTCGATCTTGTTGCTGCAATAATTGCATTTTTTGCGGTGAAGGTATCAGGCAATCCGGCTGACGACAGGCATCCGTTCGGGCACGGTAAGGTGGAGAATGTCTCGGGGGTGATTGAGGCGCTGCTGATATTCGTCGCCTCTGCATGGATCGTGTACGAGGCCATCGGCAGGTTCCTGCACCCCGGCGAGACGGAGGCTCTGGGCCTCGGGGTGCTTGTGATGGCAATATCAGCAGTGGTTAACATTTTCGTTTCCAGGCGTTTGTACAAGGTGGCTAAGCTGACCGACTCGGTGGCGCTGGAGGCTGATGCCCTTCATCTGAAGACGGATGTAATCACCTCGGCGGGTGTGGCAATTGGTCTCGGGCTCATATGGATCACCGGGTGGCACGTGCTTGACCCCATTATTGCCCTTCTGGTGGCGGTAATAATAATATATGAATCCTGGATGCTGCTGCGTAAGGCATTCTTTCCGCTGCTTGACACGGCACTCTCGCAGAGCGAAATGAAAAAGCTGACTGACATCCTGGAGGAGATGAATGTTCATTACCATGATCTCCGCACCAGGGCTGCAGGACATCAGCGGTTCGTGGAGTTTCACCTTGATGTGCCGGCGCAGGAGACCATCGGGACCATCCACCGTCAGTGTGATCTGATTGAGGAGAGGCTGGAACGCGAGTTCAGGGACGTAAGCGTGATCATTCACCCTGAACCGAACAGGTGATCATTAAGTTTTAAGGCATGGAACCGGGAAGCGACGAATATTACATGCGCATGGCGCTGGCCGAGGCTGAGAAGGCTGCTGCGAGGGATGAGGTGCCTGTAGGGGCTGTGGTTGTTGCAGGAGGAAGCGGGGGCGCCGGTACAGTTCCCGGGGCCCCGGGCTCCGGAAGTGTCCAAGGTGCAGGGAGTGCCGGGAGTGTCGGGGGTGTCGGGGGTGTCGGGGGTGTCGGGAGAATCGTAATCGCCCGCGCCCACAACCTGACGGAGACGCTGAATGACCCCACCGCTCATGCAGAGATGCAGGCCATCACGGCAGCGACCTCCTACCTGGGTGGCAAGTACCTCACCGGATGCACACTGTATGTGACAGTGGAACCATGCGTTATGTGTGCCGGTGCGCTGGCGTGGAGCCAGGTATCGGCAGTGGTGTGGGGCGCTGATGACCCTAAGAAGGGTTACACCACCACCGGGGCCTCCATCCTCCATCCGAAAACCTTGGTGCGCAAAGGTGTCCTTGCAGAAGAGTGCTCCGCCATCATGAAGCAATTCTTCAGGAAAAAGAGGGAGTAAGACCCGCAGGGGCAATTGAAAAAAAATTCTTAGGTTTGCTCAAAACAGAGCGATTATGACACTCAACAACGGAAAGAGGATTATGCTGCTGAGGCTGACCGCCTTTATAACCACGGTGGTTTACGTGTTATACATCTTCCTGGCCTATTTCCCGAAGATATTCCGGAATGCGATGTCAGAGGAGAGTCTCACTGCACTGACTGTTGCAGTTACCGTTGTCTATCTGCTTCTCCTCTTCTGGCCGGTGATACGGCAGTACAGCTACCTGTTTTTCTCAGCTGACGAGAAGACGGTCACTCTAAGGTGGTATACCACGGGGCTGATGCCCGGAGAGAGCAAGAGCATCGAGATACCGTCCGGCCGGTTTGCCGGATATGAAATAACCACCAAAGGCATGGGTCTTTACCATTACATTACCCTCTATCAGCAGGTTCAGGGAAAGAGGGCTGCCTACCCGCCTGTCTGCATCACCGCTCTTTCGAAAGGGCAGTGCGAACTGATGGAAACGACCCTTAAAAACTACAAATCAGCCGGTTAGCCGTTACCGGATAAAACATGAGCAAAGTCATTTTTCATGACTTGAGGTTCAATGACCTTTGAGGAGTGATTGATCGTTTAATAAAATCATAAATTATAAACATACACTAAAATGAAAGTAAAAGAGATTCTGGCTGAGCTCGAAAAGAAGCATCCTGGTGAACCCGAATATCATCAGGCAGTCAAGGAAGTCCTTGAGACTATCGAGGATGTTTACAATGAGAACCCCAGGTTTGCCAAGGCAGGTGTTCTTCAGAGGCTGGTTGAGCCTGACCGTATATTCACCTTTAAAGTACCATGGATGGATGACAAGGGCAATGTACAGGTCAATCTCGGTTACAGGGTGCAGTTCAACGGTGCCATCGGTCCTTACAAGGGCGGCCTGCGTTTCCACCCCACGGTTAACCTCTCAATCCTCAAGTTCCTGGGCTTTGAGCAGATCTTCAAGAACTCGCTCACCTCGCTCCCGATGGGTGGCGGCAAGGGTGGATCGGATTTTGATCCCAAGGGCAAGACAGACAACGAAGTAATGCGTTTCTGCCAGTCGTTCATGCTTGAACTGTGGAAGCACATCGGTCCCGAGACCGACGTTCCCGCAGGTGACATAGGTGTTGGCGGCCGCGAGATCGGTTTCCTGTACGGCATGTACAAGAAGCTTGCATCAGAGCATACCGGCGTGCTGACAGGCAAAGGGCTGAACTGGGGTGGTTCACTTATCCGTCCGGAGGCAACGGGCTTTGGCGGTATCTACTTTGTAAAGGAGATGCTGGCTACAAAGAATGACAGTCTCCAGGGTAAGAAGATATCAATCTCCGGCTTTGGCAACGTGGCATGGGGAGCAGCACTCAAGGCTACCCAGCTTGGTGCAACGGTTGTCACCATATCAGGTCCGGACGGTTATATCTATGATCCCGCCGGCATAAGCGGTGAGAAGATTGATTATATGCTTGAACTTAGGGCAACGAACCAGGATATTGTTGAGCCGTATGCGAAGAAGTTCCCCGGCTCGAAGTTCGTCAAGGGCAAGAGGCCATGGGAAGTGAAGGTTGACATTGCACTGCCATGTGCAACGCAGAACGAGCTGAACGGTGACGAAGCCCAGCTTCTGATCGCAAACAATGTGATCCTTGTTGCCGAGATCTCGAACATGGGTTGTACACCGGAGGCTATAGCTGAATTCCATAAGCACAAGATTCAGTATGCTCCCGGCAAGGCTGTCAACGCCGGCGGCGTAGCCACATCAGGGCTTGAGATGACGCAGAACTCGATGAAACTCAACTGGAACAAGGATGAGGTTGATGAGAAGCTGCATTCAATCATGGTCAATATACACGAAGCGTGCGTTAAGTACGGCAAGCGTCCTGACGGTTATGTAGACTATGTCAAGGGTGCAAATGTTGCAGGCTTCCTGAAGGTTGCCAATGCGATGGTTGACCAGGGGGTGATCTAATCATTGATATCATACATTGATGCAGGTCATCTGCATCATTTCCACGTAACGCCAGGTCTGAGACCTGGCGTTACCTGCATATGGGGCAGGTATCTGCATCAATGATCCCGCAACCTG
>DFYY01000021.1 GCA_002383485.1 Bacteroidales bacterium UBA4070 | reverse complement strand
GTTACAAACGGACGGGATTTTCAGTAAAATAAAGTCTGTAAGTAGTACAAATAGTGTGGGATATTGTATTAATAAAGTAACCGATCAGTTTGGGAATTATATACTTTATAATTATGGGCAGATATTAGCTACAGGTGAAAATTATTTGCTCAGTATTCAATATACCGGGAACTCGAATACTGGACTTCTACCATATAATACGATAGTTTTCTTTTATGATTCCAGGAACGATAACAATTTGAGTTTCTTTAAAGGGGTAAAAGTTAACCAGACGCTACTCCTGAGAGAAATCAGAATATCTGTAAGTGCTGAGATTATAAGGAGGTACCGCTTCTCATACTACCATGATCAATATTCTTACCTGGACGAAATTACAGAATTCGGTAAGAATGGAAATATAATTGCAGCCACAAAAATAGATCGATTTACACCTCCACCACAGCCTTTTGAAACAGTAAACAACATACCTCCTGGTCTTGGCGACAGATTACTGTTCTCTGGCGATTTCAATGGTGATGGATTGGGTGATCTCATTACAATCCCTGATAAGACTAATTGGTCTCCTTCAGACCAATGGATTATCTACCTTAACTCCAATGGAATAATGCTAGAATATGATTCTGGATCAGTCGGCGAAGATTTTAATGGATTGACGCTTGGAGACTATAATAGTGATGGACAGGATGAAGTTTTTTTTGAGTACTTTGAGTCGGTTGTAGTTGAATATAATTGTCAACCATGTGAAGGGGGTGTTTTGACAGCCCAAGCATCAAATAGTATCAGTGTTATATCTCCGACACTACGGCCTCCTCCTCCTCTGGACACTCTATGTTGTGACACATATACATATACCAGAAATAGTTTTATTCCCTATGCATTGATTAATAGCAATTTTGTCCAATCCGGACCCGGATATGAATTTATTAGTCCACCCTCAGATCTAGAAATGAGGATGGCAGATTTTAATGGCGACGGGGAAAGTGAATTTCTGTTTTTAGGTGCTTCTCGGAATGCAATAGCATTCCGAGGTGTAACAGTTAGTACATTACCGGCCTTTAATAGTCCGCTTCATGTGATAATTGGTGATTTTAACGGTAATGGGATCAACGATATTTTGACCATTAATTCTTACGGGTTGCAATGTATCACGCGTGTATGGGAATATGATTCTTCCCTGGGTATTTTCAACGATGTTGATTTTAATTTCTATTTTACTCCAATTAGGGCATTGCCTGGAGATTTCAATGGCGATGGTAACACGGATCTGTTAGTTGCAGGCGGGCCAAGTTTTATATCAGGAATGCACGGTCTGCAAACCTTTATCCTGTACTCCACTGGGTCAGGCTTTGAACAAACTGATGGGCCAATATTTTATGATTTTTCTACTCCTGAAGAGCCAGGTCTTGTTATAGATATTGACCGATGGGAAATTGAGCTTTTCCCATCAGATTTTAACTCAGATGGGAAAACAGATATTTTGGCTTTAAATAAAGTATATTTCAAGGATAGGTTTAATAATGACCCATACCCCTTTCCCAATTATCCCAATAGTCTCCACATATTTACAGGTTCCCAATTTGTATTTGATGACGACATGATTGCACATGCGTTTGACTTCTCGAAGGTAGTCGATTGTAACTATGATGGGACTCCCGATTTGTATTTTTCGGTAGATAATAATACTGGATATTCACTTACATTCTTTAAGAACGACATTCGAAGTCTTGTAAAAGAGATTAACAATTCTTCAAATATCTCAACACAGTTTTCGTATGAGTTACCTGCAGGAAGTACAATTTATTCTAAAGAACCTGAGGGAATAGATTTCCCGATTCAACACTTGGTACCACCATCAAGATTAGTGTCCCGATTTTTGGTTATCGATCGAAACTTAGGCATAACCCTTTCAGATACACGGTTTCATTATTCTAATTTCAAAATCCACAGACAAGGGAAAGGTTTGTTGGGTTTCTCAATGGTGTCTTCAGAAGATCTTGTCTCGGGGGATAAGTCTATAAATTATTATAAATATCATTCAACACTCTATTTACCATATCTTTGGAAAAGTGAGAGTCTAAAAAATGATAATCCGGTATCCGAAGCAATAAACGAATACACTTTTATCCCATTGGACAACAACCGGCGATATTATGCTTACGCTTCAAATACGGTTAGCAGTAATTTGGTAGATAACATTTCGCAGGTGATAGATATTGCCTCTGATAATAATGGAAATATCACGCAGCGAATTACTAAGTATTTGAATTCTTCCTCGGTTGCAGTCAAAACGGTTACTGAGAATATGACAAACCATAATAATTATGGATTACCAAGGAATATTTCTGTTGTTAGTTCATCAGAAGGTTCTCAAATTCAAAGGGACAATGTTATTGTGTATAATTCCAATGGACTTGTTTTAACAGCAACATCTTTGTTTGGCTCCTCTCCTTCTCTAATCACTTCTTATACATATGATGGTTTTGGCAATCAACTGTCTGAAACAACAAACTCTGGTACTGTAACCCGTTCGAAGAGCTATCTTTATGAAGCAACCAAGGCCAGGTTTGTAATCAGGAGTACGGATCAGTTTGGTCAAAACATTGAATATACTTATGACCCAGTCGAATCAAATCTTATTAATGAGAAGGACTTTAATAATCTCACTACTTCGTATGGCTATGATGATCTTGGTCGTTTAGCAAGGGTATCGTACCCAGACAGTACCTTTCAAAGGATTATCTGGAGCTGGTCAAATGATGCATTGGCGGATAGTATTGGTGAGCTCTACGCAACAAAAACCACCACTACCGGCAAGCCCACTGTTATTAAATATTTCGATAGGTCCGGGAAAGAACTTAGATCAAAAACAGTTTCTTACGATGGTCGATTCCTCGTCACAGATACTGAATACGATATAAATGGTAGAGTCATTACGAAATATGCGCCCTATTTTGAAATGGATGGTCCAGGGTTGCAAAAAACCACCTTCGAATATGATACTCTTGGGAGAATATCTAGGGAGACGGTATTCCCAAGTGATAATAGTACCACCTATGATTACTCGCCACTTAAAGTATTAATTACCAAAGATGGATATCCAGATCCATATGAATCTGAGATGGATGCATCAGGGCAAAAAATAAGGATAGTTGATCCCGGTGGGAGCATTTACTATCACTATAATCCAGAAGGTAAGATTGACAGAATTGAGTCCCCTTCCGGCATTACTGAGATTGAATATGATGATTATGGAAATCAGAAAAAGCTTATTGATATTGACGCAGGGACAATAATATACAAATATAATGGTATTAGGGAGTTACTGGAGCAAACTGATGCAAAGGGGAATAAGATCACTTTTAATTATACTACAAGTGGCAGACTTTTTACTGAGTCATGGAACACTGGATTAGTAAAAACATATGAGTACCATCCAGCCAACGGACAGATTTCAAAGATTTATACCTCAGAAGGAACTGAAATCAGCTATGTCTATGATAATCTGGTAAGGATAGCTACTGTCACTCAAAAAGCCGACCCACAGAACACATTTACGAAAGTTATTTCCTATAATTCTGATGGAAAGATTGAAAAGACTGTAACCAACTCCAAGCTAACACAGCAATATGTCTATAATGCATTTGGTTATAATGATAAAGTGATTGTCAACGACTCTATAATTTGGCAGGCATATTCACAAAATGAAAACGGTATAATTGATAATTATAAGCTTAGAAACAACAAGGAAACGACTACTCTTTCGTATGACCAGAATGGATTTCCTTCAGGGATTCACACAACTATGGGCGGATCAACAATTCAAAATTGGATTTATACCTTCAATCCTGCCACCGGTAACATGTCGTCCAGAAAGGGGCTTAATAGCCTTGGGAATCTAATCGAGGAAAATTTTCTGGTTTACGATAACCAGGACAGGCTTAAAGAGTATGGAATCAATGGACAACCAGGTTACAATGTCAATTATGATGGTGGAGGCAAGGGTAATATCATCAACAAAACTGATATTGGAACTTATAATTACGATAATTCAATTCATAAAGTAACAAGTATCACAGAGCCGACATCATTAATGACATCCTTGCCGGATCAAGTGCTGACATATACACCGTTTAACAAGATCAAAACTTTAACTCAGACAGATGGTACAAACATTGTTAAACAAATGACATGGTCGTATGCTCCTGACGATGAGAGGACCAAGCAAGTCTATACAGTTGACGGGCAGGTCATCTCAACTAAATACTATGCTTTTGGAGACTTTGAGAAGGTAATAACACCATCCAAGACAAGCGAAATATACTACATAGATTCTCCCTCGGGAAGAATTGCGGCCATTGAGATTACCCCTATACAGACCTCCTATTTCTACATACATACTGACCTAATAGGTTCTTACGATGTCATTACTAATCATAATGGTGTAATTGCAGAGAAGAATTGTTTTGACCCCTGGGGTAGGAGGCGAAATTTCTTTGATTGGGGTTACTCTAATGTAAGTAGCACAATGCTTTTTGAGCGTGGATATACAGGTCATGAACATTTATTGGAGTTTGGCTTGATAAATATGAATGGTAGAGTCTATGACCCATTACTAGGAATGTTCCTTAGTCCAGATAATTTTGTCCAATCTCCGGAAAGGACCCAGAACTTTAATCGGTACGCCTATTGCCTCAATAATCCATTGGTTTCAACTGATCCAAGTGGCAACTTGTTATCGTCAATTCTTATCAACTATGGAATATCATTTCTAACACACCTATTCTTCCCTTCAAATCAGGCTTTGAATTCTCAAGTGGATGCACAGGGTTTAATGTTAAACTCCTTAACATCATCAATTTCTATTCCAGGAATTATTCCATCTGGATTAATTTATGCAGCGAGTAGCATAATTGGCAATGGGTTGAATAATAAAATCAACAATCGGGATTTTTTTGAGAATTGGGAGATCGCATCATTGTTCGGATTTGTTGGTGGCGCATTTAAGGGTTATAGTCTATCTAAAGAAAGTGGATTAAATTTATTCTGGGGAAGTCGAATTGGGAATAACAGGCAACCTTGGGCTATTATAAATACGGACATAGAGAATAAAGTGAAATTCAATTACAGACAGGCTACATCCTCGGGTCAAGACTGCATGGTTGTTCAGGCTTGTGAGCTTGAGATGCATAATGGAGGTAATAGATCAAGAGATAATTTCATTGATCAATTACACACTGACTTAAATGAAGGCACTACAATAGTAAAATCAGCCTACTCGAAAATTTATTCTGATCTTGGCTTTCCAAACGTGAATATTTCGAGAAGTTCCATTGGTGTTTTTGATAATATGGCAAATGTCTCTTTAGAGAACAAATTAATTGCTGTCCACTTTCCAATAAAAGGTGTATATCACACCTCTCTAATTTCGGAAATTATATACTACACAAAGAACAAGATTATTATTAATCTTGGAAATGGAGGTTCATTCGATTATCTAAAGATGCTTAAAATTAATGGAGGGAATGTCAGGTTCTTTTGGTTCTATTAAATTTTCTGTTATGCAACGACTTTTTATAGTGATATTATTTCTCTTGGCTTCAATTAGAAGTGAATGTCAAAGTGATGCTTTGGGAAAGATCCTTTATTATTACAATACGATTTCTGCAGATAGCCTCTCACTAATCTATGAATCTCTTTATTTGAAAAATAGTGAAGAAATTTCTAACGAAATCGATAATTGTGTGAATATTGAAGCCTCTGACTTATTTGATTTTAAAAAAGGAAGCCCTATTCTAATTATCGAGACTTATCTTGATAAAGATATAGCTAATTATGTTGATGGTAAAGATATAAGTGCATTTTTGAGGCTTTCACCAAATCCATATCATTTGTTATTCCTAAATGAAAATTGCAATGCTGACACATATGTATATTATACCAAAGATTCTGATACAGAAGAAATTTCCATACAGGAGTTTCGTGATAAAGAGTTTATAAGACAATTATCCGGGAAGAGTGGAATTAAGTATTACAGAAGATTCTCATGTGCCTTGAATAAAGCAATCCGGTGTAAGCCAAATGCAATATTAATTGATAAGTCTCTAAGTTTAATTGCGGATCGCCCAGTCATTTTAGTTATCAAAGGATCTCAGTTGTTTTCTTTCAGAAATGGTGTAAGGAGGCCTATAGAAATGAATGAATTTATAAGAAGTAGATTTACAACCAAACAAATACAGTCACTTTCATATTGGAGTGACGCATTTGCAAATCCTAATATTGTAATATTTAACTAAGGGAAATAAGGAGATAAACAAAAAATTCGGAATATCAATAAGAATAAGCTAAAAGTCATATTAAGTGTATATACCAGTTGAAAACCATACCATATTTCAGTTGAAAACCATACTATTTTTCTGTGCTTATCTTCACTCATTTTGTACAAATGAGAGAAGAATAAAAAATGATCAAAATGAGTATGAAGCAGAAGATTATTCTGTACAGGTACCGGGATTGTTATTCAGAACGCCGGATAGCACGGGAGTTAAAGATCAACCGTGAGACAGTCCGTCATTACCTGTCGGAATACAAGAAAGCTGCTATACCGGTCACGTCGATGCCGCCAGGTCAACAGGCACCCTGTCGGGTTGCCGGTGGTTTATTGCCGCCAATATTCTTTCACGGGAATTCATTCAGCCATATACTTCATTGTCAAGGGTAAGTTAGATAATATATGGAACTTTTTCTTGCTCGCCGGCGACAAAATTGGTTATATTAATAATTTGGCGAACTTGCATACTGATTATTCTTCCATGATAAATTATTTGTAACATGGGAAAACCAGCAAAGATAAATTTCAGGATCGATCATAAAAGTTCTTCCCCTTTGCACGTTCAGGTCGAGAACCTGCTGCGCGAGATGATCAAGGATCCTGAATATGCTAAAGGCAAATTCCTCCCCAATGAAGTCGACCTGGCCAAACTGCTGGGGATATCAAGAAATACGCTGAGGCAGGCGGCAAACAAGCTTGTTTATGAAGGATTGCTGGTAAGGAAGAAGGGCATTGGCACCAGGGTCGCCGAAGTGGGAGTCCATACGAAACTTAAAAACTGGTCGAGCTTTACACAGGAGATGAAAGCCCTGGGCATCTCAATCACCAACTATGAGCTGAATGTAGAGTGGACGGAGGCCGACCAGGAGCAGGCTGGTTTTTTTATGATACCACCCAAAAAGAAAATATTGAAGCTGGAACGGTTGAGAGGCAGTGATGAGGGACCGTTTGTCTGGTCCATCTCCTTTTTTCACCCGAGAATCGGCCTGAACGGCAGAGAAGATTTCAACCAGCCACTCTATGAGATTCTGGAAAAGAATTATGCCACGGTAGCCAAGCTGTCCAGGGAAGAGATCAGCGCCGTGGCTGCCGGTGAATCGCTTGCGAAAAGGCTGGGAACAGATACCGGAGCCCCTCTGCTAAAGCGTAAACGGTATGTTTATGACCCCGGAGGACGGCCAATAGAATACAATGTAAGTTATTACAGGTCAGATAGTTTTGTGTATATTGTTGAAAGTGAGAGAGATACCTGAATAGTACATGAAGGAAGCCGGTACGGCGTAATATTTACAGATGTCTGAAATTCAGATTAAATTTTTTTTCCGAATATTTTTTACTACTTTTGATTAATCATATGTTCATATGTCTGAACATATAGTTGTGTAAAGTTTATTTATGAACCTAACCTCTACAGTTATGAAAAAAATGCTTCTGCTTCTGCCTGCTATTGCCATTGTGGCAATAGGATCTGCCTTCCTGCTTCTGTCCTGCAAAAAGGATATACCCACTGAAATGGCCATCACTCCCTCGTCGACTCCCCAGCTGGATATAGGTGATGAGGCAACAGCCACGGTTACCATCGAGGCTGACGGAGTGAAATCATTGAAGTATTACAAGGTTGTAGATACTCAGCGGGATGCCGGGACCGATGTGACATCACAGCTTGTCCGGTCAGAGAATACCTACACATATAATTTCACCTACACCGTGCAGGAGTTTGATGACCTGCACACACTGGGTTTTGAGTTTGAGCTGACTGACGACGAGAATGAGGTAAAGACTGTCGGGTTGGTGGTCAACATAAACATCTCAGTTAAGTCGATGTTCGTAAAATATGACTGGAAAGTAACTGCAAGCTCCTGGCTCGGGATGGATGTCCTGACTCCGGCTGATGCTGCAATTATTTACCGGTTTAACGAGGATGGCACCTATGAGGAGGATCTGGGTGTCGATTATGCTGATGACTTCCACCATTTCTGTTTCTGGGTTTACAAGGAGACACCCGACAACGGAGACACAATTTCAGTTGTCAGGCTTATCAGAAGGCTAAAGCAGGGTGATGACATGGCCATTGACGAGTACTATGATTACATGATCACAGCGGCTAATGAATCAGAGATGACCATGTTCTGGGATGTGGCTGTATTCGGTCTTTTAGACATACAGAACACTTTCAAGAGCCAGGCAAAGGGAGCTTTTGTACCTTACGGCACAGCTGCGATGGAAGCAATCGTAATGGCCAATACTTCTCTGAGTTGCAGCAACATTGATAATTCATTGCTGACAATCCGGTAGGCTATTTCACTTCTTACAGTTCCGGGTTGTCAGTGAGGTGTGCCGGACAGAATATCTTCCTGACAACCCCGAATTGTTGTCATCAGACCATAAAACTGCTGAAGACGTTGCGGAAAGAGCCTGCATGTTCTGCGCACAGACACTCTGCCTTCTTTTTGCCAGTCATACTACCATGATGCTTGCATGAGCAAGAGCTCACAAAGGAATTTGAATATTTGATTTCATGCAAGTTCCATTCTGCCAATAAAATAAGTGTATTATATACGAATGAAATGAGACATTTATTCCTCTTAATCCTGCCGTTTCTGTTTCTGCAGACAGCTTTTACCCAGGAGGTCACCATCAGGGGGAAGGTAACAGATGAAGACAAGGTGCCTATGCCGGGAGTAACTGTTGTTGTAGACGGAACAACAACGGGAACGAGTACAAACGCTCACGGTGAGTTTACCCTGACTGTCGACAAAAGTATGGCAAGGTCCCTCAGCTGTTCTTTCGTCGGTTACGGTCGTACCACCCGGCAGTTAGCTGAGGGCATCACCTTCTATGAATTCATCATGACACCGGAAGTCACCGAGCTCGATGCGATAGTCGTCATTGGTTACGGCACACAGCGCAAGGGTGACGTCACGGTCTCCATGTCGTCTGTGGCCACCAAAGACCTGACTTCACCGGCGATTACCTCGCTTGATCAGTCTCTTCAGGGGCAAGCTTCGGGTGTGGTAGTAAGCCAGACATCCGGAAAACCTGGAGCCCCGGTTTCAATCCGCATCAGGGGCACAACCTCTATCAACGGGACCAACGAACCACTCTACGTGGTGGACGGCATACCGATAATCACGGCTTCACAGGAGCTTACTTCAGGCACCATCCAGGGATCCGACATCAATCCGTTGATAAGCATCAACCCCCAGGATATAGAGTCGATGCAGGTGCTGAAGGATGCTTCGGCGACTGCTATCTACGGAGCCAGAGGTGCCAACGGCGTGATCCTGATAAACACCAGGCGCGGTACGAAAGGTGCTTTAAAGGTAAACCTTAACCTGGCTTACGGGATACAGAAGCTCTCGAAAAAGCTCGATTTGCTGAATGCGAGAGAGCTGGCTGACCTGGGTAATGATGCTGTCACGGAAGCGAGGAAATACTATCCGGATATTGCGTACGGCAGTAATTTCGCAGTCCCCAGCCGGTTCGGAGAGGGGACTGACTGGCAGGAACAGATATTCCGTACGGCTCCACTTATGAACGGTCAGATCTCGCTTCAGGGAGGGAGCGACAATACCCAGTATTTCATGTCTGCCAATGTTGTAAGGCATATGGGGATCATTCACAATTCCGATTTCAACAAGGGCGCCGTCAGGATAAACCTTGATAGTGATCTCTCCCGGAAGGTCAGGACCGGCATTGGAATCAGCATGTCTCATGCTGTCAACAATGGCGTCACGACAGGTGTTCCCAACGTGGCATCAAGTGTCACCGCAATGGCGTTGCTGTTTAACCCGGGTCAGGAGGTGTATGACTCGACCCAGGCCGGGGGCTACACCTACGAGAGCAATACTATTAACCGGATCCCGAACCCTGTTGCCGAGATGTATGAGACAGACATTGTGATAACAACAGACAGGGTAATTGGCGACTTCTACACAACCTGGGATATCATAAAAGAATTGCAGTACAAATTCAAGATAGGCATTGATGCCTTCTTCAACAAGGAACAGCAGTATATACCCAGTTTCATCAAACGAGGTCAGGATAAGGGTAAGGGGTCAAATGTGGATATCAAGGGCTACACCTGGCTGATGGAGAATACATTAACCTACAAACTTGCATTCGATAAGCATCATTTCAACCTGCTGGCCGGCCAGACTGCCCAGAAATATGTATCCGAGTCTGCCCAGATAGCCGTTGAACGGTTTGAGGATGAACGATTGGGATACTATAACCTCAGCATGGGGCTTGATAAAAGCGTTTATTCGGGCTACAACTCATGGTCGATGTTGTCAGGGCTTGCAAGGGTCATGTATGATTATGACAACAGGTATTATCTGACCTTCTCAGGGCGGCTTGACGGATCGTCAAAATTTGGGACCTACAACAAGTACGGTTTCTTCCCTTCGGTTTCAGCTGCATGGCGCCTCACCAAAGAACCTTTCCTTGAAAATGTTGAAGCAATCAATGATCTTAAATTGAGGATAAGTGCCGGAAGCGTGGGCAACGAAGGGATACCTTCAGGAAGCACCCTGAGCCTCATGGGTACTCGCCAGTATTTTTACGGGGAGGGCAGCAGCGCAGAAGTTATTGGCACATATGTCTATTCACTTCAGAACAATGACCTTAAATGGGAGGTTACGAGGCAGTATGATCTGGGTATTGATCTCAGCCTCTTCAGATCACGTGTCGAATTTACCGCAGAGACCTACCTGAAGAACACCTCCGACCTGCTTCTTTTCCTGCCGGTCAACAGATCCTCGGGATTTGAATATGTCTGGGCCAATGTTGGCGACCTGCAGAACCGTGGCATTGAGTTCTCGGTCAACAGTGTCAATTTCGTGGACAAGTTCAGATGGAATACCCGTTTTAATCTCTCATTCAACAGAAACGAGGTAACCAATCTTGACAAGTCTGAAAATATTTACGGTACCTCGGTCCTCAATATCCTTGACTGGACCATGATCAGCGAGGGCAAACCCATCGGAATGATATACGGATACAAGTCGGACGGGATCATACAGCTTGATGAAGAGCTGTCGGAGATACCGTTCTTCCCCGCCAAGATAGCACGTTACGGAGACCGCAAATATGTTGACAGGAACCTGGACGATAAACTCACTGTGGATGATTACTATGAACTTGGCAATGCCAATCCTGATTTTTCTTTCGGCCTTAAGAACACCTTTTCATATGGTAACTTCTCGCTCGATGTTTATATCCAGGGCGATTACGGAAATGAGATCGTAAATTTCAACAGGTTCCAGCTTGAGAGTTTTGACGGTTACCAGAACAACTCGGCTGTTGCCCTGGAGAGATGGACCGATAGCAATCCTTCCGACAGGTACCCCAGGGCAAACGCATCACCTCACGGCATAATTATGTCAGATGTTTACGTTGAGGATGGTTCCTATGCCAGGCTCAAGGAGGTGATCTTCTCCTACGATCTTCCCCGGGAACTGCTTCACAAAGTAAGTATAAGCAGCCTGCGCCTTTCACTCAGTGGCACAAATCTGTATACTCTGACCCGCTATTCCGGATATGATCCGGAGGTATCAATCTTCGGTGGAAGCGTCTTCGGCAAGGGTGCTGATTACGGAGCATATCCCATGGCCAGAACGCTGCTGTTTAGCATCAACGCCACATTTTAACCCTTAAATTGCCTGCAATGAAGAAAATCACCATATTGATGACCGTCATGCTGCTCTTACTTACCAGCTGCAAAGACTTCCTTGAACAGGACCTGCGTTCTGAACTGAACTATGATAACTATTTCCGTACGGAAGATGATCTGATCTCCTTTGCCGACGGTATGTTCGCCGGACTGATCACTTGGACATGGACCGGCGGCGGCCTGTTCTTCAACAATTACTGGGTTCTTCAGGATCTTGCCTCGGATAACTGCTATGAGACCGGCCCTTCCATTGACATGCATGACCTTTCGCAGTTCACTTTTGATGTCAACAATGCCACTCTTTATTATATCTGGGTAGGCTGTTATGAGGTCATACAATCGGCCAATGTCCTCCTGGAAGAATCTGGAAACATTACCGAATATTCAAAGCGGGAGATAAAAGATCATCTTCAGGGTGAAGCCTATTTCATCCGGGGCATGCTCTATTTTGATCTTGTCAGGCTGTTCGGCGATGTTCCCCTTCAGCTTTTCCCGACGAAGAGTGTTATGGAATCGCAGATCGAGAGGAGTACAGTAGCTGAAGTATATGAAAGCATAATCAGCGATCTCCAGAAGGCTGAGCAGCTTCTTGCCGTCAATCCCTTCTCAAAAAGGGTGGAAGGAATGCCAACAAGCCATGCGGCCTCCGCGTTACTGGCCAAGGTTTATCTTACGAGGGGAGCACTGACCGGCAACGCCGCAGATTTCTCATCAGCAAAAACAACGCTTGAGAAGGTAATTGGCCATTACACCCTTGAGCCTGAGTTTGCTGATATATTCAAGCTAAGCAATGCCAATTCCGGTGAGATACTGTGGGCAATCAATTTCAGCGGCACCCTGGGTGAGGGTTGGACAACAAATCAGTTCATGGTTAGGCTGATGCCAACGACCGTTTCTCCAAACGGGGTAAGAAACGGCCAGGGCTGGGAGCGACCGCTTGATAACCTTTACAACAGCTTCAGCGATATCGACGAGAGGAAGGCGGCAACATTCATCACCGAGTTTGAGGGAGAGGTGTTCAAAGGGCCTTACATCAGAAAATATTGGGATCAGGAGGCCGAAGGAGGGCGCCAGAACGGCGAATCTGATGCTGACTATATCTACCTGCGCTATTCGGATGTGGTGCTGATGTACGCCGAAGCGCTCAACGAAATCAATAACGGTCCTGATAATAATGCATACAATGCAATAAACGATATCCGTTACAGGGCGGGGCTCGGAAACCTGCCGGAGGGACTGGGCTATCAGTCGTTTAAGGATGCTCTTTTGCAGGAGAGACAATGGGAATTTGTAATGGAGGGACATCGCTGGTATGACCTGGTGCGGATGGGTAAGCTTGTTGAGCGGGTTCAGCTTGCCAAGCCCACAGCGAATATCCAGCCCTGGCACATCCTGTTTCCAATACCCCAGAAGGAGAGATATCTAAATCCTAAGCTGACCCAAAATGAGGGATACAACTAGTGAGAGCGGCAGACCTGTTTCCAGCTTTAATCAGGTACCCGTAGTTCACGTCAATGAATACACTTACGGCTATAAAAGGGGTTGGGACAATATTTTTACGGAAATTGCCGGCAGGCTTGATGACGGCGATACCGGCAAAAGGGTGATTGTGGTTGATTGTTACCAGGGGGTTATCCTTGAAGAGCTGCTTGGAATATTTACCGCCAGGCTGAAACCTGATCTTACTGTTACCGTCAGTGATTATTTCCGTCCACCGAATGAGATTTTGAAGATAACCTGGCCTGACGTCACCGACGACCGCATCTTCGGATACCTCACCCGTATGACTTTTAAGGATCTCATCAGCCATGACAAACGTGCGGCATGCATTAGCAGCATTGATTCCATGGCACAGGGGACTGTGCTTGTGTTAGGGTACGGTGCCGCGCTGGTGGCTCCCAATCCCTCGCTGATCATCTATGCTGACATGCCGCGGTGGGAGATACAGTTGAGGATGAGGGCAAACAGGGTCGACAATCTCGGCATCAGCAACAGGGAGGAGCTTTTCGAGCTGCAATACAAGCGCGGCTTCTTTGTCGACTGGCGTGTCTGTGACAGACACAAGAAAAAGCTCAGGGGCAGGTGGGATTATGTTCTTGACACTACCGACATGAACCACCCTGCCATGGTCACGGCGGAAGCCTTTGACAAGGCTATGGCAAAAGCAATCACAACTCCTTACAGTGTTGTCCCCCTCTTTGACCAGGGAGTTTGGGGAGGGCAGTGGATGAAGAGGAAGCTGGGCCTTGATCCTGCCCCTGCCAACTACGCATGGTGTTTTAACTGTATTGTTGAAGAGAACAGCCTGATGTTTGATTTTGGAGAGGGATTGTTTGAGACACCCTCCGTCAACCTGGTCTTCTTTCACCCCGTCGAATTGCTTGGCGAGGCTGTTTATGGACGTTTCGGCGATGAGTTCCCTATAAGGTTTGACTACCTTGATACCATGGAGGGAGGAAACCTCAGCCTGCAGGTTCACCCGGTAACAGAATACATCCAGGAAAAATTCGGCATGCACTATACGCAGGACGAAAGTTACTACATAATGGATGCAGGAGAAGATGCCTCCGTCTATCTCGGGCTGAAAGAGGGTATCACTCCCGCGGAAATGACTGACGATCTCTGCAAGGCCCAGCACGAGGGGTCCCGCTTCGACGATGTCAAATATGTCAACAGGTGGCCGGCAAAGAAACATGACCATTTCCTGATACCGGGAGGTACCGTTCACTGCTCGGGGAAGAACTGCCTGGTGCTGGAGATAAGTTCAACAACATACATCTTCACTTTCAAGCTGTGGGATTGGGGACGTCTCGACCTCGACGGAAGGCCGAGGCCCATCAATATAGGGCACGGTAAAAACGTAATTCAATGGGAGCGTACCACCGACTATGTACGAAAAAATCTCATCAACCGGGTAAGGAGAGTAGCTGAAGGTGACGGTTGGACAGAGGAGGCTACCGGCTTGCATGTGAGGGAGTTTATCGAGACACGACGACACCGGTTCACGAAAAGGGTTATTCACAACACCAACGGCGGAGTAAATGTCCTGAACCTGGTAGAAGGCCGCGAAATCATCGTTGAAAGTCCTGAAGGAGGGTTTGATCCCTTCATTGTCCATTATGCCGAGACTTTTATTATCCCGGCATCTGTCGGAGAGTATACCATTCGTCCCCACGGTGAATCCGAGGGGAGTGAATGCGTCACCATAAAAGCATATGTCAGAACTTAAAATGCACAAACAATGAAAAGTGCGATACATTTCATGACCTTCCTGTTGCTGATCGGCGCAGCAGGCTGCAATGACAACACCGCGGACCGCTTAAGCATCAGCGGCAATATTCCATCCCTTGAAGAACTGTCAGGCGTCTGGGTATCATCCGACACCGTGGAGATGGAACCTTCAATTAGGAATTTTCGCGGACAGGCCTTGCTGAACAGGGATATGACCTCCATAAGCTGGTTCGTTTCAGCACCATATTCCGGCGGGTATCATACCGGGACCCTGAGGGTCAACGGCAAGACCCCGAAGGCAACCTCATGGCGCTGGCAGCCCTGGCAGGGACTCAGGAGAGGAAGCATTGACGGAATGGATATACTGAGTTCAACAAGGATGCTTTTTGACAGGGATGCTGTCATGTGGCAGGTTGATATAACCAACAGCGACACTGTGCCCAGAAACCTTAACCTTGAACTAGACCTTATAGGGTTCATCAGCAAATACGGCGGCGACTGGCAGTGGTGGTACCCCTACCCTAAGATGACTGGCCAGGTAACCAAACGCGATGAGGAGGTGGAAAATATCAGGGATCATCTCGGAGAAGAGGTGTTTGCAAAAGAGGGTGAAGGCTGGGAGCTGGTTGACGGCAAACCCCGGCTTGTAAAGATGATTATGAGATGGCCGGGCGACAGGGAGATACTCAGCAGTTCAAAATACAGTGCGACAGCTGAAAACGACAGGGTTTTCATACGAGACACCGAGACTGAAGCAATCATCTCCTTCGCTGTTGTGACGGCCCCTGATACGCTGACAAGCCGGAACAGCGGGGGGACGGCCTCGTGGAACTGTACCCTGGCACCGGGAGAGACCAGAACCATAAAATACCTGATGTCATACGGAGATGACGAAGAGGCTGTCAGGGATAATGTAACAGCCTGGTCCTCAGACTTTGATGCACTTTTTGCCGGTATAAAAAAGAGCTGGGATGAAAGATGGGAGATGATCTTCCGTCCGGGCAATGATTTTATCTCCGGTTGTTTTCCCGTCCTGGAGACGGATGACCCCCTTATCAGAAAGGTATATTACACCAGTCCCCTTACAATGCTTTATCTAACAAACACGAATTTGCCCGAGCATGACAAGGTGTTCCTGACGGGAGGACCGCGGTGGGGCGCATCGATCACATTCTACTGGGACATCACTCTCTGGTCAACCCTGTGGGCTGCTGTCGATCCGGTTATGATGAAAGAACATCTGTCATCTTGGTTCGCTATCGATCCGGCCAAATATTACGGCAAGGATAACTTCGGGGGCAAGGGTGTCGGTAATGGCTATTCGGCAAACTACTGGGCCAGGTTTCAGCTGATCCGCGATTACATTAACGTAACGGGCGACTACGGTTATCTCGATGAGATAATTGAAGGCAAGAGCGTACTGGAGCACCTGGAAGATTACGCGCTTAACTGGCAAAAGATCTCAATTTACGGAAGTGAGGGGGCCACCGATGATATGTACAAACTGGCTGATTTCGGTGATGATGAATGGAATCTGCTCGAATGTGTCCCGACCTACAAACACATTGTGCCCTCATTCAACATAGGCTATGCCTGGATGATGCGTGAGACGGCAAAGCTGTACCGTCAGCGGGGTGATCAGCAGAAGGCAGATACTCTTGATACCCTTGCCTCCGATATGATTCAGCGTATACTGAAGCTTTATGCGGGAGACGGAGTGTGGAACAGTCTCTATCCCGGCAACAAGACCATCGAGGTGCGTCACTGCCTCGATTTTGCCTTCTTCGGCAAATATATTCCGGATGATATCCCCGTGGAGATCAAGGAAGAGATGATCACATTTCTCTATGATGAGCTGATTACCGATCACTGGATGAGGGCGCAGTCACTGAAGGATATTGCTGCTGAACATTCAGACCGTGCCGATCACGGTCCGTTTGGCGCTTTTGACGGCTGGCCGGTTGACATTATGGACGCCCTCACGCAGATGGGGTACCCTGAGAAAGCCCTTGAGTTTTATCGCGCTGTCGAGCCGGTGACCTATGAGGGGATATGGGCACAGGCCCATGAGCTCTGGGGTGAAAACAAAAGAGAAAAGAATGCCCTGGTAAGGATTCCTGAAAGAGACTGGTGCAACAGGGAGTCGTCATCCGGGATAGCCTTTGCCCAGGTGGTGCTGAAAAACTTCTTCGGGTTCTACCCGGGCACAGAGGGTGAGGTGCTCAGGGCACCAGACAATTTCGAGTTTGACGGAAAGCTCTATCATGTGCTTTACAGGGATGATTATTACACCCTTGAATATGAAGCCGGCAAACCTGTGATGAAGAAGGAGAAGAGCGGGAGAAGGTGACCGCTCTTATACCGGCAGCCAATAAGCTTATTAATGAGAAGAGACATAAGCATACCGTTCAGATATATCTTTTTGCTGATGCTGCTGGCAAAGCCATTTGGCACCTGTGACCTTCAGGCTCAGAATGTCATTTGGGAGGCCCCGGAACACTTTGACAAATTCACGAATGTGGCGGGAGGATGGTGTGCCGGTGATGCAACCATCTCCCTTCCTCTTCCTGATGGCAAGACATTCTGGCTTTTCGGCGACAGTTTCATCGGGACAAAAAGCGGGGATTTTTCCATTATTCCTTCGGGATCAAGGATGATAAACAACTGCGCTATTATTGAAGAGGGAACATCCCTGACAACCCTGCACGGAGGTGCCGCCGCAAATCCCTCCTCATTTATCCCCGGCGAGGGAGCTGATTTTTTCTGGCCGGAGCATGCCGTAATGGAAGATGATACCATAAAGGTATTTTCGGTGAGGGTTAAGATGGTTGACAACGGAGTTCCGGGATTCAATTTTCAGGTCGGAACAACATACAAAGCATCATACACATATCCGGACTTTGAATACATTGAGACCACAAAATTCAAATCGGTTACTGACAGCACTTTCCGTTTCGGCGCATGCGTCGTAAGAAGCGGGGAGTTCACATATATCTTCGGAATAAAGGATACCATCTCCGGCGGGTTCAAATATCCGTTACCCTACCTTGCCAGGGTGTCAGAGAGTATTGATGAGCCATGGCAGTTCTACGCTGGCACTGACACCTGGTCAGCCGACATAAAGGATGCCGTGCCACTGGGAGACCGGCCAATGAGCGAATCATTTTACGTATATGAAAAGAACGGCAAATTCTACCTGATCATGCATGAAATATGGCTGGTGGGGGAGCTCTTTATCCTTGAGGCTGACGATATCACAGGCCCGTGGAACCGCAAGTCGTCGGGAGGGATTGAAAACAAGTTTGCGGAGATAACCCCGCATACGGGAAACATTACATATAACCTTTTCGCTCATCCGCATTTTCAGAAGGAGGGAGATATCCTGATCTCCTTCAACGTCAACACCACCAATTTTAACTCGATCTACCAGGATACCCGCAACTACAGAGCCCGTTTCTTCTGGCTTGATGTTGAGGGAGCTGTGACAGCTGCCATCCCTGACACCATAAAAATCTTTGATGATCCTGTGGGTATTGCCGGGGTTGATTATGAAATCCCCGGAAGCCGACTGGCCTACGATCCTATGACGGGATGCCTGCAGGTAAAGAATATCGCTGCGCCCACCTCCGTCGAGATCTTCGGTCTTGACGGCAGGCTCCGGTTGAGATGTGAAGTGAGGGATGATACCGAGGTTAACTGCAATCATCTCCGCGGAGGGCTGATGATTGTCCGTCTGCACGGGAGATGGGGTACAGAGACAAGAAAGTTCTTTTTCAGATAACTGATTTCAGCCCGCCGCCAGCGTGAGAGGCAGGAAGAGATCCTAAGTTCAGCAAAAGTCTCAGGCCATACGCAGTCAGCAGCTTTCGTGAGCGACATAAAGAAATTAAAAGTTTAACAAAAGGCTCAAACCACACCCAGTCATGAATAAGCTTGTCAGTTGTATCCTATTGTTTTTCACAGGTTTCTGTTTTGCGCTCACAGCTCAGCCTGTCGGTCAGGATCCGGTTGACCTGGTTGATCCTTTGATGGGAACCTCCTCACCCCGGTGGACACTATTCCCGGGAGTAACAATGCCGGCTGGTATGGTGAAGATCAGTCCCGATAACCAGCTGAAAGGGATTACAGCCGGTTATGATTACAACACAGGTGATATTGCCGGCTTCAGCCATATACACTCCCGCACGATGGGAGGGTTGCTGGTCATGCCCGTGGAAGGTGAAATCAAAACGGTTCCCGGAAACCCGGGAGACCCGGATTCCGGTTACCGTTCCCGCTTCAGGCATCAAAACGAGACAGCCCGGCCGGGTTATTATTCCGTCTTCCTTGATGATTATGGCATCAGGGCGGAGCTTACTTCTACTGCACGGGCAGCATTTCAGAGATATACCTTTCCGGAGTCGGATTCAGCCCGCATACTGTTCGATCTTAAAATTCCCACTGACAACGGCTATGAGCTCCTTGAATCATGCATCACGAAGGTAAATGACAGGGAGATAGAGGGCTTCTCGAAACAGCGAAGCCTGTTAGGCGCACATCATAACCTCTACACGCTCCATTTTGTAGTCCGCTTCTCCAGGCCGTTTGATTCTTTCAACGGATGGCTGGGCGGGGAGATAATGCGGGACATATCAGAGATACGTTCACTGTATGACGACAGGAGCACGGGTCTCTTTTTGAACTTCACGACGCATGCTGGGGAGGCTATACTGGTACAGTCGGGGCTGTCACTGGTGAGCATTGATCAGGCCAGGCTCAATCTTGAGAGTGAACTGGGCACGTTTGGATGGGATTTTGACGCTGTCAGTGAGAATAACCGCAGGGCGTGGAATGATCTGCTGACGAGCATCAGGGTCGAAGGAGGGTGTGAAGATGATAAAAAGATGTTCTACACAGCCATGTACCGTGTCTTCGCCGGATTGGCTGCCTGGAGCGATGTGGACGGAAGGTATGTCGATATGTACGAGAGAATACAGGAACCTGACGACCAGACCCTGACTCTTTTTGGAAGCACACCTCCGGGGCCAGGTACCGTTGCAATAAATCAGCTTATGGCTCTCTGCCAGCCTGACCTTGTCAACAGTCAGGTCAGGTCATTGCTCGCTCTTCATGCCTGCGGCGGCTGGTTCCCGGAGAGCTCTGAGGGCATTGAATATTCTGAAAATTGTGTCAGTGCGCACCTGATCCCGCTCATGGCCTCGGCATGGCAGAAGGGTATCAGGGATTATGACACCGTGATGCTCTACCAGGCACTGATACATGACCTCACCAATGCCGGCCTGCCACATGCAGGTGACGGATTCGCCGGCAAGAGATATCTTGAGAATTACCTCTCTGCAGGGTTTGTGCCGGTGATGGAGTCTCACGCCGACATCACACTTGAATATGCATATCATGACGGTGTTATGGCTGAGATGGCAAGAGCCTCAGGGGAAACGCCGGATTACATGACTTTTGCAAAGAGAGCGTTCAGTTACAGGAATGTGGCTGACGCGAACATCGGGGTGATGCAGGCTTTTGTTCCCCATGATGTCAGGGGACTAGTTGAAATTTACGGCAGAGAAGAATTTGTAGCCAGGCTCGAAAGGGAGATCTCTGGCTCTTTCTCATCACTTCTGAAGGAAGTGGACAGTGACAGTGAGATGAAGGCGAGACTCTACTCCGCCAACTATCATGTCCTGCAGTCACCACTTCAGGCTGCATGGCTCTTCAATTATGCCGGTGCACCATGGCTTACACAGAAATGGGTCCGCGAGATCCTCTCAGATTATAAGATCAATGATGCTGCCATGGTCTCCCTCGCTGCTGATCCCGCACAGTCAGCCGCCCTTTATGTAATGAGTTCCATCGGCCTCTTTCAGACCGACGGCGGTACATCCGCCGATCCTTTTTATGAGATTGGGAGTCCGGTATTTGAGAAGATCACCATTCGTCTTGACGAAAGATATTACAGCGGTAGTGAGTTCATCATTGAGGCGAAGAACAATTCAGCCGGCAAAAGGTACATCAGTAAAGCTATGCTTAACGGAGAGGAGCTGTCAGGGCCGTGGTTTTCTCATACAGCCCTTGCCTCCGGCGGCAGGCTGGTCCTTAAGATGAGCTCAAAGCCGGATAATGTATGGGGCAGCAGCCCTGAGAGTGCACCTCCCTCAATGAGTTCCGGGATGACTGTGGCGGAGATCGATGAGATCATGAGATATGACAGGTATGCTGCAGACCTCGAAGCATGGAACAAAGCCCTGCGGGCATATTACTACCATAAGAAAGAGCACTTTGAAAGCCTCCCCAACGATGAGAATGAGATCATCTTCCTTGGCAACAGCATTACCGATAACGCTGAGTGGTGGGAGCTCTTCGCTGACCCACGGATAAAAAACAGAGGGATTGGCGGTGATGATACTGACGGTATCCTGGAGAGAATTGACGAAGTAACCGATTCCCGGCCCTCAAAGATCTTCATAATGATCGGTACAAATGATCTTTCAAACGGCAAAAGCGTCGATTACATTATTGAAAACTACAGGAAAATAATCCGGCGCATAACCGGTTCGACACCCGGAACAAGGATTTACATTCAGAGTGTCATCCCGACCGACGACGCGCTTCACTATACCCGCCGTAACAGTGATATTATCATGATAAATGCCCGGCTCAGGGAAATTGCTGAAGTTAACGCGATAACATATATCGACCTCTTTGAACTTTTCAGACTTGAAAACAACAAGCTTAATCCGGAATACAGTGTTGACGGTCTGCACCTCAACGGAAAAGGGTATCTGATATGGAAAGAGGCAATCAGAAAATATGTAGAGGAATAAAGTAAAAAACGGCTGACCATGAGAAAAGAGAAGGTTTTTACACCGCCGGCCGGGAGATCCGGGAATGTCTCTGCTCTTCCTGTCAGCAGAACCGGAGGTATATATGAACTGTCCGCTCGTAAAGCCAGAAGCAGCTCAGACATATCGATAACCGAAATCCAGGGGAGGTTACGCATGGCAGTCTATAAAAACATGTGGACTTATAGCCTCATGATATTACTGATGCTGAGTTGCTGCGGAACTGAACCGCGCCAGGGCGGGAGCCTGTCCCAACCCCTGAAACCACTCATCTTCACCGCTGAGCCGGCACCTGAATGGACTGCCCTGATGGAGCGTACCTCCGGATGGTTTGGTGCTGACGGCATTTTTTCCATTCCCCTTGACGGGAGTGAAGAGCGTCAGGCGGAAGGAAAGAAGACGCTTTTTATCTTCAGTGACACATACATAGGAGAGGTGAAGGATGGTGTGCCGCAGCCGGGCAATGTCATGGTCAACAACTCGATAGCCCTGATGAGAGGCACTATGCCAGACAGGGACTCGGTGCAATTTGAGTTTAACCGTGATCCGAACGGCAACCCGGTATCATATTTCGTGCCTGACAATGAGAACAGCATGGAGGGAGAATACTTCTGGCTGGGCGACGGCTTCGTGAACCGGGCGAAACGGAATGCCCTCTACATTTTTGCATACCATGTACACAAGACCGGTCCGAATGTCTTTGATTTTGAGGCCACCAACGTTGCCCTGCTCAAAATCAGAGATCCGGCTCCGGAGAAAATCAACAACTATGAGCAGTTTGCAACACCGCTGGGCTTTGTTCATCCGGAACACGGGAGAGTCTATTTTGGGAGCGGAATAATGGTCAACACCATTGACGCTGGTGCTCCTTTCCCTGACGGATATGTTTACATCTACGGCATCGCCGAGGGTCGTAAATCACTGGTCGCAGCACGCACGAGGCCGTCAAAAATTGAAAGGATAAACGCATGGAGATTCTGGAACGGTGAAGAATGGGTCAAAGGGGTGGAGAATATTGCACCGATCACTGACGGTTTGTCCAACGAACTGAGTGTGACACCGACGGATGACGGCAGGTATCTTCTGACCTTTACCGTGATGGGAATATCAGACAAGATCGGCATACGCGTGGGTGACGGCCCTGCCGGTCCTTTCGGAGAGATACATGAGGTTTATACATGCCCTGAGTATGCTGAAAAAGGAGTGCTGCCTTATAATGCCAAGGCTCACTATCACCTGTCAGCTCCAGACGAGCTCCTGGTCAGCTACAATACAATTACGTTTGATTTCTGGGAAGATATACAAAAGGATGCCACTATTTACCACCCCAGGTTTATCCGGGTGAGATACGGTCAGGACCAAGATTTTCAGAACGAAACCAGGACCACAGGTCAAAAAATCAGGAAGCGATGAAAGAAAACAGAACTCCAGGTAGCAGGACCATCTTCAGGAAACCAGACAGCATAAGATCATACCTTACTATCTGCCTTTTTCCTTTGCTCTTCCTCTCAGCCTGCGGGCCGGGCAGGAATACAACGGGTCAGGTGATTGCCGATGAAGAGTTCCGCTCTCTCTTCTACTCCGATTCAGGAGGCATAACCGGGGCTGACGGTCTTTTCTCCGTATTGATGCCTGACGGATCTTCACTGTTCATGCTGGGCGACTGTTTCCTTGGAGAAGTGGCAAATGGTACCAGGGATACTCTGACCCCGATGCTGCGTAACGCTTTCGTGCTGATTGACAGCAACAGGACCGTTGCCAGACCGATTTACAGAGGTACATGGGAGAACCCTCGAACATTGACGGAGCCGGTCAATGAGCCGGGCGATTCAACCTACCGCTGGTACTGGCCCGGCCATGGCTTTGTGAAGAACGATACCGTTTACGTCTTTGCCCTCAGCCTCATCAATGTCCCTGACACAGCGGCTAAGACGGAGTTTGGGGATCGCCCTGCCGATACTACGGTGAAGAACATTTTTACCTTCGCGATCTCCCACATCGACTTGCTTTCATTCTCTTTTCCCGATTTCCGTCATCTTGAGACCCACAGGGCTGAGATTGACTATCCTGACAACCGGATCGACTTCGGGAACTGTGTCATGGCAGACGGAGGTTACCTGTATATATACGGTACGAGAAACGATCCGGGCCATACACGGGTTCATGTGGCACGTGTTCCCCTGACAGGTACCGAATTTCACCTTGGCTGGGAATATTATACCGGCCAGGAGTGGAACAGGGATATCAGCAGGTCGGCGCCGCTGGATCTTGACATCTCCGTTTCCGAACAGTTCAGTGTATTCAGGTACGGGGACAAATACATCCTGCTCACGCAGGAGAGAGCCGGAGATGATATTTACACCTATGTGTCAGATTTCCCCTACAGGGATTTCCGGAACAAAAAGTTCATTTACCATGCTCCTGAGGCGGATGCTGATCCGGACAAATACATTATTACGTATAATGCCCTGGCTCACGTACAGTACATTGAAGATGACCGGCTGCTGGTGACTTACTGTGTCAATTCCCTGAATGTCATGGATATCTTTGAGGATGTCGAAGCCTACAGGGCACAGTTCCTGCGCGTACCCATGGAGCTTATCCTTAAATGAGCATCGAGTAGGAGGAAAATGAAATAGGTTTCCTCCTATTTCATTTTCCNNAGATACAACTCTAACCTTACTGTAGAAGTCCGTAAAGAAAACGTAACCGGCAAGACGAAGACGTCCTGTTGTGATAGTGGTGGAGAGGATGTAGCTCCCGGCAGTATGCCAGTAGCTCTTCCTCGTGTACGCCCACTGATAGGCCTTGGATTTAATTCTTCTTTGTGATGAACCTCATCCATTTTAAGGCCAATCATTTTTTTGGCTCTTTTTTCAGGTGGATTACTTCGCTGGCTGAAGATCTCCTATATGATATAGCCCGTTTGGCTCACATATTTTACTTCTGGATCATCAATCAAAGCAGAAATCACAGGTTGAATTATTGCTTAATCTGATTTTCTCAGCAAACCCTTTTTAGCTTATTCTCCACCACAGGGTAATTATGCCTTGAGTCAGTTGTAACAACCCACTTCTTACGAATAACGCTCTGCAAATGTTGCTTTTTCATTAATCGGGCTACTCTCTGTCTTGACACGGGGATCCCTTCTTCCACAAGTGCTATTGTAACCCTGGGGCTGCCATAGGTCTTTTTGCTGAACTCGTAAATCCTTTTTATACGGTTTGATAAATCTTCGTTCTCTTTATCTCTCTTGCAAGGCTTACGGATCAGCCAACTATAATATGAACTCCTGCTTACTCTTAACACTTTACACATCTTCTCAATGGGAAATATGGAGTCATTTGCCCTTATGAATTGGAATATTTGCCATCGTTCTTGGAGAAAATGCTTACAGCTTTTTTTAAGATGTCACGCTCTAGCTGTGCATCACGAAGCTCTTTCTTTAACCTTACGATCTCTTTTTCCTCTTCGGTCAGAATCTTATTACCTTGGCCCGGGAAGCTAGCACCTCGATGAATCTCTGATTCTCGTCGCCATCGGTAGATCAGATCGGCACTAATATCCAGTTCGGATGCCAGTGCAGAAATGTCTTCCCGATTACGACTGAGTTCAATAACTATCTGTTTAAATTCTCGATCAAATCTTCTTCTTTTTCTCATATCCGTTAAATTGAGCATTTTAGCTTAACTTACTGTCCGGATAAAAATAGCGGTTCCATGTTAAATTCTTAAGAAGGTAGTATTTCGACACGTTAGGTTGCAGGATGATCTTGAATCCTTCCCATAAAGGCGAGACTACCTGTCCTGGTCACTGTAGAATGATCAAATCAAACGTCTTTTGTATCCTATTTGTATCCCGTGAATGAAAAAGCCCCTCAACATCTGTATGTTAAGAGGCATTTAAAGTACCCCGAACCGAACTTTTTTCCGAACCATTTCTTCGGGATTTGGAATTAATCTGGCGCATCGATTGGAAGGTTAATACTGTGATAGATGTAGTGTAAGAAATGGAATTTTGGTTCCGAAGGGGGCCAGGATTTAAGGCTCCTTTTTTAAGTCCTACCTTGTAAACAAGAGGTTTGAAATATCTAACACTGACCTGTTAAAAGATATGGTAAGGCTCAAAAAAGCCATAGATAGAAGATTTCGAGATAGTGAACTAATAGGTTTATGTTCAAGTAATTGTTAGATTTTCACTTCTAGGAATTACAGATAATTTAATCTCTTTTTTAATTTCTATCCGTAAAAGCATATAATAATGCAAGAATAAGGTGAATTAGCGCAATGATTGAGTAAAGATTGTTTTCACCAAACATCTTTATCATCCAATAAACTTCGCTTAAAAAAGGAAAAATAAAAGTGAGAATTCCACCGAAGAATCCACCTTCCTGGAAACCTATAATAGTTGTCCACACATGAGTAATTATTGCTGTAACAATAAAGGCAGTAAAGAATGTCCATAGTATTGTCCTCATAATATTAATTTTTGAGTTATTTATTAATTGCCAAAGCTTTTATCCCAAATATGATGCTTGCAAGAATGTCAATTGGAATCCAGTAGGTTTTATCAAGTAGATAAATTGGGATTATAGGATTGAATAAAATAGCAATGATCCCAAAACTGATTGTCCAGAAATTGGAACCATTTTTATATTCTTTGATAATTACCATTAAAGCAACTATGAATGTGGCTATTCTTAATAATGTGTAGTATCCTATTGGAAGGTTGGCAGTTCCCAAAATCAGCAATAAAGAGCCTGTCAATAACAAAAATCTCATTAGGATCTTCTACTATTTGGCCATTACTTTTTGGACTATACTGTCAGCAAATCTAATTCTTAATATTTCTGGACAATTTTCATCATCTCTATTTAGAAATCTCCATGTTATACCTCTATCAGATGATATACAAACTGTTACATCGCCTAACTTAATTTCCTCGTTTTCAATTTTGCCAATTAATGAGGTCTTACAGATATAAATAATGTAGTTATTAACTTCGGCTATTTTCTCTAAATCCTCAAGTGACCAAAAAAATTTAACCTTTTTTGGGGTTTGAGATATAATTCTATTCATTTCAGCCAAGGATTCAGCAAAGTCCTTTTTCATATCCTCAAGACCATATTTATACCCTTCGTTTTTGGCTTTTTTTTCCATCCAGACGAACAAATCTGGATAAATATAATTAACAGCTCTTTCAGTATCTCCTTGAGTAAAAGCAACAAGATATTCATTTAACTGTGTTCTCAGGTTTGTTTGAATATCTTGACTTAATACGGTAACGCTAATGAGCAAGAACTGAATAAGTATTAGATTTTTTTTCATCACAACTTGAGTCTAATAAATTCCAAAAATCTGGGGATTAGGTTTTATGCCAGCTTATGCCACAACAATTATCTTATTACCAGATCTACGCCATGCTCCAAGATTTGCTTCATAGGTTTTATGGCATCATAAATTAAAGGAACCTTAGGCAGATTATGACTTAATTTAGGACTGGTCTGAAGGGGGTTGTCATAAAAATTGTAAATGGTGCGGGCGGGCACAAAACCTTGAATTTCATGCAAGTTTTTCATTTCTTGATAGTACAATTCAAATCGTTGATTAATGAATTCTGACAAGTTTATTGATATAATCCGATCAAATCCATTATTCCTGGCATATGAAAATAGTTCTTTGAAATAACCGTTCTCGACTTCACTATACATCCTTGGCGCTTTTGAATGCAGTAATTGCAAAAGGTGTTGTGAACTAAATAATAGAACTTCAAATGAAGCATTGCGCCTATTAGGTTGATTACTGAAAATAAAAAAAGGTATTGCACTATGAGCAACATTAAATAAGAAACTTTCATAAGTTGATCCCGTATTATAGCTGGGGATTTCTTTACTGCTAAAAATATTACTTAAAAGTCCCATCTTTACTTATGTTTGGAGATATCAATCAGAAATTAATTAAAGTTAGTTAAATAATTCTTTCTCAAATAATTAATTCTTGTTAATCCTTTTCAGTCTATTATCGATAAAACCAACCTGACCTTTTCTGAAAGTGAGCATTGAGTCCTTCAATAATATTATTTACCTCAAGTAACAATGTGGTTTAGCCCCCTATTATTCGG
>DFYY01000048.1 GCA_002383485.1 Bacteroidales bacterium UBA4070 | reverse complement strand
CCCACCCACCCTTTTTCTCTGGTGACATGCGAATACAATTCTTCATCTTCTACGAGGGTACGGCCGAAGGCCATAAACATAACATGGTTTGCAATCCGGTTAGTAATTGCTAATTTGCAACTCAAATTTAGCCCGGTGTTCAAGAAAATTCCCCATACCTACGTCATTGTCTTCGGGATTGTAGTGCTGTGTGCCATCCTTACCTGGATCGTCCCCGGCGGGGCCTTTGAAAGGGAGACAGTAAACGTCAACGGCATCGACCGCAGCGTGGTCATCCCCGGATCATTCCACTACACCGATAAGAATCCGCAGACCTGGCAGGTCTTTTCAGCCCTGTTCGACGGATTCGTCGACAAGGCTGACATAATTGTATTCATTCTCATTATCGGCGGCGCCTTCTGGATCATGAATGAAAGCAAGGCCATAGACGTTGCCATCGGATCGGTACTGAGATTCACAAAAAGAATAGGCAACCGGGGAGTAATCAGGGCAATCGGGGCTGACAACCTGATATTCATAGTGATAATGACGATGTTCAGCTTCTTCGGAGCCGTATTCGGCATGAGCGAGGAATCCATCGCCTTCACAATCATCTTTGTTCCGCTTGCCGTCTCTATGGGCTATGATTCCATTGTGGGTGTCTCTCTATGCTTTGTTGCGGCAGCTCTTGGATTTGCAGGGGCTTTTCTCAATCCGTTCACAATCGGCATTGCACAGGGTCTCTCTGACCTGCCCCTCTTCTCCGGACTGGAATACAGACTTGTAATGTGGGTCATAATCAGCGTGGCAGGATTTGCATATATCCTGCTCTATGCCCGCAGGGTAAAAAAGAATCCGGCAAGGTCACGCGTACATTCTGATGACGACTACTGGCGCAAGCTCCATTCGGAGACTCATCTGAAAATCAATTATCACACACCCCTGTCAGCCTGGATTACCTACGCGATCCTGGCAGTTGTGATGATCATTTTTTCAGTTTTCAATCCGGTCTCCCCGCTCTCCTTTGGTGAGAGTCAGATAGAGGTTCCGGCTGTCCCGGTACTGGCAGGACTTTTTATATTAACCGGATGGTTAACACTCCGGAAATCGGTCCATTTTTTTATTATTGACCTGCTTCTTTTCACGATACTTTACCTGATAACGGGAGTGATGGGGCACGGATGGTACATCATGGAGATCGCCACCCTGTTCTTTGCGATGGGTCTTGCGAGCGGCACAGCAACGGGGTATGATGCCAACCGTATTACGAAACTCTTTCTCGACGGTGTGAAGGATATACAGTCGGCTGCGCTGATTGTCGGGCTGGCCGGTGGCATTATTATCATACTGCAGAACGGCAACATAATAGACACCCTTCTCTACAAGCTTTCCGATACCATTTCAGGCGCGGGGAGGATGGCCTCCGTCAGCATGATGTACGTCACCCAGACGGTGATTAATCTCTTCATGCCATCCGGGTCAGCCAAGGCTGCACTTACAATGCCCATGATGTCACAGTTCTCCGACCTCATAGGGGTATCACGTCAGGCAACCGTGGTGGCGTTTCAGCTGGGTGACGGATTCACCAATATGATTACTCCAACTTCAGGAGTACTGCTGGGTGTACTGAGTGTGGCGAAAATCCCATATGAAAAGTGGTTCAGGTGGGTGTTGCCTTTAATCCTGCTGCTGTTCATACTCGGATTCCTGCTGCTGATACCGACAGTATTCATGGAGCTGAAGGGTTTCTGACCCTGGCCAGTGCCTAAAATAAAAATAGAAGCCGTCTGCCACATGGCAAACGGCTTTCCATATAAAGTAAAATACTTCTGTGTACTAGAAGTTGTATCCGACCGAAAGACCGAAACCGGTATTTTTCAGATTAGCTTCACCTTCATAATCTGTGATATCCGAAATCATATTCAGGAGTCCGAGCTGAGCATTGAGCCTGAACCATAGTCCCATGCTCATCTCATATCCGACGAAAATATCAGCACCGGCATCAAAACGTTTGTAATAGGCATTATCCATCTGCCAGAACTCATCATTGGTTATCTCACCCTTGAATTTGATCTTCTGCTCCATTGTCGGTACAGAACTGCCATAATCCACATCCTGTGATCCAAACAGACCAACTGCCACATAGGGACCAAAACCTACAAGTATATGTCCGCTCCCAAACTCCGGTCTGAACAACAGGTGGAGAGGAACGTCGATATAGGATATCCTGGTGGTGGTATTATACTCATCACTGGCAGCCTTTACCGGTATAAGCCCCTCATTGTTCCTTGAACCTTTCTGTGAAAGGAGCAACCCGGTCTGGAAATAGAAATCGGGTGCAATCGGGATATTCGCCTTAACACCGGCATGGAACCCGACAATCATTCCATTGGTGAGCTTGTCACCATCGGCATCCTTCCCGACCATGTTCTGAAAATTAGGTCCGGCCACAACTCCAAATTCAACCTGCGCCTGAAGTGCGGTAGCCGTTAAAATCAAAATTGCAACAACTGATAAAATTCTCGTTTTCATAATTTAACTATTTGGTTAATGTTGAATTGTCTGTTGCTTTATTTTTCTGCTTTGGCAGCAGCTTCAGCAACCATTTTTTCATTGGCAGTGATAAGGAACTCAACCCTGCGGTTCTGTGCCCTGCCTTCTTCGGTTTCGTTATCATATTCCGGCATTGTCTCGCCAAAACCCTTTGTGGTTATGCGGCCGGCCGTTATCTGGTTGGCAACCAGGTAATCTGACACCGATGTTGCCCTCTTGACCGAGAGGTTCTGGTTGTAATTCTCGCTGCCCTGGCTGTCAGTATGCCCCTGCACTTCAATATTTGTGTCAGGGTAGGTGTTCAGCACTTTTACCAGCTTGTCCAGGTTAGCCTTTGCCTCCACAGAGAGATCTGACTGATCGAAGCCAAACAGAACAGCGCTGCTGAATTCCACAACAATACCTTCGCCAACCCGCTCCACTTTAGCGTCAGGAACGGTCTGTTCAATCTCGGCAGCCTGCTTGTCCATCTCACGTCCGATGATTGCCCCGGTGGCTCCGCCAACCGTAGATCCTATTATGGCGCCAAGAGCAGTGTTTCCCGTTGCCTTGCCTATTACTGCACCCATGGCTCCGCCAGCAGCAGTGCCTACAGCGGCTCCCTTGGTGGTCTTGTTCATTGAGGCGCAACCAGACAACAGAACTGTTGCAGCCAGTACAAGAACTAATCCGATGTTGATCTTCTTCATGTTTCTCATTTTTTAGTTATATATTAATAGTTTTTACAATTCTTCCTGCTACTTCATCGCCCGGGTAAGTATCCCCATTACCCCGCGAATGAAGGTGGCCGACGTCAGCACTTTAACAACCGGATGTGTGGCTGTTCTTCTTCTTGTTGACGTACCGGTAGTCCTGCCTCCGGTCCTTCCGGAAGAGCGCCCGGAACTCCTTTCATCCTCTCTTCGCGCTTCAGCGTCACTCCTCTTTTGCTCAGCTGCCTGGATCTTTTTCTCAAGCATCTCCGCAGCACTCTCGGGATCAACAACCCTGGAGTATTTTGTTACCAGCTGCGACGACCGGTTGATCGAATCAATCTCCTCCTGTGTCAGGATATCCATCCTGCTCATCGGGGCACGTACCATCATCACCGCCAGCGGCGTGGGTATGCCTTTCTCGTTCAGAGCCGTAACCAGCGCCTCACCGGTGCCGAGGGATGTGATAGCCTCCTCGGTCCGGCAGTAATCCGAAAGCGGGAAGTTCTCAGCCGTAAGCTTTATATCCCTCCTGTCATTTGCAGTGAATGCCCGCAGCGCATGCTGCACCTTCAGCCCAAGCTGGGCCAGCACCGAAGACGGCACATCCATCGGGTTCTGGGTGATGAAATAGACGCCCACACCCTTGGAACGTATAAGTTTGACTATTGTTTCAACCTGTTCGAGAAGCACCTTGCTCGCCTGGCTGAAGATCAGATGAGCTTCATCAATGAAGATCACCAGCTCCGGTTTGGGCTGATCGCCCTTTTCTGGCATCCTGTTATAAACTTCGGCAAGCAGCGAGAGCATAAAGGTGGAGAAAAGCTTCGGCTTGTCCTGGATGTCAGTAAGCCTTATGATGTTTATATAACCGTTGCCGTTGCTGTCCCTGCGCATCAGATCCATGACATCAAACGACTCCTCGCCGAAGAACCTCTCCGCACCCTGCTGCTCCAGCTCAATAATCTTGCGAAGGATCACACCGGTGGATGCTGTGGACATGGCACCGTACTCCTTCTCCAGTTCCGCCTTGCCCTCACCCGTCAGGTACTGAATGACCTTGCGGATGTCCTTAAGGTCTATCAGCGCCAGCTTGTTGTCATCACAGTACTTAAATATTATTGACATGATTCCTCCCTGGACATCATTCAGGTCAAGTATCCTCGAGAAAAGAACCGGCCCGAACTCCGATACGGTCGCCCTCAACCTGACACCGTTCTGCTCCGATATTGTCAGCAGCTCAACAGGGAATCCCATTGTCGTATAGGGCAGGTTCATCCTGGCATGCCTGTCCCTGATGAAGTCATTTTCGGCTCCCGGCCTGGCCACGCCGCTGAGGTCACCCTTGACGTCCATGACAAGTGAAGGTATTCCCTTGAGGGAGAGCTGTTCCGAGATCACCTGAAGTGTCTTCGTCTTACCGGTTCCCGTTGCCCCGGCTATGAGCCCGTGACGGTTCAGTGTCTTAAGGGGTATGCGGATGTGTAAATCAGCTATAGCCTCCTTTACAAACATTGCACCCCCGAGTATGATATAGTCGCCCTTGCAGGCATAACCATTACTGATGTGATTGAAAAATTCATCTTTCTTGCTCATTGCCTTATGATTATAGTAAAGAATAGCCGTTGAGACACCTGCCCCAACGGCTATCTAAATTAGTAAATATTTGAATTACTTGGTATCTAGAACCTCTTTTACCTTTGCCGCAAGTGCATCGCCGCGGAGATTATGTCCGACAATGATGCCGTTTCCGTCAACCAGGAAATTGGCGGGGATGGCACTGACTGCATATTGCCTGGCGGGAGCACAATCCCAGTATTTCAGATCAGAGACATGAGTCCATGTGAGGTTGTCATCAGCAATGGCCTTCACCCAGTCTTCCTTCGTGCGGTCAAGTGACACGCCAAACACGTCGAAACCCTTCTTGTTGTATTCCTTCCATACTTTAACCACATTCGGGTTCTCCTGGCGGCAGGGCGGGCACCATGCAGCCCAGAAATCGATCAGCAGGAGTTTCGTATCCCCTCCCAGCTTCGAATAGAGTGAAACCGGATTGCCGTCAACATCATTCAGTGTGAAGTCGGGAGCTTCCTGGCCCAGGGCAACAGCCTTGAGCTGTAAAAGTCTCTCCTTCATTGTAATAACAGACTGTACCTTATTGAGCGAGGTGTCAAGCTTGCCAAGCAGGCTCTCCATCTCGTCAGCCTCAAGGTAATATGCCAGTTCGCTGAGAACTGCGGGGGCAACATAAGAAGTGGGATTGTTGGCGATAAATTCCTTCCTGATATCGCCCTGTTTTGTGTCAAGAGCCTCAAGTTCCTTCTCAATGGATGAAGCAAGTTCTTCATTACCTTCCATTTTGGCAGTGCGATAGCGGTCATAGATCTTTGTCATTTCGGCATTCGACTCATCTAAAAGCGCCTTGTAGCTGTCGAACTCAGCCTGGGTGGATGAACCGCTCACCGATGCCAGGTAGAGTGAATCGGCATGACCGTGAATTGTTATCTCTGAGTTTTCCAGGTAGAAATTCAGGCCTCCGCGCTTGCCCTGAATGACAAGGCTCACGAGCTGGGGATAAGCAACAGCGCCTTCCATTTTGAAAGCCCCGTTATCAAGGACTGCGGTATCTATGCCTTCATAGCCTCCGGGGATCCTTTTCTGAAGGATGACCGTCTCACTGCCGGCGCCTTCAAGGGTACCTGAAATCACAAATTTGGGTTCTCTGGCGCATGATGCAGCAACAACTGCTACCAGAAGAAGGATAATTGTCTTTTTCATCTGAACTGTTTTAATCAGTTAACACTATTTATTTTGGAAGGTTCAAAGATACTGATTTTTGCTTACCGGCCTTCTCTCCCGAAATATTTGTCCAACAGGATGGATGCGGGTTTGTATGATGTGACCTCTCCTTCCCGCAGTTGCTTCTCCAGGCCGGGAAGCAGCGAGGCCACTTCGGGATGATTGTAAAAAGAGTTCTTCAGTGTATCGATGATAGTTTCGTGCATTCGGGTCACTGCCTGGTCCCTCCTGCGCTCCCAGAACCAGCCATTGCTCTTGGTGACACTAACATAGTCGCGTACAGTCTCCCATATTTCGGCTATTCCTCTCTTCTCCAGGGATGAACAGGTCATCACCCTGGGGCTCCATTTTGAGGGAGAGGGAGGAAACAGATGCAGGGCATTCTTGTACTCCACCCGGGCTGTCTCGGCCTTCCGGATATTGGTGCCGTCAGCCTTTGTTATCACGATGGTGTCAGCCATCTCCATGATGCCGCGTTTAATCCCCTGAAGCTCATCACCGGCACCGGCAAGCATCAGCACCAGGAAGAAGTCTACCATGGAATGCGCGGCGGTCTCAGATTGTCCCACACCTACCGTCTCCACGAGAATGGTATCGAACCCTGCCGCCTCGCAGAGTATTATTGACTCTCTCGTCTTGCGTGCAACACCCCCCAGTGTGCCTGCCGAAGGTGAAGGCCGTATGAATGCATCGGGGTCCGTGCTGAGCTGTTCCATCCTGGTCTTGTCGCCCATAATGCTCCCTCCGCTCTGCTGGCTGCTGGGATCAATGGCCAGTACAGCAAGACGCCTGCCGTAATGTCTCGTAAGTAACGTTCCAAATGTATCAATGAATGTGCTCTTACCGGCACCGGGAACCCCGGTTATGCCAACCCTTACCGAGCGTGAGCTGGCAGGAAGACAGCGCTCAACCACAGCCTGGGCAAGATCATAATGCTCAGGCAGACTGCTCTCAACGAGGGTGATGGCCTGGCTTAGTACCGTCCGGTCTCCGCGCAGGATCCCATCAACGTAATCGTCAGCCGTGAGTCGTTTGCGCCTGTTCTTCTTCAGGCGGTTAAGCATGTCAGGATTGATGCTGGGAGGCTGGGATACTCCCTGCTGTACCGAGAGAACCCCTGTTGACCGCCTGTCCCTGCTCATTGCAATTATAGCCTCCGGATTACTTACTTCGCCTTGTCCCCTTCAACCAGCACCTCGCCTTTGATCATCAGCATTACTTCCGAATTCTTGGGATCATTGGTGTAGACAAAGATATTCTTGTAAATCTGGCCTTTGTAACCTCCGGAATTGAATTTGGCCTTTATGGAGCTTTTGGCTCCGGGCTTGATTACATTCTCCGTGGGCATCAGTGCGGTGCATCCGCAACCTGATTTTACGTGCCTTATGATGAGGTCAGTCTTGCCTTCATTGGTAAACATGAACTCGACATCCGCTGAGGAATTCTGTTTAATAGTCCCGAAGTCTACTGTATTTGACTCCAGTTTGAAAACCGGTGCATTTGCCAGCTGCTGTGCACTGAGCCCTGAGAAATCCTCAACCAGGTTGGCCGAGACATACAGATATATGTTAGGCATCGGCTGGCCGTTTACCTTTATCCGGACCAGGTCGTTCACGTTACCCCATGCACTGCTGTTCAGCTTTGCATCATAGGTACCCTCTATAACCCCCTTCTCGCCCGGTTTGAGAGTGGCAGGCGAAACCTTCATCTGAAGATGCGCAGGCAAACTTTCAAATTCAATGGTGGCAGGCTCTTTCGAGGTGTTGATGACAGGCATAACCCTGATTTTCTTTTCACTCTTCTTCGTGGTTGTGAAGGCCAGGTGATTCGACTGGAACCTTACAGGCCCCACGGCAAAGGTAAACTGCTCCTCAACCGTCTTTTCACGCGGCGTCACCTCCCCTTCAATTATAAGAACAGTCACTGCAGGCTTCGCATTTGAATAGACTGATATGCTCTTTGCAAAACGGCTGTTGTAGCCGCGCGGATCAAAAACGGCTGTCACAAATCCCTTTCCGCCGGGAGGCACTGGCGATTTTGTGTAGTCGGATGCCGTACATCCGCACGAGGGCTGAACCCTGGTTATTACCAGGACTGAGTCTCCGGTGTTTGTGAAACTGAAGACAGCTTCCTTCTTGCCGGCCTCCTCCTTCATGGTGCCGTAATCATGACGGGTATTCGCAAAATTAAGCTTCGGCTGGGCATACATCCCGGCAACTAACGTCATTAAAACCAGAATTATTAGACTTCTTTTCATAATTATGTCTGTTTTTTTACCTCATCGATGTTGTCAGTTCATCTCATTAACAAAGATCAGGCCACACAGGTTTTACCATAATAACCACCAAAATTAACAAAAAAGTATAAGCGGTTGTTTTTTTATTGGTTTATCCATTAGTTTTGTCACACGGATACTCCCTTTTGGAATAGAATTTGTTCGGATACGGAGGTGTTCCGTCATTAATTATGACACGAAGAAGACTCTTAATACCGTTCCTGGCTATCCTTTCGTTTCTGACGGTCACTCCTGTCGCCGGCCAGTTTTACAACGGCATGCAGATGACCTTTGGCAAGAACCGCGTACAGCACCGTGATTTCTACTGGACATATTTCAGGTTCGACGAGATGGATGTCTACTACAATGAGTTCGGACGCGAAGTGGCTGAATTTGCGGCAAAAGAGGCAAAGGAAAAACTTGATGAGATAGAGGATTACTTCGACTACACCCTCGACAAGCGTCCGATCCTGATAATCTACAACAAGCAGAATGACTTCCGCCAGAGCAACGTAGGCCTTATCTCCTCGGAGGAGGACTACAACGTCGGCGGATACAGCAGGGTCATCAAGAACAAGATCATGCTCTGGTTCAACGGTGATCACGAAGAATTCAGCAAGCTCATAGCATCCGCCATCGCCGAGGTTGTCGTCTACGAGATGATTTACAACGCCGACCTGCGCGACAGGGTAACCAGCAGCAACCAGATACAGATCCCGGACTGGTATATCAAGGGATTGATTAATTACGTTGCATACGGATGGGACAGTGAAACGGACAACCGCGTCAGGGATGCCTTCACCAACAACCGCTACAAAAATCTTGACAACCTCGAATACGAGGATGCTGTTTTCGCAGGACAGTCATTCTGGAAATACATCGGCGAAACCTATGGCAATGCAATTATTCCGAACATAATCTACCTCTCCAAAATCTACCGCAATATCGAGGACGGCTTCCTCTACGGACTAGGCAAAAGCATAAAGGACACCTACCGCGACTGGAGAAGCTTCTACAGCGCATACTATGAGGTTAAACCCGGAGAAAACTACACCAAACCCCCGGAAATCAAAAAGGCCAGGCCATACGAACGGTTTACGGCCGTGAAGGTCAGCCCGGATGGCAGCCAGGTAGCATGGGTATCAAACGACTGGGGTAAAAGGAAGATATGGCTCTATGACACTTCCACCGGGAAAACCAGGAAGATATTTACCGTTGAGCCCCGCTTCGAGCAGTCGGTTGATTACACATATCCCGTTCTCACCTGGCATCCCGGAGGACAGATACTCACATTTGCCAACGAGGAGAAGGGGGGCGTGGAACTCTATTTTTACCGTATTGACCAGAGAAAATTCGAACACCGCACAATGCCATTCTTTGAAAAGGTGCTCTCAATGTCCTACTCCCCTGACGGCTCCCGGCTGCTAGTCTCCGCAGTGATAAACGGCATGTCCGATATCTACGTCCACACTATTATCAGCGGCACAAATGAACGGATAACATTTGATGTTGCCGATGACCGTGATCCGGTTTTCATCAGCGGCAAGGACGAAACCATTGTATTTTCATCAAACAGGCTGACGGATACCCTCTCCAACCGCGGTGACCCGCAGGAGAGAACCGGGCTGACATACGACCTGTTCACATATGATCTCAGGACCCGTGACAACAGGCTGACAAGACTTGGCGACAGATCAATGCAGGATCTCACGATGCCTTTGCTGCCATCAGTCACCTCAACCGGTTTTCTGGGCAATGGTAACGGGATAGTGAACCACTGGACAGGCGCTATTGACAGTACAATTGCATACATTGACACGGCACTTCATTACTCCTACTTCATAACCCCCAGGCAGACCACTGACTATCCCAGGAACCTCGAAGCCTTTGACAGGAGAGGAGGTCAGGACGCAGCTGTGATATTTGACAACGGCCGATACAGGTTGCTTACCGGATCAGCCTCGCTGAACCCTCCTGTCAATGAAGATGAGATCAAAACCACCCTCTGGCGCCGGGAAGAGACAGACATGCTCAGGGCAGCTGACAGCATCAACCAGCTGAGAGACTGGCTGCTGGCAGAGAGAGCCCGCATGAATGACACCCTCAAAAAGCCGCTGTATGAGTATTACGCTTCAGCCGACGAACCCATAGACTTCCGTAACTACGTTTTTGAAAAGGAAAAGGAAAACTTCTATGAGCTGCAATGGAGGAAGGACTATATGGACATCAACCTTGACACATCAAGGATGGAGATGCCGGTTGCACTCGTTTACCGTCCAGCCTTCTACAATAACTATACTGCAACACAGATCGATTTCAACTTCCTGAACAACACATACCAGGCCTATAACGGAGGAGCGCCCTATTTCAACCCGGGGCTCAACATGCTCATCAAGATAGGCACCATAGACCTCTTCGAGGATTATCGCATTACCGGGGGCTTCAGGTTCTCGGGCAACTTCGACAGCAATGAGTACCTTGTCAGCCTGGAGGCGCTTAAAGGAAAGTTTGACAAGCAGATCATCTTTCATAAACAGTCGTTCGACAGCTACAATGACACCAGCTACTACAAGATAAGAAGCTACACCACCTACATGTCCCTCCGCAAGCCCCTGAGCGCCGTGCTGGCACTGAAAGGGACCCTCACCTACCGGTATGATAACTATGTGTTACAGTCAACGGACCTGACAACCCTTGCAGCTCCTTCATTTGACCGCCACTGGGCAGGGATCAAGGGCGAAGTAATATATGACAACACCAGGAAGCGTACAATAAATATATATTACGGTACACGGTTCAAGATCTTCGGCGAATACTTCAGGGAGGTGAACCGAAGCAAGAGTGACCTGTTTGTGCTTGGAGCTGATTTCAGACATTATCAGAAGATCCACCGTGACCTGATCTGGGCAAACCGCTTCGCTGCAAGTAGTTCCTTCGGCCCATCGAGGCTGATCTATTACATGGGCGGAGTAGACAACTGGATGGGTTTCTTCTTTAACAAGGTCCCGATGTTCGACCAGACAGTGCCGGTCAATCCTGACGTAAACTACGGTTTCCAGGCCCTTGCCACCAATATGAGGGGCTTTTCCCAGAATATCCGCAACGGAAGCAACTTCGCCCTGGTAAACAGTGAGCTGCGCTGGCCCGTGGTCAGATACTTCGCCGGCCATCCGCTCCGCTCCAGCTTCCTCAACAGCTTCCAGCTTGTAGGATTCTATGATGTGGGCATGGCATGGACCGGATGGGATCCCTGGGGCAATGAGAACTACTGGAATGACCAGGTTTATGAGAGCGGCCCGGTCAGGGTCACAATTGACGCCATGCGCGATCCGTTGGTCATGGGTTTCGGCGGAGGCGCCCGGGCACAGCTCTTCGGCTACTTCGTCAGGGCTGACCTGGCATGGGGGATAGACAACGGCTATCTCCTGCCGAAAATATTCTACCTCTCATTCAGCCTTGATTTTTGACTCTCTGACTCTCATCCCCTGGGCTAAAGCCTGTATGAATGGCACCGAATTTGATATATCCCCGGCAAGGGTGAATTTTATTTCTGTTTGGTTAGGAAAGAATAAAAATTAGAGATAATTTTACGCCCGTAATCTTTAAAAAACAGTATAATGGCTTACAAAATTTCAGATGATTGCACAGCTTGCGGAACCTGTATAGATGAATGTCCGGTTGAGGCTATATCTGAGGGTGACATCTACAAGATTGACCCGGATATATGTACCGATTGTGGTGCCTGCGCCGACGTTTGTCCTGTTGAGGCAATTCATCCGGTATAAACCGCATTCCCCATTTTCAGGAATTCTGGAAGCTGTCTTAACAGGCAGCTTCTTTTTTTATGCACCGGCCATCCCTGCCGGTGACTTTCACCGCACCGTTAATCCGGATTATACTTAGCACCTTCCAGGATGGACTGGCAATCAGTCATGCTCATCAGCTCCTGCATTGTAACATCCGGATTGTTGTTCATGTACCTTTCGATAATCCTGAAGCCGGTCCAGACTACCGCCCGTCCCGGAGACTCCTCCGTGAAGTAACTGGTGAAAGGGGCTTCGCCGGTGAACTTCCGGATCAGAAAGCCGTCAGTGGAGAAGAGCAGGTCCTTGCTGACAAGATACTCCCAGATCATCCCCTCGTTTGCCTTGCAGAATTCCATCTGTCTTCCGGAAAAACCGTACAGGATTGTGTCCGGCAGCGCGGGCATCATCCGTTTGGTGAAATAGACCAGTTTGGCCTCGTGAATCATCGAGTTCAGCAGGGTCTTCGTTCCGTATCCGGCAGAACTGTAATCCCACTCCGTTGCCGCCCAGGCATAGATGCAGTCGGAAGCAGCATATTCAGGAGTCATCTTCCTGGCCTGGTAAGAGTAAATGCCAAGAGGCGGGTAATACTCAGAATCCGCCCCCAGGTATCGGTCAAGGCTTACCATCAGAAGCGAATCATCCACGATGACGCTGTTATTGAAAACCGAGATGCATGATATGACCTCCGGAATCGTTTTACCCGGAAAATAGTGCATGTAGTGCATGAATGCGCTCTCCAGCTCCTGTCTCAAATCCTCGGTGTCAGGCCACACACGCCTTACCTCATCCCACAGTTCAAGGTTGCGCAGATCGGTGGCGAACAGAATAAATGCCGATTTCCATCTCTCGTCAGAGGGATCGCCCAACCCGATGACACTGCTGTAGATACTGAGAGCGCGGCCATACTCCTTCTGCAGCAGGTCAACCCGCGCAGACATCTCGTTTGGAGGAGTGCTGAATAAATCACTGCTCAGGTCCCTGATCTTCAGATCGAGCACGATGCCCGACAGGTTGACCTTATAGGGATCGCGCCGGCAGGAGGAGGTGACAACCGCCAGCAACAGCAGGAGCGATACGGCGGAGATTCTGGCAAAGCGGGTCATAAAAGCTCTATTGTCATGTTTGCAGTACAAAATAAGGACATTTATTTATAATTTTAGCCCGGCAAAGATTGAGAAGATGAAAAGAGCAATAAAGCAATCTGTACTGAGGATCATGATCCTGCTGCTGGCAAGTGCACTGCCTGCACAAATGCATTCACAGGAGCTGAAATTTGCAGTTCATGCTGACCCGGTAATCTCATGGATGGGCTCAAATGAGTCGGAATATACGGGCCAGGGTGCCAGGGCAGGCTTCGACATAGGACTTAATGTACTCCATTATTTCTCCGAAAACTATGCAATATCCTCCGGCATCAGCTTTATCTCAGCCGGCGGAAGACAGAGCTCTTCAGAACCACATACCATGGTCTTCACCAACTTCCAGGAGGTGGTTCCTGCCGGTGATGAGATCAGTTATAATCTAAGGTATATGAACATACCTGCAGGTATACGGCTTCAGACCAACCAGGTGGGGTATTTCACCTATTTCACTGACCTTGGCTTTGACATCAGGATGCTTCTCAAGTCAACTGTTGACCTCCCAACCCTTCAGATAAACGCCGAGAACGCGAAGAACGAAGTATACGGTCTGAATGCGGGATGGCACCTGGGAGGCGGCATCGAGTATGAACTCCCGATAAACGCAGCCCTCATTGCGGGATTAAGCTATGCACAGGATTTCTTCGACGTCACAAAAGACCTTAAGGATGTCTACCAGCTTAAGGACAGGTCTGCCATCAGGATGTTCAGGATCAGGCTGGGATTGAAGTTCTGATCCTCCCGCCATGAAAGTTGCACTCGCACAGCTCAGTTATATACCCGGTGACATCGCCGGCAACAGCAGCAGGATAATCGCCGCACTGGATGACGCCCGTGCAGGCGGCGCTGACCTGGCTGTCTTTTCCGAGATGGCCGTCACAGGCTACCCGCCACTTGACCTGCTGCTCCGCTCTGACATCATTGATGCAGCAACAGCCGTAGTCAGGGAAATCGCATCACACTGCACTGACATTGCAGCAATCGTCGGAGGCCCTGCCCCGAACACCGGAAGCAGCGGCAAAAGCCTTCATAACTCAGCATACTTCCTGAAGGATGGAAAGATCAGTGATGTGATTCACAAAGCTCTCCTCCCAACCTATGATATTTTCGACGAGGACAGGTACTTTCAGCCGGGAACCGTCTTCCGGCCGGTCGAACTTAACGGACAAAAGATCGCCATAACCATCTGTGAAGACATTTGGGATGAACAGCCCTTCGGCGACAAGGAGCTGTGGCGTTTGTACAAGGTGGCCCCTCTGGATGAGATAATGAAGGAGAAACCCTCCCTTATAATTAACATAGCTGCCAATCCATTCTCCCACAACCGGATAAAGGTGCGCGAGCAGGTCTTTACACGCAATGCGAAGGAATTCGGGGTGCCACTAATATCCGTCAACCAGGCCGGAGGCTATACAGAACTTATATTCGACGGCTCATCCGTGCTCATCGATGCCGACGGGACCATGCTTGAGAAACTCGCATTCTGCGGTGAAGAGGTAAGGGTGATCACACTTCCCGAACCAGGTTCCGACAGGACTGAATATTCCTGTCCCCCACCCCTTCCTGACGACATGACCGGGTTTATTCACCGGGCGCTTGTGACAGGTATACGCGATTTCTTCAGCAAGGGCGGCATGAAACAGGCAGTAATCGGCCTTTCAGGTGGCATCGACTCTGCGGTAGTAACGGCACTGGCCGCAGAAGCCCTCGGGCCGGAAAATACCCTGGCACTACTGATGCCCTCGGTTTACTCATCGGATCATTCTGTATCCGACTCGGTTAAAATGGCCAAAAAACTCGGAGTACCCTACCACATCGTCAGCATCGAGGAGGCCAGGCAGGTGATGGAAAAAACCCTGCAGCCATTCTTCGCCGGAAGGAAAACAGACGTGACGGAGGAGAATATTCAGGCGCGCCTGCGAGCTGTTATACTTATGGCATTCGCCAACAAGTTTGGATACATGCTGCTGAATACATCCAACAAGAGCGAGGCAGCAACAGGCTACGGCACTCTCTACGGTGATATGGCCGGCGGACTGTCAGTCATCGGAGACGTCTACAAGACAGAGGTATACCAGCTGGCACGCCAAATAAACACACTCAGCGAGATCATACCGGAAACCATTATTTCAAAGCCTCCGTCTGCAGAACTGAAACCAGACCAGTTGGACACCGACTCACTCCCGCCGTACAGTATCCTGGATCCCATACTTTACAGGTACATTGACCTGGAATGGTCCGCGGACCGGATAACAGGCGAGGGCTATGACGCTGCTACGGTTGAAAGAATAATAAAACTGGTCAGAACCAGCGAATTCAAGAGAAAACAAACACCCCCTATACTCAGGGTCTCATCAAAAGCCTTTGGAAGCGGCAGGCGGATACCCATTATCTCCAGGTACCGCTGATTAGTAACCTGACGCTCAACTCTCTGAGCGATAGTGTGTTAAAAAACGTTAATTTTCCCTTTTCATTGCTTTTTTCCTATCTTTGTTATGTTGTTAAACATAAGGGGAAATGTTTTATACCAATCCGTATCTGGAACAATGCATTGAAGGACCATTCTCCCTGTTCCGGGAACTGCCCGACAAGGATAAGGAGTTCCTGATCCAGGATCATGCCTGCGAATCGGTGAAGAAGGGGGAAATGATCTTTCACGAGGGCAACAGGCCTGCCGGACTTTACTCTCTTGCTTGTGGCAAGGTCAAGGTTTACAAGGAAGGAATAGGCGGCCGGGAGCAGATCATCAGGATGGTAAGGCCACAGGGACTCATAGGTTTCGCGGCTTTCATATCAGGATCGGCCTACTCAGCCTCGGCAGTGGCGATTGAAGATTCGGGCATATGCCGGTTTGAGAGGGATCCGTTTATGAAGCTTATCAGACGCAATCCTGATCTTTCAATGAAGCTGATGAGAATGATGGCACTTGAACTCTCATTCTCAAACAAAAGGACCGTCTCACTGACGCAAAAGCACATCCGCGGCAGGCTGGCCGAATCACTGCTGGTTTTGCGAGATACTTACGGACTCGAAGGTGACGGACGTACAATCAGGGCGTACGTCTCCCGTGAGGATCTGGCCTGTTTTTCCAACATGACCACATCCAATGCCATCCGCACACTGTCAATGTTCGCCACAGAGTCAGTCATTTTGCTTGAAGGCAAGAAGATAAGCATTGTTGATCCGGCCAGGCTCGAAAAGATCAGCCAGCTGGGCTGATTATTCATTTACATAAACTCTTTTGACCCTTTGCGGAATCGAGGTAAGGATTTCGTAGGGTATTGTATTGCACAGATCAGCTATCTCTTCGATGGATATGCCTGTCCCGAATACTTCAGCCTCATCACCTCTTCTGACATTCATTCCCGTAACATCCGCCATGCACATATCCATGCAAATTTTCCCGGTTATCGGTACCCGCTGCCCCTTTATAAACAGGCTGCCCTTCCCCTCGCCCAGCTCTCTTCGCAATCCGTCAGCATAGCCCACCGGGATGACAGCTATCTCCCTGTCGTGATCCGATATGCCCCTGCAGCCGTAACTCACCGGGTCACCGGCAGGGACACTCCTTACCTGTGACACTGCAGTCACAAATCTGCCGGTCCGCCGAAGTGCAACTCCCTCATGACTGCCAATTCCGTAGAGGCCTATACCGATTCTTACCATGTCAAACTGGTATTCAGGGAAGCGGATTATGCCTGACGTGTTAAGCAGGTGAACATTAAAGCCGTACCCAAGTGACCTCTTAAGCCTCCCGGCCGCATTGGTCAGTATTGAGGCCTGGAAGCGGGTGAAGGAATCAAGCGCCGGATCATCACTGGCTGCGAGATGCGAGAACAGGGATACCACTTTCAGATGTTGCTGAGTCAGTAAACAGGGAATCAGTTCATCAAGATCCTCAGGGCTGAATCCCAGCCTGTGCATTCCGGTGTCCAGCTTGATATGTACAGGATAATTCAGCAGGCCAAATCTTCTGGCAACGGATGCAAAGGCATGATATGACTCCAGGCTGTATATCTCCGGTTCAAGGTTATGGCTGATCATCAGCTCCAGTACACCCTCATCAGGATTCATGACAATCACCGGCGACGTTATCCCCTCTTCCCTGAGGGCGACACCTTCGTCGGCATATGCCACGGCAAACCAGCTTACCCCGTTATATTCGAGGAGCGATGCTATCTCCGCCGAGCCCGAACCATATGCAAACGCCTTCACCATCGCGATCATTCCCGTGCCCGGCTTCAGCAACCTTCTGAATTCGTTAAAATTATGAGCCACGGCAGTCATATTTATCTCCAGCCGTGTCTGGTGTAGCTGACTTACAAGGAGTCCGCTGAGGCGTTCAAGTCCGAAGACACGTGCGCCCTTGATAAGGATAGTCTCATCATGGAAGTTCAGCGACCGGATTGCGTCAGCACACTCTTCCGTGGATGCAAAGAAGAGTGATCCGTAAGGAAACCCATCCCTGCATCGCGACAGTGCTTCCCCTATACCGATGAATCGGTCTATGCCGGCGCCCGTCACAGCCCTTGCCACCCCTTCATAAAGCTCCTTCTCATCACCGCCGATCTGCCTGAAATCAGATAAGATCAACGCTGTTCTTCCCCTTGAATGTGTCCTTAGAAAATCAATCGCCATCCCCAGTGATGCCGGATCTGAATTATAATAGTCTTCAATAAGGGTACATCCGTTCATCCCCCGCTTAGTCTCCATACGCATGGCCACCACCGGAAGTTCTGACATCCCTTTTACTATCGACTGATCCGGCAGACTCTCCGTGATACAGCATGCGATGACAGAGACAGCATTCTCCGCGGAAGCATGATCAGCAAAAGGGATTACCGCTTCAAAAGACCTCCCGGCCGTTGCACAGCGCAGGATCTGCCCGTTCTTATTAGTTTCGGCGACTGCAACCCGCAATCCGGCTTCCTGTCCGGATACTGACCATGTAAAGAGAGGTACTGAGGGATAGCGTGATGCCATCTCCTTCATTATGACCTGATCATCAGCACAGCAGATCACAAGACTTGCTCCTGCCGCCAGCTTCAGCTTTTCTGATGCAACAGCCTCTCTTCCCGTGAAGTTTTCGCCGTGTGCATCACCGATATTTGTTATAATTACAGTGTCAGGCCGTATGATGCGTGCCAGCTTCTCCATCTCACCGGGCTTTGATATCCCTGCTTCAATGACTGCCACGTCATAATGGTCATCCAGGTTCATCAGTGAAAGAGCCACCCCGACCTGGGAGTTATAGCTTCTCGGACTTCTTATTACGCTTTTAGAGGTGCTCAGTACGCCGGCCAGCCACTCCTTGACAATTGTCTTCCCTGCACTCCCCGTCACTGCTATGACTTTACCCCTGAAACCCTCCCGCCTCCACCCGGCAAGACGATGCAATGCCTCCATGGTATTATCCACCATGACAAATCCGGCGCCGGCCATCTCTCCGTGGTTAGCCGGCAGGGTGTCAACAAGGAACAGTTTTATCCCCCTGTGATACAGATGCTCAATGAATTTATGGCCGTCATGATTGGGACCCCGCAATGCAATGAAAAGCAGATCAGGACCTGCACCCGGAGCCCTGCTGTCAATTGTTATACCGTTGACTATCAGCTTATCATCACCGGTAAGTATTCCGATCGTAATGCGTGCGAGCTCACCTGCTTCGAGTATCACCTGTTAACTGATTTTTTGTAACATGACCGGCACAGCGGCTCATAGATATCCTTCTCGCCGAGCACAACCACCTTTTCAGACTTGGTCTTACGGTAGGAATAGTTGGCAAGATTGCCGCACCTGACACATATTGCATGTACCTTGGTCACAAATTCAGCCGTGGCCATCAGGGCAGGCATGGGGCCGAAAGGCCTTCCGGAGAAATCCATGTCGAGACCTGCAACAATGACCCTCGTGCCGCTGTCGGCAAGCATCGTGCATACCTCCACAAGACTGTTGTCAAAAAACTGGGCTTCATCTATCCCCACAACCTCGACACCGCTTGTCAGCAGGAGAATTGATGAGGCATTCTCAACCGGAGTTGACAAGATAGACTTCTCATCGTGGGAAACCACCATGTCTTCCGAATAGCGGGTATCAACCGCAGGCTTGAATATCTCGACTTTCAGGCCCGCAAACTTCGCCCTGCGCAGACGCCTGATAAGCTCCTCCGTCTTCCCTGAAAACATCGAGCCTGCTATCACCTCCACGGAACCGCGCTTGCCGGCATTGTCAACCGAATTTTCCAGAAACTCCATACTTCAGATAGTGCAAGGGCCGTTCAATACTACGGGTAGAATTATTCAGGCCTGAAAAATTAATATTGATTACTTTTGCAAAATAAAGAAAACGATCAGAATAATAAACAGACAGAGATGGATTTCCTGAAAGCTGTAAACATAATAGAGAGGGACTTGGATGAGGCGTTGGCATTGCTTGAACAGCTCAATAACATATCCGGTCCGGAACTGGCTGAGATAAAACTCGCAAGGTCACGGGTGCAGAGCGCCTCCGACCTGCTGAAACTCCTCCCCGGTATGGCTCGGGCCAGAGAGGTTACCATAGCTGTTACCCATGACAGCATCCCTGCCATGGAGAAGGCTCCCGTGAAGGAAGCTGTTACCCATGGCAGCATACCAGCAATGGAGTCATCTCCAGTGAATATCGCTGAGGAGAGAGTACCGGTGAAGGAACAGGCAACGGAGCCTGCTCCGGTACCGCAGCCTGTCCATGAAACTGAACCTGAACCGGCCGCAGAGACTGTGCTGCAGAGCGGCTATGCAACCGCACTGACTGCTGAGACATCACACTCCCGTCAGCCTGCACCAACCACTGAGCCTGCAAAACAACCTTCAGCAGCACATAAGAACCATGAACCGTCAAAGGCAATACTTGCTGACCGCTTCAGCCAGGCAGGCACCCTGGGCGATAAGATCTCACCTGTAAGACAGGATGAGGCAATCTCAACTGCTTTGCACAGCAAACCGATAGCCGACATCGGCGCTGCAATCGGCATAAACGACAGGTTCTACTTCATCCGGGAGCTCTTCAGCGGGGATGCCCTTGCTTACAGCGATACAATAAGGAGGCTCAACAACTCCGTCTCGCTGGGTGAGGCAATGAGAATCCTCGACGAGAGTACCGTCATGGGCTCTGACCCCTCGGCACAGTCCTCATTCGTTGATATTGTACGAAGAAAATTCAGCCTTAATGTCTAGACTGATCCTGGTCCCCACCCCCATCGGCAATCTTGGTGACATCACCATCCGTGCCCTGGAGGTGCTGAAATCGGCTGGACTCATCCTTGCCGAAGACACCCGGACCACAAGGATCCTGCTTGACCATTACGGCATCACCGTACCGTTGCGCTCACATCACAAGTTCAATGAGCACCGCAGCCTCGAGGCTGTATGCGACGGCATTGAGCGAGGCACCCTCACTGCCCTTGTCTCCGACGCCGGCACCCCGGGCATCTCCGATCCCGGCTTCCTGCTGGTGCGCAGATGCATCGAAAGAGAAATACCTGTGGAATCACTACCCGGACCTACCGCCTTCGTTCCGGCGCTGGTAACATCGGGCCTGCCTTCTGACCGGTTCTGCTTCGAGGGGTTCCTGCCCCAGAAGAAAGGCAGGCAGAAGAGGCTCACAGCCCTGGCATCAGAGGAGAGAACAATGATATTCTACGAATCACCCTTCAGGGTGGTGAAGACCCTTGAGCAATTGTCATCCGCACTGGGCACTGACCGTCGCGCCTCGGTTTCCAGGGAGATAACCAAAAAATTCGAGGAGACCCTTCGCGGGACCCTTGGCACGCTGGCTGAACACTTCAGAAACACTTCTCCAAGAGGCGAATTCGTCATAGTGGTTGCCGGCAACTCGCTTAAGGATCATACTGAAGAAACAGACTGAAGATGCGCCTTGCCGGAGTGCTCATAACAACCCTGCTCCTCCTCCCGATCTCACTCTCACAGGCACAGTCACTGCGCGGCAGGATCACTGACACCAAGGGCGTTCCAATGCCGTCAGCTTCGGTATATATCACCGAGTTGCGCCAGGGCACAACCTCCAACAATGAAGGGCACTATGAGATCACTCTCCCTCCCGGAAGCTATACCGTCAGCTACCAGTTCCTTGGCTACGTGCCGGTTACCAGGCTGTTCACATTCACCGGTGAAGATATAAGGGCTGACATCACCCTGGCCGAACAGCTCTTTGAGATACCAGCAGTCAGAGTGTCCGCATCCGGAAGGGACCCTGCTGACTACATAATGCGCAAGGCGATAGGGATGGCTCCGTTCCATCTGAACCAGGTCAGAATGTACAGGGCCGAAGTCTACATGAGAGGCGGAGGCACCGTCGATAAAATCCCGGAGTTGCTGAAACGGCGCATGAAGATCGAAGCCAATGAGAATGACCTGAAGGAGGGCAAATACTATTTCTCCGAGTCGGTCAGCGTTATCACATTCAATGCGCCAGACAAATACATCAACCGTGTTGTATCATCCAACTCCAGTGAACAGCCGGGCCAGGGACAGGTCTCCCCGATGGACTACATCGAAGCCAGCTTCTACCAGCCCGTACTTGCAGAGGTTGCAATATCCCCGCTGGCACCCAATGCCTTCTCGCACTACACCTTTACATTCCTCGGCTCCTCCTCGCAGGGCGATTATGTCATTGACAAGATCAGGGTCACACCCCGCAGGAAAAGCCAGCAACTCTTCACCGGGACGATCTACATAGTGGAGGACCTGTGGGCCATCCACTCCCTTGACCTCACGAATGACAACATGGCCGGGAAGATCCGTGTCCGCCAGCTCTGCACACCTGTCGAAGCCGGTATCTGGATGCCCGTGAGCCATGAATTCAACGTCGATATCTCCCTGATGGGAGTCAAGGCCAGGGCAGCATACACAAGCGCTGTGAAGTACCTCGAGGTAGAGCCTGACAGAGCACTCCCCCGTCCTCCGTCATACACCGTTGCTACAGGGAACGTGCCTGCCGGTGAGCCTGAACCGGAAGCGAAGAGCCCCACGCAGCGCGAGATAGAAACTATCCTTCAGAAGGATGATCTGACTGCCCGCGACATGTCGAGGCTGGCCCGGCTGAACGAAAAAAACGCCAGGCAGGGCAGGGAGAAGCCTCCGCTGGAGATAGAGGACAAAACAACTGTTATAATTGAGGAAGATGCCACAAAGAGAGACTCTGCCTGGTGGGCAGAGGCCAGGCCAATACCCCTCACCAGGGAGGAATCGGCCAGCCTCTCCTCTGTCCCCGTCGCCGGCCGCCAGCTGGCAAGACGCGACACCTCAACCCTCTCAATCACAATCGGAGCAGGACCCCGGCCGGGACCCGATTCAACCTCCGGTCCGGACTCCCTGAAGAATAAAAAGAGTCCTGCTGCCCGTTTCCTGAAAGATCTTGCCGGCGGCAGGAGCTGGCCGCTCTCTCAGAAAACCTCCCTCAACTTTGACGGTCTGACAGACCTGAAAAGCTTCTCATTCAACACCGTGGACGGATTTGTTGCAGGAACAGGGTTCACCATCTCTGTCAAATCGGGTGTGGCCGGACGCTTCACACTGGTCTCCTCAGCCAGGTACGCCTTCAGCCGGGAACGGATTATGTGGAATGTCACAGCCAATATGCTGTATGACCCGAAACATGCAGGGAACCTCTTCCTGAGAGCCGGCAGCCAGTCGGACGAGTACTCACAGGCAGGGGTCAATCCGCTAGTAAATACCGTCGCCTCCCTCTTCTTCAGGGACAACATGATGAGACTCTACCGCAGCCGCTACGTTATTGCCGGCCACCGCAGCGACCTGGCAAACGGACTCACCCTCTCACTTTCCGGCATGTACGAGCAACGTGACCCGCTGTATAACAACTCTGATTTTTCATTCTTCAGGAGAGAGAGGCCGTGGCACGACAACCTTCCTGATAATGCCTGGGTTACCGGAGGGATTGAGGGGTATTCGCCCGAGATCTCCTTCAGTCACAGCCATCTCTCTGCAACCTCCGTGCTGACATGGACACCCCGTCAGAGGTACCGCATCTCAAAGGGAGCAAAGATCCCCGCAGGCTCTGACTGGCCTACATTTTCTTTTACGTGGAGGTACGGATACAACTTCAATGACACCGTTTCAGGCAACTATGACATGCTGATGGGCGAGGTGAACCGTACAACAAGGTTCGCTGCCCTTAAAGAGTTCCGCTGGCGCATCCGCGGAGGCTGGTTCATCAACAGTGACAACGTAAGGCTGCAGGACATGCATTACTTCAATACCCAGTCGTCGCCGGTGCTGATCAATAACTACGAGGATGCCTTCTACCTGGCTCCTTCTTACTTTATGGCAGCCAGGACCCGGTTTGCCGAGGCCCATGCCAGGTACACCACCCCCACCATGCTGCTGAAGCGTCTGCCGGTCCTGAGCCGGACACTGATGCGTGAAAACATAGGCCTTTCTGCGGCATGGACTCCGGAAGCCGGCTATTACTGGGAGGCAGGATACTCTCTCAGCGAGGTATTCCTGATTGCCAACATTGGCGTCTGGACCAGCTTCCGTGGCACCTCCTATGAATCGGCAGGCATCAGGGTTGGGATACGGATTGACTAGAGGTCTGCAATGGACAGACTGTAGTTTAATCGCTTCTGAAACAGTACAATTCCCACTGGCACAACTTATAGAATAATCTACATTTGTTCTTCCAACATGAAAGTCATTACCTGTAAGATTTACAGAAAAACTTCCTGTTAAGGAGGTGGTTTTGCCTGATATTATTCTTTGATGTCTTCTTTGAAATCCATCACTCATCATTAATGCGCTTATTGTGTTGTTGCCCAGTGCAACAGAAGTTCCATTACCATTAAAGTAATGTCTTATGGCTTGTGCTGAATTTTCCATACCTCCTAAAATGTAAGGGACAGTACCAAATGAAACTCCGAAAGTCATTCCAATACCCGACCCAATACCCCTCCAAATTGGTGTCCCATCCTCATCTAATCCCCTATACAATGAACCTCCATAGATCCAACCTCCATCCCAATCTCGCGATGGTCCCAAAAGAATGGCTTTATTTATCTGATCTTGATGGCCATCAAACCAATATAGATTAGCTTGAATTCCCACATCTCCTTCAATTCCTCTCCTGAAAGTCCTGGTATTTGTTAAATACGGTAGCCATCTGGCGTCTTTGCCTTTAGTGATCCAGTCTAATTCAAAATTCTGACCCACCCCGAGTACGATAGCTATGTTAGCCCCAACTGAAGCTGAAATGCGGTCAGGAACTATGCGTCGGATTGTATTGTTAAACCATTGGTTACTACCACTTAATCCTTCAAGGGTTCCCCCTCTTTGGTCGAAAGCCATAAATTGGGAAACCACAAATATTTGCCAAATACCCTCATTCGTCTCTTCAAACCGTTCAGGGCTTGTCATACCCACATAGGTTATATAAAAACCATTTGTACCGCGTTTTATTTCTTGTACATGCAGTGGATTTATTACAGACATGTAATCATAAGAAGACAGAGTACTTCTTATTTCAGTAAATGGCACAGTATTTCCTTCTTGATCATAGTAGACGCCACCAGAATTTGAATATGGATAATCATAGAAATACCTGGCACCTCTGGTCAGTCCATTAACAGTCGGGTTGATAATATGATCCTTGTCAGTTATCTGCAATTACAGTACTTAGCCCATTTCTCAAAGTTCCTGTCAGACCTGATATTGTAAGACACACCATTCTTAAACAGATAGACATTATAGTCACTACTTATCTTAATAAGAGAATCTCCCACTTCTATAGGAATGTCGTATTTTACCTCAGTCCCAAGATAATACCATTCATCGTCTTTAGTTACTTTGACTGCAACAGTACTACGCTGTGTGTATTTGATTTCAATAATCCTCCCCTGTATGGAGCTAGTATAGTACTCACAACGCATTTTTAAGCTTTTTTTTATGTCAAATCCGAAAAAAATAAGAATGATTATTATGACGATCAATAGCTTATTCTTCTTCATTATCAATATACTGGATAATCATTAAATCCCTTTCTAGTGCCACCACTACCAAATGAGACTCCGATAGTCATTCCAATACCCGACCCAATACCCCTCCAAATTGGTGTCCCATCCTCATCTAATCCCCTATACAATGAACCTCCATAGATCCAACCTCCATCCCAATCTCGCGATGGTCCCAAAAGAATGGCTTTATTTATCTGATCTTGANNGGCCATCAAACCAATATAGATTAGCTTGAATTCCCACATCTCCTTCAATTCCTCTCCTGAAAGTCCTGGTATTTGTTAAATACGGTAGCCATCTGGCGTCTTTGCCTTTAGTGATCCAGTTTAATTCAAAATTCTGACCCACCCCGAGTACGATAGCTATGTTAGCCCCAACTGAAGCTGAAATGCGGTCAGGAACTATGCGTCGGATTGTATTGTTAAACCATTGGTTACTACCACTTAATCCTTCAAGGGTTCCCCCTCCTTGGTCGAAAGCCATAAATTGGGAAACCACAAATATTTGCCAAATACCCTCATTCGTCTCTTCAAACCGTTCAGGGCTTGTCATACCCACATAGGTTATATAAAAACCATTTGTACCGCGTTTTATTTCTTGTACATGCAGCGGATTTATTACAGACATGTAATCATAAGAAGACAGAGTACTTTTGATTTCAGTAAATGGCACAGTATTTCCTTCTTGATCATAATAGACGCCACCAAAATATGAAAATGGATAATCATAGAAATGTCTGGCACCCCTAGTCAGTCTGTCAGCAGACTGATAGGCAGAGCTAAAGTCTACCCAATTTATTTCTTCTGGCCTTTTAAAAATCTGACCTGACGGATCGCCAAACTTCAGTGGATTATTGAGGCAATAGGTATACCTGTTTAAGGCTTGTGTCAGGTCTGGGACCTGAACATAGGGATCCGGCGCAAGAAACCTTCCCAGAGCAGGGTCATAAAGTCGGGCATTCATGTTGAGGAGACCGAACCAGGGCAGGTATTCATGACCTGTGTAACCCCGGCTCAGGAAAAGTGAGGGCTCTGTGCCAGGAGTGTATGCCGTTTGTGTGGAAGGATTACGAAGTCTCCCCCAGGGAGTGTAACTGATCTCTTGCTTCAAAGTGCCATCGGGATTCGCAATGTGAGTTATACTACCCAGATAATCACGGCACAAATAATAGATTTTCCAGACCCCCGACTCTTTAACATATACTGCCGGAGCCGAGTATGGATCTCCGCCAAGATAAAGTCTCTCACAATCTGTGGTAGCATCAAGCTCGTATTGGCCAGTGATATAGTAACGTGTTAAGATGGTTGATCCGCTACCGGTCACATCCATCTTTACCCGGTCCCCATTCTGATTATAGGTAAAGGCAGCCGTCAAACCATTCTCAGTAATTGATGAAGGCCTGTTAAATGAGGCGTATGTTACCTGCTGATCTCTCATCGGGACAGCACCTCCCTCTGGTGTCAGCATGGTTACAGCATAAGGCTTGTCAGGCAAATCATAGGACAACGCCCCGGTTCCTGGCATCTGAGTCAGATTCCCGGATGGACTATACCCAATCTCTGCACCTCCGATTTCCTTTAGTCTGTTAAGATTATCGTATAGGAAATTCTCAGTAATACTTCTTTTGTTGTCTTTTCTTGTCAGAAGATTACCGGTTATTGAATCAAATCTGAAATAAAAATCCTGCAGGCTGCCGGCTTTTCTTCCCGTAGGTATCCCATTAGAGGAGTAGCTGTAGGTCCTTGTCATAGGGCCAGTTTGTGCTGACACAGGCTGTCCGAAAGTATTCTCGGCTGTAACCTTCAATATTGTAATATTATTGTTCAGCTTGATTTCAGTATTATGACCGTTGGTATAAAGATAATTCTCAGTTCCTATATATCCCCCCTGCGAGGCATAACTTATAACTGAAACATTGCCTCCTGAATAACTGTATGTCTTCTCAAGATATTTATTGTCCGGCACTGTCTCTCGTATCTTATAGATACGATTATAGGCATCATAATCAATTGTCTGAGAGGTATTGTTGGTTGATGTTATTGTATCCGTTAAACCATCAGCATTGTAACAATATGTCGTATTGAACTCCGGTCGGTTGATGCTGGCAATCCTGCCATACCTGTCGTAATTCGTAATTTAAGTTTCGCAAGTGCATTTAG
>DFYY01000015.1 GCA_002383485.1 Bacteroidales bacterium UBA4070 | reverse complement strand
ATAAAAAACTCAAAAAATCTTTCAAACTGCTTGTTTTTATCTTAGAATACGACCATCCTGATTTACTCCACAGGCATATATCGCTGATCCCTCCTCACCGGGGTGAATCCAGCCTCACGTATGATCTCCTTCATCTCTTCAGGATTGACCCTGAACGGGTCACCGGCGGCGCTCACCACGTTCTCCTCCATCATCACCGATCCGAGATCATTGGCCCCCGCATGAAGCGATATCATGGCTGTCTCCCTGCCGACGGTAAGTATTGATGACTGGATGTTCCTTATGTTGTCAAGCATGATCCTGCTGATGGCAATCATCTTCAGATACTCAGTTGATGTGACATTGCTCCGTATGCCGTCCTTCTCCGCCAGCCTGGTGCCGCGGTCCATGAAAGGCCACGGGATGAATGTGATAAACCCGTCATGTCCTTCGAGCCTGGCATCATGCAGCTTGCGAAGCATGTCGAGGTGCTCTATCCTCTCCTGTACCGTCTCCGCATGCCCGAACATCATGGTTGCTGAGGTAGGAAGGTTCAGCCTGTGTGCCTCTCTCATCACTCCCAGCCATTCGGCGACGGTGGCCTTTGCCGGGGAGACCAGCCTGCGAACCCTGTCGGAGAGTATCTCGGCCCCTGCACCGGGCAGGGAGTCGAGGCCTGCATCGCGAAGCGCCACAAGCACATCGCGGTAGCTCATCTTTTCTGCCCGCGCGAGCCATGCCACCTCCGGGGGCCCCAGGGCGTGGAGTTTGACCCCCGGCCAGCGGCTCTTGAGACGCCTGAACAATCCCGTATAAAAATCGAGCCCCAGTGACGGATTCATGCCGCCCTGCAGAAGAAGCTGATCACCGCCGAGAGCCAGCAACTCTTCTATCTTGCGGTCATACTCCTCATCGGCGGTGATATACGCCTCTTCACTCTTCGCTGTGCGGCAAAAGTTGCAGAAACGGCATTGGGAGAAACAGATGTTCGTGATATTGACGTTGCGGTCTATCATCCACCCGACCCTGTTTTCCGGATGCAGCTTCTTTCTCAGTTGATCGGCAACGTATAACAGTTCCTCAATGGGGGCTTTCTCCCACAGTGTCAGCGCCTCGTCAGCGGTGATGCGGCCGCCTCCGCTGAGTTGTCCATATAAATGTTCTCTGATTCCCATCCTGTGACCTCCTGCGCATTGTGGGCGGAGTTCGCAAAGGTAATACAATTCAGCTGATTCATTCAATTATTTGATTAACTTTACCACCCCGGAAGGACCCTCTGATCTCCGGAAGAGATGAATCACAATGGATAAAAAAACAATAGTTGCGGGAATCACGCAGGGCGATATAAACGGTATCGGATATGAAATCATAATCAAGGCCCTGTCTGACTCTGCCATCACCGACCTGTGCATACCGGTTGTCTACGGCTCCCCCAAGGTGGCAGCCTATCACCGTAAGGTTTTGAATAATACTACTTTCAATTTCAACAACATCCGCAGTGTTGCCGAGGCGCATCCGAAAAAGGTTAATATTGTCAACTGCATGGGTGATGACGTACGGGTTGAGCTTGGCAAATCGACTCCGGAGGGAGGCCAGGCTTCTCTTGCTGCACTCGAGTGTGCTGTGGCGGACCTTTCGGCAGGAAGGATTGACGTCCTTGTGACAGCCCCGATAGACAAGCACAATATCCAGTCGGACAATTTTCGATTTACCGGTCACACTGATTACCTGAAATCAAGGATCGGATCCCATGAGGTCCTGATGCTGATGATAAGTGAGAGCATGAGGATTGGTTTTGTCACCGAGCATCTTCCGCTTCGCGATGTGCCAGGTGCCATCACAATAGGCACAATCCTGGCCAAGCTGAGGCTCCTTAACAGGTCTCTTTTACAGGACTTTGCCATCCGCGGACCGAGGATCGGCGTGCTCAGTCTCAACCCGCATGCCGGTGACGGCGGCCTGCTCGGCAACGAAGAGAAAGACATAATAATGCCGGCCATCACGAAGGCCAACGAGGAGGGGATACTGGCTTTCGGGCCCTACTCGTCTGACGGCTTCTTCGGATCAGGGGCCTTCAGCAAGTTTGATGCAGTGCTGGCAATGTACCATGACCAGGGGATGGGAGCATTCAAGTCACTTGCTTTTGATACGGGGGTGAATTTTACCGCCGGACTGCCGGTGATACGGACATCGCCGGTGCATGGTACGGCATTCGATATTACCGGAAAGAACGAGGCCTCGGGTAACTCGATGCGTCAGGCCATCTATGCAGCCGTTGACATATTCAGGAACAGGGAGATTTACCAGGAACTGATACGCAATCCGCTGCAACCGCAGAAAATAGAGATACACCCGGAACATGTGGACGAACTGCCGCCCGAACCTGAAAACTTCGACCAGCACTTATGATTGACTATATTACCGGTAAGGTTACAGAACTGAACCCTGCTTACGTGGTGGTTGAGTGCAACGGCATTGGCTACAACATCAACATATCACTTAATACCTACGCCGAACTGGATAGGGCCAGTGAGTGCAAGATCCTGATCCATGAATCTATCCGTGAGGATGCTCACCTGCTGTTTGGTTTTACGACAGCCGATGAGCGTGATCTCTTCAGGCAGCTGATCTCCGTCTCCGGTGTCGGGGCCGGCACCGCCAGGATGATGCTCTCATCAATCCGGCCGTCTGACCTGAGAGATGCAATTCTCCGCGGCGATGTCGGCATTCTCAAGGCAGTCAAGGGCATAGGACTGAAGACTGCTCAGAGGATCATAGTGGACCTGAAAGACAAGATCGGAAAACACTCTGTTTCCGGTGAAATAATTGCATTTTCCGACAATACAGCCCGCGAAGAATCGTTATCTGCTTTAGTGATGCTTGGCTTTGCCAGGAACAGCGCCACGAAGGTTATAGATAACCTCCTCAGGGAAAACAACAAACTCCGGGTGGAGGAACTGGTCAGAAGGGCGCTGAAACTGTTATAAACAGGGTGCCGGATTGCAGTTTACTTCACATATTAGAGATCTTTGGATCAGGGTAGGGCTTTTGATTCTTCCTGCTCTTTTCCCGTTTGCCCTTGCGGCGCAGACAAACCCGGGCGACTCCCTTCTCAAACTTAACAGTGATCCGGCCTACCCATGGGAGGCCACCCAATCTTCACCGCTCTTCCTCAGTAATCCTTCCAACATCAGTACCAGAGTAGAGTATGACGGCCGGAACAATCAGTACATCATCTATCAGAAGGCAGGCAGCCTGAACTACCGTCGGCCGGTTTACATGTCTCCTGAAGAGTACCGGAAGTACGAGTTTAACCAGGCGATGCGCGAATACTGGGACGCCACACTGCGTGGTGACGCCTCCGGATTCAGGTCATCGCTGATTCCGCAGATCGAGGTGGGAGGAGAGACCTTTGACCGCATCTTCGGCAGCAATGTCATAAACATCGTCCCACAGGGATCGGCCGAACTGATCTTCGGTATCAACATATCCCACACCGAAAATCCCACCCTTTCGGAGAGGCTTCGTACAATACCCACATTCGACTTCCAGGAGAAGATCCAGATGAACGTCACCGGCACCATTGGAGACAAGATGCAGCTGGGTATCAACTATAACACCGAAGCTATGTTCGAGTTTGAAAACCGTACCAAGCTCGAGTATTCCGGCAAGGAAGACGAGATCATAAAAAAGATTGAAGCCGGCGATGTGACTCTGCCGCTCAATGGCACGCTCATCACCGGCAGCTACAGCCTCTTCGGCCTGAAGAGCGAGCTGCAGTTCGGCAAGCTGACAATGACAACCGTCTTCTCGCAGCAGAAGGGTGAGTCATCAGTGGTGGAGGTCAAGGGCGGTTCACAGATCAGCGAGTACGAGATCACCGCTGACAGTTATGAGGCCAACCGCCACTTCTTCCTCTCGCAGGAATTCAGGGAGAATTTTGACGGGGCACTTGAAAACCTTCCTATAGTCAGCACCGGGCTCAACATCGAAAAGATTGAGGTGTGGATCACCAACCAGACCAGCCGTTTTGAGGATGTAAGTAACAGGAACATCGTTGCGTTTATAGACCTGGCTGAGACCCAGTCAAACATCTACAACACTGTCCCTGAGTTCCAGGGCATTCCCGGTGCACCGCTCAACACGTCAAACAATACAAACGGCCTTTACGAGCAGCTGAACACCACCTACAGCTCCATCCGGAATATTGACCAGGTGGCTGATGCCTTTACCGGGCTCTATCCCGGGTTCCAGATCGGGCGTGACTATGAAAAGATCGAGAATGCGCGCCGGCTTACTGACAGGGAATATACTATCAACCGCCAGCTGGGCTATATCTCGCTCAATATGGCTCTCAATAACGATGAGGTTCTGGCGGTGGCCTATGAGTATACACTGAACGGCCAGGTCTTCAAGGTAGGGGAGTTCTCCACCGACGGAATTACGGCGCCTGACGCGCTCATCCTCAAGCTCATCAAGGGTACCACCCTCAGTCCGCAGATACCGACATGGAAACTGATGATGAAAAACATCTACAACGTCGGATCAGGAAGGATTGAACCAAAGAACTTCGAGGTCAATATCCTCTACCAGGATGACAAGACCGGGAACGCCCTCAACTACCTTCCGGAAACGCCTCTTGACGGAAAGGTGCTGCTGCAGGCGCTGGGCCTTGACCGGCTGAACTCACAGCTTGACAGGCAGCCTGACGGCCTGTTCGACTTCGTTGAAGGTATAACCGTAATGTCAGAGAGAGGCAGGATCATCTTTCCAGTGCTTGAGCCTTTTGGCCGCCATCTGCTTAAGTATATAACTGATCCTGAGCAGATAAGGAAATATGTTTTCACGGAACTGTATGACTCTACCCAGACGGTGGCAAGACAGATGGCCGAAAAGAACAAGTACCTGATGCGCGGTCAGTTCTCCTCTGCTTCCGGGTCAGAGATACGGCTCAATGTGGCCAATATTCCGGCCGGATCCGTAAAGGTAACAGCCGGTGGTGTCTCACTGACGGAAAACGTTGATTTTACCGTTGACTACAACATGGGCTCGGTGAAGATCATTAATTCCGCAATCATCGAGTCACAGACACCTGTCCAGGTCTCGCTTGAAAGCAACCAGTTCTTTGGCCTTCAGACAAAGACACTCGTTGGTACTCATCTCAATTACCGCTTCTCGGAAAAATTAAATCTGGGAGGGACGGTGCTCAGGCTCACTGAAAGGCCCTATACGCAAAAGGTCACTTACGGTGATGATCCGATCTCTAACACGATTTATGGCTTTGATGCATCTTACCGCACTGAATCGCAACTTCTTACCAACGCCATCGACTGGCTTCCGCTTATCGAGACAAATGCTCCCTCATCAATCAACTTCTTCGGTGAGTTTGCACACCTTGTCCCCGGGCACAGCAGGGCAATAACTGCTGAAGGGGCTGTCTATATTGATGACTTTGAAGCCAGTGAAATATCGCTTGACCTGAGGGCTTTCAATGCCTGGTCACTTGCCAGCATTCCGCAGGGACAGGACCAGCTCTTCCCCGAGGCCAGATTGAGCAAGGACCTGCGCTCGGGATTCAACAGGGCGCGAATGGCGTGGTACGTCATTGACCCCCTTTTCCTTCGCAACGGCTCAACCACACCGGGGCATATCCGTGCCAACCCTGATCTGCAGTCAAGTCATTTCGTCAGGGAGATATACGAGACTGAGATATTCCCCTTCAAGGAGTCGCCAAGCGGTATCCCGACGAACATCTCCGTTCTGAACGTGGCCTTTTATCCCGGGGAGAGAGGGCCCTTCAACTTTGACGTGCTGCCCGGGGCATACTCGGCCGGGCTCAGCAGTGAGGGTCTGCTCAACTCCCCGCGTACACGCTGGGGAGGGATGATGCGCGAACTGCTCACCAATGACTTTGAATCGGCCAACATTCAGTACATCAAGTTCTGGGTCATGGATCCATTTGTAGAGAACCCTGACCATGAGGGGGGTGATCTTTACTTCAACCTGGGAAATATTTCAGAGGACATACTTCGCGATTCGCGCAAGCAGTTTGAGAACGGTCTTCCCAACTCTCCGCTGCTGGTAAATGTGGACACCACCGTATGGGGCCGGGTGCCAACAGTACAGGCTGTTGTTCAGGCCTTTGACAATAACATTGACTCTCGCCGCTACCAGGATGTCGGGCTTGACGGTCTCAGCAATGAGGACGAAGCTGCATTCTTTGACAGCTTCATTCAGGCTGTGGGAGCGGTGGTCAGCCCGGTGGTCATGGAGCAGATCAGGGAAGACCCGTCAAGTGATGACTTCCATTACTTCAGGGGATCCGACTATGACCAGATGCAGCTGGGCATCCTGGAGAGATACAAGAGATTCAACGGCACTGACGGCAACTCGCCTACGTCAGAGATGTCTTCCGAGTCATATCCCACCAGCGGAACCACACTGCCTGATATGGAAGACATCAACCGTGATAACACTCTGAGCGAGACCGAGAGCTACTACCAGTATCACATCAGCCTGAGACCGGAGGATATGGTTGTGGGTGAAAACTTCATCGTTGATGAGCTGGAGTACACAGCCACCTTCGCCAATGGCGAGAAGTCGCCTGTAAAGTGGTACCAGTTCAAGATCCCTGTCACTGATTATGAGAGGCGGGTTGGCTCCATCCGTGATTTCAAGTCGATCCGTTTCCTCCGTATGTTTGCGCGCAACTTTGACGAGGAGGTAATCATGCGCTTTGCCCGCCTCGAGCTCGTACGGTCCGAATGGCGCAAGTATAACCTTACCTTCTTCGAGGGCGGTGAGCGCATCACCGTGCCTGAGGAGGATGACGGCACCTTCGAGATAAGCTCGGTGAGCATTGAGGAGAACGCCGGCAAGGAGCCGGTTAACTACGTTCTGCCTCCCGGATTCGACCGTGTCATTGACCCCGCCAACCCGCAGCTGAGGCAGCTCAATGAGCAGTCAATGGTTCTTCGCGTCCGCAGCCTCGCCGACGGTGATGCCAGGGCCACGTACAAGAATGTCACCCTTGACATGAGGCAGTACCGCAGACTTAAGATGGAGGTACATGCCGAAGCCCTCATTGGTGAACCGCTTGATGATGAAGATGTTACGGTTTTCGTAAGGCTTGGGTCAGACTACAGGAGCAACTTTTACGAGTACGAGATACCCCTTAAGCTGACCCCGTACGGCAGGTACAGCAACAGCAGCGAGGAGCAGAGGGAGATTGTATGGCCTGAAGAGAACAGGATAGACATAGACCTCTCAGAGCTGCTTGAAGCGAAGCAGGCCCGTGATGCAGCCATGCGCCAGCCCGGCTCAACCCTCAGCGAGGCCGATATCTTTTCCGTTCAGTCAGGGAATACCCGTGTATCCGTCAGCGGCAATCCCAACCTCAGCAACGTAAGGGTTGTGATGGTGGGTGTCAGGAACCCCATCAGGACACGCCGTCCGCAGAGCGATGACGGGGCACCCAGATCCGCAGAGGTATGGATCAACGAGCTGCGGCTGAGCGACTTCCGCGAGGACGGAGGATGGGCAGCCAACGCACAGATGCAGGCACGCCTGGCTGACCTGGGAACGGTTAACCTGGTGGGACAGACCAGCACACCCGGGTGGGGCAGCATTGACAAAAACGTAAACCAGCGCAGCATGGAGCAGGTGATACAGTATGACCTCTCTTCAAACCTTGAGCTGGGTAAATTCTTTCCCGAGAAAGCAGGCATCCGTATTCCGGTCTATATGGGTTACTCTGAAAACCGGATCAGGCCTCAGTATGATCCGCTGGATCCGGATATCCTTCTGACCGATGCACTTGATAATCTCGGGACAAAGGCTGAGAGAGACAGCGTTCTTGACCTGTCAGAAGAGTATTCGCGCAGGCGTACCCTTACAGTCAGTAATGCCGGCACCACCAGGAGAGGTGAGAAGCCACATGCCTGGGACCCTGCAAACGTCACTGTCAGCTATGCCTTCAACGAGGTGTACAACACCGATCCCAGGACAGAGATAGACGTGGAGAAGACATACAGGGGAGGTATAGCCTATGACTTCGATGCACGGCCGAAAAACTTCACTCCGTTCCAGAAGGCACAGATATTCAACTCATCTGCCTTCAGGCTGATAAAGGACTTCAATGTATACCTCTTCCCCAAACACATCACCGTTCGCACTGACTTGTACAGGTACTATAACGAGGTTAAAACCAGGAATATAAACAATCCCGGTATTCTGATAGAGCCGGTTTTCACGAAAGACTTTCAGTGGACCCGCTTCTATGACGTCAAATATGACATCACCAAGCAGTTGAAGGTGGACTTCACCGCAAGCAGCATCGCCCGCATCGATGAACCTGGCGGCGGGGTAGACCGCAGGCGGTACCCTGACCTGTTCGAAGCCTGGCGTGACTCTGTCATGACCAACCTCTCCGGTTTCGGCAGAACTACCAATTATTACCACCTGCTTAATTTCAACTACAATGTTCCGATCAACAAGCTGCCGTTGCTATCATGGGTGACATCCAATGCCCGTTACAGCGCCAGGTATGACTGGCTGGCAGGGACCGTATTCCCGGACTCGGTGAACATCAATCCGGGGAACATCATAAAGAATTCCAACAACGGGCAGTTCACCCTTCAGGCCAACCTCACGAACCTATATGGCAAGGTGAAGTTCCTCAAGGAGATAGAAGCCACTACTCAGCCAGGCGCCGCCCGGCGCATGAGCCTCGGCTACGAGGAGGTGACACATAGCAGGAAGGGCCTGGTACTTAGAGCCGGAAGGGCTCGCATAATCAACCATAACCTGAAGACAAAGGATGTAACCGTGACGGTCACCGCACCGGACGGCACAGTTGTCAACGGCAAGTATGACGTTGTATCTGACATGCGGATCGACTTCACTCCTGACGCAGATGTTTCAAATGCCAGTGTTGACATTAAGGGCAGGGTGGAGAAGAAGCCCGGAGTAGCCAGCGTGGTTGGCCGATATCTGATCAGGGGACTGATGGCGCTTCGGAATGTGTCAGCCACCTATACCTTAGAACAGGGACATATTCTTCCCGGTTACCTTCCCGGAACAAGCTTCCTTGGCCAGCAGAACAGCGGAGGGATGCTCTCTCCCGGCTGGCGCTTCATTGCCGGCCTGACAGATGAGAGGTTCTTTGATGAGGCTGTCATCAACGGCTGGATCACAACTGACACCCTGCTCAACAATGCTGCCACCTTCAGCAAGCGTGAGCAGATAAACCTTCGGGCCAATATTGAACCCTTCCCGGGCCTGCGCATTGATGTTACGGCTGACCGTCGTTACTCCGAGACTTTATCATCATACCTGAGGGCTGACCGTCTGGGCAATTTCCCTGACAGCACCAGGAACACCCGTCTCACCGGTAACTTTACCATCTCGGTGGTGTCATGGGGCACTGCCTTTGAAAAAATTCCAAAGACCGGAGATTATGTTTCGGAGACCTTCGAGAGGTTCCGTGACTATACGGCTGTCATCTCGCAACGCAGGTCGGAAGAGCGCCAGCAGATTGACAACCTGTATGATCCGGGCTTCGATCCCGTCACCGGGGAGCCGGTCACAGGTCCCTATGCCAGCGGTTACGGAATAACCTCCGGCGAAGTACTTGTTCCGGCATTCCTTGCCGCCTACACCCGAAGAGATCCTGAAAGGATTTCGCTCTCACCTTTCCCTTCAATGCTGCACATGATGCCCAACTGGAGGATCAACTTCGAGGGGCTGACAAAGTTTGAAGCAGTGAGGAAGGTATTCAACTCGGTGAGCCTGTCACACCAGTACCGTTCAACATATACTATTGGTTCATTCAACACCAGTCTCTATTATGACCCGGACGGTTCAGGCGTCAGCAGGATCCGTGACCTCCGGTCAAACTTCATACCTCAGTACGAAATAAATACGGTCACCATCAATGAGCAGTTCAGTCCGCTTATCAACGTTGACCTGGGATGGAAGAACTCACTGACGACCAGGATTGAGTACCGCAAGTCACGTACAGTCACCCTCAACCTGGCAAGCAACCAGGTGGCTGACATCAGGAATGACGAGATCACAATAGGGGCGGGCTACCGGTTTGATGATGTGGCAATCATGCTGCGCTCGCGGACCGGCCAGAAGGCGCTGGAGAGCGATCTGAACATTAAACTTGACTTTTCAATAAGAGACAATAAAACACTGGCCCGTAAGCTGATAGAGCAGGTTAACCAGCCAGTGGCAGGCCAGAAGGTTTTCACCCTGGGGGCCACTGCCGACTACGTGCTGAGTGACAGATTTAACCTGCAGATCTATGCTGACCATACACTGAATAATCCCTTTGTGGCGAACACCTTCCTTACCTCAAACACCAATTTTGGGTTCAGCCTGAGGTTTACCCTGGTACAGTGACGGAACAGACCGCCCTGCAAAAAAAGCTTTTATCAGGTTTTATATATTAAAAAAGATGTATTTTTGACAATCTGTTACCTGAAGATCAAAGTCTAACATAAATAAAATATCAAACAATGAACGTTCCGGCAAACCTTAAGTACACCAAGGATCATGAGTGGGTTCTCATCAACGGTAATGTGGCAACAGTAGGCATTACCGATTTTGCTCAGCATGAGCTGGGCGATATTGTTTTTATCGAGATCGAGACTGTGGGCGAGGAACTCGGCCACGGTGAGGTTTTCGGAACGGTTGAGGCCGTCAAGACCGTATCTGATCTCTTCATGCCGGTCAGCGGCACTGTCCTGGAAAAGAACGAGGAGCTTGATACAAAGGCTGACCTCGTCAACTCCGATCCATATGGTCAGGGATGGATGGTCAAGGTTGAAATCTCCGACGCTTCTGAAATGAATGACCTTCTTGATGCCGAAGCTTACAAAAAACTCATCGGAGCCTGAATTTTTAAGCATCTATGTTATATAATAGACGGGGGCGCCTCATTTGAGACGCCCTCTTTCGTTTCTTTGTGTCAACTAACTGTATTAATTCAAGAGGCTGTATTCAATAACCCGAAATAGCATGAACCGGAAGAGTACCCAACGCATTTTGATCATCTCCGCCTTTCTTTTATTATTGATTGCGGCAGATTCCTGCACAACAAAAATCGTGTCAATGGGCAAGGAGTCTCTCCTCGAAATCAGAGAATCCTGAGAAAACAGTCTTAGAATCACTCTCAGGCCAAGGAATATCAGTTTTTCACTTTTGCAAACCCCTCTCCTCGCAAAACGCGGGTACGATAAACCCGGTATCCGTCCGTGGAGCCTCCACCGTAACGGACATCTGGGCGTAGCCCGGTGGGGAGGATGGGTCTGGTCAGGTGATACACAATCCTCCTGGAAAACACTGGAGGGCCAGATTGCTGTGGGGATTAACCACTCTCTCAGCCTGTCACCTTTCTGGGGATCAGACATCGGAGGATTCTATCCAGGGAATGAACGAACCGGCGAGATGTACGCCAGGTGGTTCCAGTTCGGAGCCTTCTGCCCTTCATTCAGGTCACACGGACGTACATGGTGGACGATACTTCCGTGGGGATGGGGGTTGTCAGAGATGGGGCCGCGGGAGGATAACAACCGCAATGTGCCGGCCAGAAACACCGAAATGTATAACCCCTCCCCGCAAGAGCTCAACAACCCGGCAATCGAACCTGTCTGCAGGAAATATGCGGAGTTAAGATACCAGTTGCTCTCATATAACTACACCCTTGCATGGGAAGCCAGGGAGACCGGGCTGCCGATGATGAGGGCTATGTGGATACATTATCCGGGTGACCGAAAGGCCCTGGGGAAAGGCGATCAGTACCTGTGGGGCCGGGATTTGCTTATTGCTCCGGTTTACAGACCGGGTGCAAGGACACGTACTGTGTACCTCCCGGAAGGCAACTGGTATGACTGGTTTACAAACACACTGATTAGTGGCGGAAGTGATTATACCAGGCAGGTTGACCTTGAGACGATGCCCATTTTTGTCAGGGCCGGATCAATAATCCCGGTAGATCCCGTAAGACAGTATGTATCAGAAGAGGTTGAAGATGACCTGACATTCAGAATATATACCGGGGCAGACGGTGAGTACATACTTTATGAAGACGACGGCATATCGAATGAGTATCTACGGGATAAAGGTTACAATCTGATCAGACTGCTGTGGGACAATGCGTCCGGGACCCTGAAAATTGATCCGTCAGTCATGAAGCTGACCGGCAACACGCCACGGACATTTAAAGTCACGACAATCCCCGACGGTAAGGTTTATGAAATTGAGTTTGACGGTAAATCCGTCACCCGGAAGCTGGAGTAAACTGCGATCTGAGAGGTCGAATTAATTCGCAATTCGCAACTCGCAACTCGCAACTCCTACAGGGTTTTCTTGACCTGCACGGTCTGGTAACCCTCTACCACGTCTCCGACCTTGATATCATTGAAGTTATCAATGTTGAGTCCGCACTCGTAGCCGGATGTCACCTCGCGCACGTCATCCTTGAACCTCTTAAGTGAGCCAAGATCTCCGGTGTAGATTACTATACCGTCACGTATCACTCTCACCTTGGTGTTGCGGGTTATCTTGCCGTCACGCACGAAACAGCCGGCAACAGTTCCCACCTTTCCGATCCTGAAGACCTCGCGCACCTCCACGGTGGCCACGATCTCTTCCTTGATCTCGGGCGAGAGCATCCCTTCCATTGCAGCCCTGATCTCCTCGATGGCATCGTAGATGATTGAGTAAAGGCGTATGTCTATACCCTCCTTCTCGGCCAGCTTCCTTGCACTGAGTGACGGTCTCACCTGGAAACCGACAACAATTGCGTTGGATGCTGCTGCAAGCAGTATATCCGATTCGGATATCTGTCCCACGGCCTTGTGTATGATGTTGACCTGTATCTCTTCAGTTGACAGCTTGATGAGTGAATCACTGAGAGCTTCCACCGATCCGTCAACGTCCCCTTTGACTATGATATTGAGTTCCTGGAAGTTGCCGATGGCAATACGGCGTCCGATCTCGTCGAGTGTGATATGCTTCTGGGTACGCAGGCCCTGTTCGCGTTGCAACTGTGCCCTCTTGGTGGCTATGTCCTTGGCCTCCTTGTCAGACTCCATGACATTGAACTTGTCACCGGCCTGAGGTGCGCCGTTAAGGCCGAGGATCAGCACCGGCATTGAAGGACCGGCCTCATTGATCTTCTGGTTGCGTTCATTGTACATTGCCTTGATGTGACCGAAGCAGCTTCCCGCAATTACAACATCACCAACTTTAAGGGTCCCTGCCTTGACAAGCACTGTTGCCACGAAGCCGCGACCCTTGTCGAGTGATGATTCCAGGACTGCGCCAACTGCCAGCTTGTCGGGATTGGCCTTCAGCTCAAGCAGTTCAGCCTGCAGCAGGATCTTCTCAAGGAGCACGTCAATATTGAGCCCGCTCTTTGCGGAAATCTCCTGCGACTGATATTTGCCGCCCCACTCCTCAACCAGGAAGTTCATGCTGGCAAGCTCCTCACGGATCTTGTCAGCATTGGCTGTGGGTTTATCTATCTTGTTGATTGCAAAGATGATGGGAACGCCGGCAGCATGCGCGTGGTTTATTGCCTCGCGGGTTTGCGGCATCACTCCGTCATCAGCTGCAACGACGATGATAACAATATCGGTTATCTGTGCACCGCGGGCACGCATGGCCGTAAAGGCTTCGTGACCGGGTGTATCGAGGAAGGTTATGATCTTCCCGTCATCCAGGTTGACACTGTAGGCGCCGATGTGCTGTGTTATGCCACCTGCCTCACCGGCAACCACGTTGGCATTGCGGATATAGTCAAGCAACTTGGTCTTTCCATGGTCAACATGTCCCATAACCGTCACAATAGGCGGACGGGGCTGAAGATTTGTATCGTCATCTTCCTCCTCCTTGACCGCCTCCTGCAGCTCAGCACTGACAAACTCGACTGAAAAACCAAACTCCTCGGCCAGCATGGCCATGGTCTCGGCATCAAGGCGCTGGTTGATGGAAACGATCAGTCCCAGGCTCATGCAGGTGGAGATAATCTCCACCACAGGAACGTCCATCATTGTGGCCAGCTCATTGACTGACACGAATTCGGTAACCTTGAGAACGCTCTTTTCGAGTTCCTTCTTTTCTGTCTCGTCCCTCATCCTCTGGCTGATGGCATCGCGCTTGTCACGGCGGTACCTGGCCACCTTCGACTTGCTCTTGCTCATCAGGAGATTCACGTCCCTGATGTTCTTGGAGACGTCTTCCTTATCTACTTCGGGCCGGAGTGTACGGAATGACTTCTTCCTGTCACCGCCACGGTGATCCTTCGGCTGCGGTTTTTTATCCTTTCTGCTGTCAGGAGCAGGAGCCTGCGGGGTGTCCAGGGCTACCTTCTCGCGTGGTTTCGGTTTTATCCTTTCCCTCTTCTTATCATGTCGCTGGCGTGCATCAGCTGACTGATCACGGCTCTTCTTGACCTCCGGTACAAGGACTATCCTGTCTACAATCTTGGGTCCGGCAAGCTTCTCGTACCCGGGACGGAAGATCTCGGTCTCTTTTGGTTCCGGCGGGGGAGCCGGGGCAGGAGCAGCAGGCTCTTCTGCCGGCTTCTCAATAACGGTTTTCGGTTCTGAGGTGACAACAGGCTTCTTCTTTACCTCTTCGGCAACAGGCTCTGCTGCTTTGGCGGCCGGCTTCTTTGCCTGCTTCTCCGGCTTCGTAAGCTTATCAAGATCCACCTTGCCAATTACCTTGGGCTGTTTCGGACCTTCGCTTACAACAGGCTCGGGAGTGACTGTCTCCACTGCAGCAGGCCCGGCTAACTGTTCTGCCTGAGCAGCAGGCTTCTGAACCGGAGCTTCGGGCTCCTTCTTAACCGGTTTGGCCGGCGGGGTAAGATCCACCTTGCCAACAGTCCTGATCTCAGGCTTCCGTATCTCGGTGCGAAGATCAATATGCTTCTTCACTCCTGAGATGTCTGTGACGAGGAAGTCCTCATCCGGTTCACCCGAATCGCTCTCCTTGCCCGACTCCATATCTTCGATGGAGAGTGACTTTTTGGGGGTGATCTTCTCTTTGAGAGCAAGCTTCTCAGCATCCTTCTTCACACTGAGATCACTGCTGTATTCCTTGACTATCAGAACGTAAGCCTCAGGCGGAATCTTGCAGTTGGGATCATGGGAGATCTCAAACCCCTTCTTGTGAAGGAACTCGACGATCGTCTGGATCCCGACATTGAATTCACGGGCTGCCTTGCTTAAACGTATGGCTTTCTTGTCTTCAGTCATATATCCCTTTATGATACCTCTTAATAAGTTTTATATTGCTGCCTGCCGCGAAGCAGATTATTCCTTTTCAAATTCCGATCTGAGGACGTTGACAACCTCCTTGATTGTCTCTTCTTCCAGATCCGTTCTTTTAACCAGTTCATGGACGGTGAGTCTCAGCACGCTTCGTGCCGTGTCACAGCCAATGGCTTTCAGTTCGTCTATTATCCAGCCTTCAATCTCATCTGCAAACTCGTCGAGGCTGACATCCTCTTCATCCTCATTGTCCGGTTCACGGTATACCTCGATGTCATACCCCGTGAGCTGACCGGCAAGCTTAATGTTCAGACCTCCCTTGCCAATGGCCAGTGACACTTCGCTTGGCTTGAGATAAATCTCAGCCTTCTTCTCAGATTCGATGAGCTTGATGGATGAGATTTTTGCCGGGTTTAATGCCCTGGAGATGAATAGCTGAATGTTTGATGTATAGTTGATCACGTCGATGTTTTCATTTCGCAGTTCGCGAACGATACCATGTATCCTCGATCCCTTCATGCCCACGCATGCTCCCACCGGGTCAATACGTTCGTCATAGGACTCAACTGCCACCTTGGCCCTTTCGCCCGGAACCCTTACTATTTTCCTGATGGTTATGAGGCCGTCAAAGATCTCTGGCACCTCGAGCTCGAAGAGCCTTTCAAGGAAAACAGGCGATGTACGGCTGAGAATGATGTTGGGAGTATTGTTTTTCATCTCTACCCTGATGACAACCGCACGGATGGTATCACCCTTGCGGAAATGATCGGACGGTATCTGCTCGGGCTTTGGAAGAATGAGTTCATTGCCGTCATCGTCAAGGACCAGTGTCTCGCGCTTCCACACCTGGTAAACCTCACCCGTGACGATGTCACCGATGCGGTCCTTGTATTTAATGTAAATATTGTTCTTCTCAAGATCAAGGATACGGGCCACGAGGTTCTGCCTCAGAGCAAGTATGGCTCTCCTGCCGAAATCAAGGAATTTGACCTCGTCGGAAACCTCTTCGCCTACCTCGTAATCCTCGTCAATCTTATGAGCCTCGGAAAGGGGTATCTGGGTGATGGGATCGGTGAGCTCATCATCTGCAACCACTTCCCGGTTGCGCCATATCTCGAAGTCGCCCTTGTCAATATTGACAATGATGTCAAAATTGTCGGCCGAACCGTATTTTTTTGCAAGCATGCCCCTGAATACATCCTCGAGCACGCTCATCATCGTTGGCCTGTCAATGTTCTTAAGCTCCTTGAACTCCGAAAAAGTATCTATAAGATTAACATTTTCCATTGCTGTAATCTATACTTTTATTTGAATGATATAATAACTTTAACTGACTTAACATCTTCAAAATTAAATGATCTGACTGCAGTGACCGTCTCTTTCTTCTGTTTTGTTTCGGTCTGCAGGTCAAATCCTCCGGCTGTCACATTCATCATGACACCCTTCAGCCGTTCCCCCTCACCGGTCATCACATCCACCATCCTGCCTTCATTTTTCATAAACTGTTCAGGCACGAGCAGTGGCATGTCCAGACCGGGTGAAGACACGTTGAGCTCATAATCGCCCAGTTCCTCTCCCAGGTCGTTGCTTATCTGTTTGCTAAGCATTACGCAGTCCTCAATCTTCAACCCTTCCGGCCTGTCAATGAGAACGGTAATGCGGCCGGTGCTGCTCAGTCTGACATCCACGAGGAAGATGCCGGTAGCACTGATGTGCTCCGTCACTAGTTTCCTTATATGGTCCTTTGTAATCACGGTCTGATTTTTGATAACAAAATAGGGGACTTTTGTCCCCTGAGCCATTCTACCCTGCTATTCGGGTGCAAAGATAAAATCATTTTTTTAATAAACAATCAACCATCTGCCTGAAAATTGAAAACAGTGCTCTCTATGAAGCCTTTCTTGCCCTGATATGGAAACATTTGAATAAATTTGCGGACATAAAACCGGTACTGTTTGACAAACAGGAGAAAGATTATCAATGACCCGGTGTACGGGTTTATCAGTTTACCCAACGATCTGATATATGATCTGGTGGGTCATCCCTGGTTTCAGAGGCTGCGCAATATCAGGCAGCTCGGGCTCTCAAGCCTGGTTTATCCGGGGGCGGTGCACAGCCGCTTTCAGCACAGCCTTGGTGCGATGTACCTGACAGGGCAGGCGGTGCATACCCTCAGGAGCAAAGGGATTGAAATCTCGGAAGCAGAGGAGGTGGCTGTACTGACGGCCATTCTGCTCCATGACATCGGGCACGGACCCTTTTCCCACGCGCTGGAACACTCACTCATTGAAGACACCCCTCATGAGGTCATGTCGGTGCTGATAATGGAGGAACTCAACAACGCAATGAATGGAAGGCTCACAGAAGCCATTGCCATATTCCGCGGTGAATACCCGAGGCGGTTCTTCCATGACCTGGTGACAGGTCAGATGGATATGGACCGGATGGATTACCTCAGGCGCGACAGTTTTTTCACAGGAGTAATAGAGGGATCAGTGGGTTCTGACCGGATCATCAGGATGCTTAATGTGGCGGATGACAGGCTTGTGGTTGACGAAAAAGGCATCTATTCCGTTGAAAAGTTTCTGATAGCCAGGAGAATGATGTACTGGCAGGTATACAATCACCGTACTGTGGTCTCGGCAGAGAAACTGCTCACCAGCCTGCTGGTCAGGGCCCGCCAGGTTACTGCAGAAGGAGTGAAGCTCTTTGCCCCACCCGCCCTTGAATGGTTCCTCGCTCCCCGTCACAACATGGCGGCACTGGAGGAGCGCAAGGCTCTTGTTGGTCATTTTACGGCACTTGACGAGAGTGATATCCTTTCAGCCACCAAGGTATGGATGAGCTGCGGCGACAGGGTGCTTGAAGACCTCTGCAGACGGTTCGTAAACAGGGATCTGCTGGGAATCGAACTGCAGCGGACACCGTTCTCCGGTGAGAAGGTTGCTGAAACGGGCCGCAGGGCGAAAACTCTCCTGGGACTGAAGGACGATGAAGTGATATTCTATGTCAACACGGGGGATGTCTACAACCAGACTTATGCCCCCGGCACCCCCGAGGTGCGCATACTCCTGAAAAACGGAAGTACCAGGGACATCACTGCCGTGTCCGACCTCTTCGACAAGGAGGCTCTGTCCGAGAAGGTTACAAAATACTACCTCTGCTACCCTAAGGAGATTGTGAATTAATACATAAACTGAAAAAATGGATTTTACTGCTGCAATGATAGCCCGGATACTGAATGGCACCGTCGAGGGTGATCCGGAGACGAAACTGAATACCGTGGCAAGGATAGAGGAAGGCCATCCGGGAGCTCTCTCCTTTCTTTCAAACCCTAAATATGAACCTTATATCTATAGCACTGATGCATCAGCCGTGCTGGTGAAGAACGACTTTACACCGGCAAAAAAGGTTACTGCCACCCTCATAAGGGTGGATGACCCCTACCAGGCGCTGGCACGCCTGCTGGCCTTCTACGAGCAGGCCAGGCCGGCAAAGAAGGGCATTCACCCTTCTGCCGTTATTGATGAACGTGCAAGCGTTGGCTCTGACGTGTTCATCGGCGCCTGTGCCGTAATATCCGAAAATGCTGTGATAGCTGACGGCTGCTCACTTCATCCCCAGGTATTTATCGGGGAGAATGTAAAGATCGGGAAAAACTGCACCCTCCATCCGGGGGTCAAGGTTTATCGCGACTGCGTGATCGGGAATGACTGCATAATCCATGCCGGTGCGGTGATCGGTGCTGACGGTTTCGGCTTTGCCCCTGTCAGCGAGGCCAACTTCATGAAAATACCTCAGATTGGAAATGTCATAATTGAAGATAATGTTGAGATAGGCTCCAATACCTGCGTAGACCGTGCAACAATGGGCTCAACCGTAATACGAAAGGGTGTCAAGCTTGACAACCTCATACAGGTGGGGCATAACGTGGAGATAGGAGAGAATACGGTGATTGCAGCCCAGTCGGGCCTCGCAGGCTCAACCAGGGTCGGCCGCAACTGCATGTTCGGCGGACAGGTGGGACTGGCAGGCCATCTGAGTATCGCTGACGGATGCAAAATCGGGGCACAGTCCGGCATCATGAGCACCGTGAGCGAGGAGAACTCAACCCTGCTGGGCTACCCGGCCACCGACAGCAAACAATTTCTCAAAAGTGTCGTATATATCCGTAAACTCCCTGAACTGAACAACAGGCTGGATGCTCTTGCAAAAACGGTGGCGGCTTTAAAAAACAGGTAGTTCCAAAAACGGTCTAAAGGAAATGATTTGAACATCACGCAGATGTAGCGGTTTTCATTATGTCGTTCGGGAAATTTTATTTTTATTTGCACGATTAAAACTGATCTGATATGAGCGAAAAGCAAAGGACGCTGGCTAATGAGGTGAGCCTCAGTGGTAAGGGTCTTCATTCGGGAATTGATGTGATAGTAACCTTCAAGCCGGCCCCTGCGAATCACGGATACAAATTCTGCCGCACAGATCTGCCGGGTTCTCCGGTAATTGATGCCCTGGCAGACCATGTCACTGAAACCTCGAGGGGTACCACACTGGTGCAGGGAGAAGCCTCGGTTGCAACAATAGAGCATGTCCTTGCTGCATTTGCAGGGATGCGTGTTGATAACGCACTCATAGAGATAAACGGTCCTGAGGCCCCGATAATGGGCGGAAGCTCGCGCATGTTCGTGGAAGCCATCAATAAGGCGGGCATAGTTGAGCAGGACGAGGAACGCAACTATTATGTCATAAAGGAGAAAATCACCTTCTCGGACGAGGAGCACGGCGTTGACCTCATCGTCTATCCGGATGACCACTTCAGCGCCCATGTCCTGATAGATTATAACTCCAAGATACTCGGGAATCAGTATGCAATCCTGGACCAGCTGGACGACTTCGAGAAGGAGATTGCGGGAAGCCGCACCTTCGTCTTCTTCCATGAGCTTGAACCGCTATTCAGGATGGGTCTTATCAAGGGAGGTGACCTGGAGAATGCCGTGGTGATCCTTGAGCGCGAGGTGGAGCAGGAGGAGATAGACCGCATAGCGAAGATGTTCAACAAGCCCGGGATCACCGAGCACCACGCAGGTGTACTCAACAACACGAAGCTGAGATATCCCAACGAACCGGCACGCCATAAGCTGCTTGACCTGATAGGCGACCTGTCGCTGGTGGGACAACCTATCAAGGGGAAGGTGGTGGCAACAAGGCCTGGCCACTTCGCCAATACCAGGCTGGCAAGGCTGATCAGGCATCAGATCAAGAGGCAGACAACAAAGAGGGAGATACCCCTTCTTGACACTACCAAGCCTGCCGCAATGGATATCGAGCAGATAAAGAAGCTGCTCCCTCACCGGTTCCCGTTCCTGATGGTGGACCGGATACTCGAGGTTACGAAAAATCATGTAATCGGGATTAAGAACACCACCTACAACGAGGCATTCTTCCAGGGCCATTTCGAGCAGGAACATGTCTTTCCGGGTGTGCTGCTTGTTGAAACCATGGCACAGGTGGGAGGTATCCTTGTGCTGAGCAACGTGGATGAGCCGGAAAGATATTCCACCTATTTCCTCAAGATAGACAGGATGAAATTCAAACACAAGGTAGTTCCAGGAGACACAATCGTTGTGAGGGCCGACCTGACCGAACCAATCAGGAGGAGCATCGTGATAATGTATTGTCAGGCCTTTGTGGGAGAGAAGCTGGTTGCCGAGGGTGAGATGACGGCACAGGTCATTAAGAACAGATAAATTATATGATTTCTTCACTGGCATTTATCGATCCGAAAGCTCAACTTGGCGAGAGGGTCACAGTTGAACCGTTTGCAACCGTCTACGGTGATGTTATCATCGGCGACGGCACCTGGATAGGGTCCGGGGCTGTCATCTATGACGGTGCCAGGATCGGAAAAAACTGTCGTATCTTCAACGGAGCCTCTGTTTCTGCCATACCCCAGGACATGAAGTTCAGCGGTGAGGAGACTACCCTTGAGATAGGTGACAACACCACCGTCAGGGAGTTTGCCACCCTCAACAGGGGCACTCGTGCAAGGGGGAAGACCACCATAGGCAATAACTGCCTGCTGATGGCTTATGTGCATGTGGCGCACGACTGCAACGTGGGAAACAATGTGATTATTGTGGCCTCGTCAGGCATCGCGGGGGAGGTTGAGCTTGGCGACTGGGTGACGCTTGGAGGAGCCACTGTCGTTCATCAGTTTGTGAGGATAGGAAATCATGCTTTTCTTGGCGGCGGATCGAAGGTGCGGATGGATGTTCCTCCGTTCATCAAGGCCGACAGGGAGCCGCTTGCCTTCATGGGCCTTAACAATGTCGGACTGGAGCGCCGGGGATTCACAAAGGAGAAGATGCATGAGCTGCATGAGATCTACAGGGCATACTATAATATGGGTATGAACGGAACAAAGGCGCTGGAGTATATCGAAGCCAATTTCGGTCCCACCCCGGAGCGGGATTACATCCTGCAGTTCATAAAGAATTCTGAAAGAGGGGTTATCAGGGGGCGTTAAGCCCCTTTTTTATTTCTTCCCTTCCCCGCCGGAGCAACCATGTGAAGCTTCAGCGGACCACAGGAGGGGAGGGGGGTATAAAACACGAATGGGAACCATACTGTACGTAATAGTTCCCATTCCGGCTAGTGACAGCCATGACCGTCATTTGCCGCCATGCTACTGTTATGAAGTCGGTTCATCTCTATTCCTCCTCCCTTCCCCGGTCTGCCTGCCTGCCCGAAGGCTGACTGCTTTCCCTGTTCAGGTTTCTCTTCTGTTATCCGTACTGACCTTGCGGTTTTCCGGGCGCATACTGAGATGCGGAGTAATGAACCCTTGAAGCACGACACTCCCCGAAGGGACAGCTGCTGTCATGCCCGGATCATCTCCATCCTATCCTCGCCGGTTCGGGTGGCATGATGATCCTCTCTCTTAACGGACACGTTTGCTGCCTCATTAGCTTTCAGCCTTGCATCCGTGTTGCTCTCCTCTCACGGCTGTTACACCGTTTGATGATTGCTCCGTCAGACCGCCAGGATGGGAAGGCTTCTCAGCCTGCACCTGTGACGGACGCATCAGGACCGTAATCCGTCTGCGTGAGACTCTGAAGTCTGATGTTAATCCAGAGTGATAATTAAACCATTCTAAAGAACCTTCATGCTTCAGAGCGACTCTTTATCGCTCACATGGTCTTACAAAGATAAGCCAGAAGAGGCCTTGCGTCAAGTTTTTCAGGGTAATAATACCATGAAGAAAGTAACACATAATGAACGGGTTTATTAACAATCGCAACCGGCAATAATACAATAATATAGATATAAAATAGCGAGGTTATCAACAGCTGTTGATAACCTCGCGTGTCAGTAAATTGCAATTATGTATTATTCAAGTACTACTTTGCGGTTTTTGGGGTACTTCACGGTGTAGGTGAAGATAACCTCTTTCATCCGGCCGGGATCAATGGTCAGGTCCCATGTCACCTCCCCGGTGGCGCTGTTATGCCTGCCGCCGCTGAGTTCTGCAGCCTCAACCGTTATGTCACTGTTCTGTGAAAGTGGCATCTGGTCACGCAGCCTGACGGTCACTGCCTTGCTCTTGTTATTGCGGACCGAGATCAGGAAGGAGAGGGTCTCAACCCTGTTCGCCCCTATAAGCCGCTGGGAGGTGAAATCGGTCCGGCGGTCACGCTTCACGGTGATACTGTTGTCTGCACCCAGGGAAACAGGAAGGGTATCGGTAAGTTCGGCCGTATTTATGTATCCCTTGCCGGTAAATGTATTGCTGAAGTAGATGTTTGACTCACCGGGCAGGAGGTTGTACTTGTCCCAGTCAGTGATGTATCCCATCAGATAGGCCATGGATGCCAGCTTGGGAGTAACAGCATAACTGTAGGTGGCAGGAACTGTGAGCCGTTGAAGTTCCACTGTCTCGGGCTTGCCTCCGGATGATACCGTCCGGGGAACGTTTATGTCGAAACTGAAGCTGATGTTTGATTCAGTCACCGTGACCGGCATGGGAGCGCTGGCTTCCAGATCCATCATCACAGCCTCCTCAGATTTTTCCTGTCGCGCCGGCCTGGCCTTGGTCCCGTAACCTGTTACAACCATCTCATTTAACGAATACTCCTGGTAAAAATCGACGAACCACGGGTTGAGCTTGGGAAGGTAACCGGCCGTCATCGGGGCGGCATTTGACAGGCTGATCTTGACATCCTTCCATTCAATGCCACTGCTCTGCCATATGTCAGCCTTGTAGATGATGACTGCGGGATCGGAAATATCATCCACCCTGATATCATATGAAGGCCTCCATCCGGCATTCATGACCACATACGAGAGCTTAAGCCTCCCGTTAGCAGGCTTGCTGCCGCTGACGGTTACAACAATCTCGCCGGTGGGCATCTTCGAGCGGTCAAGGGTGCCGGCAAGCTGCTGATCGAGCTTACCCTTTTCCTCTTTCAGACTCCTGATGACCCTGTTCTTCATGAGAATGGCATTCTTGACCGTCTCCATGTTTATTCCGTAGAGCTCCATCAGAGCCCTGAACTGTTCGGGGGTGATGGTGCTCTTGTTTGCCACAACGTCGTAATTGGCCTTCAGGAAACGCTCACGCTCAAGCAACACCTCCAGTGCAGTACCTTCATCCTCAAGCTTCAGCTCCAGGTGTTTGATCTTGCCGCGAAGAGTGCTGATGGCATCTGACTCCGCCGGATTCTCGAGATAATTGGTGCGATAGGCTACCCCCGTAATCATGAAATCTCCCTCACCCCTGACCTGGATGCTGTTGGGATCAATGTAGGGAGATAACCCTCCTGCAACAAAATCCCATGTTCCGGGCTGTACGGATATGACTGCATCGCCGGAGAGCTGCGCCCCCTGCCGGAAGACTGTCACGTGGGTGACAGGAGACTGAATGTATTTTTCCTGCCCATCCAGAACGGGCGATGAGAGTGCTGTCACTAACAGGACAACAAGAAGATATTTTTTCATATGATCCAATTTTATATAAAGGTATTTAAAATGAGCAATATGACCATGATTTGCAAAAACCCTGCTGTAAAAACAGAAACTGCCGGACGATTGCAGTCCGGCAGCCCCATCGGTACCATTTTAAAAATCTAGCCGTTGTAATCTTTAAGAACACTCATAAGCTTCTGGCGCGCAAAGAAAATCCGGCTCTTCACCGTGCCGAGCTTCAGGTTGAGACTCTCGGCTATCTCCTCGTACTTGAATCCTTCAATGTGCATGCGGAAAGGAAGACGGTAGTCATCATGCATGGCGTCAATGGCCTTCTCAATCTCGCTGCCGGCGTAAGCCGACTCGGGTGAAATGCTCCCCTTGTCCGAGGGCGAGTTGATGTAGTAAAGCTCCTGCGTGCCGTCCATCATCGTGTTTTCCCTCATCTTCCGACGATAATTGTTGATAAAGGTGTTTTTCATTATCGTGAAAACCCAGGCTTTGAGGTTCGTGGCATCCACAAACTTGTCCTGGTTCTGTATAGCCTTTAAAAAAGTATCCTGAACGAGATCAAGCGCATTGTCGCGGTCGAGGGTAAGACTGAGAGCGTACTTCTGAAGATTGCCCTTCAGATCTATTATACTGGTTGTGAATTCCTGTGCAGTCATATCTCTTTTTGTTTCGTTTGTTGATACAAAACTAAACAAATATAATCGGATATCCAAATCCGAATATCTTAAAATATTGTTAAACAGGAGTTACCTGGGACCGTTTCTAAGGGGTAAAATGTATAAAATCAATTGCTTATGTCAGGCATGTCTAAATTAGGACAAGCAGGTATTATTTTATTGAAGCGGATGCCCGATTGGCACGAAATGAGTGTGAGTGTCGGCGGTTAGCCTGCCAACAGGCACACTTACAGCGATATAAGGTATAACGTATATGCTGAGTCTTTGTTCATTATCTCATTCACTGACGGCCCTGTTACTGTCTTTTTCCTAATTTGACTATATTTACAAAAAAGAACCTTATGGAGTTAAGAAACTATCCTTCAGGAAAAACAGCCTGTTACAATTTTGAGGCACAGGATGGCCCCCGTGCTGCAATTCTTCTCGTTCATGGCCTGGGCGAGCACGCAGGCAGGTATTCGGGGTGGGCTGAAAGGTTCAATGAAAGAGGTGTCACCTTGAATGCCTTCGACCTTCCGGGACATGGCAGGAGTGAGGGCCAGTGGGGTGTTATACCCTCGCCTGAGAAGGTGTATGATACTATAGATACTCTCCTCCTCGAGATGAAGGGAACTTATCCGGGTGTACCTCTTTTCCTCTACGGCCACAGCCTCGGCGGAGGAATTGTTCTCAATTATCTCATCAGGCGCAAGCCTGCCGTGACCGGGGCAATTGTGACCTCACCGTGGATTATACTCACTGAAACGCCTCCTGCGGTCAAGCTGCTGCTGGCCAATGTGGTTGGCAGCATTATGCCGGGAATGACACAGCCGTCCGGGCTGAATATCGAATACCTTTCCCGTGACCCGGAGGTGGCCAGGGCCTATCGGAATGATCCCCTGGTTCACGGTCTGATATCGGCCGGCCTGTATCGCTGGATGACCTCTGCGGCCGAGGAGACGATGGCACGTGCTTCGGAGATAGATGTGCCGCTCCTGCTGGCTCACGGTCGCGATGACATGATCACATCACCATCCGGCTCGGTGCAGGTTGCCGGATCAGCTCCCAGGGCAACCCTTAAGCTTTGGGACGGCGGCTATCACGAGCTGCATAATGATCCGCTGAAGGAGGAACACTTCGACTTCATCACTGAATGGATGGATACATTAATATAATATAACCTGAATGGAACTACTGACTGCAGTGCCACTTCCCCCGGCGGCTGCGGCTATCACCTATGACACGCCGGTAATGTTTCTCGGCTCCTGCTTCGCGGGAGAGATCGGGTACCGCATGGCCTCGGGCAAGCTGCCCGTTATGACCAATCCGCACGGAACGCTCTTTAATCCTTTCTCTGTGGCAAGGGCCCTCGACAGGTTCATCGGGGAGCATGTATACACGGAAAAGGACCTCTACCTTCACCAGAACCGTTACATGAGCCTTGACCACCATACCGCTTTTTCCTCCTACGACAGGGATATCCTAACTGCCCGTCTTAACGAAACCGGCCGTGCCGCATCCGGCTTCATCCGGAAAGCCTCGTTCCTGTTTGTCACATTTGGCACTTCCTATATTTATAACCTGAAGGAAAGCGGGGCCACAGTTGCCAACTGCCACAAGCTGCCGTCATCACTCTTCACCCGCACCATGGCATCATCAGAGGAGATAGTCGGCCGCTGGAAGGAGACCCTTGACAACCTTGCCGCTGTCAACCCTGGCCTCAGGGTATGGTTCACCGTCAGCCCTGTCAGGCACCTGGCCGACGGCGCTCATGAGAACCAGCTGAGCAAGGCCCGCCTTCTGCTCGCTGCAGAGGAGCTGCTCAGACACCCACTGGTCCATGGCTACTTCCCGGCTTACGAGATCTTCATGGATGAGCTTCGTGACTACCGTTTCTACGCCTCCGACATGGTTCATCCTTCAGAGACAGCCATTGATTATGTCTGGGGAAAATTCAGTTCCGTATTTATCCCCGGACATGTGCTGAGACTCTGGAATGAGGCTGCCAGGATAACCCGGGCAATGGCTCACCGGCTATCAGCTGAAACATCGGACACGGCACCCTTCGCAAACGCATTGATTGAGAGGATCAGAGACCTTAAAACAAGAGCTCCCCACCTGGACCTGTCAGAAGAGGAAAAATACTTCACGGATCTTTTGTATAAAAAATAGAGAAACTTATTAAACAAAATCAGTTTTTCTTTGTTTTTGTTTCATAAAATCTTAACAAATATGAGACATTATACCTTTATATTGCTAATGACCCTTTTCTCCGTTAGGAACGATGTCATAGTCAGGTGAGGAGGGCCCAATGAGAACAGGTTCTTCATAGATAATGTGGAGATACCTTACCTGAACCACCTCTCTACCCAGGGATCCTCAGGCGGACCGACGGGAATCATCAATGTTGACTTTGTAAGATCGGTTGACTTCCTGTCGGGAGCTTTTCCTGCCGCACGCGGCAATGCCCTCAGCTCAGTGATGGAATTCACGATGATTGAAAGAAACAGGGAGAAGCGGTCAATCAGGGCTACCGTGGGAGCCTCTGACCTTGGACTGACCTACAATGGCCCTGCAGGTGAGCGCAGTTCACTAATCGTGTCGGCACGAAGATCCTATCTCCAGTTCCTGTTTGGTGTCATTGGTCTGCCATTTCTGCCAACCTGACTTATGATTATCAGAGCGGAGAGGGTGACATAAGGCTTCGGTATGAGCGCACCATCGTCTGTCCCAGAGGCAGACCTTTAGTGATGTGGTCACCAATACCTCAGGTACAGGTGAGGAGATTGAACTCAGGTTTTACGGTGGTCCCTCCCTCTATTATCCGCTCATGGCTGTCTGGCTTGAAGATGAGGATGGAAAATACCTTCAGACCCTGTTTGTTCCCAGGGCCATTGCCGGAGAAGGTCGGGGTTATGTTCGAGATTAACCAGAACTGGGACTGGAACGAGTACTGGACTAACGACAGGTATCCTGATAATGTCAATTACCTGAACAACGCGCAGCCCGCGGTTGTGTATGAGGCAAACATAGATATGGAAAATATCAGGGAGAGATACCTTCTTAAGCCGATTGGTCACAGTCATCCCACAGGTGCCACCGGAGAGTTGTTTACAGACCTGAGTACACTGACAACGGCACTTAAGATTGCCGACTCAGTGGTGGTGGCGATCAGGAGATAAACAATTAACAGGGATTATTTAATTTTCAGAGGCTGTCTGCCCATTCTGCCAGTCCGGCGGGAGAGCAGACAGCTTTCGTTTTGCCGTTGCTCCATGAACCGCTGGTGTCATATCTCCCAAGCACCAGCACCTGCTTCAGATCAAGCTCCTTTGCCATGCTGCTGCAGAATCCTCTGATCTCATCATTGGGTTCGGAGGCGGGCAGGTTCAGTGCAAGTACTGCAAACGGCCTGACGGAATGGATACCCCTGATGTCGTCTGCCGACAGCGTTTCTTCGGTATAGACAACGTTGAAACCTTTCTTCCGGAGAAGATACTTGAGGAAGACGAGGTTGTTTTCACTCTCGGTGTTGCCAAGGTTGATGATTGCTGCGCTCTGTCCGTTGACCGGAACCTCGTGGGTGATATCCTCGGATATCAGGATTGTCCTGATTACATGCCGGATGAACTGTTCCTGAGGTTTTGAGATGCAATCGGTCAACCACAGGGCCCGTGCCTTCTGCATCAGCGGATGAAACACCTGAAGGTATGCATCGGTCAGTCCCTTTTCCCTGACAAACTGGCCCAGTTTCTCCCGGAACTCCTCTTCGCTGAACCGGAGTGCTGACATGATCAGTTCTCCCGGTTTGAAGCTGCCGTCGCCGGCATCGTCTCCTGCGCCTGACTTGAGTACTTCACGCAGCAGTTCACTGTCGGTAAGCTGTGCAATCTTGGAAATCTTCATCCCGTTCCGGTTAAGAATGGAGATGGTGATGAGTTTCTTCAGCTCCTCTTCGGTATAGTGCCTTATGTTAGAATCGCTCCTCTCAGGCGTCAGGACCCCGTACCTCTTCTCCCACATTCTGATGGTATGTGCTTTTATACCACAGAAATTCTCCAGATCCTTTATGGAGTATGTCCTGCTTCCTGCATTCATCTCTCTCAATGTTACTTACTTCGTGAGTATAACAATGCGGGAAGGTAAATGTTTAGCGAAGGTTGAATGTTCTGCCCGGGTCACTCCGCATAACTGATATTCAACTTTCCCATAATGCAAAAAAGTCGTAAATTCGCAGTTCATTGGATTTTAATGAAGGATTTACAGAGCGTAAAGCAGAGATTCGGAATAATTGGCAATCATGAGGGGCTTAACAGGGCTATAGATATTGCCGTGCAGGTAGCCCCGACGGATCTCTCTGTTTTGATCACCGGGGAAAGCGGCACAGGCAAGGAGGTATTTCCGCAGGTGATCCACACATTCAGCCTCCGGAAACACGGGCCCTACATTGCGGTAAACTGCGGCGCAATACCTGAGGGTACGATTGATTCTGAGCTCTTTGGTCATGAGAAGGGTGCCTTTACCGGGGCAACTGACAGTCGTAAAGGCTATTTTGAGGTGGCCAACGGCGGCACCATATTCCTTGATGAGGTGGCTGAACTGCCACTCTCCACCCAGGTCAGACTGCTCAGGGTGCTAGAGACAGGAGAGTTCATCAGGGTGGGCTCCTCAAAGATGCAAAAGACTGACGTGCGCGTCATCACCGCAACCAATGTGGATATAATACAGGCCGTGAACACCGGCAGGTTCCGCGAGGACCTCTTCTACCGCCTTAACACTGTCCCCATACGCATACCACCGCTTCGCGAGAGAGGTGAAGATATCATCCTCCTCTTCAGGAAATTTGCTGTTGACTTCGCAGAGCGATACAGGATGCCAGCCATACGGCCTGACAGCCAGGCAAGGGACATGCTTCTGAATTACTACTGGCCGGGCAATGTCAGGCAGCTTAAGAATATAACAGAACAGATTTCCGTCATTGAGCAGGACCGCGAGGTATCCGGAGTCATGCTCGCCCGATACCTGCCCGATTTCCAGAGCGGAAGGCTTCCCGTTCCGGTCAGGAACCCAAAGGAGGACAAGGGTTTCAACAGCGAAAGGGAGATACTTTACAAAGTGCTCTTTGATATGAAGAGCGATATGCATGACCTGAAGAATCTGGTCTATGATCTTCTCAGCAGCAACGAGTCCGGTAACCTTACCGAAAGCGGGACCAGGGCGCTGCGCAATCTGTATAACCAGGGGAACGCCGATACAGCCTCAAGGTCCGTGCGAAACCTCTATAACCCCGGAAGCGTACCCGGCGATTCCTTCGAACCTGTTCCTCCGGCACAGGTAGACTACATTGCTTCAAGAGAAAACAGGGTGATTGAGGACACCGAGGAGGTGATTGAGGAATCTCTGTCACTGACTGACCGTGAGAAGGAACTGATAAAGAAGGCACTTGACAAGAACAACGGGAAGAGGAAGCTGGCTGCTGCCGAGCTGGGGATTTCAGAGCGAACCCTCTACAGGAAAATAAAGGAATACGGGCTTGATGGATAGGATAACCAGGATATTGTTACCGATGGTTTTGCTGGCGCTTGCTGCCGGTTGCGGTGTAAAGATCAAGTACTCGTTCACCGGGGCTTCCATCCCGGTTGAGGCAAAGACCATCAGTGTGGCTACCTTTCAGAACAGGGCCAGCCTGGTGGTGCCGGGACTGACACAGACTGTGACTGATGCGCTCATTGACATGTGCCGGGCGCAAACAAATCTTGACATTGCTTCATCAGGCGGCGATCTGAGCTTCGAGGGAGAGATCACCGATTACAAGACTCAACCCCTTACAGTCAGCGGTGATGAGCAGGCCGCATCAAACCGTTTCTCCATCTCCGTGCGGGTCAGGTATGTCAACAGTTTCAACCCGGATAACAGCTTTGATCAGACCTTTACCCGTTACCAGGATTATAACAGCGCCCTCGACCTGAGTGCTGTAGAAGCCAGCTTGACGGAAGAGATTGTAAAGATGCTTATTGAGGATATATTCAACAGGGCGTTTGTCAACTGGTAATGCCGCTTATGAACAGGAATGAATTCAACAGGTTCATTGCAGGCATCGACCTCCCCGGTCCCGGTGACCTTGAGGAGTTGCGTGAGATGATCACGCTGTTTCCATGGTTTCATTCCGCCCATATGCTTCTTCTCAGGGGACTGAAGGAGAATTCTGACATCCGTTTTGATGCCCAGCTGAAGTCATCAGCGCTCTCGGTCAATGACAGGGAGGTTCTATATCATTACCTCTTTCTCCCGCCCGAGGCAGCGGCATCGGCAGTTGCCCTTCAACCGGTTACTGCAGTTGATGCCGGGCCTGATAATGAAGTTGTCGCACAACCTGTCGAGGAAGTTACCCCTCAACCTGCCGATGAATCTGCCCTTCAACCTGCCGATGAATTTACGGCGCAGGCTGTAACGGCAGTTGATACCGGCCCTTCCGGGGAATCGGCCCTGCAGCCTTCAGCGGAATTTGCCCCTCAGGCTGCCCATGAAGTTATTCCGGAGTCTGCTGATGAATCTGCCCGGCATCCTGCCGTGGAAGTTAGCCCGCAACCGGTCACGGATGAAGGATCAGAGGCAGGCATGCTGGCCGGCGTTCCTGAGTTAGTTACCGATGAGGCACCGCCTGATGAAGAGGTAGCCTCAATTATTGCAGAAGTCCCGTCGCCGGAAGAGACATCGGCCCTGGATGAGTTCCTTTCTGCAGAGGGATATGGGGAAACGGTACCTGATCTAGGCAATGAGGATTATTTTGCACCCGGGGCAGTTGAGGAGACCGTTGAGAATGAACTTCCGGTAACGGAAGACACCAACCTCCGCACCAGGGAGGAACTGATTGCCGAGATTGAATCCCGTCTGAGAGAACTGGAACAGATCCACCGGGAGGTTATGCCTCAGGAGAAGGAATCAGCCGGTGAATCAGACCTTATCCAAGGGCAGGAACCTCAACAGGTCACTGCACCTGTCGAAGCATCTCTGCCGGCCGCGGAACTGATACCCACCACCGGGCAGACACCTGCTGAAGAACCTGTCATTGCCGCCAAACTGACAGCTTCCGCGGAACCGGCACCTTCTTCAGAAGCAATATCGGAAGCTGAACCACTGCCAGAATCGGGGGATCTTCTTGAACTGATCCCGGATGAATTTTCGGTACCCGAAGAAGCGACCGAACCTCTCATCCTGCTTGAATCTGCTGAAGCAGAAGTGCCGCCGGAACCAGAGGAGTATCACGGATCAGATGAATCTGGCACTACCACGGAATCCGAAGAACCGGAGGAACTCCTGCAGCCCGATGAATCATATGAGCCTCTGGAATCAGAAGAACCTGAAGATGAAGAGAGTGAGGCCGTACCGCTATCACCGTCCGACCTGATTGAGAGATTCATCAGGATCAGTCCTACCATTGAGAGGATGACTCCTGGCGATTATCCGCCGGTCAGGGACCTCTCCGCTGACAGCTCGAGTGAGCAGGGCACATTCATAACAGAAACGCTGGCAAAGATATACGTCAGCCAGGGCTACTTTACAAAGGCAATAAATATTTATGAAAAACTCTCTTTGCAATATCCGGAAAAAAGTGCTTACTTTGCAGGCCGTATTGAAAAGATCAAAGAGTTAATAAAATAGTACAACAATGGGTATCTATATTTTCATCTCAGTCCTGGTTATCATTGCATGTGTATTGGTCATAATGGTGGTGCTTGTTCAGAACTCCAAGGGAGGCGGCCTGGCAGCAAACTTCACCTCAGCCGGTCAGTCAATGGGCGTCCGTAAGACAGCAGACTTCCTGGAGAAATCAACCTGGACCCTCGGAGCTGCCATCCTTCTTCTCAGCCTTGCAGCCACTGCTTCTATCCCCAGAGGACAGGGCCAGAAGGAATCAGTTATCAAATCCTCAATTGAAAAGGCACAGGATCCCACTGCAATACCTGTCCTTCCCACACAGACTCCGGTGGAAGAACAGCCTGACGGCGGTAACGAGTAGAAATGACATTTTAAAGAATTAGGAGTGTCAGTTTGTCATGAACTGACACTTTTTTTTTGCCTTTTGGCATTTGGCACAGAATGTGACATTCTGAAGCAGGAAAAAATATTGTTTAACTATAAAACTAATAGCAATGGCACAATTAAAAGGAAAAGTGCTGGCAGGAAAGGTTCTGATCAAGCCTAATGAGGCAGAGGAAAAGACCGCCAGCGGCATCATCATCCCCGATTCAGCAAAGGAAAAACCACGCGCAGGCACTGTCATTCTTGTCGGTGCACCGAAGAAAGATGAAGAGATGGAACTCAAAAAGGGAGATGTCGTTCTCTATGGGAAATACTCCGGCCAGGAACTGAATATTGACGGCACAGACTATCTCCTTCTTTCACAGTCTGATGTTCTCTATATTTCGTAATAACCTTAAATATGAATAACAATGTCAAAGGAAATTAAATTCAATATCGAAGCACGTAACCTTCTGAAGGAAGGCGTTGACCGTCTTGCAGATGCAGTTAAGGTAACACTCGGTCCAAAGGGCCGCAACGTAGTACTGGAGAAAAAATTCGGAGCACCGCAGATCACCAAGGACGGCGTGACCGTTGCCAAGGAGATCGAACTCTCTGATCCGTACCAGAACATGGGCGCACAGATGGTCAAGGAAGTTGCTTCCAAGACTTCAGACACTGCCGGTGACGGTACAACCACTGCTACTGTTCTTGCACAGAGCATTATAAGTGTCGGACTCAAGAACGTCACCGCCGGCGCCAACCCGATGGACCTCAAGAGAGGTATTGACAAGGCCGTTGCAACGGTTGTTGAGAGCCTGAAAAGCCAGTCACAGAGTGTTGGTGACGACCTTAAGAAGATCGAGCAGGTTGCACGTATCTCCGCAAACAACGATGAGGAGATAGGTAAGCTTATTGCCACCGCGATGGACAAGGTAAAGAAGGAAGGCGTTATCACCGTCGAGGAAGCCAAAGGAACCGAGACCAAGGTTGAGGTTGTTGAAGGAATGCAGTTTGACCGTGGTTACATCTCAGCCTATTTTGTCACCAACCCTGACAAAATGGAAGTAGAGATGGACAATCCCTACATCCTGATCCATGACAAAAAGATCTCCTCAATGAAGGATCTTCTCCCGATACTCGAAGAGACCGCACGCAGCGGCCGCGGCCTGATGATCATTGCAGAGGATGTTGAAGGCGAAGCTCTTGCAACCCTCGTTGTGAACCGTCTGAGAGGCTCACTGAAGGTTTGTGCCGTCAAGGCTCCGGGCTTCGGCGACAGAAGAAAAGAGATGCTTGAGGACATAGCCATTCTGACTGGCGGTACCGTTATCTCTGAGGAGAGAGGTATGAAGCTTGAGAATGCAACAATGGCTGATCTTGGTGTAGCTGACAAAGTGACCGTCAACAAAGAGAATACCACCATTGTTAACGGAGCAGGCGAAAAGGAGATGATCCTGGCACGCGTCAACCAGATCAAGCAGCAGATATCTACAACTACCTCCGACTATGACAGGGAAAAGCTTCAGGAGAGGCTTGCCAAGCTTGCGGGAGGTGTGGCAGTTCTTTATATCGGAGCCGCTTCAGAGGTTGAGATGAAGGAGAAGAAGGACCGCGTTGACGACGCACTCCACGCAACCCGTGCTGCAATTGAAGAGGGTATTATCCCCGGCGGCGGTGTGGCTTACCTCAGGGCAATTCCTCTGCTCGACAAACTCAAAGGTGACAATGAAGACCAGAATACCGGTATCGAGATTGTAAAGAGAGCCATTGAAGAGCCTCTGCGTCAGATAGTTATTAATGCCGGACTTGAGGGTGCGGTGATTGTACAGAAGGTTCGCGAAGGTAAAGGCGACTTTGGCTACAATGCTCAGACTGACAAATTCGAGAACCTCATGAAGGCAGGTGTAATTGACCCGGCCAAGGTTGCAAGGATTGCACTTGAGAATGCTGCATCAATAGCTGGCATGTTCCTTACCACCGAGGCAGTTATTGTCGAGGAGAAGGAAGACAACCCGATGCCGAACCCGGCCATGGGTGGCGGCGGGATGCCCGGCATGATGTAAGATTATAGAGCTTATTGGTTTAAATTTGAAGAGCTGCTCCGGAAACGGGGCAGTTTTTTTAATTTCGAATTCCGATTTTCGAATTCCGAATTCCTTCAAAAATCGCAAATCGCACTTCTCAAATTCTGTGAATTTCATCCAAAATTCGCACTTTGCAAATCGCACTTCGCAAATTCTGTGAATTTCTCCCATCTTTGCATAATGACTGACCCCAGGCAGGTATATGAACTCGAGCACGAGAGACCCGGGAAGCTGATGTGGAAATACTTCCTGCCGGCTTTTGCCAGCATGATGGCCAACGCCCTCTACAACATCGTCGACCGCATCTATATCGGTCAGGGTGTTGATGCACTGGCGCTGTCAGGCCTGAGCGTGGTCTTTCCTCTGATGATTATCATTATGGCATTCGGAATGCTTGTAGGAATGGGCTCGTCCGTGCGCATCTCCCTTAGCCTCGGTGAGAAAGACTTTAACAGGGCAAACCACATCCTGGGTAACGCATTCTTCCTCTCACTGGTCTTCGGCTTCTTACTGATGGGCGCCGGATTCCTGGTTCGTGACCGGGTGCTTCAGATCTTCGGAGCAGGACCGGAGACTATTAAATACGCCTCGGACTATTTCACAATTATCCTGCTGGGAACACCACTTTCAATGACCGGGTTTTCACTGAATAACATCATCAGGGCGGAAGGTAACCCCCGCATTGCGATGTATTCCATATTCATCAGCGCAGGACTGAACATCATCCTTGACCCGATCTTCATCTTCGGCCTGGGAATGGGAGTGAAGGGTGCTGCCCTGGCAACTGTGATCTCCCAATTATTCCTGGCTGTCTGGGTTCTGGCTCACTTTCGAAGCCGAAGAAGCGTGGTCCGCCTGCACCTGGTCAACATAAGGCCTGATCCGTATATATTAAAATATATAATCTCAATAGGGTTCGCTCCCTTTGCCATGAACCTGGCAAGCAGCATTGTCTGGGGCGTAATGAACACGAAGTTCATCAGGTATGGGGGCGACATCTCCGTCGCTGCGCTGGGGATCGTCAACAGCGCAACAATGATGCTGGTTATCTCGATAGTATCTCTGAATATGGCAGTCCAGCCTATTATAGGTTTTAACTACGGAGCAGGACTCTTTTGCCGCGTCAAGGAGACGGTGATGAAGGCAATAAAGTATGCAACACTCATAGCCACAGTAGGATGGCTGATATGCATGCTCATTCCCGGGGTTATTATCAGCATCTTCAACTCCGACAGCCCGGAACTTCGTGAGACTGGCGTCTTAGGTCTGCGCATATACCTGGCTGTGCTGCCGGTAATTGGATTCCAGATAATCGCCTCCAATTACTTTCAGGCAATAGGCAAGGCCAGGCTGGCAACCTTTCTCTCATTGCTCAGGCAGATAATAGTATTGTTGCCACTTATATTCATTCTTCCTCATTTCTGGGGTGCTACCGGGGTCTGGATCGCCAACCCCATATCAGATTTCGTGGCAGCAGTGGTTTCATTCATTTACTTCCGCCGTGAGATAGGGAAGCTGAAATGTGACATGCCTGTTGAAGGGAGGGAGAGACCCATGATTACTGAATCCGATGGAACGGTGATTTGAAGAAGATTCGGAAACACTCTGCTGATCAGTGCTCTGCTGGAACCTTGATTTGAAGAAATACCGCAGCACTTCTACTGATCAGTGCCCCTCTTTTTACGGAGTACTGCCAGGAACAGGACCATTGCCGCTGCAGCAGATGCAACACCGGTTATAACTGATATTCTGAGCGGTAATGCCAGTCCTCCCCCAGAATGTGGTGCCACAAGCAGATAGGTGATACACACTGCTGTCAGGAATAGCGCCGGGAGTGACATCATCAGGTGGTTTTTGCCCCTCAAACCGAGGTACATGGCTATGGTCCAGCAAGTGATCGCTGCCAGCGCCTGGTTGGATATCCCCACAAACTTCCAGATTCTCGCAAACTCATCCTTCATCACAAATGTGAGTATAAAGGCAATTGCAAATACAGGCACTACAATCAGCAGTCGCGAAGAAATCTTCTTCTGCGGAATCCTGAGCATATCGGCTATAGTCAGCCTGGCACTGCGGAATGCAGTGTCTCCCGAGGTGACGGGGCAGGCCACTACACCAATTACGGCAATAACCGCACCGGTCTTGCCGAGCCATGATCTGCAAATCTCATTGACCAGCCAGGCAGGATCGGGTTTGATGGCAGGATTGTCAGCCAGAGGGTGTGTGAATGCATAGTTCAGCCCGTGCACATCGCCCATATAGTTCATCGCCGCGGTGGCCCAGATCATTGCCACAATGCCTTCAGCGATCATTGCACCGTAAAAGATCTGCCTTCCCTGCTTCTCCGATCTCAGGCACCTGGCCATGAGGGGCGATTGTGTGGCGTGGAACCCTGAGATGGCTCCGCAGGACACAACAATGAAGAGGAAGGGGAAGATGCTGTTGGTTGCGGCATCAGGCTGGAAGTTGATGAGGGTAGCCGGTGTCAGCTCCATCAGGTTCAGGCTGCCCCCGGCCCATTTTACTGTAATACTGATGAAGACGCCCAGGGCCATGAAGATGAGAGCCCCTCCGAAAAAGGGATAGAGGGCGCCGATGATCTTGTCAATCGGCAGCAGCGTGGCCAGGATGTAGTAGAAGAAGATCAGCCCCAGCCAGAATGGCATGCTGAAACCTGTCATGGTAAACAGCAGCTTGGCGGGGCCGCTCACGAAGGCCACGCCAACGAAAATCAGCAGGAAGAGGGTAAAGACCCTGAGGAACATCCTCATCGGTTTGCCCAGGTAGGTACCCACCAGTTCCGGCAGGCTCGCCCCGCCGTGCCTCACTGAGAGCATCCCCCCGAAGTAGTCGTGTGTTGCTCCCATGAAGATGCATCCCAGCACTATCCATATATAAACCACGGGGCCGTACATTGCTCCGAGGATTGCCCCGAAGATTGGTCCGAGGCCGGCGATGTTGAGAAACTGGATCATGAAGACCCGCCATCCCTTCATCGGGATATAATCAATACCATCATTCTTAGTGAAAGCGGGAGTGGGCCGGTCAGGCTCCATCCCGAAGAATCTTTCGGCCACTCTTCCGTAGACAAGATATCCCAGAACAAGCATGGTGACCGACACCGCCAGGGTTATCATCCGTTCCTGTTTAAGTAATATGCTAAATTAAAGAAAATGCATGATCGTTATCATTCCGGAAGGGCCAATAATTTAAGGGTCAAATTATATATATTTGCACCTGAACTGAACCGGTCCCGGACTGATGGACAACATACGCAACTTCTGCATAATAGCACATATAGATCATGGCAAGAGCACGCTTGCCGACAGGCTCCTTGAGATGACCAGCACCGTTGATGCGCGCGATTTTCAGAATCAGGTTCTTGACGACATGGATCTTGAGCGTGAACGCGGCATTACCATCAAGAGCCACGCCATACAGATGTCATATCAGCATGAGGGAAGGAACTACTATCTTAACCTGATAGATACACCGGGGCATGTCGATTTCTCCTATGAGGTGTCGCGCTCAATCGCTGCCTGCGAGGGAGCGTTGTTGGTGGTTGACGCCACCCAGGGGATACAGGCACAGACCATCTCGAACCTTTACATGGCCATAGAGCACGGCTTGGAGATCATCCCGGTGATGAACAAGATGGACTCGGCCAGCGCCATGCCCGAGGAGGTGAAGGATCAGATCGTTGACCTTATCGGCTGCAGGCGCGAGGATATCATTGAAGCGAGCGCCCGCACCGGGATGGGCGTGGAGCGCATCATGGAGGAGATCATAATGAAGATACCAGCGCCCAAGGGCGATCCGGATGCACCGCTACAGGCGTTGATCTTCGACTCAGTCTTTAACTCCTTCAGGGGTATCATAGCATATTTCAAGATAGCCAACGGCACCGTCAGGACTCATGACTTGGTCAAGTTCGTCAATACCGGAAGCGAATACGACGCCGACGAGATTGGTGTGCTCAAGATCAAGAGGGAACCACGCGATGTGCTGAGCGCGGGAGATGTGGGATACATCATCTCCGGTATCAAGGTCTCGGCTGAGGTGAAGGTGGGTGACACCATCACCCATGTGGCACGGCCTTGTGACAAGGCCATCTCTGGCTTTGCAGACGTGAAGCCGATGGTCTTTGCAGGTATTTACCCGGTGGATGCGGATGATTATGAAGATCTCCGGGCCTCCATTGAAAGGCTGCAGCTCAATGATGCATCACTTACCTTCGTTCCGGAGTCATCTGCCGCACTCGGATTCGGGTTTCGCTGTGGATTCCTGGGGCTGCTGCACATGGAGATCATTCAGGAACGGCTCGACAGGGAGTTTGACATGGATGTCATCACAACTGTGCCTAACGTGTCATACAGGGTGCTTACAACAAAGGGTGAGGTGATTGACGTTCATAACCCTTCCGGAATGCCCCCCTCCACAACCATCGAGGAGATAGAGGAGCCCTATATTTATGCCCAGGTGATTTCCAAGTCTGAATACCTGGGTTCCATCCTCAAACTATGCATAGACAAGCGGGGGACAATGAAGAACCAGGTTTACCTCACGAGTGACAGGGTGGAGGTGACCTTTGACATGCCCCTTTCAGAGATAGTGTTTGACTTCTATGACAAGTTGAAGAGTATCTCGAAGGGATACGCCTCGTTCGATTATCATATAACCGATTACAAGAAGGCTGATCTCGTCCGGCTGGACATACTGCTCAACGGCGAGATGGTTGATGCCCTCTCTACCCTGATCTACCGGGGACATGCATATGACTTTGGCCGCAGGATGTGCGAGAAGCTTCGCGAACTGATACCAAGACAGCAGTTTGACATCGCCATACAGGCAGCCATCGGTGCCAAGATCATCGCCCGTGAAACAGTCAAGGCCGTGAGGAAGGATGTGACAGCCAAGTGTTACGGCGGTGACATAACCAGGAAGAGGAAACTCCTTGAGAAACAGAAGAAAGGCAAGAAGCGAATGCGCCAGATAGGCAACGTGGAAGTGCCTCAGCAGGCTTTTCTGGCCGTGCTCAAGCTCGACTGACGTTAAAAAATAACAGCAGTTATTGCAAATAAAGAATTTATGCTAACTTAGCGCTTCGCTGGGCTTTGACGGGAAGAATAACACACTGGTTGAAAGACCCTGAAACTAACCTGGACTCATACCCCGCGCAGAGAAATCTGAGCGGGGTATTTTACTTCAGCAGAGCAGTTTATAGCCTCTCCCGTGGATATTCAGTATCTCCACGCTCTCATCCTTGCTGAGGTATTTGCGCAGCTTGGTAATATAGACATCCATGCTGCGGGCATTGAAGTAATTGTCGTCAATCCAGATCGATTTCAGTGCAAAATTGCGCTCCAGCACCTCGTTCCGGTGGCGGCACAGCAGTTCAAGAAGCTCCGACTCCTTGGTGGTGAGCTTTCGGGGCTGATCCTGGTAAATAAGGAGCTGTTTCGTCACGTCAAAGGTGAATTTGCCAATTGTGTAGACATCTGCCCGGGCGTCCTGGGGCCGTGCGGAGGTGCGTCTCAGGATAGCCTCAATACGGTAGATCAGCTCCTCCATGGAAAAGGGTTTGGTCAGGTAATCATCAGCTCCTGATTTGAAGCCTTCTATCACATCCTGTTTCAGGTTCTTCGCCGTAAGGAAGATTATGGGGATATGGGCATCGATTTCCCTGATACCTTTCGCAAGGGCGAAGCCGTCAAGCTCCGGCATCATCACATCCAGCAGGCAGATATGGAATCTCTCCTTCCTGAAGATTGTCATCGCCTGTGCGCCGTCAGTGACCAGGGTGGTCTCGTACTCCCTGGCATTGAGGTAGTTCTTCAGCAGTTGCCCGAGGTTGGGGTCGTCTTCTGCAAGCAGGATGTTTACCTTTTTCATTTTGGCTGTTCTTTTGGAAGATGGATTATTATTCTTGTTCCCTTGCCGGCCTGGCTCTCCACCTTTATGGTGCCATAATGCTCATCCACAATCTTTTTGACGTAGCTGAGCCCGAGTCCGAACCCCTTTATGTTGTGCGTATTGCCGGCGGGAACGCGATAGAATTTTTCAAAGATGCGTTTCAGATGCTCCCGGGGGATGCCAATACCGTTGTCTGAGACGGTGATGATGACACCCCTGTGCCATGATGCCGTTGAAACAGTGATCTCCGGCGTGGTGACAGTATATTTCAGGGCGTTGTCAATAAGATTGAGAAGGACATTGAAGAAGTTGGCCTCATCAATTGTAACAATCGGGTCAGAAGCGTCAAGGAAGGTAGAGATGGTTCCTCCTCGACCGTTGACCTGAAGTTTAAAGGCATCCACGGCTCTCAGAATGATTGCGTGCAGGTCCGCCTGGCGCTTGTCCAGTTCCATTTCGGACTGTTCGAATATGGCAGTCTGCAGAACCCTCTCAACCAGCACTTTCAGCCTGTTGCTCTCCTCGCTGATCACTACTGCCAGTCCCTCCGTGTTGCGCGAGCCCTCCGGAATACTCTTGTCAGCCAGCATCTGGGAAGCCAGCGAGATGGTGGCTATGGGGGTCTTCAGCTCATGGGTCATGTTGTTGATGAAGTCGTTCCGTATCTCGGAGAGCCTCTTCTGCCTGAAGATCACAATGAAGGTGCCGGTGGCGAGGATTATTAGCAGCAACACTATAAGCATTGAGGAGATAGCCATGAAGGCGATCTGGCTGAATTTGTACTCCTCCTCTTTAGGGAAGTAGATTGTCAGGATATTGTTTCCCGGCACCGGGTCATTCGGAAAAAGCTGGCGCAGGTATTTGTTTGCGCCGCTGCCCTCGGTGTAGTCGGGCGTGCGGTAGATGATATCGCCGTATGCGCCGCGCACCGCACATTCATAATCCAGATGGATGCCGACGGCATCAAGCGAATTCCTGATGTACATCTCGATCTCCTCAGGAGTGAAGCGGTCTCGCAGCGGCGGGGTCTCATGAAGGATACGGCTGACGATATTCTCGATGGAGACGATCTTGCTTGTCATCCGCGTAGTAGCGCCGGCGGAAAGGATCTGTTCCTCCGGCTCATTGTCGCCGGGAAATGATTCCGGCCCGGCAGTCACCGAATCGAGCAGATATGTATATCCGGCTCTGCTTATGATGACTGACCTTACATCAGGATCGAATCCATATTTTTCGAGGAGTTTTGACTCGGCAGACTGCTGGCCGTAGATGTCTGCCGGCTCTTCATCGCCGGAGGGCTGGGACTGAGGATTGATCTCACCGATTATGCGCTTGTAGGTCTCAGCCTTTTCAAGGTCGGATACCACCTCCTTCAGGGCCTCGTTGACGCCGAACCTGAATTCCTGATCCTCGGCGCTCACCACGTTGTTGATCCACCTGACCTGGATAATCACCAGCGCAGAGATGGCAAGAAAGAAAAAGACGGCCAGGAGGACTATGTAGGAGCGCTTCATATTTTAACAAAAATAATCTGTTAAAACCTTAATCCGCAGAGTTAACGTATTTTAACAGGAACGGCAGAAATTTAATGAACGCAAAATATTAAATAAATGTTAAAAATCAATATATTAACATATCCTTAAGAGATAGGTCCGGAAATATTTCTCATATTTGCATCAGTTATGGCACGATAATTGTTATAACATCAATGGAGTTTTTTTCATAGGTTAGGTTAGTTTTAGGGTTAACACTGAAGAGGAGGTGAGAAATTGTCTCCTCTTTCTCTTTTTACTGGGCCAGCAGGGCGATGTTCCTGTCGGTTGTTTCGCTGCTGTCAAGAATGAACACTGCAGTTATTTCAGGGATGAGTCTGAGTGATGCTGCAAGCTGTCCGGCCGTTTTTATATCATGCTGTTGAGACGGCACCAGGAGATAATCAATGTTTTTAAGCTTTTTCAGAAGCACGGTCCCGCCGCTTCGGTTTGAGATCAGGGCAAAAGCTCTGTTTCCCGGTGCGAAGCGTGAAAAACTCCGTGTACCGGCGGCTGTATCAAGTATTATGTCTTCCGGGCACTTACGCAGGTCGGTTCCAAGGTGCCTGTTGATCATTACCGAGAGCCGGTAGTCAGGTTCGGCTGAGACCACACCTAGGAAAAAGAATGGTTGTGGTACCGCACTTTCGATGGTGTGTCTTGTGATTTTCCTTTCCCTGCTCATTTCTTCCTTATCCCGAGCTTGTTGAGGGCTGCCATTGACGCATCCTGCTCTGCTTCCTTCTTCGTAGCTCCTTCGCCCTGCGAGATTATCTCGTTGTTTATCTCCAGGGTGACGGTGAAGAGAGGGTGGCCGTTGCTGCCGGATGGCTTCTCCCGGAATGTGAAGTTAAGCTTTTGTTTGTTTTTCTGGCAATACTCCAGGATAAGGCTTTTATAGTCCGTCTCGGCTGCCAGCACCTCGTTGAGATTGAGATGTTTTTTAAGCACCCTTTCGATTATGAATTTACGTGTGCGCTCATAGCCGGTATCAATGAAGAGGGCGCCTGCGAGTGCTTCAACCGCGTTGCCGTAGAGATTGCGGGGAGAGTCAGATGGTCCCAGGTTTGAGACTATAAGGCGGTCGAGGCCCATGGAGAGGCCAAGTTGATTGAGTGTCTCGCGATTGACGATACGGGCTCTTGTTTTAGTAAGGAAACCTTCCGTGGCCTCGGGGTATAGCCTGAAGAGGTAATCCGACACGATACTGTCAATGATGGCGTCACCGAGGTATTCGAGCCGTTCGTTATTGATTCTTACGCCGTCGGGAAGAGTGTATGTGGCGGAACGGTGTATGAAGGCCATTTCATACAGTCGCAGGTTAACAGGACGAAAGCCAAGGAGTTTTTTCAGTCCTGACCGGAATTCGCTCCTGTCATGAATGAGCGTGTTGTTTTTCTTCCTGTGAAGCAGGAACACTATTCTTCGAATTTCCTGACCAAAATAGATGCGTTGTGTCCGCCAAAGCCGAAGTTGTTGCTAAGAGCCACCTTCACCGGTCTCTTCTGGGCCTTGTTCAGCGTAAGGTTCAGGTTCTGGTCAATTGCCGGATCAGGATTCCTGAAGTTGATTGTGGGGGGCATGGTATCATGCACCACTGCCATGATTGTGGCTATGGCTTCCACGGCACCGGCGGCGCCGAGGAGATGGCCGGTCATCGATTTTGTTGCGCTGATATTGAGTTTATAAGCATGCTCACCGAAGACGTTGATGATGGCCCTGATCTCAGCTATGTCACCCAGCGGGGTGGCTGTACCGTGGACGTTTATATAATCAAGGTCCGAGGGTTTCAGGCCGGCCTCTTCGATGGCCTGCTTCATGACGTTGATGGCTCCCATGCCATCAGGGTGAGGAGCGGTGATGTGATATGCGTCGGCTGTGAGGCCGGTGCCGATCACTTCGGCATAGATTCTTGCACCCCTGGCCTTTGCATGACCCAGTTCTTCAAGGATGAGTGCGCCGGCACCCTCGCCAATGACGAACCCGTCACGGGTGACATCAAAGGGACGGGAAGCGGTTGTATACTCCTCGTTGTTTGTTGACATAGCCTGCATGGAGTTGAAACCGCCTATGCCTGCCGGATTGATTGATGCTTCCGATCCTCCTGCGATGAAAACGTCGGCTTTTCCGAGAATGATGTAATAGTAGGCGTCAATAAGTGCATTTGTAGAGGATGCACATGCTGAAACCGTTGCAAAGTTAGGGCCCCGGAAGCCGTACTTGATCGAAAGCATTCCGGCGGCGATGTCACTTATCATCTTGGGAATGAAAAAAGGGCTGAAACGGGGTGTGCCGTCACCCATAACAAACCCTTTTACTTCCTCCATGAAAGTATCTATGCCGCCAATGCCTGAGGCCCAGATGACACCGCAACGGTCCTTGTCGGTTGCCTCGGGATCAAGACCTGCATTTTTGACTGCTTCGTCGGCTGCAATATGTGCATACTGAGTGTAGCGGTCCATCTTGCGCGACTCCTTCCTGTCAAAATACTGAGCAGGATCATAGTTCTTGAGCTCACAGGCAAACTTCGTCTTGAACCTGGTGGTATCAAAGTGGGTTATCAAACCGGCACCACTGACACCGTCAACAAGACCGTTCCAGTATTCCTGCAGATTGTTGCCGATGGGGGTCAGAGCCCCCATCCCGGTAACTACTACACGCCTCATCTCGGGGTTATAAGATGATATCTACTTGGCGTTCTCTTCGATATACTTAATGGCTTCGCCTACTGTGCTAATGCTTTCTGCCTGGTCATCAGGAATTCCGATGTTGAATTCCTTTTCGAATTCCATGATCAGCTCGACAGTGTCAAGAGAGTCTGCGCCAAGGTCATTAGTGAAATGTGCTTCGGGAGTAACCTCTGCTTCATCAACGCCAAGCTTCTCAACGATGATCTTCTTTACTCTTGTAGAAATGTCAGACATACTAATCAGTTTTACGTTAATACTCGTTTTTAAAACTCTGCAAAGAAATATATTTGTACTATATTTTTCAAGCAATTTACCGGAAATTTACATAACTGCGTGCATAAAGTTAAGAAATTCAGCATTTTAATATCATTTTTTAGCTGCCGGCCTCCGGTGAAACATTATACGCTAAACAGCAGAAAATGAAGCATATATCCATACTGGCCTCCGGAAACGGTACCAATGCTGAAAACATCATCCGGTACTTTTCGAACGATAAAAATGCGCAAGTGACGCTTGTTTTGTCGAACAAGCCTCAGGCTAAGGTTTTGGAAAGGGCTGCGGCACACGGGGTGGATGCATTTTTTTTCGACCGGGCTCAATTTTATGAGACCGGAGAGGTGCTTATGATGCTTCGTCGCAGGGAGACTGACCTCGTGGTTCTGGCGGGGTTTCTGTGGCTGGTTCCGCAGGATGTGATTGATGCTTTCCGGGGCCGTATTGTCAATATTCATCCTGCCCTGTTGCCGCGGTTCGGTGGCAGGGGGATGTACGGTGACAGGGTACACCGTGCAGTGCTTGATGCCGGATGCAGTGAGAGCGGCATTACCATTCATTACGTGAATGAACATTATGACTCAGGTGATATTATCTTCCAGGCCCGGTGCCCGGTACTTCCCGGTGATGATGCGGACAGCCTGGCGGAGCGTGTCCACGCCCTCGAATATGAGCATTATCCCCGGGTCATAGAGGAGCTGATCAGGCAATAGATATATTTTCGATTTTCGATTTGCGATGTCCGATTTAAATCGCAAATCGCAAATCGCAAATCGCAAATCCTCAATAGCTTATTGTGCCCAGCAGGTTGATATACCCTTCTGCCACATTGCCGAACTCCTCCATGGATTCAGGTGCAACAGGATTGACCGGCGGGGCCTCCACCTTTAGCGGATCAATGGGCGAGCCGTTGCGGTAGAACCTGAAATCAAGGTGAGGACCTGTAGAGAGGCCTGAACTTCCCACATATCCGATGACCTGACCCTGTTTCACATATACCCCTGATGATATCCCCGGCCCGAAGCGTGAGAGATGCATATAGGCAGTGGAATAAACGCTGTTATGCCTGATCCTCACAATTCTTCCGGCTCCGCCCTCGTAACCGGTGCTGGTAACCCTGCCGTCGCCTATTGCCAGTACCGGTGTGCCGATCGGAGCAGCATAGTCCACACCGTGATGCGGTCTCACAATTTTGAGGATAGGATGCATACGGCCTCCGGAGAAGCGTGAGCTGATGCGTGAGTAGCGCAGCGGCGCCTTGAGGAAGGCCTTTCGCAGACTGGCACCGGTGGTGTCAAAGAATGACATTACACTGTCCTGGATGAAGGGTATTGCGAAGATGGTGCTTCCGGCATGCTCGAACTGGGCTGCATGTATCCTGCGGATCCCTACCGACTCCTCACCGATGAACTCCTCCTCATAGATTACCTTGAACTTGTCTCCCTTCTGCAAACCGAAGAAGTCAATGGTCCAGGCATATATCTCTGACATCTCGGCCGAGAGATTAGGGTTGAGGTTATTCTCCTGAGCTGCTTCCCAGAGAGAAGTCGATATGGTTCCGGATGAATACCTGAGTGTGCGGATTATTTCAGCATCATGCCTGTAGATGGCAAGCGTATCTTTCAGCGAAAAGAGGTATGAGACCCTGGGGTCGTGATTGTATATGAAGTAATCGGGTTTACTGAGGGTATCCCTTGTTATCAGCACCGAGTAGGAGCTGCCTGTGCGGACCTTGCGCGGATCAAATGTCTCCCTGTTGTCAGTGAGAAGCTTCTCGATATCATTCCAGTCGACCCCGTGAGATGCCAGGATGGAGGAGATGAACTGGTTCCTCTTTATATTACCGGTTATAATGTTGTACGAATCGAGGGGGATACCGAAGAAGGCATTCCTGTCGTCAGCCGTATTGGCTGTTCCCGTTGCGGAGTCAGCCTGAGTTGAGGCCGGGGTAAGAACAGCATTGCCGGAACCTTCGGCTGCACCGCTGCGTACGCAGGAAGAGGTGATCAGCATCGCGGCAGCAAAGAGCGCCGTCAGGGAGCTAAGTAATCTCATAGGACGATGTTGACTATCCGGTTGGGTACCACAATAACTTTTGGTTTGGCTGTGCCTATCCATTTCCGCGCCCTCTCGTCTTCCAGGACTATGCGGGTAACCTCTTCGCGCGACAGATCGACCGGGAGCTCAATTTTAAATCTCATTTTGCCGTTGACAGATACCGGGCACTCGAAGAGATCTTCCTTCAGATACTTTTCGTTGGCAACGGGCCAGGGCTCATAGGCCAGGGTGCCGGAATGGCCTGTCAGCTGCCACAGCTCCTCACCCAGGTGGGGTGCAAAGGGTGAGAGCAGTTTAACAAAGGTCGAAGCAGTCTCCCGGGTTATCTTTTCCTTCTTCATGGCTACATTCAGGAAGATCATCATCGCCGAGATGGCTGTGTTGAAACGAAGGCTCTCGATATCCTCAGTCACCTTCCTGATTGTCTTGTGCAGGCTCTTCAGCACTTCGGTATCCTCGTCACCGTCTGTTTTATTTTCACTGTTGGCAACCAGCCGGTAGGCTCGTGCCAGGAAGTTATGAGGGCCTTTGATACCCTTCTCGTCCCACGGCTTCGTTGCCTCCAGCGGACCGAGGAACATCTCGAAAAGCCTGAGAGTGTCGGCGCCGTAGCTCTTCACCACATCGTCGGGATTGATAACGTTCTTGAGGCTCTTTGACATCTTCGCCACTATCTGGCGGACCTCTTCGCCGGTATCGGTGATAAAGAACCTGCCATCTTTTTCCGTTACCTGGTCCGAGGCTACTTTGGCGCCGGTTGCCGTTTCGTAGGCAAACGCCAGTATCATTCCCTGGTTGAAGAGCTTTGTGAACGGTTCGTCCGTTGAGACAACTCCGAGATCAAACAGCACCTTGTGCCAGAAGCGGGCGTAGAGCAGATGCAGCACGGCATGCTCAGCTCCTCCGATGTAAAGGTCAACCGGCATCCAGTATCGTTCCTTCTCAGAGTCAAATATGGTTTTGTCGTTCTTCGGGTCAATAAATCGCAGGTAATACCAGCATGAACCGGCCCACTGCGGCATTGTATTGGTTTCGCGCTTGCCGCGACGTCCGTTTTTATCTGTCACGTACAGCCAGTCGGTGGCGTTGGAGAGGGGTGACTCTCCGCTGACGCCGGGCTCATAAACCTCGAGATCAGGGAGGGTAAGCGGCAGGTCCTTCTCCTCGAGCAGGCTGATGGTACCGTCTTCCCAGTGGATGACGGGGAACGGTTCTCCCCAGTAACGCTGCCGGCTGAAGAGCCAGTCACGCAGCTTGTAGTTGACACGGTGCATTCCGATGTTCCTGCTCTCGATCCACTTTGTGATGGTAGCTATTCCCTCATCGACATTCAGGCCGTCGAGGGTGATGTCCAGGCCCGGGTTCGAGGAGTTGATGTAACGTCCGTCACCGCTCCAGCACTCATTGCCGGCGATGATACGTTTTTTCTGTTCTGCATCATCAACGTCGGGAGATAGGATGCATGTAATCTCCAGTCCGAATTTCTTTGCAAACTCAAAATCGCGCTCATCATGTGCCGGTACGGCCATGATTGCCCCGGTGCCGTATCCCATCAGGACATAGTCTGCCACCCAGACGGGTATATTCTTGTTGTTGACCGGGTTGATGGCATAAGTGCCTGTAAAGACACCGGTCTTATCCTTGGCGAGGTCAGTGCGGTCAAGGTCCGATTTGAGTGATGCGGCCCTGAGATACTCCTCAACTTTATCTTTCTGTTCAGGGGCAGTCAGCTCATTTACAAGCGGATTTTCAGGGGAGAGCACCATGTAAGTCGCTCCGAAGAGTGTATCGGGGCGGGTGGTATAGACTGTAATCTTAAGTTTACTGTCAGCCACCCTGAAATCAACTTCGGCACCGGTGGAGCGGCCGATCCAGTTGCGCTGCATCTCCTTGATCCCTTCGGGCCAGTCGAGGTTTTCAAGGCCGCTGAGGAGCCGTTCAGCATAGTAGGGGATACGGAGCATCCACTGTTTCAGGTTTCTGCGCACCACCTTTTGTCCGCATTTCTCGTGCGAGCCGTCTGTCAGCACCTCCTCATTGGCGCATACGATGCGGCAGGAGGGGCAATACCATATCTGCGCGTCATCGTAGTAGGCCAGCCTTTTCGAGTCGATATATTTCTTCCTCGCCTCATCTCCTGCCTTGAGAACGTCGAGGGGTATGGGGAGTTCGTTTATGTCGCGACCGCGGTCAGTCTGGTGGTCATACCATGTGTTGTAGAGCCTTATGAAGATCCACTGGGTCCATTTGTAGTATGAGGGGTCGGTGGTGTTAATCTCGCGGTCCCAGTCGTAGCTCAGGCCCAGTTCCTTTATCTGGCGGCGGAAGGTATCGCAGTTTTTGTTGGTGGTAATTGCCGGATGTGTTCCGGTCTGGATGGCGTACTGTTCAGCCGGTAGTCCGAAGGCATCCCAGCCCATGGGGTGAAGTACGTTGAAACCCTTCATGCGTTTGTAGCGGGCAACAATGTCAGTGGCTGTGTAACCCTCAGGATGGCCTACGTGCAAGCCGGCCCCGGACGGGTAGGGGTACATGTCAAGGATATAGCATTTATTGGGATTTGAAAGATCGTCCGATGTTTTGAAGGTTTTGTTCTTCTCCCAGTACGCCTGCCATTTCTTTTCTATCTCCGAAAAATTGTACTCCTTCATATTAACTGATTGGTTTGCGCTTATGGGGTGCGAAATTAGGAAATCTTTGGCAGAAATCTCCCTGTACAGCGGGAGGGGTAGCCGATTTGGAGGATTAAGTTTTGAAAATCGGCTTTGGCAGTGTATTTTTGCACCCTGACCGGTCCCGTAGTTCAATGGATAGAATGACAGATTCCGGTTCTGTTGGTTGGGCGTTCGAGTCGCCCCGGGATCACGATTACAACGCTAATAGCACTGATTATCAGTGCTATTTTGCTTAATGGGGGACTTATTGGGGGGCAATGCAATCTATAGAAGTTAAACTATTGGTGCAGGTATTGTTTCTGTTTTATAAAAGAAAGTTATATTTTTAAAGTAGAAAAAGCGACCCGTTTCCGGACCGCTTTGGAAGTTTTCACTACGGAATAATCCTTATTGTGAATTGCTTCAATTGTCTGATAAAGATACAACATATTTCTTAAAAAAACAAACCATGAAGAAAGTACTCGGCCTTGACATTGGAGTTAACTCGGTAGGATATGCTCTTATTGAGAATGATAGTGAGGGTAAAGACCTTAATATAATTAAGACAGGAGTAAGAATCGTAAATGAGGATCCTAATTTTCATGGTAACTTTTACCAAGGCAATTCAGCCAGCAAAAATGAAGCCCGAAGAACAAAACGAATGATCCGAAGGGGGAACCAAAGGTTCAAAGCCCGTAGAGATGCTCTGTACAGAATTCTTAGAAAAAACTCTATGTTCCCATCAGACCAACTGCTTAACCGTGTTGGCGAGCGAACGCTTTACAGGTTACGTGCTATAGCAGTTTCAGAACGACTCTCCCTTGATGAGATCGGGAGAGTATTTATTCATTTGAATCAAAGAAGAGGCTACAAGTCAAGTAGGAAGTCAGGCCAGAGAGTGGAAGAAGGATCATACCTGACCAGAATTGCTGAGTTGGGAGAATTGACGAAAAGTCTTACAATAGGCCAGTTTTGGGATGCATATATTAATTTCAGGTGTAACACTGTAGATAATATTCCTTCTGCATTGCTTGATTGGTTCCGGATCAGAGCCGAAGCTGAACCAGGTTTCCGAATCAGGGAGAATATCTTCCCCCGGGATTCTTATATTGCGGAGTTTGATAAAATTTGGGAATGCCAGGCCACATTTTATCCAACTGTTCTCACAGGCATGCCTGGGAAGACATTCAGAGAGAACAAGGGAACCCTTTATCAGAAAATAAGAAATGAAATAATATTCTACCAGAGGAAGCTAAAGAGCCAGAAACATCTCGTCAGTGATTGTTCTTTTGAGAAAGGACATAAGGTCACTCCCAAGAGTTCTCCGTTTTATCAAGAATTCAGAATATGGCAGCAGATAAATAATCTTGAAGTTACGGACCAGTCTAACAACATAATGCCAATTGAGTGGGAAGGACGCAAAAGATTATTTGACGCACTGCATGATCCTGATCAGCTAACTAAGAGGAACACAATGCCATATTCAGTTGTTCTGAAAATTCTTGGATACACAGGCCGTTCGTACCATCTCAACTATAATTTACTTGAAGGGAACAAAACGTATCATACTATCTTTAACGCTTTGAAAAAAGCAGGCATTGAACAACCTGGCAGATACCTTTCCTTTGATAATACACAAAAAATACATTCCCCGGGCCTTTATGACCTCTGGCACATAACCTATTCTCTTGATGATGAGAGTGATGTTATAAAGACTCTCGTAAAGAGATATGGATTTACAAATAATCAAGCTGAGATTATTGCAAGTGAAGTAGGTTATACTTCTGATTACGGGAGCATAAGCACAAGGGCAATAAGGAAGCTTCTGCCTCAACTTGAAGAGGGTAAAAACTATTATGAAGCATGTGTCGAGGTTGGTTACCAGAATCCTGACCATGTTCGCCGTGAGGAATTGAAAATTCATATGGATAGAATATTCCCGAATTCCCTAAGGAATCCTGTCGTGGAACAGGTACTTAACCAGGTTGTTAACGTGGTAAACGGAATAATTGACACTTACGGGCATATTGATGAAGTACGGGTTGAACTCGCCAGAGACCTTAAAAACAATGCAAAACAGCGGAGAGAACTCACTCAGAAGAACAGAAACCTGAGGAAACTCAATGATACAATCGCTTTAAGACTTAAGCAGGAGCATGGATTTAACCGGGTTAGCGGTTCTGACTTGCTAAGGTACAGACTTTGGGATGAGACTGAGAAGCGATGTCTGTATTGCGGGCAGAATATTACTGTCTCTCAATTATATAATGGGGAGGCCGAAATTGAACATTTAATCCCGTGGTCAAGGTCATTCAATGATGCCATGACTAATAAGATAATTGCCCACAGTAAGTGTAACCGTGATAAGGATCAGATGACGGCATACGATTTTATGTCATCCAAAGGAGAGACGGAACTTGGAAGATACGTGGCAGATGTTAACCGGCTGTTCACAGAAGGCTCAGGAAGGCTTGATTCTGATAAGAAAGTCAAAATCACCAGAGCTAAGAAGGACAATCTCCTGTGTAAAGGTTCTGATATAAAAGGCGATTTTCTCGCCAGGCAGCTCAAGGATACGCAGTATATAGTCCTTGAAACCGTTACCAGACTAAAGGAGGTGTTTCCCAAAGTGACCACCACAACGGGTTCTGTGACAGACTATCTAAAAGAAAGTTGGCAACTTAAAAGCCTTATTGATGAGATAAATATTGACAAGTACAGAGCTGTTGGAGAAACCGAATGGAGAGAGGAGAAGGACCGAGAGAATGGTCTAAAGAAAGTTGAGCGGATTAAAAACTGGAGTAAGAGGGATGATCAGCGGCATCATGCCCTTGATGCACTTGTGGTTGCATTGACAACTCAAGGCATTATTCAGCGTATCAACAACGCAAACCAATTGTTTGAGACAACCCGTGAGATGAAAGAGAAAACTTTCGGATTTCCCATTCCGGCACCTGACCTACGCAGGAAAACAATGGAGAGTCTTGGGGAAATCCTTGTGTCTTTTAAAAAGCCGGGGTCAAAAGTTTTGAGCAGAAAACTAAATATAATAAATACCTCCAAAGGACAGAAGGAACAGGTGACATGGGCTCCGCGAGGGAGTTTGCATAAAGACACCGTTTTTGGAATGATCAGGTGGTACGAAAAAATTAAAATCAATAAAAGGCTCGACGAAGAGACCGCATCCAGGATAGTAGGAGAGGCTGTACGTTCTGCCGTATTGGAAAGACTTGCAGCATTCAACGGTGATCCAGCCAAAGCATTCAAAAAGCCTGTCTTCCAAGGAGAAAAAGAGATAAAGGAAGTAACAGTATTGAGAGTTAGATTTACAAAACGGATATTATTGTCAGAAACTCTTACTCCTACCGAGGTTGAGAAAATTGTTGATCCGGTAGCACAGAAGCTTGTCAGGGAACGAATAGATGTCAAAGGTGGTATTAAGCAGGCATTCAGGGATTATCTGAATGACCCTATATGGCAGAACAGAGAAAAGGGTATTATGTTGAAACATGTAACAGTGTTCGATGATGGAAACCTTGAGTCGGTGAGGGATGGTTATGTCTACACGAAGGGCAACCATCATTCACTGATATATTTAGATGAAAACGGAAGGTATACCGACCGTGTAGTATCATTTTGGGAGGCTGTATCAAGGTGCCTGGATAACCTAAACACTAATGGGTCCATATATCCGGTGATAGACCGCAATGACAAGGATGGCCTCAGGTTCCTTTTTTCAATGCAGATCAATGACCTCTTTGTTTTCGATGTTAATCCTGAAGACGTTAACTTCTTTGATCCGCTAAACAGAGCGTTGCTCGGGGAAAAGATGTACAGGGTGCAAACAATATCAAAAGGAGACTATCGGTTTAGACACCAATACGAAACAACTGTATCAAAGGATTATGATTTTTCATTTAAAAGACTTCAATCAGCAGATGCTCTAAAGACAGCTGTTAAGGTCAGGGTGAACCACCTTGGTGATATAATAAGCATTGGTGAATGATAAAACGAACGTTCTATTTTGGCAATCCCTGCAAGCTTTCACTAAAAGATGGACAGCTGCACATTGAATATTCTGGTGACGAGCTCTCAAAATCGGTTCCTATTGAGGATACTGGTGTAGTTGTGGTCGATAATCCTCAGGTTGTCGTAACAGCTGCCCTCATGATGGCCCTTATGGAGAACAATGCGGCGATATTGATCTGTAATTCACGACACCTTCCTGATTCGTTGCTTCTGAGGATGCACGAACACCATGCCTTCACAGAGACGGTGAGGTGTCAGGTGGAATCATCGGAACCTCTGAGGAAGAACCTGTGGCAGCAGACAGTTGTGGCTAAGATATTCAATCAGGCAGCGCTTATTGAAATCATGGGTATTGAAGCGAATAACATGAAATATTGGGCTGGTTCAGTGCGAAGTGGTGATCCTGACAATTATGAAGCCAGGGCAGCTGCGTTCTACTGGTCGGCACTTTATGGCAGTGAATCAGGATTCCGTAGGCAAAGGCATGGTGAGCCACCCAACAACCTGCTTAATTATGGGTATGCTCTACTGCGGGCCGTGATTGCACGGTCGCTTGTAGCTTCAGGGCTTATGACCTTCCAGGGTATTCATCACCGCAATAAATATAATCCCTATTGTCTAGCCGATGATATCATGGAACCATACCGCCCGTTTATCGACAGGATAACGATGGAGATTGCTGCAGATTTCGAGGATATCGAGGAGTTAACTCCTGAGATTAAGAAGAGACTTCTTGTTATCCCTTCAACTGATGTAATAATTGACGGATCAAATAGTCCATTAATGATTGCTGCACAGAGGACGACCGCCTCCTTGATCAAATGCTACGCAGGTGAGTCTCGGAAACTCTTATATCCGGTACTGAAATAATGCACTGGTAAATATGGATGAAAGAAGCTAACAGGTTAAACTATTACAGGATCTTGTGGGTATTTGTATTTTTCGATTTGCCTACCGATACTAAAAAGGACAGAAAATTCTCCGCTAGATTCCGGAAGGACCTGATCCGTGATGGGTTTACAATGGTTCAATTTTCAATATATTCAAGGCATTGCAACTCCAGAGAGAATGCTGATGTTCACATAAAAAGAGTAAAGGGTTTTCTTCCACCTCACGGGGAGGTAATAATCTTCACGATTACGGATAAGCAGTTCGGTATGATGGAATTCTTCCGAGAGAGGAAGCAGGCAGAGCACCCTGATACCCCTCAGCAGTTGGAACTGTTTTAAGTTGTAGGATAAAAAAGCCTCCCCATTACTTACACGGGGAGGCTCTTATGACACACTTTTTAATTTCTCTTTGCGGGCTTAAAACACACTTAATCAGGCATAAAACTGCACCCGTGGTGTGTCAAAGATCGTTAAACCACAAATTGAAAGCAATTCACAACGAGTTGACCTGCGAGAGATCAGGCTCCTGTGGTGTGTCAAAGATCGTTAAACCACAAATTGAAAGCAATTCACAACGCCACCGGCCTTTTGTTTGCCGAGCTTGCAGGTGTGTCAAAGATCGTTAAACCACAAATTGAAAGCAATTCACAACAAGGGAACTATGAATGTTTATCAAGCATCGGGTGTGTCAAAGATCGTTAAACCACAAATTGAAAGCAATTCACAACTGACAACGCACTTCTTTGTTGAAGAGATTCGGTGTGTCAAAGATCGTTAAACCACAAATTGAAAGCAATTCACAACGCATTTACCACGCTTGTTGCTTTGATGAAAGGTGTGTCAAAGATCGTTAAACCACAAATTGAAAGCAATTCACAACCGGTCTTGATGACCTCCATGAGGCTACTGGGGTGTGTCAAAGATCGTTAAACCACAAATTGAAAGCAATTCACAACAAACTTGCTCTTATCAAGTCCGAGTATTGCGGTGTGTCAAAGATCGTTAAACCACAAATTGAAAGCAATTCACAACGAGGATCGAAAACGTAAGAACGGGAACCTTGGTGTGTCAAAGATCGTTAAACCACAAATTGAAAGCAATTCACAACTGGCGGCAGACAATAATACACCCCGTTCATGGTGTGTCAAAGATCGTTAAACCACAAATTGAAAGCAATTCACAACATATTTTTCACACCTTGGTGTATGCACTCCGGTGTGTCAAAGATCGTTAAACCACAAATTGAAAGCAATTCACAACTCAGTGACATAGTTGCCTATCTCGGTCTCTGGTGTGTCAAAGATCGTTAAACCACAAATTGAAAGCAATTCACAACTTGATATATGTACTATCTTTGGTACAACAAGGTGTGTCAAAGATCGTTAAACCACAAATTGAAAGCAATTCACAACAGCTACTCCCTTGACTTGTACACCTAGCTCGGTGTGTCAAAGATCGTTAAACCACAAATTGAAAGCAATTCACAACACGGCTAACCCGTTCGAGAATGATGTGGTCGGTGTGTCAAAGATCGTTAAACCACAAATTGAAAGCAATTCACAACGTAACCCAGTCTGTCCCAGCCACGCCCTTGGGTGTGTCAAAGATCGTTAAACCACAAATTGAAAGCAATTCACAACGAGTGGTCAAGTAATATTTACTCAGGATAGGGTGTGTCAAAGATCGTTAAACCACAAATTGAAAGCAATTCACAACAGGCCACCAGCGCCAGCAAGCAGAGCATTAGGTGTGTCAAAGATCGTTAAACCACAAATTGAAAGCAATTCACAACAACAGCCCTCCGCAGATAGCTGCGGCTAATGGTGTGTCAAAGATCGTTAAACCACAAATTGAAAGCAATTCACAACTATATGTTGGTTAGGTGTAAAAAAAAGAATAGGTGTGTCAAAGATCGTTAAACCACAAATTGAAAGCAATTCACAACTAAGGCTCGTGCCTTTGACGGCTCGGAAGAGGTGTGTCAAAGATCGTTAAACCACAAATTGAAAGCAATTCACAACTAGGGAAGTTCGCTTACATTGTCGGCAACGGGTGTGTCAAAGATCGTTAAACCACAAATTGAAAGCAATTCACAACAGCCCTTTTTCGTATCCATGAGTAACAGCCGGTGTGTCAAAGATCGTTAAACCACAAATTGAAAGCAATTCACAACTCAGATACCAGCAATCCTTGACAGCTTCCGGGTGTGTCAAAGATCGTTAAACCACAAATTGAAAGCAATTCACAGCCAATTGTAGGTAAATCAAAATGTTGCCCATTGGCATAAATGGTCTCATTTTGTATGTATTTTTGCTTAGGGTTAAGTTGTGCGGATGTAATACCAAGTTAGCGCCTCGCAGGTGATGGGGGCTAGGTAGGCTGTCAAGGGCAGCGCACAATGAGGCCAACCTGCAATCCGGACAGGTACTTACCTGTCCGGATTCTTATTAGAGTTCCGTGGCAATTAAAACAATAATCTACTTAAAGATTTCATACGGGGTATGTAAGACCTTCTGGTCATAGTTTATTATCTCTTGGTAAGGGGGGTGAGGTCTGGGTGAACCTAAGGTACGGGTGAGGGGGGAGCTGGCTCCCCAAATGCTGGTAATGAAATTTCAGCATTCAAATCAGTGACAGCACACTATTAAAGTGCTCCGTTATCAGCGAAGGAGTAATAATCTGTGCCGGCCATTATCAAATGATCGAGTAACTGAACATCAAGTAATAATCCGGCTTCTTTTATTTTCTGCGTAATCTTGATATCAGAATCCGACGGGCTGAGATTTCCGGAGGGGTGGTTATGCGCTACAATCATCCCTGAAGCAGTATTCAGAACTGCACTTTTGAGAACTATCCGGACATCGGTAACGGTTCCGGAAATGCCTCCCTTTGAAATCTGTTCAATTTTAATCACCCGGTTTGCCCTGTTCAGAAATATGCAGTAAAACTCCTCATGCGTGAGGTCGGCAAAGTAGGGTTGTACAATTTCCCGGGCATCGTTTGAAGACCTGATTTGATGAAGGTCTTTTTTTGATGTGCGCCCGGCATGGGC
>DFYY01000019.1 GCA_002383485.1 Bacteroidales bacterium UBA4070 | reverse complement strand
AGGACCTACCGTGTTACGGATGAGTGTGGTAACTACAGTGAGGTTACACATACGATCAACATAGATGACACCACAGCACCGACATTCAAGGCACCTGCAGATGTAACCATATGCCGTGATGTAGCCGGAGCATACGACATTAATGTCATAAATTCCGGGGATGCAACAGACGAGTTAGATAACTGTGATACCTCGCTTAACGCGATATATACCGACTCGGATGCAAATATGGGCACCGTTGATACCGTTGGTTTTATTACCAGAACATGGACTCTCACCGATGAATGCGGAAATACCACAAGTCATGATCAGATAATCTGGGTACAGCCTGTACCCCGTATTTCTGTAACCGTTCCGGATACACTCTTCTGCAACGGATCAACTGTAGAGTTTGCAATTGATTCCCTGGTGAGCTCCAGGGGAGAGGTGATGTACGACTTTGACGTGACTTACCCGGCGCCAGTAACTGGTACCCTGTCAGACGGACAACGCCAGATCGCCAATATGTCAGATCTGCTCACAAACACCTCGGACAGCTATCAGACCGTTACCTATAGCTTCAGACCCTTTATACAGGGCAAACAGGGAGACCCAACCTGCCATGACGGCGTAGAGGTAAAGATAAACGTGCATGTTGAGCCTACTGCAAGAGTCGCTCTGACACTGGCAGATCAGGAACTCTGCAACGGAGAAAGCGTTAATATCCAGATAACCAGCCCAACCTCCTCATTCAACGGTATTGAATTCAACGTAAACGCCCTGAATGACTATTCGGAGATAACCGGCTACACTGACAGAACCGGACTAACACTGTCCGATCTGATTACGGAGGCTCTCTCCAACAGCGGTGACACGGCACGGATCGTGACTTATATCGTAACACCTGCAACTCTTGATGTTAACGGAAATCAGAAGTGCTTCGGAATAAATGATACTGTCAGAGTATGGGTGAACCCGACTCCGAGAGCCACACCGCTCAACAGCACAACACATATCTGCTACGGAGGCACTACAGACATTCAGCTTCTCTCACCAACAGTTATGAGTTCGGGCATACGCGAGTTTAACTATACAATTACAGCTTCTGCTCCGACAACTGTGGTTGACGGCAACAGAGCCCCTGTCAACAGCGTTCCACTTGGCACTCACCTTCAGTTCCCGTACACCAACGAGAGTGATACGATGCAGTCAGTTTACTTCCATATCACCCCGAAGGTAACCGGTCCTGGCTGCCTATGCGGTCCTCCGGTAATTTCAGAGGTGAAAGTACACGCCCACCCCCTGCAGTCGCTCGAAATCCTGGATTCAATTACATGTGACGGCGGTCAGGACGGAGCCCTTGAGATAATTCATGCACGCGGAATTGATTCAATGTGGGTGGCATGGACAGGTCCCGACTATTGGGAGGATGCAGGCTACAATATGTTCATCGCAGATGAGCGAAGCCAGGGTTATTATATAGCGACAGTAACCGACAGCCTCGGTTGTGCAAGTTCTGCCTGGCTTAACCTGATTGAACCCAATACTGAGGTGTCGTTCTACTTCGACCAGTATATCTCATGTCCCGGCGCAGGTGATGCAAGAATGGCAATCGCCCTCACCGAAGGACAGGCTCCGCCTTATAATTATAATCTGATCTGGAACTATTCTGACACAGTATACCATGGACCAATGTTGCTGGGTCATTTCCTTTACCTTGACAACCTGATACCCGGAGACTATCTTCTCTCAGTTGAAGATGGAAACGGGTGCAAGGAGGAGCTGTTACTGACACTCTATGACTCTCCCGTGACCACGGTGAAATTCGAAAAGTCCGATTATGCCGGAAATAACATCTCATGTGAAGGTTATAATGACGGTTCAGTAACGGTCTCCAGCATCGCAAGCTGGTACTTGGCAGGCACTGATACAGTCTTCGTTACCACTAGGGCTCCCTACACCTATGAGTGGACAGCCTCAGATGGAGGCGTTATAACCGGCAGTAACACTGACAGCCTGCTTGTAAATATTCCGGCAGGAACATATACACTCACAGTCAGGGACAGGCTGGGTTGCGCGTTCCAGTTCCCGGTTGTTATGACGGAGCCTGACGGCATTGATCTCCTGGATGAGGATATCTCCCTGAGTGCAGACGGCATTCACCAGGTTTCATGCTACGGCGGCGCCGACGGTTTCATAAATCTTCAGTTCGACGGAGGAACGGGCGCTTACAGTTACTCCTGGACCGGACCGGACGGCTTCACGGCAAATACTGCTTCACTGTCAGACCTGGCTGCCGGGACATATAACCTGACTGTGACAGATGCCAGCATGTGTCACCGCGAATACTCTTATACGCTTAATGAACCTGACTCAATCAGCATCACCTTATTAACCTCACACACTCCTGACGGCGCTTTCAATATCGGATGTCATGGCGGTGACGGGACAATCGACATCACCGTGAACGGTGGAACCGGCCCGGGAACCTACACTTATTCATGGACCATGACAGAGGATCCGGCCTGGACAAGCAATTCTGATGACCTCACCGTCAAGGCCGGTCACTATCTGCTTCAGGTAAGCGACATCAACGGCTGTACCAACAGCAGATCCGTTACGATAACCCAGCCTGAGCCGCTCAGCCTGGTATTGAATATATCTGAAATTACATGTATTACGGCACCCTCATACAATGACGGATCCATTGATCTGACTGTAACCGGAGGGAAGTCGCCATACACATATTCCTGGACCGGTCCTTCAGGATTTACATCCGGACTGGAGGATATCGGCACCCTTGCAGAAGGCCGGTACTCTGTCTTGGTTACTGATAGTTACGGTTGTGTCATAGAGGCAGATACGCTGCTTACACTCCCCGCACCCATCACCCTGGAGAGCAGACTCTCTGACTACAATGGCTTCAGTGTCAGCTGTCTTGGCAAAACCGACGGATGGATAAGAGTGATACCTCAGACAGGCACTGCTCCATATGAATTTACCTGGAGCGGCCCGTCAGCATTCAGCGCAACAGCTACGGATTCAATCCATGGCCTCAGTGAAGGCACTTACACGGTGACCGTCACTGACAGGAATTTTTGCTCAATCACGCAGGATATCGTCCTTGCTTCCCCGGGGCAGCTGAGTATGACACTGACACTGGGATTAAGCAACGGAGGCAACTACAGCATCAATTGCGCCGGCGCTTCAACAGGACGTGCCGCTATTACTGCCGTCAATGCCGCCGGGTCCACCAGTTATCTTTGGTCTGACGGCCAGGCCGGAGCCAGCCGGGAGAACCTGCCTGCAGGATTGCATGAGGTGATACTTACAGATGCAAACGGTTGTATTGCTGATACTTCATTCACTCTCACACAGCCTGACTCTCTCCGGATCAATTTCAGCATGATCTCGCCATACTGTCCTGAAAGCGCTGACGGAAGCATTTTCGCCGGCGTTACAGGTGGAGAAGGTGCGTACACCTTCTCATGGAGCAACGGACAGACAACACAGGAAGCAACCGGCCTGGTCAGTGGCCTCTATATCGTGGAGGCACAGGATTTCAATGGCTGTCACCTGTCAGACTCTCTGACACTCAAAGCCTTGAACGATATCTGCGTGGGAATTCCCAACGCCTTCTCACCTGACGGCGACGGAATCAACGAATTCTGGAACATCACAAGAATAGCATTCTACGGCGAAGCTGAAGTGATAATAATGAACAGGTGGGGCGAAGTAGTATGGAAATCAGGAAAGGGTTATCCTGAACCGTGGGACGGCCGTGCCTCCAACGGAAAAGCACTGCCGATGGATTCATACCATTACGCCATCGATCTGCATAACGGAGAAAAACCGATTGTCGGTCACGTGACCGTTATAAGATAGGTTATGTATAAAAACAAAGGAGCATGTAAGGTGAAAAGAGGATTGTTACTTACGGCGGCATTTTTAATATCGGCAGGGCTCACCGCCCAGCAGCTGCCCATTTACAGTCAGTATCTGTTTAACAAATACCTGATCAATCCGGCCGTTGCCGGAGCCGACGGTTACACGAGCCTCAATCTAACCACAAGGCAGCAGTGGACAGGCTATCAGGGCGCCCCGCAGACATACTCCATAAGCTTTAACGGAAGGCTTCTGAAACAGAAATACAACATCCGTCAGAATATTTTCAGCCAGAAAACATTCAAGCCACGCACAGAGGGCCGCGTCGGATTCGGTGGTACGGTCTTCTCAGATATCAACGGGCTGGTAAGAAAGACCGGTTTTTCCACCTCCTATGCATATCACATCTGGCTTCAGGGCGGGACACAGCTCTCCCTGGGCCTGGCATTTACAGGCTATCACTATAAGATTGACCAGCGGCAGATACAATTTGAAGACCCTGACGAGCCATGGCTGAATACTGACTTCCGCAAAGGAATCTTCGTTCCTGACTTCAACTTCGGGGCCTATCTTCTCAACCGGAAATTTGCCGTCGGTTTCTCCGCCCAGGAACTGATGGAGGGATTTATCAGGGCAGGAAGCCAGGCTTACAGGGATCTCAAGATACAGAGAACTTATTACCTCTTCGGGAACTATGACATTGAGCCCGACAATAAAACCCTGATACAGCCGTTGGTGCTGCTGAAAATGTCTGAACAGCTCAGGCCACAGGCTGACATAGGTATCAGTTACTCTTATGACAACAAGCTCTGGATAGGCACTACCTTCCGTACCGGAAGCGCAATCATAGCCAATGTGGGAGTGAGGAGAGACAGGCTCTTCTTTGGTTACTCGGTTGATTTTTCACTTAATTCGATCCAGAGATCGACCTTTGGTTCTCACGAATTCATTGTAGCAACCCGCTTCGGGGATACCCCGAGGAAGTACCGCTGGCTTGACAGATACTAGGAATCCTTTTTTGACAGGACATACACAAGTGAACTGGCACTATCACTGCGAAACAGACTTCGCAGAGCGATGACTGCGCCTGTCAGCAACCCCCTTGCCAGCGGCAATGCTTTGCCGTTATTCCTGTAGCTCAGCAATGAGATATAGAACAGATCCAAAGGCAGAGCCGATGTCCTTTCGCAGGCGAATCCCTGTTTTGCCGCAAACTGTCTGAAGGCTGCCGGTGTGAAATGCCACAGGTGTCTTGGCACATCCAGTGCTGCCCACATTCTTCCGAACCACTTAGCATCAGCTGATGCGAAGTTAGGCAGGGCGATGATGCATTTGCCGTCTTCCTTCAGGATACGCCTTACTTCACCCATCCACCCCTCAGGATTATAAAGGTGTTCGAGTACATGCCAGAATGTAATGCAGTCAGCATATGCTGAAGGCAGGTCCATGACCTGCTGCGGCCCGATCGCCCTTATCCCGAACCGCTCAACAGAGTATTTTCTTGCCTTTTCGCTGAGTTCTATTCCCGTTACCTGCCAGCCTCGCTTCTGCATGAAGGCCGCAAAATAGCCGGTTCCGCTACCAATGTCAATTATGACTCCGGCGCTCTTTCGCACGGCAGTATTCACCAGTTTTCCCTTGCGGCCCAGCATGAATTCACGGGCGAGGTGATAAAGTCTGTCGGCAAGACTTTGCTTACTGTCGGTATGCGAAATGTATTCATCTGATGCATAGTACTTTCCTGCCTCCTCTTCCGATGGCGGGTCCACTGTCCACCCCATGCCACAGTTGGTGCATTGCCTTATAAGGAACTCACGTCCGCTTACAAGGTGATCCTTCGCCTGAAAGAGGTCAGTGGTATTTGTGGCCTGGCAAGCCGGGCAGATATTGTTTTCAGGCATCACCCCGCCTCATTTTCAAAAGAGGAACAGCTGCCAGTACCAGCAGGACAAGCAGCAATATCGAACCTGCCAGCGAAACCTTGTTTCCTGTTCTGTATGACTCAGGTTCAAAGCTGAATGTCACAGTATGGCTTCCGGCAGGGAGTGTCATGCCTCTCAGGACATAGTTCGCCCTGAAATGTTCTGCAGGATTGCCGTCTATAGAGGCTTTCCACCCGTATTTGTAGTATATTTCCGAGAAGATGGCCACTCTCTCTGAGGACAGTTCTGCCTTATATGTAAGCAGGTTGGGCTCATAGGAGGAGAGATATATTGTATCGCCTGGTGTTGCCGGCATCTCAGTCACCGGAATCTGTTCTGCAAACCGCCTGTCCACCACAGCTATCTGCAGGGGATTGATGGATTTGATGGCTTCCAGTTCTGCATCAGCGTTCTCAACCAGGGAGACCCTGTCAACCAGCCAGGCATTTCCAGCTGCATACCTGTTTAACAAGGGAGATGAGCCGGGATCAAGAATTATATACCTGGTATTTAACATATTGAGCGTCCCAAGACTTGCAAGTACCCCCTCAGCCTCTTCCATAGTCGTAGCACTCCTGAGACTCGTTATCAGAGAGTTTATATCATCCGTAAGGCTGGTTTCAATCAGTTCCTGGTATCTCATCATCTTTGCTCCGCTGTATCCTCCGATTGACTGATGGTGGTACGAGGTGGAGGCATCGTTGAAGACTGATACAGTGAGGTTAAGCACCCTGAATTCACCATCGTCACTGAGGATCTCCTTATCAGCCGCAGTGGGCGCAAACGAGTTGGACGCTGCTCTTTTTGTTTCAAAATTTGAGCTGCCAAGATACCTGGCATCCACCGGCACCTGGTCAACAAGGAAGAGCGCGGTCAGCCCCAGCAGCGCATATGCAGGCTTGATCCTTTTCTTTAGGTAGAACCATATGAGCGTGGCTCCACCGGCAATGAAGATGACTGATCTGAGTGCATCGGCGCGAAGCATCGCCTTTCTGTCTGCTGCCATAGCCTCCTTGATCCATGCTGCGGACTCGGGCAGGGCATGTTCATCAGGTCTCAGGAATGATCCGGCCAGTCCGGGTATGAGCAGAAAGATGAACGCCAGACCTCCGGTGATCAGTGCGGCGAGTAGTACTGATCTGGCTGCTTTCTCCCTGTTTACGGTTCCTTCCGAGATCTCCTTCAGCGCCAGCACTCCCAGCAGTGGCACCAGCACACCCGCCATCACCAGTGTCATAGATACAGCCCTGAACTTATCATATCCCGGGAAGAAATCAATGAACAGAGATGTCAGTGGCATCAGGTTCTTGCCCCACGAAAGCAACAGTGAGAGCACGGCGGCAGTGAGGATCCACCATTTCTCCCTGCCCTTTATAATAAATAAGCCAAGCACGAACAGGAAGAGTACTACTGCTCCGAAATATACCGGACCGCTGGTGCTGGGTTGATTTCCCCAGTACCTGTAGAGCTGGCTCTGTGCCTGCCCCATATTGTTTTTTCTAAGCGCTTTCACCGTTTCCGAATCGCTGTCGAAAGGAGCCGTGGCTCCTCCTTTAAGGTTGGGAATAAGGAAGGTGAAAGACTCCCCGATTCCATAGCTCCACTGTGTAATATATTCAGGATCAAGTCCTTTCTTGTTGGTGCCTGCTGCTTTTGTCAGCTCGCTCTTGCCCCGGGTAGACTCCTTGCTGTACTCCCAGGTGGAGTAGAGCGAAGCGAAATTGACGCTGAAAGCTATCAATGCAGCTCCCACCAGCACTCCGAAGCTCTTCAGGAACGCGGGGACAGTCTTGCTTTTTATAGCATTGACCAGCTCGAAGATTCCGAAAACAAGCACAATCATCCCCGTATAATATGTTATCTGGAAATGGTTTGCCATTATCTGCATTGCAAGGAAAAGGGCAAAGAGTGATGCGCCTGCCAGCAGATTCCTGCGGAAAGAGTAGACCACCGAGCCGAGTACCGGGGCCATGTAAGCCATGGCATAAGCTTTTGTATTGTGCCCCGCTGAGAGGCTGACAAACAGGTAAGAGGAGAAGCCGTACGCAATGGCGCCCGCCATCGCCAGCCATGGATTTACACCGAAGAAGAGGAGCATTATGTAGAATCCGAGCATCGACAGAAACAGTGCTGCCACCGGTGTTTTATACAGCTTCAGGAAGTTGTCGAGGTGCTTGAACAGGTTCCCCGGATATTTTATCGAGATGAGATAAGCCGGCATTCCGCCGAACATAGAGTTCGTCCACAACGGCTCCTTGCCGTATTTATCACGGTAGTCGCTAATCTCTTTTGACGATCCTTCATACACCTTCGTGTCATGAGCATTGATCTTTCTTCCTTCAAGCACCGGGAAGAAGTAGGCGAATGAGATCACTGTGAATAAAAGCACGGCAATAAGATGCGGCAGGGCTGATTTGAACATACTCGGTTTCATCGGGCGGACGTTATTCAGGAAAAACAGGGTTTGATATCATCTGACAAAAATACACCAACTGATCCTTAAATCAAATGAGTATATTATTATACATTTGCCGGAGCACGATCGTAAGATGGGCATAGTTCAGAAGCAGACAATACGCGGGACTGCATGGTCCTACCTTGGTGCCCTCCTCGGGTTTGTCAATATAATACTTCTTTCACCAAAGATCTTTACGACCGGAGAGATTGGCGTAGTCCAACTCTTACTGTCGTTTGCCACCATGCTGGCACAATTTTCCAGCCTCGGATTCACAAACGTAATCAACAGGCTTTTTCCCTGGTTCCGGGAGGGAAGGGGCAGGCATCACGGCTTCCTCGGGCTCTCACTTGTGATCACTATGGCCGGGTTCATTGCGGCTCTCGTTTTCCTTAAATTCTATGCGCCGCACTTCACGGAAGCCAACATGGAGCGTTCTCCGCTTATAGCGGAATATTCACTCTATCTCCCTGCCCTTCTGCTTATTACAATGCTGTTCAATCTCCTTGACAACTACAATAAGGTACTCTATGATGCAGTACTTGGCACTTTCCTCAGGGAGTTCCTTTTCAGGGTATTCAATCTGATACTCATATGCCTTTTCTGGGTGGGCATCATCGATTTCAACGGTTATGTGTTCGGCTACGTGGTTTCCCAGGGCATACCACTGATAATCATATTTATAAGCTTACTGATAAGGGGAGAGATCTCGCTTAAGCTTGAGCCCGGCTTCATCACGCCGCAGATGAAGCGCGAAATTATCATACTGTCGCTGTTTGGCATACTGACCGGGATCAGCACAGTTACCCTGACAACCCTCGACAAGCTCTTTGTAAACACCTACCTTGGCGAGGCCGAGGTGGGAATATATTCAATCGCATCATATTTTGCAGTGCTTATCCTGCTTCCGGGACGGTCGGTATCCAAGATATCAATACCCTTCCTGGCTGAAGCCTGGAAGAAGAATGACCAGCACACAATAAGGGACATGTATGTCCGGAGCAGCATCAGCCAGTATGCAGTGGGATTGCTGATGTTTTCAGGGTTGCTGGTCAACCTTGACAACATTTTCCGTCTGCTGCCTGAAGCCTATTCCGGCAGTGCTGCCGTCATTATTCTTATCAGTTTCGGCAACCTGGTCAGCGGTTCCGCAGGTGTCAACGGGGTGGTGCTGGCCACATCTTCATTATACAGGTTTCAGACCTGGCTGATGTTCATTCTGATAGCCCTGTTCGTTGTCACAAGCGTCATTTTCATACCGTTGTGGGGGATCACAGGGGCGGCGCTGGCCTCAATGACATCAAATATAGTCTACAGTATGCTTGGTGTGTTGCTTACCGGCAGAAGGTTCGGCATCTGGCCCTACAGTACTCAGCACCTGAAAATAACGCTGGTGGGAGTTGCCGCAATGACAGCCGGGTATCTCATCCCGCAGATATCCCTTATTCCAGACATCCTGATAAGGAGTCTTCTTGTAACTGTGATATTTGTTGCCGGTGTATGGTGCTGGAGACTCTCGGATGACCTTACAGGCATCGCGGATAGCATGGTTGAGAGGTTCAGAAAGAGGTTTTAGACAGCAGGACACTGACTGTCTGTGGTCCTGCCAGGAGTTGTCATGAGCAGCACACAGGCTTCTCCTTAGCCGGCGATCAAGAGCCTATTTCAGCCTGTCAAGAATGTCTCCGAGTTTCACTGCCAGCGCCCTGCGTGAATATTCCAGGTGATGGCTGCCACGTCTGACAGTCTTGCCGTCAGCAACCCTCATTATGAAATTACTTATCTGCTGAACCTCGTTGTATCCGAAGATCCCCTGGTACCCGCAAAGCGACAGCAGGCGTGCGGCATCGCCGTCTGAAGGACCGAGGAACAGAATCGGTTTTTCCGATGCCAGGTATTCAAAAATTTTCCCGGTGAGTATAGATCTGTTCGATTTGTGGTCAGGGATAATCAGCAGCAACATGCTGGAATTCATCATATGCCGGATCGCTTCCGGGTGCTCGCAATAATTAATGAATTCAGTATTGCTGCCGTCATCACCTGCCGGGAAGAGCGCCCGTAACTCATCCGGCACGGAGCCTACAAACTTCAGGACAGGTGGCTTGCCATTGATCCTGATATTTCTGACTGCGTCTATGAAACCCTCTACAGGGTAAGCCGCAGAGAGGGTTCCCGTGTAGGTTATTGTGAACCTCTCCGGGATTGTAGCTGTCACTCCCTGGAAATCCTCCTCGTCAAAGCCGTTGGGGAGGATATCGGTTTTCTCTTCAATTCCTTCAGCCCTGAGGGCGAAGGAGGCGGCAAGTGTCTGGCCAACTGTAATAATCCTGTCGGCTTTTGTCAATACTCTCTTCTCGAGGGTCCGGTCCAGCATTCTGGCTGGCAGCGAAGGCCTGAACATTTCATAGTAATATATCTCCGTCCATGGGTCCCTGAGGTCTGCCACCCACTTCAGATGTGGAAACCGGTGTTTGAGTCTCAGTCCGATAAGTTGTGTTGAGTGCGGTGGACTGGTTGTGATAATGTGACTGATATTCTGGCTGCGAATAAGTTCGCAGGCCTTGCTGAAGGCGTACCGGTTCCATCCTTTGCGGGGATCAGGGATGAAGAAGTTACCGCGGATGAAGCGGCTCAGGGAGCTTTTTATCCCTTTACCTTTGCCTGATGCGAATCCGGCATGAGGTATCTTCGACTGGTCTTTGTTGTAAAGCGCAAAATAATTGATTGCTTTTGTGCGGTGAACCTCTATGTCAAGCGGTATCTCCCCGAAGAGGGAGGGATCCTGAAACGGGTAGGCTGCATATTCAGGGTATACTGTCAGCACCACCGGGAACCAGCCGGAGGAGGGGAGATATTTTGTGAATTTGAGCCAGCGCTGCACACCTGCCCCTCCGCTGGGGGGCCAGTAGTAGGTGATGATCAGAACCTTTGCCGGCCCGGCTCTCATCTTACAGTCTTTTCAGTTGTTCCTGCATGCTGACCTTGTCAGCTATGATGGCTCTCAGCTGAGACAGAGGCACACGCTCCTGAAGCATCGAGTCGCGGTACCTGATGGTGACAGTTTCGTCCTGCACCGTCTGGTAGTCAATTGTTATGCAATAGGGAGTGCCTATCGCATCCTGCCGGCGGTAGCGTTTTCCTATCGAATCCTTCTCGTCATACTGACAGTTGAAATCGAATTTCAGGTCATTGATGATCCTGCGGGAAATATCCGGCAGGCCGTCCTTCCGCACAAGCGGCAGCACCGCTAGTTTCACCGGTGCAAGCACTGCCGGCAGTCGTAAAACAACCCTGCTGTCCGGAGCGCCGTCCTCCTTCGTAAGATCCTCTTCGTAGTACGAAGCTGCAATCACCTGCAGAAACATACGGTCAACACCTATCGAGGTCTCGATCACATAAGGGATGTAGGATTCATTCATCTCCGGGTCGAAATACTGCATCTTTTTACCGCTGTACTGCTGATGCTGCTTCAGGTCGAAGTCGGTGCGGGAGTGAATCCCTTCCACCTCCTTGAATCCGAACGGGAACCGGTACTCGATGTCAGCGGCCGCATTGGCATAATGGGCAAGCTTGTCATGATCGTGGAACCGGTAGTTGTCGTTACCGAATCCCAGCGCCTTGTGCCATCTCATCCTGGCCTCTTTCCACTGACTGAACCACTCCAGCTCGGTGCCGGGCTTGACAAAAAACTGCATCTCCATCTGTTCAAACTCCCGCATACGGAAGATGAACTGCCGTGCAACGATCTCATTCCTGAAAGCCTTGCCTATCTGCGCTATCCCGAAGGGGAGCTTCATACGGCCTGTTTTCTGGACGTTGAGGAAGTTGACGAAGATGCCCTGTGCCGTCTCCGGACGCAGGAAGATCTTCATTGCACCGTCAGATGTTGAACCTATTTCGGTGGCAAACATCAGGTTGAATTGCCTTACCTCTGTCCAGTTGCATGTCCCTGACACGGGGCAGACGATGGCGTTGTCAACAATTATCTGCCTCAGTTCGGCAAGATCCGGGCCAGCCATGGCCGCCACAAACCTGCCGTGAAGGGCATCATACTTCTCACGTACCTCCAGGATGCGCGGGTTGGTGGAGCGATAGAGCGCCTCATCGAACTTTTCGCCGAACCGGGCCCTGGCCTTTTCAACCTCCTTTTCGATCTTATCGGAATACTTTTCGAGGTGCTCCTCAATCAGAACATCGGCGCGGTAACGCTTCTTGCTGTCACGGTTGTCAATCAGCGGGTCATTGAATGCATCCACATGACCGGAGGCCTTCCAGATATCAGGGTGCATGAATATCGCAGAATCAATCCCGACGATGTTGTCATGCAGCAGGACCATACTGTCCCACCAGTATTTCTTGATGTTGTTCTTAAGTTCAACTCCGTACTGGCCATAGTCATAAACCGCTCCCAGACCGTCATAGATTTCACTTGACGGGAAAACATAACCGTACTCCTTGCAATGTGCAACCAGTTTTTTGAAAATATCTTCGTTTGCCATACTGATCCTGAGGTTCTCCGTTCTGATAACCGGGCAAAAGTAAATTAAAATCCGCTGTTTTACAATCCGGCATACAGTACGGAATCAATTTGTATCTTTACGTTTCGTTTTTCAAAAAACCAGTATGAAAGTAAGGTGTGATTTTCTGGTCATAGGCTCCGGCATTGCGGGACTCACCTTCGCACTGAAGGCAGCGGAACACGGAAAGGTATGCGTGATCACCAAGTCGAAGATGGACGACTGCAGCACGAACTATGCACAGGGTGGTGTTGCGGCTGTGATGTATGAGCCCGACAACTTTGAAAAGCACGTAAGGGACACCATGGTCGCCGGAGCGGGTTACTGCAATGAGGAGGTTGTGAGGATGGTTGTAAGCGAAGCCCCTGCGCGGATCAGGGAGCTGATCGAAATGGGGGTCGATTTCGACAAGAAGTCCGACGGCACCCTCGATATGGCAATGGAAGGAGGTCATACAGAGCACAGGATTCTGCACCACAAGGATTCCACCGGCGCCGCCATTGAAAGGGTGCTTATTCAGAGGGTCCGGGAGCACAAAAACATTGATATCTATGAGGATCATTTTGCCATTGACCTTCTAACCCAGCACAACCTGGGCGAGTATGTCACAAGGGAGTGGACGAATATAGAATGCTATGGCGCATACGTGGCCGACCTGAGTACGAGCAAGGTAACTACCTTCCTGGCGAAGGTGACTGTCCTTGCCACGGGTGGCTGCGGTAATATTTACCTGACAACCACCAATCCGCCGGTTGCTACAGGTGACGGTGTTGCCATGGTTCACAGGGCCAACGGCAAGATAGAGAACATGGAATTCATCCAGTTTCATCCCACATCGCTCTATGATCCCAATGTCAGGCCCTCTTTCCTGATCACCGAGGCGCTCAGGGGCTTCGGGGCAGAGCTTCGCAACAGCACCGGTGAAAAATTCATGCCTAAGTATCATGTCAGGGGTTCATTGGCGCCGCGCGACGTTGTAGCCAGGGCTATCGACAACGAGATGAAACTGAGAGGAGACGATTTCGTATGGCTCGACTGCACCCATCTCGACGGGACTGAACTTAAGTCGCATTTTCCGTACATATATGAAAAGTGCCTGTCTCAGGGAATAGATATAACGAAGGATATGATACCGGTGGTTCCTGCGGCCCACTATTCCTGCGGCGGGGTGAAGGTTGACATGAACGGCAGGAGCTCCATAGACCGGCTATATGCAATAGGAGAGGTCTCCTCCACCGGTCTCCACGGTGCCAACAGGCTGGCATCCAACTCACTCATTGAAGCAGCCGTGTATGCTCACCGGGCCGCGGTAGATTCCTCGGCACGCGTGGCCGGCCTCACCTGTGAGGAGAAGATACCCTCGTGGAACTATCACGGCACAACCCATCTTGAGGAGATGATACTGGTGACGCAGAACTACCGAGAGATGCAGATGATAATGAGCAATTACGTGGGGATAGTAAGATCAGACCTGCGACTTGCAAGGGCGAAGACCCGCCTTGAGATAATCTACCAGGAGACGGAAGATCTGTACCGTAGATCAACCCTCTCGCGGCAGCTGATAGAGCTTCGAAATCTCATTGCGGCAGGTTACCTGGTTATCAAGATGGCTCAGAACAGGCAGGAAAGCCTCGGGCTGCATTACTCCATTGATTACCCCGCAAGACCCGGATCAGAATTTTAAATCACTGCAATTATGGAAGTTAATGAAACCGGTTTCGCCACCGAAGCACACCTTGAGTCTGCATTCCTGACTGCTCCCTTTAAAGGGAAAAATGCCTTCTGGAGGTATTTTACCGGAATAATAGTTCCTTTTCTGGCCGCCAACTTCATTGGGGCACTGCCTCTTGCAGCAGTAATCCTGATGAAAACACTTGACGGTTCACCCTTACCGCAAAAAGGAGGTATGCCTGACTTTGAAGCAATGGGAATAGACCTTAATGTGGGGTTCCTGCTAAACATTATTCCATTTCTGCTGGGACTGCTTGCCATTATTCTTCTTATCAGGCCGTTGCATGCACGCAAATTTTCCACCGTGGTTAACGGCGGAAGAAAAATAAGATGGAGCAGGATGCTGGTTTCTGCCCTCGTGTGGACGGTCATCTCAGTATTATGGATGATATATTCGCTTAAGAGCGATCCGGGTAACTTCAGGCTCAACAATACCTCAGACTCGCTTATCATTCTTGCGGTTCTGGCATTGACGCTGATACCGTTTCAGGCTGCCTTCGAAGAGATACTCTTCAGGGGTTACCTGATGCAGGGCTTCGCCGTATGGGCGCGCAACAGATGGGTACCGATCATATTTACCTCGGTGCTCTTCGGCCTGATGCACGGGCTGAACCCGGAGGTGCAGCAGTACGGATTCATGACCATGATGCCACAGTATATCTTTTTCGGACTGGTTTTCGCTGTGCTGACAATGTTTGATGACGGGATAGAAATGGCCATTGGCGCCCATGCGGCAAACAATATCTTCCTTTCAATTATGGTCACCCATGACGACATGGCCCTGCAGACACCGGCAGTGTATGAACAGCTCGATATCCATCCATGGAAGGAGTTTGGCGGCCTGGTTGCCATGTCTGTGATTTTTCTGGCAACTATGGCCCTGATGTACCGCTGGAAAGGGATAAGAAAGCTTTACGCGCGGATCAGTGTTCCAGGGATAACGACTGATGTTTCAGATGCCGTAGATGCCGGTTGACCTGTCGTACCTGCAACTGCCCCACTTTGCCCTGATCTCTCCGATAATAGTGTGTATCTCATCCACGTCAAGTGATGTGAGCAGCCGCAGCCGTGTCTCCTTGAATCCGGGAAGCCCCTTGAAGTAATTCGAAAAGTGGCGTCTCATCTCAAGGATGGCAGCCTTACCCTCCTTATGTTCAAGTGATTTGTCAAGGTGCAGCAGTGCGAGGTCTGCCTTTTCCTCCACCGTTGGCTCAGGAAGGATCTCGCCGGTGTCAAGATAATGCCTGATCTCTTTGAATATCCATGGTCTGCCGAATGTTGCCCTTCCGATCATTATACCGTCCACGCCGTAAGTGCCAAACATCATCTTCGCCCGTTCAGGTCCGTTGACATCGCCGTTGCCTATAATGGGTATCTTTATCCGGGGGTTTTTCTTCACCTCGCCGATGAGGGTCCAGTCGGCCTCGCCACGGTACATCTGCGCCCGGGTACGCCCGTGAATCGTCAGGCCGGTGATACCCGTATCCTGAAGCCGTTCAGCCACATCTTCAATGATCTTGCTGTTTTCATCCCATCCCAGCCTCGTTTTGACCGTCACAGGGATTTTCACGGCCCTGACTATGGCAGAGGTCATTTCAATCATGAGAGGGATATTCTGCAGCATGCCGGCTCCGGCTCCGCGAGCTGCTATTTTCCTGACAGGGCATCCGAAATTGATATCTATGATATCTGGCCCGGCAGCTTCTGCCATAAGTGCGGCATCAACCATCGATTCGATTATGTGGCCGTAGAGCTGAATCCCTATAGGCCTCTCATAATCGAACAGGTCAAGTTTCTTTACGCTGCTGCGTCCGTCTCTTATAAGGCCGTCGGAAGAGATAAACTCCGTATACATGAAGTCCGCTCCGAACATCTTGCAGACATACCTGAAGGAAGGATCGGTAATATCCTCCATGGGAGCGAGAAAGAGAGGCTGCTCCCTTAATATGGTGTTTCCGAGTTTCAATTTGTGTTTACCGGTTATCCTCCCTGTCATCCCCGAAAAGGGTGGGAGAAAGGTCTTTCCTGGCCATTTCGTTCTTCCGGTAGACGTATACAAGTCCGTATTTTTCCGCTTCTGCTCTTTTTTCTTCTTCCGGCAGGGACGAGTATCGGGCTTCAATCTCGTTCCATAGAGTTGTGATCAGCTCATCCGCCTCACTCCGCATATCTGAGGTCTTGCTGACGCATTCCGTAGCTCTCCTGTTAATAGTCCTGTAGTGGTTACGGGTCTCCAGGAATTTTTCATAGCGCACCTTGACAACGGCAATGGAAGGATTTGTGACCGGGGTGCTTCCCTTTCTGATACGGTACTCCTCTCCGTCAATAATTCGCTTTCCCCATGCAACAAGTTCATTCTCAGTTGTGAGAGAGGGGATGGAGGCGTCATCTGATGCGATGCCGTAGAAGGTTCTTGTCTCTGCAGGGAGTTCACCCCTGCTGATGGCCATGTTCATGACCTTAAGAAAATGAGTGATGTAAAGCCTGGCCTTTCGTGCAGTGTCCTGATTGGTCCTGGCCTTTTCATTCTGGTTGACCAGCGTCTGGCGCTGATGACTGATGGAATTCTCGAATACTGGCAGCAGAGCTTGTATCTTAACCAGTGTTTTCATGGAGAATGCAAGCTTGAAGGGAGGTATCTCCTTGCTCATCTCAACGGCTCTCTTAAGTGCTCTTAACCGGGCAGAATCGGTATTGGGCAGGCGACGATAGGGCATAAATGGATGAATATAAGTTAAGCCAATATGCGAATATACACAGTAATCACCATTAAGCAACGCCCTTCGCAATTAAAAATTGCAGATGTTCTGGAAAAAGTCGGCAGCTCTTGCTACATTAGCGTACTGATACACATAAAGATTTTAAGACATGTTTGAGAAAGAAGTTTACATGAAGCGCCGCCAAAGGCTGAAGTCGCTGATGAATAATGGTATAGCCCTTTTCATCGGGAATGTTGAATCACCGATGAATTACCCGGACAATACCTATCACTGGAGACAGGACAGTGATTTTCTCTATTTTTTCGGGGTTGATCTGGCCGGTCTGGCCGGTTTGATTGATTTCAATTCCGGGGATGAGATAGTATTCGGAAATGATTTTACCGTTGATGACATCGTATGGATGGGTCCCCAGCCTTCAATGGCTGAGCTGGCATCAGGAGCCGGCATCAGGCTCACCTATCCGATGGATAAGCTTACCGACATGGTACATGACGCCATTACGGCAGGACGTGAAATCCATTTCCTCCCGCCATACCGTGCCGAGACCAAGATGACCCTCGGGGCGTTATTGAAGGAAAATCCGTGCCAGATGCGTACCAGGGCGTCTGAACAGCTGATAAAGGCTGTCGTTTCACTCAGGTCGATCAAGGAAGATGTTGAGATCGCTGAGATAGATAAAGCGGGTGATATATCCTGTGAGATGCAGACAACTGCAATGCGGATGTGCAAGCCGGGCATGACTGAACAGGAGATCTACGGTGTCCTTCAGGGAATAGCCTACTCAAAAGGGGCTGCTCCTTCATTTCCGATAATTCTCAGCATCAACGGACAGACACTGCATAACCACGTTCACGTGAATGTTCTGAAGGAGGGGAGGATGATGGTTACCGACTGTGGTGCTGAGTCAAACATGCACTACTCCGCTGACCTGACACGCACCACCCCTGTTGGCGGAAAGTTCAGCCAGCGTCAGAAGGAGATTTATGAGATTGTCCTGAAAGCCAATACCGAGGCCATAAAGGCAGCAGGACCGGGCATCTCTAACCTCGACCTTCATCTGAACGCCTGCAGGATCATTGCTTCAGGCATGAAGGATCTAGGGTTCATGAAGGGTGATATCGACGAGGCTGTGGCTGCAGGAGCCCATGCTCTCTTTATGCCTCACGGACTGGGTCACATGATGGGTCTCGATGTCCATGACATGGAGAGCCTCGGAGAGAATTATGTAGGCTATAACGATGAGGTGAAGCGCAGCACCCAGTTCGGGCTCAGATCACTTCGCTTTGCGCTGCCCTACAAGCCGGGTCACGTCTTCACCGTTGAGCCGGGTATCTACTTCATTCCAGAGCTGGTAGCCAAATGGAAGGCTGAAGGAATAAACAAGGCCTTCATCAACTTCGATAAGGTTGAGAGCTACCTCGATTTCGGAGGCATCCGGATTGAGGATGATGTTCTCATCACACCCACGGGTTCAAGGATGCTGGGCAAAACGGCGCCGAAAACCGTGGCAGAGATCGAGGATACGTGCAGGTAAAATCCTGTTCCACAGGCAAATATGCAATCATATGACGTTACGGCGGGTCTCAGACCCGTCGTAACATGCATGCATATTCAATACGCTTTAAAATATTCCCGGTTCAGCCGCGCAATATTGAACAATTTGATCTGTTTCGGGCACTGTGCCTCACAAGCGCCGGTGTTGGAACAGCTTCCGAACCCCTGCTTGTCCATCTCGGCAATCATTGCCCTGACCCTATCCTTACCTTCCGGCCGTCCCTGGGGCAGAAGAGCGTACTGCGATATTTTGGCTGATACAAAAAGCATTGCAGATGCATTTTTGCAGGCAGCCACGCAGGCACCGCAGCCGATGCAGACGGAAGCGTCAAAGGCCAGATCGCTGCTGTGTTTTCTCACCGGTATTGCATTGGCCTCAGGGGCCGCCCCTACAGATATCGAGATAAAGCCGCCGGCCTGCTGTATCTTGTCAAAAGAAGTACGGTCAACCATCAGGTCCTTTATCACCGGGAAGGGTTTTGCCCTCCATGGTTCAATTACAATAGTCTCTCCGTCCTTGAAATACCTCATTGAGAGGAGACATGTGGTAAGACCTTTAACAGGACCGTGAGGGTACCCGTTGATATACATACCGCAGCTGCCACAGATCCCTTCATGGCAGTCATGCTCGAATGTTACAGGCTCATCCCCTTTGCCGATAAGGGTTTCATTGAGATAGGTAAGCATCTCTATAAAAGACATCTCGGGGGCAACGCCGTCAAGATCGTAGGTCACAAATGATCCCCTGGAATGAGCATCTCGCTGTTTCCATATTTTAAGCTTGAACTTCATATTTTTCCGGTATGTTTTACTTGTAACTCCTCTGTTTCAGTTCGACAAATTCAAATTTCAACTCCTCCTTGTGCAATATAGGGGGCTGATCTCCATTATATTCCCAGACTGCCACATAGGCATATTCATCATCGTTTCTCAGGGCTTCATGATCCGGGGTCTGGCTCTCTTCCCTGAAGTGGGCACCGCATGATTCCCTCCTGTTCAGTGCGTCGGTAATCATGAGTTCGCCCAGCTCGAGAAAATCGGCCACCCGCCCCGCTTTTTCGAGCTCCTGGTTGAGCTCATCAGCCCGGCCCGGCACATTGAGGTCCTTCCAGAACTCCTCCCTCAGCTCGCGGATCAGTCCGATAGCCTCAGTCAGACCTTTTTCATTACGGGTCATGCCACAATGATCCCACATTATCTTGCCCAGTTTCTTGTGAAAAGTTGTTGCCGTCTGTTTTCCCTTTATTGAGAGCAGTCTTTTTATCTTTTCTGCCGACCGGGCCTCAGCTTCCTGGAACTCGATGGTGTCAGTGTTTATTCTGGGTGTTTTGATCTCAGAAGCAAGGTAATTGCTTATGGTATAAGGCAGTATGAAATAACCATCTCCTGCTCCCTGCATCAGGGAGCTTGCTCCAAGCCGGTTGGCACCATGGTCTGAGAAATTGGATTCTCCCACGGCAAAGAGCCCGGGAACAGTAGTCATGAGATCATAATTAACCCAGAGACCTCCCATTGTATAATGACCGGCCGGGTAGATGCGCATGGGTTCGGTGTAGGAATCTATACCCGTAATATCCTTGTACATTTCAAAAAGGTTACCGTACTTCTCCTCGATAGCCTTCTTGCCCTGTTTTTTAATCGCATCACGGAAATCGAGGTTTACTGCCAGTCCTGTAGGCCCTACTCCATACCCTGCATCACATCTCTCCTTGGCAGCCCTGGAGGCAACGTCGCGTGGCACGAGGTTACCAAAAGTGGGATATCTGCGTTCGAGATAATAATCGCGGTCCTCTTCGGGTATATCATTTGGAGGCCGGGTGTCTCCTTTCGCCTTTGGCACCCAGACACGTCCGTCATTTCTAAGTGATTCTGACATGAGAGTCAGCTTGCTCTGGAATTCGTTCATCTGTGGGACACTTGACGGATGGATCTGAACGAAACTGGGGTTTGCAAAGGCGGCCCCTCTCTTGTATGCATTCCAGGCTGCAGAAGCATTTGAGTTGACAGCCAGTGTTGAGAGGTAATAAATGGTGCCATAACCACCGGTGGCAAGTACTACGGCGTGTGCCGAGTGTCTCTCGATCTTGCCGGTGATCAGGTTACGGACGACAATTCCTCTTGCCTTCCCGTTGATCACAACCAGGTCAAGCATCTCGCGGCGCGGATACATGGTTACCGTGCCCTCTTTGATCTGTCTGACAAGCGATGAATAGGCTCCCAGCAAAACCTGCTGGCCGGTCTGGCCTCTTGAATAGAAAGTGCGGGAGACCTGTACCCCTCCGAATGAGCGCGTGGTCAGCGATCCACCGTATTCACGGGCGAATGGCACTCCGATGGCAGTAAAGTGGTCAATGATCTGGTTACTTACCTCGGCGATCCTGTATACGTTGGCTTCACGGGCCCTGAAATCGCCGCCCTTGATAATATCATAGAAGAGGTGGTAGACACTGTCACCGTCATTCTTGTAGTTCTTTGCTGCATTGATACCACCCTGGGCGGCTACTGAATGGGCTCTGCGGGGAGTGTCCTGGTAACAAAAAACTTTCACATTGTAGCCCAGCTCACCCAGGGCCGAAGCTGCCGGAGCACCTGAGATGCCCGTTCCAACAACAATGATGTCCAGTTTCTTCTTGTTGGCAGGACTGACAAGCTTTGCATTGGCCTTGTAGCGTTTCCACTTTTGCTCCAGGGGACCTTCGGGAATCTTTGAATCGAGGGTTATCATGGTTTTGTGTTCTTCGGTTTATTTGAAAAGCAGGATGACAAATGGTATTATGGCAAAGCCCAGCGGAATGACTATCGCATAAATGAGTGAGATGACCCTTATGACCGGCTTCCAGAATTCGTTGGACAAGCCCAGGGTCTGGAATGCAGATTGCAGCGCATGATACAGGTGGAATCCCAGGATAAGGAAACATATCCAGTAGAGGATGGCATAAGAAGGTATGACAAAGAGCTGTTGTGCCACCGCATAGAAATTTTCAGGGTCACCTTCGACTATCCCGAGCTTTATGAAGTAAAAATTAAAGAAGTGAATGACCAGGAAGATAAGCACCGATCCGCCTGTCCATATCATGAATCTTGAAAAGGCCGAGGTGTCGGATTTGTTTCTGACTGCATACCCTACCGGTCTCGAGCACCAGTTTAAAATCTGGAGTGTTATCCCATAGGTAACGTGAACGAGTATGGCCAGGATCAGAAGAATTTCCACCACCTTTACCAGCGGAAAGGTTGCCATGAAGTGTGCGGCAGTATTAAAAGGTTCCGGGTCACTCTTCAGCAGCATGAGGTTGATACCGAGATGCACCGGCAGGAATAACAGCAGGAACAAACCGGCAAGTGCCATCACAAATTTCTTTGAGACGGCCGAGAAAAGGATCTTGTTCATCGGCTTTTTACTTAATTGGTCAGGGTTATATGAAAGAGTTGCGAAAAGTCATTACTAACCCGTAAATTTAGAAGTTTTTTTCAAAATACATGCTTTGATAAAGAGGAGTATACAATTCGAAAATGTACGGGTCAGCTACACCATGCGCGGCAGCGGCAGGACCGTGGTGCTTCTGCACGGGTACCTCGAGACCGGAGACGTATGGGATTCCCTTGCTGAAATGATGGAGAAACGGTTTCGTCTTATTACCGTTGACCTGCCTGGCCACGGTGATTCAGAGGTAAAGGGAGAGATCCATACCATGGAGTTCCTGGCCGGTGCCGTAAGAGAGGTCCTGAGGGATGCCGGAGAGGAGAGGGTCATGATGGTGGGCCACTCATTGGGCGGCTATGTAACCCTGGCATTCGTTGAGCTCTTCCCTGATCTGCTGTCAGGCTATGTGCTCTTCCATTCCCATCCCCATGATGACAGCCCGGAGGCTATTGCCAGGAGGAACAGGGAGATTGCCGTTGTGAGGGCAGGGAGGAAGAACATAATGTATCCGGGGAATGTCAGCATGATGTTCGCTAAGGGTAACCTTAAGTCGATGGCAGCGGAACTCGAACGGTCCAAAAAGATTGCATCCCGAAACCCCGGAGAGGGGATTATAGCCTTGATCAACGGGATGATTGCCAGGCCATCACGCCAGTATGTCCTTGAGAATGGAACAGTTCCTCTTTTATGGATACTTGGCCGTCACGACCTCTACTTTTCTCCTGAAAAGGCGTTGCGTGATACAGGCCTTCCTCACAACGCAGAGGTGGTGATACTGGAGCACTCAGGTCACCTGGGATTCATTGAAGAAACTGAAAAGTCAGCCGGACTGCTTGAGGATTTTGCCGGACGAATCAAATGGTGATCTGCCTTCAGTTGCCCTCTAAATAGCTGAGAGCGTCAAGCAGCGTCTTGTCAATTTCCTGCCAGATAGGATAAAATCCTTTGTTGTCCAGCATATTACGTGCGATATACGCTTTCAGCTGAACCAGTATGATTTTCTGTGAAACCGCAATCTGGTCTCTCCTGGGAGGGATATCGTTCTGGCTGGCAAAGGCGACGAACTTCGACAGGAGATCCTGACCTGACAGCCATTTGTCCAGTGAAGGAAGATCTCTGAACTTACTCAATGTCTCGCGGTTGTCCTCGGTGAATTTCATAGCGTACCTGTAGAGCAGTCCTGAATTCCTTATGGAGAGAAAGTAATCGGTCATGCCCACTGTGTCAATAGGAATAAAGATGTCAGGCATTATGCCTCCTCCTCCATAGACTGTTTTTCCGCCAGGAGTGGTAAAGCGAAGCGAGTCATCGTGCCTTATTGAGTCAGCATCCTCGAACTCACCGTGCATCAGCCTGTTGCCAAGGTCTTCATAGTATTTGTCAACTCCATCGTCATATGGTTTCTGGATGGAACGGCCAGTGGGGGTGTAGTACCTGGCTATGGTGAGTCTCATGCCTGAGCCGTCGCGGAACATCACAGGTTCCTGAACGAGGCCTTTTCCGAAAGAGCGTCTGCCTATAATTGTTCCGCGGTCATTATCCTGCACTGCACCAGCAAGGATCTCGCTGGCGGAAGCGCTCCATTCGTCTATAAGCACTACCAGTTCGCCCTGCTCGAATTCGCCCTGCGCTGTAGCCTTCACATCCTGACGGGGGGTTGATTTTCCCATTGTGAAGACGATCAGTTTGCCATCGGGAAGAAATTCATCAGCTATCTGGGTGGCTGCATCCATCACGCCACCTGAGTTGCTCCTCAGGTCGAGGATCAGCTTTTTCATTCCCTGCTCCTTAAGTTCGCGGAGACCCTTTTTGAACTCCTCGTGGGTGGTCAGGGCGAAGTTGGAGATCTTTATGTAACCGACTTCGTCAGACATCATGTAAGCCACGTCAACGCTGTAGATGGGTATTTTGTCACGTATTATGGTGAAGGGCAGCAGTTCGCCTGCCCCCTTGCGTTCTATTTTCAGGTCCACCTTCGTGCCGCGGGGTCCCTTGAGCATCTTCACAACTTCCTCGTCGGGGATACTCTTCCCGGCGATGAGTGAATCGTTGACCATGATGATCTTGTCACCGGGTATTATACCTGCCTTTTCAGAAGGTCCTCCGGGGATTGTGCTTATTATCAGCACGGTGTCAGTGAGCATATTGAATGATACTCCTATGCCGTCAAAGTTACCCTGCAGCGGTTCGTTTGCCTGTGCCAGGTCGGAAGCCGGGATGTAGACTGAATGGGGATCGAGCCTCCGGAGCATGACGGGTATAGCTTCTTCGATAAGCTCATTGCGGTCTACGGTGTCAACGTAATCCGACTCGATAATGTCAAGCACCCTGCTCAGCTTGTCGTTTGAGGGGGGGAAGTTGGTGTAGAGTCCGGATTGCGGGTGGGGCATATAGAATCCTATCAGTATGCCTGCGGCAACTGCTACGCCTATTATTAGCGGTAAATACGCTTTGTTATATTTCATTTTTCTTTTCTCCTAGGTCAATATAGACAAGCTCAATTGCTGCCCTTTTCAGAAGTTCTATGCCGTCAAGGTTACGGTACTGGTTGCTGTAAACGACTCTTCTGATTCCTGACTGGATGATCAGTTTTGAGCATTCCATGCATGGGGAGTCTGTGATATAGAGAGTTGCGTTCTCACTTGAGTTGTTTGACCTTGCTACCTTTGTGATGGCATTGGCTTCAGCATGTAGAACGTAAGGTTTGGTCACATTGTTTTCATCCTCGCAGATATTTTCAAATCCTGACGGTGTGCCGTTGTAGCCGTCAGAGATGATCATCTTGTCCTTGACTATCAGTGCGCCAACCTTGCGGCGCTGGCAGTATGAGTTTTCTGACCACACTGCGGCCATGCGCAGGTAGCGCCTGTCAAACTGATCCTGCTTCTCCCCGTACGGGTGAATGGCATCCTTTTTTATCATCCGCTTTTTTTGTCGGCAAACTTAATTGTTTTTACCCTATATCAGATAAATATCTCGCCTTTAAGATAGAGATGTGCTTTTCCGGCAATACGGATACGGTCTCCGTCAAGGGTGCATTCGAGTACACCGCCCCTGGAGGAGAGCTGTCTGGCTTTCATGACCTTTTTACCGAGGCGTGCCGCCCAGAACGGTGTCAGGGTGGTGTGTGCAGATCCGGTGACAGGGTCTTCATCAATCCCTATCCCGGGGCAGAAGAACCTCGAGACGAAATCGACCTCGTTGCCGGGAGCGGTGGCAATTACACCCCTGGCTTCCGTGGCAGCAAGCATCCGGAAATCGGGCTTCAGGGTGAGGATGTCGTCTTCGCTTCCATAGAGCAGGAGATAATCTGTACGGCCTGAGTAGCATTCCAGCGGGGTGTGCCCCATGCTTTCCATGATGACTTCGGGGATTTCGACTTCGCGAAGGGTGTCGGCAGGGAAATCCAGCTCGAGGAGATCGTCTCTTTTCCTGACGGTGAGATGACCCATCACTCTGGATCGAAAGATAACCGCTTCGCTCTGCGGTTCAATCAAATTCAATATCACGAAGGCTGAGGCGAGGGTGGCGTGTCCGCAAAGGTCAACCTCTGCGAGCGGAGTAAACCATCTGATGAGCCACTCGTTGTTGCCGCGGGTGATAAATGCCGTTTCGGAAAGGTTGTTTTCCATGGCTATCTTCTGCATTGTCTCCCCGGACACCGGGTCGGTGAGAATGCATACTGCGGCCGGATTGCCGGTAAAAAGGCCGTGGGTGAATGCATCAACATGGTAAATGGATATCTCTTTCATTGCGGGTAACTGTTAACGGACCCAAAGTTACCATTGTTTGATTCAAAAATTTCATTGCCGGAGCAGTTAGTATTATCTTAGTACGATGATTGAGATATCGGATACAGGGAAAGGGACCTCGGTGGTCAGGCTTACTCCGGCCAGGTGCAACATTTTTGCTGTTACGCGCAATGGCCGGACCATTCTGGTTGACACCGGCATCTCGTTTGACCGGAGCCGGATAGAACATGCCCTGGAGCGGAAGGGGCTGATACCCGAGGCTGTGATCCTCACCCATACTCATTTTGACCATGCCGGAAATGCCGCCTGGCTGCAGAAGGAGTACGGTGCCGAGGTGGTTGTACAGGAGGCGGAGAGCCAATTTCTGGCAGCTGGCGACACACCCATCCCGGAGGGAACATATGCTGTCACCAGGGGGCTGGTGACATTAGGAAGGAAAATTGGCCCGGCGTTCCGGTATGAACCATGCATTGCTGATCATGTTTTTGCCGAACGGTTTGATCTGAACCGTTACGGTATTAACGGGTATGTGATTCACACCCCCGGTCATTCGCCGGGAGGGGCAACGCTGGTGATAGATGATGTGATTGCCATTGCAGGTGATTCGATCATTGGAACTACTCCGGGAAAACCCTTTCCGCCCTTTGCCGATGATGTTGATCTGCTGATCCGCACATGGAAGAAGATCATTGATACCGGCTGCGAGACCGCGCTGCCCGGCCACGGCAAGCCGGTCAGCAGGGAGGAGATGAAAGATGAATATAACAGGAGGAAATTACTATGATTAAAGGTGTTTTTTACGGATTTGCCGTCGGGTTATTCAGCTTGCTGACAATGAGGGGTTCAGCACAGGGTCAGAAGGATACTCTCAGGGTTCTTTTTGTTGGCAACAGCTATACCTACTTTGAGAACCTGCCGCAGGTGGTATCGGTGCTATCGGAACAGACGGGAACTTTTCTTTTAACCGGGAAGATTACAATAGGCGGGGCGAAACTCAGTGAACACTGGAGGGGGGCACGCGGACTCAACACGAGGGAGAAAATCAGGAAGGGCAATTATGACATCGTAGTGTTGCAGGAGTGGAGCCTGGGAACTGTGAACGAAAGGGACAGTGCAGCCTTTTACCTGGGGCTCTTCAGCAAACTGGCAAGGGAAGCCGGGGCTGAGCCGTATTTCTACCTGACATGGGCAAGGGAGAAGATCCCTCAGCAGCAGGATGTAATCAGCAGGGTGTACCGTGAAACGGCAGCGCTCAACAGGGCAACTGTGGTGCCGGCAGGAGAGGCATGGGCCCGGGCCCGGTCACTGAGGCCTGAGATAAAGCTCTATGACCCTGACGGCACGCACCCGTCAGATCTTGGGACCTATCTCACGGCATGCGTCTTTATTGCCACAATCACAGGTGAGTTGCCTGAGACAATTCCCGGCGTCCCGGCCGTCAGGGACAGTCACGGAGAAGAAATAATCCTTATGAGGATCGATCAGATGGATGTCGATTTCTTTCGCAGGGTGACACTGGAAACGCTTAAAAAATGAATGTATCATGGTAACTGTAATCATTCCGGCTCTGAATGAAGCTGATACCTTGGGTACAGTCATCTCTCTGGTGAAGAAATCACCTCTTGTTTCAGAGATCATCGTCATAGATGACAAGTCTGAGGACAATACAGTTACTGTCGCACATGAGGCGGGGGCAATGGTTTATACAAGCACCTTGCTTGGGAAAGGGGCTTCAATGCGGGAGGGAATACTGTTCGCGAAGAATGAGCTGATGCTATTCCTTGATGCTGACATCACCACCTACCCTGAAGATATCGTGGAACTAATGACCGGGCCTCTCAGGAACGACACAGCCGATTTTGTCAAGTCAGTCTTTACCCGCCAGGCGGGAAGGGTAACTGAGCTGGTAGCCAAGCCGCTGCTGAAACTGCTTTTTCCTGACCTTGAGCGCTTTGCCCAGCCCCTGAGCGGGATGGTAGCCGGGAAAAAGTCAATGCTACAGAAGCTGGAACTGGAAAACGACTATGGCGTTGATATCGGGATACTGATTGATATGCACCAGATCGGTGCTCGGATTACCGAAGTGAATATCGGATACATAGAAAATCGTATGCAGTCATGGGAGCAGCTCTCGAAGATGTCACTCGAGGTATCAAGAGCTATCATCAGTCGTGGCGAACCCCTTCAGGCAAGGGAAGGGGATACTCTCAGGAAAGTCAACGTCCTGCGGACCCAGATGGAATACGCTCTTCGCGAGAACCGGAAAGGGTTGTCAAGGATGGTGATCTTCGATATGGACAATACGATTCTGAAAGGCAGTTTTATAACCACGGCATCGCGTCTGCTGGGATTTGAGGAGGAACTGATCAACATCGTGACTCATAATGACACTGCCATCATGAGAACGAAGCTTATCGCCACACTGATGAAGGGACGTACAGTCAAGGACGTGATTGATGTTGTGGACACAATTCCGCTTGTAGAGGATGCGCTTGAAGTGGTTACAGAGCTTAAAAAGAGCGGGTTCATCTGCGGTATCATAAGCGACAGCTATGATGTGGTCACAAACCATATTAAGAACAAACTCGGTATGGACTTCTCGGTGGCAAACGAACTTGAGTTCTCCAGGAGCGTGGCTACAGGAGAGGTGAAAATCCCATCCTATTTCCTGAGGACGAAGCAAAGTCAGTGCAGTCACGAGTACTGCAAATCAAATGTGATCAGGCAACTTTCGGCCAACTATGGAATCGATATCAGTAATATAACAGCCATCGGTGACAGTGACAATGATATATGCATGGTGCGTGAGTGCGGAACGGGGATCTCCTTCTTCTCGCAGAACAAGTATCTGAACCTGGTTGCCGATCACCTCATAACAGTAAGGTCCTTCTCTCCGCTGCTGGAAATTCTCAATGTGAAAAAGCCGCCTGCAGGCTCCTGAAAATTATCCGGGGCGGGCTGGGTTTACCCGAACCGTGCGTGAGGCTATATTTTAGTGTTGCACACCTTTCAAAGTTTAAGCCTGATCTGCACTTTTGCCAGAAGCGCGGTAAGGCCTGTCATCAGCAGTGCCCATACAATGGAGCCGATGATTGCGACCAGTGGCTCTGACGACTGCTTATAGATCAGAATCGGGACTGATGACATCCATATTGCGTGGTACAGGATGTCCGGTGCCAGGTAGGTTGTCAGCGAATGCTTTCCGGCAGGTCTGACAAATACTGCCCACATGGTCTGACCCCTTGCATCAGCCAGCCAGTAAATCACGGCAAACACCAGGAAGCTGATTCCGCTGCAGATCATTCCCCAGCTTGGAGATGCCATTATCTTTGAGATAATGAACACCAGTTTCTCAGAATGAATCCGATGGAGAGGGACAGAAATCCCAGGGTTACAAGTATCATAAGAATGCGCACGTGACCGAAGAAAAATATAAACAAACTAGAAAATAGTTGTCTTTTTCGTGTCACTAATCGGGTGCTTCTGACATGTACGGTATACTGTTAGAAGTTTAACAATAAAACCACCTCTTATGAAATCTATCACTAAAAGCTATTCATTTGTAAGCCTAGTGGCCTTAATGACATTTGTACCAATGACTCTTAACGGCCAGATAAAGGTTTTTGATAATGGTAATGTCGGGATTAAGTATACCACTAGTACTCCGTTATCAAAATTGGTTTTAAATAGCCAAGGCTATTCAACCTGGGATGCTCATTTCTATACTGGTATAAGATCAAGCTCAGGTGGATCATTTTTTACTCTGATAGAACCCGGCACAGGAAATGGGTTAAATATTATTTCCATTCAAGCACAAGCCAAACTTGGAGCCAATAATTACCTGGTCGGCGTCAAAGGAGGAGTAACAAACTCTACAGCCCTCACTAACGGTAGGTCTTATGGAGTATACGGTATTGCAGGCAATGCCACGAGTGGATATAATTATGGTGTGTACGGCTTTCTTTATGGCGTAAACAATGGTGCAGCAATTTTTGGCACCAGTACCGGAGATGTTCCAATACCTGGGAAATATGCTGGATATTTTAGCGGCAATGTTTACATATCAGGAAGTATCTGGTATGCCACAAACCTTGTTACAAACTCAGATGAGAAGATCAAGACTAATATAAAGCCTTTAACAGTATCGGATGCCTCTGGGATAATAGCTTCGCTTAATCCAGTAAAATATAATCTCAAGCAACGGGAGATTACCTCCGTTGACAGCACCTCGGCAAGAAACTTATATGATCCTAATAGTGAGTTTTTCAAGAAACCAAAGTATGGTTTTGTGGCCCAGGAAATGAAAGAGGTATATCCTGATCTTGTTTATACTGGTAACGATGGTAACCTTGGAATAGATTATACTGGTTTAATACCGATTATGGTAGAAACCATTCAGGAACAACAGAGGAAAATAAACGAGTTGGAAGCACTCATTAGAAAAATTTCCTTGCAACTCGGGAGTATGCCGGAGGAAAGGTAAACAAGGAAGATTAAAAGGCCAAACCATATTTCGATGAAATACCTAAAGACTATAATTGCAATTCTTCTGGCGGTTACGCTCAGATCTGTAAATGGCCAGAATACGGTGGAGTTTACCTACGATTCTAATGGGAGCAGGCTTAGCAGAACACTAGAGATTGTTCAGCTCAAGTCATCTGTAATATCATTTCCTGTTGATATGACCGACCTCGAAAAGTTTGAGACAACTGAGAAAAAGGGAATTCAATTATTTCCAAATCCATTCTCTTCATCCTTAAAGCTTGTTATAAACGGATTTGATGAATCCACTGTAAAGGATGCAGTCATTTTCAGTGTTTCCGGTGCCGAATTGCTAAGATTTCAAAGACTTTCTAATGAATGTGAAATACAGTTAAGTAGTTTAGATGATGGAGTATATATCATGCGTGTTACAATTGACACGGAAAAATTTGTTTATAAAATAGTTAAGAAAAAGTAGCATGAAAAAATATATCCTCCTCCTTATATTTTGCATTATCCTCGGGACTGCCTTCGGGCAGGATGCAATATTAACATTGAATAGTCCTCTGTCTGGTAACCAGAACAAAGTTGCGAGAGATGCGATTATTATGAATCCTGGTTTTAGTTATACACCTTCATCAGGGAATGCATTTACTGCAAGTATAAATGCAGGGCTTATTTTACCTGTTACCTACTCAAGTGGTGATCCTTATGCTAGTCCGAACTATTTATTAGATACAGCTTATTTACCAGGTTATCAGACGGGTTCGCCAAGTGTAAGTCCTACAGGAGCATCAGTATACGAAATCCCACTCTTTGCGCCTCAAGGTACAGGCGGTATGGATCCTGATCTGTCTATAGTCTATAATAGTCAGACTGGAAACGGCATTCTGGGACCGGGATTCACTCTTTCAGGTATGTCTATTATATCAAGGATTAACCTTCCATATTATGCTCGTAATGAGTCACCTGAACTGTTGGATAATCTAGATAAGCAATTTGCCCTTGATGGCAACAGACTGGTTCTAATTAGCGGCAGCCATGCACAAAATGGTGCCGTTTATAAAACTGAAAATGAAACATTTTCTGTTATTACCTTTTTTGGGACATTTGGGTCGGGTAGTGAGTGGTTTCAAGTAAAGACAAAGGACGGGAGGACAATCGAATATGGTAATGGCACATATTCTAAAATAACTGAAAATCCCGTTTTTTATA
>DFYY01000045.1 GCA_002383485.1 Bacteroidales bacterium UBA4070 | reverse complement strand
CCTCGTAGAGGATCAGGAATTGTAACAGCCTGTCGGCCCCAAAACACAATGGGTGGGTGAGACCCTCTCTGCAGATGCCAACATTACTGCCTATTGCCTAATCTGCAAATAATAATATATTTGTCGTACATTATCCGGACCCATGAAATACAACAGACCCCTGAGGAGGTTGCTTCAGCTGATTAACCTTGAGAGTGACCTCGACAATTATGAAAATATTCATGAGACCATAGAGAAGGAGCTTGTATTCAAAGGCACCAATCTCTGGATCCTTGTCTTTGCCATCCTGGTAGCATCGGTAGGGTTGAACATGAACTCCACCGCTGTGATCATCGGCGCCATGCTTATCTCGCCGTTGATGGGCCCGATCAACGGCATCGGCTACAGTATAGCAACATACGATCTCAACCTGTTCAGGCAGGCTTTGAAAAATTTCCTCTTTGCCGTGGTCGCGGGGCTTCTTGCCTCCACCGCCTATTTTGCCATCAGTCCGATCTCCACAGCCCATTCCGAGTTGCTGGCCCGCACCAGCCCAACAATCTACGATGTGCTCATCGCGTTTTTCGGAGGCATGGCAGGCATCGTGGCCATCACGAGTAAAAAGAAGGGCAACGTTATCCCCGGAGTGGCCATCGCCACTGCTCTCATGCCGCCGTTATGCACCGCCGGTTACGGTCTGGCATCGGGGCAGTTCACCTTTTTCTTCGGAGCCCTGTACCTCTTTACAATCAACACGGTATTCATCGCATTGTCCGCATTTCTTATCTCCCAGATACTCAAGCTTCCCATAAGGGGTACAATCGCGGAGGCGCAGAAAAAAAGGATCAACCAGATGATCTCTGTGGTCCTGACCCTTGTGCTCATTCCCAGTATCTACTTTGGTTACCTGCTGGTGCAGAAGGAGAAATTCACGGAGTATGCTGAAAAGTATATTGATAACGTCAGCGTTGTGGAAGGCAACTATCTGCTGAAGCATGAGATAAACCCCAAGACCCGCACCATTCATCTTGTTTACGGAGGGACATCGCTTACCGAAGCACAGAAGGAGGATATCCTTGAACGCGCCAACGACTTCTTTCTCAAGGATGTGAACATCCAGTTGGAACAGGGTTTCTCCTATGCCGATATCGCTTTGCGCAACAGCGAAGTAGAGACGCTGAAAGCCGAGATCAACCGTCTCAACATGCTCCTCAGGGAGCGAAATGCCGAGCTCACCGGGATCTCAGCCACCCGGGAGAAGGGGAGTGACCTGCTTGCCGAGATGTCTGTCCTCTATCCGCAGGTATCGGAGGTCTCCTATGCACGGACACTCAACTATGTTACAGGGAGGACAACCCCGGACACGCTGGCGCTGGTCATGGTGACCACAAAAGGAAAGGACCTCACCGGCAAGGAAAAAGAGCAGGTTGAGAAATGGCTCACAACCAGGCTCAAATCCGGTACCATAAAAGTCCTTTTCAATAAGTAGTCCGGCTCTATCTGATAACGACAGGCTGTCTCACCACGGGCCATGGCACGCGCTGCCGCAGGATGAACGGCCTGATCTGAGGGTTGCAGGTCCTGAACCGTGACCACGCCGTCATACCTGATGGCATTTTTAATCTCAGGCTGCTGCGCTGTGACAATGACCGGCAGCAGAAACAGCAAAAAAAGAACAAGCAAAAAAGAACTCTTCATGATATTCAGGGGTTAGTACTTCCATAAAACGCAGAGAGCCACAGGTTTGATATATACAAACCGGCGTATTTTAAAAGAATGCACAATTTTATTCGAAATCAGTATTCCTCAGCTTTAATTCCTAAATTAGCAGAAGATGAATAAAAAGCTTGAAATCATGAAAATATCAGAGCATCCCACATTCAACAAGGAATGGGACAAGAAGGAGATACAGAAGAAGACGAAGAAGATGCTGAAGGAGATCGGTGAGCTCCAGCACAAGATGTACGCCCAGGGCAAATACAGCATGATCGTTGTGCTTCAGGGCACGGATGCCTCAGGCAAGGACGGGGTGACAAAGGGACTGCTGAAATACTGCAACCCGGTGGGGATAGAGGTGCACAGCTTCAAGAAACCCACCGACCTTGAGTACGCACACGACTTCCTCTGGAGGGTACATAATGTTTGTCCGGCGAAGGGGGTGATGCAGGTTTTCATAAGATCGCATTACGAGGATATCCTCGTGCCTTCGGTGGAGAAATTCATCCCGGCAGAGATAATTGAGAAGAGGTATGATACTATCAACACCTTCGAAAAGATGCTGGAAGATCACGGCACGAAGGTGCTCAAGTTTTTCCTTAATGTCTCGAAGGAGACGCAGGAGGAGAGGCTGATGGAGCGCATCGAGCTTGAGGAGAAGCACTGGAAGCACAAGGATGGCGACTGGGATACACGTGCGAAATTCGATCAGTACCTGAAGGTATATCAGAAGGTTCTGACACGGTGCAACGATGTGCCGTGGCACATTGCACCTGCCGACAAGAACTGGCAGAAGCTGTATGCTGTTGCCAGGGAGGTACTGAAGACGCTGAAGGAGCTTGATCTGCAGTGGCCGCCACTGGTAACGGAGCGGTTTAAGAAGGTCTGAAGGTCTCAGGTCTGAAGGTCAGAAGGTCCTGTTGCCAGAGACAATCGCAAATCGCAAATCATTTCAGTGCCACCGTCTTACTGATGGTACCCGCTTTGCGTGACTCGTATTTGATCTCAATATCCCCTTTGCCGCTGACGAGGAACTGGTATTCAACCTTCCCGAACCCCGGCACCTGGCACATCTGTACCTCGGGCCTGAACTCCTTGTAACTGACCATGTTCATCCATGCATCTGTCAGCACCCCGCCGCTGACCACCTTGGCATTGCGCCCGGCAACACTCAGTTTGTCAATGGGATACAACTTGTTCTGTATCGTCTCGTAGGTTACTGAAGGTATGGCGCCGCCGTTCACCAGTCTAACCCTGACACTCCAGAGATCGCCTCCAAGCTTCTTCACCTCAAACACATCCATCTTTATCTTCGGCGTCTGGCGTGCGGCAAAGATGACTGACGAGGCATTCCTGTGCACCAGATCCTGCAGCATGAAGGGATGCGGCAGACGTGAACTCATCTTGGTCCAGCCGCCAATCTCCACATCACCGTAGAGCGGGTGCCTGAAAGCCTTCCACTCCTTAAAGAGCTCGCCCTGGTTGACATTGTCATCAAACAGCAGCCTCTGGCGCTCGCCTTCGGATGCAGCCCCAGACTGGGAACGCTCCTCCTCCTTTCTCTTCAACGTGCCATCATATGTCTCCGTCTCAGGCTGGTACAGCTCTCCCACAAGAGAGTAGGAACCGACAAGGTTGTTGGTGAAATCGGTGAAGTCGCCGTAGGTAGAGTAGAGATCCTTCCAGGTTATCAGGTACTGGTATCCCGGCACAATTTTCTCCATGTTTTTCCCGATGTAGTCATAGACGGCTATATCGCCCTGCGGCAGTTCTCCGGCAGCCTTGAACGACGGTCCCCTGAGATACATCCCTCCGTTGTTGTGGAAGGCGAAGACAAGGATAATGTTTGGCCGTGCGAGCATCCACCCGGCGATGGCCTTTATACCTGTACCCTCGAACGGGTAGTTTCCGGCGCCCCTCTGCACATAGGGAGGCTGCCAGTTGAAGCCCCAGTTGCGGTTGCCGTCGACGTAGCCCTCTGCGTCCTCATTGACCTGGCCGTCGCCGTCATTGTCGATCCCCTCCTGTCCAAGGCGGGTCCACTCGCCCTTTTCGCCGGGCTTGACGGAGATCATCAGCCTGGGGTCGGCGGGGTCACTTCTCAGCCTGCCGAGGGTATCCCTGATGCGCATATTTGTTATGCTGCCGTCGCCGTCGATGTCTTCGGGGCCGTCCTCATCAAGCAGCCCGTCACGGTCGTCATCAACAGGTATGCGTATCGTCCTGTTAGTGCTGGGGGTGTTCGGATCATCAAAGAAGTGGGCTCTGCCGTCAACGTTGACGACCGGTATGATATAGAAGATGTTGCGGTCAACCACCTCGGTGATCTCAGGGATCTTGCCGTAATTGGTCAGCAGCCTGTTAGCCAGGTAGAGGCATACCTCGCCGGCCTGTATCTCGTTGCCGTGGATGTTGCCATCGACATAAACGCCCGGTTTGGAGAGAGGTTCACCCGTCTTCTTATTATTGATAGTCAGGGCCCAGATTATCCTCCCCTCCTCGCTTCTCCCCACCTCATCAAGGGTGGTGAGTTCGGGGTACGCCCTGTTGAGCGCCTTCATCGCCTCAGCCATCTTCTCGCAGCTGTAATAGTAATCAAAGCGAAGAGGCACCTTTATCTCCTGTGCCTGCAGCAGGGTGACGGCCAGCGCCGCCACAGCAATCGTCATAATTATTCCTTTTCTTCCCATGACATTACCCTCCGATGTTTATCTTTTCACTGTCGTTACCTGCCTGTTTCGACTCCAGCCTGAGAGTCAGGGCGCTCTTCTTCGGGCTCCTTACAAGCCAGACGTAGCGGACCGATTTCATTCCTCCGATCTCGCCGACGGGTGTCCTTTTCTTTCCGGAAAGGATATCAATGCCGTCTCCTTCGAGAGTCATTATTGCCGGAGCAGGTGCCTTGTTTCTCTTGCCCATGGCAATAGGAAATGAGAGGAATCCCTCATTTGTCACCCAGGCTTCGACCTGGTATACGCCGCCGCCCTTTTCAGTGGTCTTTACATCTGCTATTGCAAGCTTCGGCAGCCTCTTCACCAGTTCCGAAACATACGGGAGCTGAAGATCAAGCAGTGAATCAACCATGCTCTCCGGGGGTGTGTTGTCCCTGAACGGGGTGAATCCGCCTATCTCAACCTCGCCAAGGGTGGGATGGCTGTAGCTCTTCCACGGTGTGAATCCGCTGCCATTCAGCCATGTGTCGGAGAAGGCCAGCTGTGCCGTCTCCTTCGGGTCTCCCTTCTTCTCGTCGCTCTTCTTCGGCGGCATTTTCTTCATCATCTCAGCCATCTGGGCAGGTTTCATCTGCCCTCCCTGCACCATTTTGATGAGCGACTGTGCGGTGAACTGTGCCGGGGAGTTGCTCTCCTTAAGGAATGCCGCAATCTTCTCCTCACCCAGCGCAACGAACTCTTCGGAGGTCATCTTGCCAAGGGATTCTGAGGTGATGCCGCTTCCCTCCTTCTTCTCCTCCTTCGGTTTGGGCAGGCCCCAGAAATCCATTGTGAATACCGGCAGGCCGAGGTGGTAGTAAGCCCACATCTCAAATGCACCGTCGTCAGGCTGTGCGGGGTCAAACCGTTCGGCCGTAGCGCCTTTTTTCTTCAGGTACTCCTTGTAGTCCGACGAAATCTCATTATAGAACGTCATATCCTCCGGCAGCGGATTGACCACTGCGCCAAGACCGAGGAAGCTGGCTATCATGCTCTCATCAGCCTGCATTCCGGGTGGCATCATGGGCTGCACGATCTCAATGATCTCAGCCATTGTGTATGAGCGGGAGACGTCTATGCCCATCGCGGTGCCTATCTCCCGCGGGACACGTATGTTCTCAGTGTCAACCGATCCTTTTCTGCCACCCTGCGGGGGCGAAAGAAGGTAGTTGGTCTGACCGAATGAAAGGACCATTGCTATCTCAGGGTGCGCAAAGGCGAACTTAAGCAGTGCTGCCGACTCAGGCTCCGAACCGGGATAGAGACCGCTCCTCCTGCCGAAGTTTTTGAAGAGGTGAGGGAAGTTGACGTTGACGTTTGTACCGCCGGGGACATCCTCGTTGTACTGGCCGTCACCGTCGTCGTCGATACCCTCCGTATAAAGCTTATATATCCCTTTTTCACCTTTGGACGCATCGGCTTTGCGCATCAGGCGCGGCTCACCGTCAACCGGGATCCAGATGCCGTCGTGGGCCTTCGCCCTCATCTGCGTGATTATGCCGTTGCCGTCAAGATCGTTGTAACCGTCCTCATCGGTCTGATCATCAGTGTCGTCATTGAATGGCCTGGCATTACCCGGATCGGACCAGAGCGGTTTGGTGAAGTAGCGGGCATATGCATCAGGATTGCCCATCGGCACGATGTACCAGGTCAGTCCCGCATTAAGCTCTGCATCCCTGACAATGCGGGAGGCCAGCTCAAGGGCTGCCTCTGTGGCAAGGGGGTTGAGGCCCGACATGTTGGCGCCGACAAGCACGGCAGGAACTGAGGTGCCCTTGCTGCCTATCTCGATCATCAGCAACTCCCTGCCGCCGGGGGTTACTGCCATCTTCTGCACCCTTACCAGCGAACTGTTGGCCTGGCGAAGTTGCTCAATCCTGTGGCTCACCGTGGCAGGATCACTGTATTTTTCAATCGGCGGACTGCTTACCAGGCTGGCAGTCGGGTCCGTATCTTTGAAAATCTCAGCGGCAGCCGCTGTCAGCGGTGCCGTGAAAGTGGCTGCGAAGAGAAGCACCAGGCCTCTGATCGCGGTGAATGTACTTATTTTCATTCCGGATGATTTATTTACTCGAAATCCTCTATCTGACTTCCAAACCAAATAATTCCCTGTAAGACTGTATTATATAGCTGTCAATCCATTTATAGTGCTCCAGGATCATTTCCTTCTGCTGCTTACCCTTCGGGGGCATGGTTGTTACCAGCTGTGCGGTCCTGATGAATATCTCGTTCTCAACGGGGGCCAGCTTCTGAAGTATACCCGTATTCTCACGGTTAAGAAGCATGGCCACGTTCAGGTATTTCGGGCCCGAGCCCCTTTTTATAGGGAAGAGCCGGCGCTTGAGTGCCATCCCTGCATCGCAGAGAGGTGCGTGCAGGTTATCCTTCATGCTCACCACCGCAGGCATCTCCCTGCCTGCACTGACCCATACCGGGACAGCAACAGTCGTCAGCGGGAATCCCGTGAGAGTCCACATCATTGCATTTGCAGGGTCTTCACCCTTTGCGGCGCCAACCACCAGCATCACAGATGCGGTCGAAGGACGCGGAATGTAGTCCTCGAAGTATGTGAAGGTTGCATCATCTGCACTTGCCGGCAGATTTTCGCGAAGATTGATTTTGGTGAGCGAGTGGTTCAGGTTACGCGAGAGATTGTTGATGATATACTGCGGATCAAGCTCCTTCTGAGCCAGAGCTGTATTGAGAGCCTCACTGGCGGCAGCATACCTTATATAACCGAAGCCTACTTCCGGATTACCGGTGAATGAGTGGTTGGTGCGGATGAGCAGGCCGAAGGGTGCTATGGCCGGGTCATTGGCATCAATCTTTTTGAAACCGAAGTTCCCGGTCTCGTAGTATGCGGCACCGCCATGTGCATCAATCACCCCGAAGTTGGCGTCCACCCCGATAGGCTTAGGCATTCCGGTCAGCATCTTCTCGAAATCGGCCAGCGTGGCGCAGGTGGCAAGTGCCATCTTCATCACCTCACCCTCACGGTCAGACAGTTTCGTGGTGTCACCTGTATTGTTGTTATAGGCGGCGGTGTTCATGATGGCGAATCCGGCGGAGTTTAAGCCGCCCCAGACCTCACGCTTCCACGATTCCTTTGAATCGACAATACCGATATAATCGTACTTGCCGTCAGTGAAATAAACCAGTGCATTGTCAAGTGTGCCGGTATCCCGGTTCTTGAAGAGCAATGGTCTGCCGTCAGGGGTGTGTTTCCCTGACATCAGGAAGGTTGTGCATGACCAGACTTCGCCGCTGGCTCCGGCCAATGCTAAAAGAATGGCAATAACTGTCAGTTTCTTCATAGGGGTTAAAATAGCGCGGTTAAAGTTATGTTTTTTTTAACCCGATGCGGCCTGCTGCCTGAACTGTTAAGATTTTTTAACCTGGCTGTCTGAGATCAGCCACTCCCAATAACATTTTATTAACGCCTACTTTATTCTTTTAGCCTCTGTCGTACGGCCACCCCGTTACAGGAGCAGAGTAATAATCAGAGTCATAATTGACAGGGAAAGAGTCACAACAGGTTTTGTTCTTTTTGTGAGTTGGATTTTAGTGTTACACCTTATAGACGAAGCGGAAAGGAACGTGCTTCACAGGAATCGTAAACAATTTATGAAATGCAATTGTTTCATACAAGTAAGTCAAAATGTTGTTAAGCAATGAGATTATTACTGGCATTATTAATATCAATTACAATCGGCCTGGCGTCCGCCACGGCGCAGAAGATCGAAAAGATCGGGATCCCGGAACTCGAAAGGATCCTGGCCAGTCCGGCTGACCAGCTGCACGTGGTCAATTTCTGGGCTACATGGTGCCCGCCGTGCGTTACGGAACTGCCTTACTTCGAGAAGCTTTCAAAAGAATTCAGGGACAAGGGAGTCAAATTCATTCTCATCAGCCTCGATTTTCCCAGCCAGATTGAAACCAAACTGATCCCCTTCCTGGAAAAAAACAAGATAACCGCCGAGGTAAAGGCCATGACAAACCTCGACTACAACAGCTGGATAGAGAAGGTTGATGCAGGCTGGCAGGGCAATATACCCGTGACCCTTTTCTTCAACAATTCAGGAAAGACGAAATATTTTCATCCCACCGAGCTGACCGAAAAAGAACTTAGAGATCTGATAACCAAATACAAATAATAACAAATAAATCGATAGTAAATGAAGAAGTACCTTTTTACAGCATTTGCGGCCCTGATGATGACGGGCCTACTGAATGCACAGTCGCAGTACAAGGCAGGCGACATTGCATCTGACTTTAAGCTGAAAAATGTGAAGGGTGAGATTGTATCGCTTGCTGACATTAAGGATGCTGACGGATTCATAGTGGCATTCTGGTGCAACACCTGCCCGGTAGTCAAGAAGTATGACCAGCGCCTGCAGTATCTGCATGCAAAATATGCTTCAAAGGGATATCCTGTGATTGCAATAAACGCGATTGATCCGGCTGTCTCTCCGGGCGACTCATACGACAAGATGAAAGAGACCGCAGCTAAACTAAACTACAAATTCGAATACCTTTTTGACGAGACCCAGGAGATTGCCCGCAAGTACGGTGCTACGAACACTCCTCACATTTATATCCTCTCACGGAGGGACGGCAAACTGGTTGTGGATTATGTGGGTGCCATCGACAACAATGCCGATGATGCTTCTGCAGCGGATAAGAAATATGCCGAGGATGCTCTGAACAGCATTCTGAAGGGTCAGCCTGTTGCCGTTGCGGGCACGAAGGCAGTTGGCTGCGGCATCAAGTGGAAAAAGGGCTGATTAAAGGATAGCATCCGGCAATTACCTGCCGGATGCCTTTTCTGCTTCCTCGGGTTTAATGGCTACATCATCTGCCGGCGGCTCTGATGTAATGTTGCCAAATTTGTCTACATAGGCTATCATATTATCAAGCCCGCCACCGGGAGAGTTGTCTTTGCGATACTGCTTCTTCTGCTCCTTCTCTTTTCTCTTCTTCAGACGCTTCTCGGTCTTCTGCTTTTTAATGTAACTGTTGTTTGGTCCTGCCATATATTAGTGATTTCAGTTAACAAATGTGATTGCCCTGCCGCTTGCCCCGGCCCTGCCAGTGCGGCCGATGCGGTGGATGTAACTCTCCATGTCCTTGGGCTGCTGGAAGTTGATGACATGTGACACGTGCGAGATGTCGAGTCCCCTTGCAGCTACGTCTGTCGCCACAAGCACCTTTATCTTGCGGTTTCTGAATGACTCCAGGGCTTTTATCCTGTAGTTCTGTGACTTGTCGCCGTGTATCTCATCGGCCGTGATGCCGCCCTTGCGAAGATCGCGGCATATCCTGCTTACACCACGCTTGGTGTCAACGAAGACAAGCACTTTCTCAAATGAATCGTCACGCATCATTTCCAGGAGTACTTCGATCTTCTTCGCTCCATCCTTCACGCTTACAATCTCCTGTTCAATGTTGGCTGCGCTGATGTTTCCGGTACGAACCTTCACAATGCAGGGATTCTCAACCAGGCCGTCAATTATCCGCTGCTGGCTTTTGTCCTCAGTAGCCGAGAAGAGCACAGTCTGGTTGCGCCGGCTCATGCCACCCACCAGCCTCTCAATCTCGGGTGCAAAACCCATATCGAGCAGCCTGTCAAACTCATCCAGCACAAGTACGGAGAATCTCCTGAGGTCAAGGGCGCCCTGACGGACCATGTCGGCCAGGCGGCCCGGAGTACCTATTATAATGTGCCCTGGTCTTCTCAGATTCTCAATATCACGCCTGACACTCGTGCCCCCGATAATACAGGTGCTGTAAAGCTTCAACCCGCTGGCTATGCTCCTGAACTCGCTGTCAGTCTGCAGGGCAAGCTCACGCGTCGGCGAGACCACCAGTACATGTTTGGAGGCATCCTTTCTTAATAAATTGTGTATAAGCGGTATGAGAAACGCGCCTGTTTTGCCGGTTCCGGTCTGTGCCAGACCAATCAGATTGCGTCCTTCGAGGATTGCTTCCAGGGTCTTGTCCTGGATCTCAGTAGGCAGTTCGTAACCCTTTTTCTTGAGATTATGCAGTATCGAACCGTCAACGGGAAGTTCACTGATTAATCTCCCTGGCCTGTACATAGTCTCTTCAACAGGAATTGCCTTCCTGATGAAGCTCTCCGGGGGGAGTTCCTTTGTGCTGATTTTTTTCCTGTTTTTGAAGTTCGCTGTTTCCTTTTTTCCGTGATTGAAGGGTCTGTTATTCCTTTTTCGTGGATCTTTTCTGTATTCCATTATGAATTAATTGGTTAATGCCGCTGAATACTCATTAACCAGATATCTGTTCAAAATGGTAATGTTCTTATGGCGAAAAATGTCTATGCGTAAACTAGTGGTGGTAGAAAGGATCTCTGAAAACTGTCCGTGAGATTCGCGGTCTATACAGATCTAACTTATGCCAGAATGGGTGCAAAGATACACAATTTTACGAACCCTGCAAACAGTTAGGGTGAGATGACTGACCGGGAAGTGCTTCTGACCCCTGCCACAGGCCAGGTATTGAAATAAATTGGTATATTGGCACATATGAAAAAGATCGCAATCATCAGCCCCAGTATAAGACGGGGCAGGAAGAGCCACCGGGTGGCACTGTGGTTTAAATCCTATATCGAAGAAAACAACCTGGCCACAACTGAAATTCTTGACCTGGCGGAATACCGCTTCCCTCTCTTCGATGAGAGACTGAAAAAGCAGGAGAACCCCTTGCCGGAAGCACAGGAGTTTGCCGGGAAGATCAGGTCGGCTGACGGTATCATCATCATTACGCCGGAATACAACGGCGGCTACCCGGCCAGCCTGAAGAATGTGATCGACCTGCTGACCGACGAGTGGCGGGGCAAGCCGGTGGCCATCTCCTCGGTTTCTGACGGCCCCTTTGGCGGGACTCAGGTAATTACCTCACTTCAGTTTACCCTCTGGAAAACAGGTGCATGGACCGTCCCGGTGATGCATCCAGTACCGCGTGTCGACGAGGCCTTTGACGAGCAGGGCCGCCCGGCTGACCCTGACGCGATGATCAAACGGGCCGCCAGGTTCACCGGCGAACTCATCCGTTGCATCGAAGCAAAAACAGGGATTGCTGATTGAGACATAGTAGCTGAAACCCTGGCATGACCCTTTCATCCTGGCTCGGACGGATTAGTGATTTCTTCATTTAAACTTCATTGTTTTAAGTGTAATTTTGTCCTCGTTGTGGCCGTCACAAAAGATTTATGCTCATAAACAGACTACAGATATTCTTGCTGATCCTTCTCTTTCCAAAGGTTGGTTCATTCGCGCAGAGCGATACAACCACTGCCGTTCAGAAGACCGATAAACAGGCCCTCTACGCCGGTACCGGATACGGCAGCAACATGATTTATCTCGGATCCACTATCTCACAGAACCAGCCATATATATATGGTGCGGCAACCTGGTCACTCTTTGAAAAATTTTACCTCACGGGGGGCACGTTCTACCTGCCCGGCATAAACCCTTCATCCCCCTCATTCTACAGCGCTTCACTCACATACAGCGAGGATATTTTCAAGTGGCTTGACATGTCGGCGGGCATCTACAGATATATGGTCAGGCCTGAACTCACGGACACACTCTTTGGCAGCTTCAATTATGCCGATGTGAAGCTGGGTGCCGACTGGAAGATTCTGTACACAGAGGTTTCATACGGGGGGTTTGTCATGAAGGAGCCGCCCACATATCTGCAGATCAGGAACTCGAGATACTTTGAGACGCCGGGTTTTTTCAGGAAAAAAGCCACTGTTTCATTCCAGCCATATGTCAACGTACTCATCGGTACCCTGGGCACACTTCAGACTTTCGAGGGCACTGAGATGATAACCACGACACAGACCTATACCATACCCGTAACCGTCACTACAACTACCGGTCCGGGTGCAGCAACAGGTTCAGGGCAGGGAACAAGCCCGGGACAGACACTGGGACAGGGATCTGCCGGCAGTTCAACACCCGGAACAACAACCACAACAACTACTACTACCACAACAACAACTGAAACGATCACAACAGAGGTGCCGGCTTTGACAACCGTTTACTCAGAGACCTTCAGTCTTCTGGAACTCGATTTCGGACTTCCCGTCTCGTTCAACCTCGATTTCATGTCGCTCGAAGCTGAAGCAAGCTATATCCTTCCCCTGTACAATGATCCTGCGTACCCCTCCCCGAAAGGATTCATTCTCTCCCTCTCGGCAATTTTCAAAATATTCCAGAAGCCTTAAAGTCCGTAAAGTCCTTAAGGTCATGGTAAAAATATAATAATTGCAATTTCCGATTTCTTATATAATCCTTAATCGCAATTCGCAAATCCTTCAGACTTTCGGCTTTCGACTTTACGACTATCGGGTTTACGACTATTGCCTATTGCCTTAACAATAAGTCTGTTAACACTTTTTCACATTTTTGGCACAACTTTTGAAATTTACATAGCCGAAGAGACATCTCTTCAAAAAACGTAAAGAGATGAAAAAGTTACTTACCACCGCGATCCTCACAGTCCTGATAGCTTCAACGGCAATGGCCGGAAGGCAGGATTATCCTGAGGAGTACCTGGGTCTCCCGGGTGACAACCTGAACCTCTATGCAGTAATGAATCTGTTCCAGGAGTCTGAGACGCTTGAGGCTTTCGAGAGGGAGCTAAACGCTGAGGACTCAAGGATTAACAACCTTGACCTGAACAATGACGGCTATGTTGACTACATCACTGTATCAGACTATGTCAACGGTGAGGATCACACAATCGTCCTTCGTTCGGTGCTTGACCGGAACGAATCACAGGACGTGGCAGTCTTTACAGTTGAGAAGCTGCGCAACGGTGAGGTTAGGATACAGCTGATCGGTGACGAGGCTCTTTACGGAAGGAATTACATCGTGGAACCGATATATGCAGAGACACCTAATCCCGGCTACCAGGGCAGGACAGTCTACAGAGACAACGTGACCGTGGTAACTACCACATACTATGAAGTCGCTGCCTGGCCGGTGATCAGGTTCATCTATGCACCCCGCTACGTTATCTGGCGCTCCAACTGGTACTGGGGTTACTACCCTGCCTACTACAGGCCCTGGAGACCTTTCTACTGGCACGCCTACTACGGTTACCACTCAAACTGGTATCCTCACTACTACTCATGCTACCGTCACTGGCACCAGCCGAGGTGGAATCACTACCACGACTATTACTACAGCAGTGTAAGAGCTTACTCTCCGAACGTATCGCACCGCATTTCGCAGGGAACATACAAGCAGACTTACTCACGTCCTGATACCAGGCGAGACGGTGAAGCCCTCTACACCAGCACACAGGGCAGACGAGGCAACTCAACCCTTCCGGCAGCAGGCTCTGGCAGTGACAGGAGGAGTACGGCAGCAACAGGTAGCAGGTCGTCAGGCAGTGAGGCTGCAGTACAGAACGGAGAAGGCCGCAGGTCAGCTGGCGCTCCGGTGGCAGGACAGAGCGGTGAAAGCCGCAGGTCAACCACTTCGGTGCAGAGCAGGAGCGATTCCCGCCCTGCTGCAAGCCAGGGAAGCGAGACACGCAGGTCCGCCACCGGTGCTGTAAAGAGCACACCTGCCTCAACCGGCAGGGGCACGACACCGGCAGCAACTTCTGACCAGGCTGCAACCCGCCGCTCGGTGCCCGCAGAGCAGAGGACCCAGTCCACTGTTCAGAGGAGCTCGCAGCCCGCTGCAACAAGGTCACAGTCAACAGTGCAGAGAAGCTCTGAGGCTGGAGATACAAGGTCGCAGTCAACAGTGCAGAGAGCTCCTTCGAGGGAATCAGTGTCACAGAAGTCAACCACCTCTGTATCCCAGAGATCATCAGCTCCTGCAACAAGGACTCAGAGCAGCCAGAGTCGCAGCAGCGCACCGGCAGCCAGAACCCAGAGCAGCAGCCAGGGACGCAGCAGCGCACCGGCAGCCAGGACACAGAGCAGCAGCCAGGGACGCAGCAGCGCACCGGCAGCCAGGACACAGAGCAGCAGCCAGAGTCGCAGCAGCGCTCCCTCCCAGGGCAAAAGCAGCAGCAGCAGCTCAAAGAGCTCTGAAAGCAAAAGCTCACGCAGATAAGGAGCACAGAGCCGGGTGCTCAGTGCATCAATTATAGACGCAGGTGCAGGAAAATCTCCTGCGCCTTTTATTTTTCAGTGATTTTAACCGGACCGGTAATTATACTGCTTACCCGTACAACAGGCAATACCTGAAGGCAGATCAGGTTCCTATCTCCCGGCTCCGATCAGGGTGATCAGGATTACTCCCCCGGCACCCCTGGATCCGTAGATAGAGGCGTCAGATCCCTTAAGTACAGAGATTGATTTTACCTGGCGCGGACTGATGTTATCGATTGAGTTGACAACAATGCCGTCTACCACGAACAGCGGGTCGGTGCTCAGGTTGATTGAATTTATACCCCTGATAGTGATTTTGTTGCCCGCTACCTGTACGCCCGGCACCTTACCCTGGATCATGTCATAAATATTGGTGTAAGATGCATTTGCTGCGTCCTGCGCATCAACATAACCGACATCGGTTGTAAGGTTCTTCTTCTTCGCAGTGCCATAGCCAACTTCGATAGTTTCACCTTCATCCGGAGTCCCGGCATCAAATCCGGGCATCCCCACGGTTCCGTCAAGGCAAAAATCGACTTTACCGCTGCCGTCATAGCTCGTCATCACGGATCCCCTGTTACTTGTATATGCCCCGATTGACCTGACATCAGGCCGGATCCTGATTTTAAATGTACCGCTCCTTCCGGTCACAGCACCTGTGCTCTCTCCATCCGCAACAATCAGTACCCCGGCTAACGGGGCCATTAATGTGTCAGTTACCGTTCCCGTAACGGTAATCATCCGGCTTCGCTTCTGGCCGTCGGCCTGACCGGCGGCAAGCACAAATACCAGTATTGTAAGAATTATTCTCGTTTTCATTTCAGATCTATTGATTCCACGAAGTTAGGAAAAAAGTGAACGCGGATCAATCAGGACGCCGTGAGCTGCTGAAAAAGGACCATTGCCTCCACTCATGCTCCAATAACCTGTCTCCCATAATACTGTTTTGTTCTTTTTTGATAACTTTGCACCCTTTCGCAACCAACAGTATTAGACTGATACAAATGACATTTGACGAGCTTGATCTTGACTCCGATATTCTGGATGCTATTGAATACATGGGCTTCAGGGAGACCACACCCATACAGGAGAAAGCGATTCCCGTCATCCTTGGCGGTAATGATCTCATTGCCTGTGCACAGACCGGCACCGGCAAGACAGCAGCATATCTCCTTCCTTTAATGAATGATATTGCCTACCACCGTCCCCCCCATACACATACGCTGGTGCTTGTTCCCACCCGTGAGCTCGCTTTGCAAATAGATCAGCAGATACAGGGTCTGGCATATACGCTCAACATTACTTCGCTGGCTGTTTACGGCGGTGGCGAAGGCAGTGCATGGGATCAGGAGAAGGCAGCGCTGACACACGGGGCAGACATAATAGTTGCAACCCCCGGAAGACTCATCTCTCATCTTAATCTGGGATATGTGAGGTTTGATGACCTTCAGGTGCTGGTGCTTGACGAAGCCGACCGCATGCTCGATATAGGCTTCCATGATGATATAATGAAGATCATCTCTTATCTTCCCAAAGTACGCCAGACACTGATGTTCAGCGCCACAATGCCCCCGAAGATCAGGTCTCTTTCGAAACATATAATGAAAAATCCGGCCGAGATCTCACTTGAGATAGCCAAGCCTGCCGAGGGGGTGCTACAGGCCGTTTACCTGGCTGAGGAGAACCAGAAGCTGCCCCTTCTCAACAGCCTGCTGGCAGATAAGCCTGAATACCACAGCATACTGATCTTCAGTTCAACGAAGAAGAAAGTGCATGAGATAGTCAGGGGCCTGCGCTCACGCGATTATGCCGTCGAGGGTATCTCATCCGATCTCGAACAAAAGGAGCGCGAAGAGACTCTTCTCAGGTTCCGCTCGCGCCGTACACGGGTTCTCGTAGCTACCGACGTGCTTAGCCGTGGCATCGACATCAAGGATATAAACCTCGTGGTCAATTATGACGCTCCGTCAGATGCTGAAGATTACGTTCACAGGGTGGGACGTACGGCACGGGCAGACACAACCGGAGTAGCAATAACACTGGTCTGCAAGGCCGATATGTTCAAGCTCCAGCGTATTGAAAAACTTATTGGCTACCAGGTATTCCGCGCACCACTGCCCGATTTCATTGCATCCGGATACGGTGACACCTCCGGTCATCGCCCCTCGCGCCCCTCTCATGGAAAGCGCCGCTTCGGAAGAAAATAGATCGAAACATTGTCTTCGTTGAGTGAGGTTGATGTAAATTTGCCTTACACACTAATCTTTTACCCCTATGGCTTGAGACGAAAAATCAATGATCACCATCAGCGCAGGGTTTGCCAGCCTCGCCGCAGGCATTTACGGACAGATGAACGGGTACAAAACCGGCATTTACGAAATGCACAACCTGCCGGGAGGATTATGCACCTCATGGCAGAGAAAGGGTTATACATTCGATGCCTGCGTCCACTGGCTGGTAGGTTCATCCCCTGAATGCTCCCGGCACAGACTCTGGGAGGAGACAGGCGTCGCACAGGGAAGTGAGTTCGTATATCCTGATGAGTATTGCCGTTGTGAGGGGGCGGACGGGCGCACCGTAATCTTCTATTCCAATGCAGACAGGCTTGAGGAGCATCTGCTGGAAATCTCTCCATCGGATGCGTAGGCCATCAGTAACTTTATCAGGGGAGTGAGGATGTGTACTGCATTTGAGGTTCCTCCAGCCGATGAGCCTCCCTTCGTAAGACTTAAGAAAAACGCAGTTTCATTTTTTAACTTTTTGAAGTACGGAAGGTCCTTCAGAAAATGGATGAATGTTACCGGAGAGGTTTTTGCCAACCGTTTCAATGACCCTCTCCTGAAGAAGGCCTTCATGGAGATATGGATCCCGGAGTTCTCAATGCTGTCTATGCTCTTTACCTTAGCATGGCTGCACAAAATTGACGCCGGCTATCCCATAGGAGGTTCGATGCCCATGTCAAAGGCCCTCGAAGACCGCTACAGGGAACTGGGTGGTGTGATAAACTGTAGCAGGAAAGTTGACAGGATACTTACCACGGACGGCAGAACCACAGGTATCAGGCTGGTCGACGGGACAGAAATCTCCTCTGCCAGGGTCATCTCGGCAGCTGATGGCCATGCCACCCTTTTCAATATGCTCGACGGCAAATTTCTTGACGCAAAGACCCGCGAACAGTATGAAAGATGGCCGACATTCCATTCACTCCTCTTTGTTTCGCTGGGTGTCAACCGCAAATTCGACGACCTTCCGGTCTCAGTCTCATGGATATCCTTCCCTCTGAAGGAGCTGGTATTGATCGCCGATAAAATGCGTGAGAGACTTCCGGTGCATATCTACAACCAGGATCCGACCATGGCACCCGAAGGCAAGACAACTGTCACAGTGATGCTCGGCTCTGATTACGAATACTGGAAGAAGATTGCCGGGGACCCGGCTGTTTATGTGCAGAAGAAGGACGATATCGCTACAACAATTGCCAGGTTGCTTGAGCAGCGTTTTCCCGGAATCACCGGGCAGGTTGAGGTGACCGACGTGGCCACCCCGCTGACTTTTGAGCGCTACACTGGCAACTGGAAGGGTCCTTTCGAGGGGTGGCTGATCACCCGGGAAGAACTACCTGCTCCTGATATCAGGCTTGAACAGGAGTTAAAGAAGTATCTCTCGTCACTCCATTACGGTGAGGCCGGCGATGCGCTGGCCCGTGAAGCCCCCGCTTTTATTCACATTGAGAACACATCGCAAGAGCCCTATGAGTGGACCAGAAATACTTTCGCCGAAAGTACCCGTGTCTGGTCAGTTGTTTACCTGGATGCACTCGAGACTAACCTGAAAATGCTCCTGGTGGGCTTATGACATTTTTATCAGTTGTCATACATCTTACAACAAACAACCGCAGAGTCGCATCTTTTGAGGCTCTGCGACTGTTTTGGCACACCCTTTGCATTACATTCTGCGAAGAGCGATCTTCATAAAACTTAAGAAAATGAAAAAGTCAGTTATCACATCGGTCCTCGCAGTTCTGGCAGCCTTAACGACGACAATCGGGGCACAGAATTACCCGAAGGAATACCTGGGTCTCCCCGGTGACAACCTGAACCTCTACGCAGTCATGGACCTGTTCCGCAACTCTCCTACCCTTGAAGCTTTCGAAAGAAGCCTCAACGACAGGGAGTCACGGATAAACAACCTTGACCTTAACGGCGACTGGAGGGTTGATTACATTGCCGTGTCGGACTACCGTGACGGCAGGGTGCACAACATCGTACTGCGTGCGGTTCTCGGCCGCAATGAGTATCAGGATGTTGCAGTGATAACTGTGGAGAGGTTAAAGAAGAAGAAGTTCCTGATACAGATCATCGGCGATGAGCTTCTCTACGGAAGGAACTACATAATCGAACCTCTGCTTGCCAAAAAGCAGAAGGTGAGGCACGAATACAGCCCTGTCTACTACGGAGGCGTGACTGTATACAATAACTACTACTACGACATCTGGGACTGGCCGGTGGTGGTCCACATATACAGCCCCTACTACAGCGGATGGAGCTCATCGTGGTACTGGGGTTACTACCCCACCTGGTATGAGCCCTGGAGCCCCTGGTACTGGGACTACTACTACGGATATCACTCCGGGTGGCACAGCCACTACCACAGCTACTATCACCACAGTGACCGCTACAGGTACCACAGGTACAACGACTACTACTACCACAGCGTAAGGCAGTCCTCGCCTCAGGTGCAGCGCAGGGTTGCCGAGGGCAACTACAGGCAGACCTACTCGCGTCCCGAGCAGAGGGTTGAGGGTGCCGAGCTACAGCGCAGGACACATGCTGCAGTGACTGAAGGGACCCGCAGCCAGGCTGATGTGACCAGGCGTCAGGCAGCGCCTCTGTCAGTGAGCGGTACAGTGCCTGCCGATGGCAGGAGAACCGCCGCAGGTACTGCAGGACGCAGTGCAGCAGAGCCTGATGCTGCCAGGAGGAACACCTCCGGTACTGTAAGCAGGGATGCAGCCGCGAATGAGGCTACAAGGAGAACCGGCACAGGCTCCGTCAGCAGTGATGCATCAGAGGCTGATGCCTCCAGAAGGACTCCTGTCACTGTAAGCAGGGATGCAGCCGCAAATGAGGCAACAAGGAGAACCGGCACAGGCACCGTCAACAGGGATGCATCAGAGGCTGATGCCTCCAGAAGGACTCCTGTCACTGTAAGCAGGGATGCAGCCGCGACTGAAGCAGCAAGAAGGACTCCTGCCACAGTAAGCAGGGATGCAGCCGCGACTGAAGCAGCAAGAAGGACTCCTGCCACAGTAAGCAGGACTGATCAGACTAGTGAGCGTAACGCACAGTCCGGTGAATCGGTCAGAAGAACTTCTGCCGGGGCAACTGTGAAGAGTGCAGAAAACGAAGCATTTGAGCAGAGAGCAAGTGAGCAGAGAGCTGCCGAGGCCAGGG